>JBQMRN010000004.1:0-247654 GCA_052171895.1 Arsenophonus sp. NEOnobi-MAG3
AGCAAAGCGACGAGGAACGAACAACTAAAGCGAGCGAAGCGGAAGATCTACAGAACTAATAGAGACATGCGCTTACACTACAATTACCTGAAAGATCATTATTTTGATGGTCAATCATTGACTCCGATTTCTCGTTTTCTAGCTTTTCTATGTGGGATATAATGCTTTTCTTTAAAGGATTCAAAGGATTTAGGGAAAATATTTCATAAATTTCAATAATACAACACTTACTGAATTTATGTTGCCTGTCGCGCGTTGTGGGGGCCGCCACTTGAAGAAAGGAAGCAGTGATACGCCATCTAAACTCTGTCTTTAAATCAATTTCAATATACATTGCAGATAATTAAAGCATTTATTCTTGTGATGTAATTTCGCAAGATGACTTTTAATAAGATTGTTAAATATTTTTCTGTAATCCTGGATTTTGCAACGATATTGCTGTAAGCCTAATGAATATCCTCAGTGGATAAGATTTTTACTATAACAATATGGGTAGAAAAAATGAAATGAATTACTTCAATATATGAATTGACATCATTCGATAGATTATCCATGAGCCAACTAATGAGATGTAGCTTTATGTTGGCAGGGAGTTAGGAAAGAGTCTCTCTGATCTGTATGACTATTTATTTTTTCATGGCAACCTTTGTAGCAAAATCCTTCATACAGTATAAGAGATTTCTACCGACAACTTTTGGTAACATCCAATAATTTCTTCAGGAATTAATCTAAATGGCTCTGAACAAGTATTTCAAAAAACATAAACTCGGCAAATCATGGCGGCAACTACTCGTAACTTCCAGTGTTATACCACCACCTGTTTATATCCGAAGCGCTTTATGATCTCCTTCCTAGATGAAAGTAATTATGGTAAGCCAACTGAATTTTATGAGATCTAAAAAGAGGCCATACAGCAATGCGTCCAACTTCTGGGCCCTCAATTTTTCTCGATACGTAATATTATTCCCATACAGTGACGATTATCCGTGATTTTGAGCACAACCACTGGCCATAGTGATGATGCTGGATACAACTCTACTAATTGGCAATGACTAAAAATATGCTTTCCGATGAATTCATTACTTATATGGAACTGGGAATTATCTTCGTTTCTTTTGCTCCACTGGACAAACACACGGATATAACTCGGCTGAAAGACCTGACGAATGCGAATAGGATGACTATTTCTGCTTTATTAGTGAAAGAGGCCAATAGGGTAATTTACTCCAATCTAGACCCTCGCTCTGTTAAACTTCTTTTTATCATTGATGACGCTTGGAATAAAATTTCTTAAAAAACAGGCTTAAAGCATCAGTTTTTAGATGTGTTTATCTGTTAAAATCTCATTAGTCTTTCTGGTCTCCTTGGGCAGCACATTTGCGACAGGAAGCAGTAGGCGTTACTTGAAGGCGCAGTACGGACGAAATTATTGGAAAGTGCACTTTGGTAAGAAGATAAAATGGCTTGGCATAGCGTGAAATACCTCGGTCGTTATCTTAAACGTTCGCTTGTATCCGCATCAAAACTGCGGGATTACAGAGTGGGTAGTTGTGTATCATTACTATGATAACCGCACTCAACAATACTGGCAGTAGACACTAAGGCAAGAAGATATGATCGAACGCTATATTAGCCATATTCCGAGAAACTATTTTAAGATGCTGCGTTACTATGGTTTCTTATTGAATCGTAAACGTGCAGGGAACACTATTGCCAAAAGTTATAAGCCGCTGGAGATATGATGGCCCGTAAAAAGCTCAAAAATTAGGATTTGTCATGCTGATAAAAAGATTCTTTCGCAGAGATCCCCGTATAAATGTATTCTATTTGGGAACAGGCTACTTTTTACCAGCGCTCATTAGGAGGATAAAACAGGTAATGGAATTGTTGTCGAATTATTAGTAAATTTAGTGTATGAAAGTCAAGCTAAGCTCAGTTCTAATGCTTCGTAAATCTATACTCAATCTTTAAATTGGACGTTATTTTAGCATAGAGTAGTTAGTAAGTCAAATCTTTCCCACAGATGATTACAGCTTTTCTCAGCAGATTGTAGCAGATTAAATAGCATTGAAAGGGTTGTTTTCTCGAACCATAGATTCTTTGAACCGAACGTGTCGAGTTTCGTAGGCTAAGTTGTAAAAACTGATTCAATCGAATTCGTCGTTCTTATTGTGAGATGTCACAACTGCGCTGATGGAAAATTATAGAATGCTAGAAGTTCTTCTTGATCTTTTTCCAGCTTCTTGATTGCTTCAAGATACTTCGCTGAAAACCTTAGTAAAAACATCAAGGACTTTATTAACGGCATCTTGTCTCTCTACTAGGTAGAGCTCCCGCAGCTCAGCCTGAATTTTTTGTTGCATGCCTTTTAAAAATAAAGCTAGCACATTAGCTGTTTTGTATACCCAATAGCGTTGGTACTACGTGTCCTGGAATAATAATTTTCCCATTGCATTTTAAAAACAAAGAAAACCATTTCCTATAGCAAGCCTGTGAGATACGTTTAAGCCAACTTGCTCTCAAGCTATTGAGAAGTTAGATTCAAGTTCGCTTCTGATTCTTGATAAACATCTTCGACCACAACTAGCTTCTTAGGTCCATGCTTAGTAACGCCAATAATGAGCAGCAGGAAAAAGCAATCATCTTGCCTGAGATGACTGTATATGTCATCAGCCAAGAAATAAAGGTAGCGCGTATCGCTTAAATCATACAGACAGTATTGTCTATGCTCTTTCAAGCCATTGCTATTTCAGTCTAGTGATGGTACTTGGCAGAGAGACTATGTGGTTTCAGCGAGAAAGCCCCCCCAATGGGTTCCTGAAAATCATGTGTGGAGCAGGGATATGCGGCCTAGCAATTTATACGCTTTAAATAAGGCGGTAGTAACGAGCTGTTGAAGCATATTCCATTGGTCGCTACAATCCCACTAACATTAGGCACTTTTGACAAGGCAGCACTTTACCATGTTGTCGAAGCATAGCTTCGAGCTCTCAGCATCAACGGCGATGGTTATCAGCTGCTTGGTACTATTAGGGATGAGTGCATGCAATGGATCAGCGGTAATATCTTGTTTTGTGGATATTTGTAAGGTAGAATTTCATGGCATATCATCTATATATTGTTGAATTTATTTATGAAATCAATCAGCAGAATGCGTTACCCTCCCCTGAAACCCTATACACCAGAAATTAGCATAACTCTGTGCGATAATAACGCTTCCCTTTAAAGGATTCATGGAAAAGTGTTTCGTCGACGTTAACAATAGCAGTTAGTGCATTTCTGTTGGGTATCGCCGTGGAATCAAGGAAGCAGTGACGGCATCTAAACGTTGTTTTGAAAACAATGCCCTGTTTATTTCGCTGTCTTCCGTAAAATCAAGCTATTCAACATATATTATAGAATTATAGATAACTAAAGTATTTATGCTTGTGATGTAGTTTTCTCAGAGAACTTCTAGTTAGATTGTTAAATGTTTTCCGGCAATCCTAGATTGTGCAAAGATATCGGTATAATCATAATGAATATATCCCCAGTGGATAACATGTTCACTGTAACAATATGGGCAGGAGATAAGCTGGAATGAGTTGCTCCAATCTGGAAATTGAGATTATCCAACAGATTATAACTGAGCCAACTAATGAGATGCAGCTTTATGCTGGCAGGAATAAAGAAAAAATTCTCTTTAATTTTTATGACTATTTGCTTTTTCATGGCAATCCGCTATAGCGAAAATCCTTTATATAGTATGAAGGATTTCTACTAATAACCTTTGCTAATATAGTCTTTTAACTCCAGTTCGTTCATGGTAGCAATACTGAAGCCACCGTCAACATGTAGAATTTCACCGGTAACACCCGTCGATAAATTAGAGCATAAAAAAGCGGCACAATTACCAATATCTTCCTTTGTCACTGTACGGTGAATTGGGGTTACTGATTCACAATGTAAAAGCATTTTACGAAAATTTTTAATGCCAGATGCCGCCAAAGTTCGGATTGGACCAGCTGAAATGCCATTAACACGAATAGCTTCAGCCCCCATTGCATTTGCCATATAACGGACATTTGCTTCAAGGGAAGCTTTTGCTAATCCCATGATATTATAGTTAGGGATAGCACGCTCAGCACCTAAATAACTTAGGGTAACCAGGGCAGAATGAGGATTTAACATTTTTCGACAAGCTTTTGCTAATGCAACAAAGCTGTATGAACTAATATCGTGCGTAATCCGGAAGCCTTCGCGTGTCACTGCATTGACATAATCACCATCAAGTTGATTGGCTGGTGCATAGGCAATTGAATGGACAAAACCATCGAATTTTGGCCATACTTTCGCCAGTTCGGAAAATAATGTACTGATACTTTCATCAGAAGCGACATCACATGGCAAAACAATATTAGAGCGAAAGTTATTTGCCATTTCTTCTACGCGAGATTTCAGTTTATCACCTTGATAACTGAAGGCTAGTTCAGAACCTTGCTGGTGCATTGCTTGTGCAATGCCGTGAGCAATAGATAATTTACTAGCTAAACCAGTGATCAGAATGCGTTTATCATTCATAAAGCCCATAAGCCAGTATCCTTGTAATTTTTAAATATTAACACTAATGTATTTAGCATAAATTATCTATTTTAGATGGTATCTATGCATTATTTTTTAATAATCGGCAGAGATTTTATCATGATAGAAAAATATGTTATATAATCTCACTAATCCAATCAGTTTTTTGTTTTTATACTAGTTAACATATTGGCCCCACCAGAGGCATCCATCTGTAGATAAAAGTTTACCAAAATGGCTGGCTATTAAGCGTCGGGTCACTTCATGTAAATGTGAAGTAAGCACTTCGATGGTATGATCTCTTTAGACTACAACACCATTATGTATCACTAAAATTTTATCGCTAATATATTTTAGCATACTTAGATGTTGAGTAACATAAATATATGAAATACTTTGTTTTTCTTGTAGTTCAAGCATAAAAGTAATGATTTTAGAACGCATTGTCATATCTAATTAACGCCAGTGCTTCATCAACAATAATAATTTCTGGTTGTAGAATTAACGCTCTTACCAGTGCTACTCTCTGTTTTTAATCTCCTGCTAACATATGCTGGTAATAGCCAGCGTGATCAGGTAATAGTCCAACTTGATGAAGGGTCTATTCTATAGGCTCTTCCTGTTCGTGAAAGGAAAGAGCATATAGAGAATTAAAGAGATTTTAATAATTTCCAATACGTTTGTTGTATCTAAAGGAAGTACTTGGATCCTGAAATATCATACGGGTGCGTTGACTGCGATAACCATAATCGCCAAAGTTAAACTGATGGCCATTAATAAAAATTTCACCATCACTAGCTTCAATAACACCAGATAACATGCGAGCAAGAGTTAATTTACCTGATCCGTTAGCACTGATAATACCCAAGGTTTTAGCGCTTCTAATAGTTGACTTTGAAATAATCCGGCGCAAAAATGAAAGGATTTACTCAGATTTTTTATTGCTACTAACGGTATTGTCATGATATTTCCTCCATGTTAAGAGGAAAATGACAAGCAAAGGCTCGATTTTTTATGCCGCGTAGCGGCGGTGTGGTAATACATGTTTTTTATGCATAGGGACAACGATGGCCAAGACGGCAACCGATCGGTAGGTGATCTAAAGAAGGAATAGCCCCGGGTAGGGTATTTAATCGACTTTTATGTGGAAGTTAGCTACCAAAATCTGGTACAGTATGTATTATGGCTTGCGTATAAGTATAAGGATGATGAGGTCGGATCAATAACTCTTCAGGTGTTGCACTTTCAACGGTTTGCCAACAATAGAGTACGCTAATATGATCAACTAACTTGCTCATTATTTGCATATCATGACTAATAAGTAGAATTGTCATATTATTGTTTTGATTTATAAGGTATCAAGCAGGCGAAATATTTGTGCTTGAGTTGTGGATTCCATCGCATTGGTGGGTTCGTCTGCAATGAGTAGACGTGGTTGGTTTGCAAGCGCAATGGCTATCATCACTTTCTGACATTCACCTTCCGTAAGTTCATAAGGATAACTATACATAATATCATCGTGATCTTTAACTCCGACTCGATGTAGTAATTCTATGGCTCGTCGTCGCCTACGCCACTTAAATCGGTGCCACCAAGGACCTTTAAAAGTCCATTCTGGTATTGATTGAATAAGTTGTTTACCAATATTTCAGACGGATCTAAGCAAGACTGCGGTTCTTGAAAGATCATTGAAATATTATGTCCTATCACTCTACGTCTTTGCCGTTCAGTAAGCTTTAATAGATCAATATCAAGAAAATAAAAACGATCGGCATTCATTTTTAGGTTATCTTTTGTAACACCACAAATAGCCTTAGCAATTAAGTTCTTACCTGAACCGGATTCCCCAGATAAGCCACGAATTTCGCCATCATTTAACTGTAATGAAACATTATCGACTGCTTTGAGTGGACCTTTAGCGGTCATAAATTCAATAGTGAGGTTACGGATATCTAATAATGGCATTATTCCCACCTTAGCATTAATGGTGAAATGTAAGCCATTACCAAGTAAGTTAACAAGTAAAACACTGATCACATAATGGCTATGCCAGGAAAAAACCCGTCAATGGCGCTACATAAATTAATTCTAAATTATTACCGAGCATGGTGCCCCATTCAGCAGTTGGTAATCTGGCACCTAAATCAAGAAAGCCTAACGCAGCCATATCTAAAATGGCCATAGAGAGAATATGAGTAATTTCGTTATCAATATAGGTGTGATATTGTGTAATATAGTATACCAAAGGATATAAAAGTTTGATGCACCGTTAAGTCGAGCGGCAAGAATATATTTTATATACAATTCATCACGAATAGCACTGTAAATTGTTCTAACAATTCTTGGTAATAAAGGCTAAGCAAATTGCTATTATTGCATTTTCAAGGCTTGAACCGGTAAAAACGACAATAATAATTGCCAAAAGCAGCGAGGGAATTGATAACAGAATATCTAACACATGATTTAAATTAGCTGATTTTAACCCATGGCTAATACCGGCTAAACAACCTAATATTAATCCAACCAGTGTTGTACTAATCGTGATCACAAGTGCAGAGCCGAAGGTAGATACTGTACCTATAAGTAATCGACTTAAAATATCACTGCCAAGATCATCAGTACCCAAAAATGCCACATTACCATAATGCGACTAGGATGGAGGTAATAGCTGCTAGCCTAAAAATTATTGCTTAATTGTATAAGGGGCTAAATAGTCCCCAAGTAAAGTCAAAATCAGAAGAAAAATAACACCGTAAAATCAGGTAATCGCCAGAATATCATTAGATAAAAGTTGCAAGATAATTCGGATAGGGGATGGCATTTTTATTCACGATAAAAATTATTTGAAGACATACCCATCCTTATATTTAAAAGGGTTTATCATAGCGCCTAATATATCTGATATGACATTAACGACAATAACTAAAGTACCAATAATCATTATGCCTGCAGAAATTGCTGAATAATCATTTTGTCGAATGGCTGTTACTAACCAGCGCTCTAAGCCTGGCCAATTAAATACAAGTTCAGTGATCATCGCTAGTATAATCATAGTAGAAAATTGCAGACCAAGTTTTGGAATAATTGGAGGAAGTGCGTTGTGTAGTACATGACGTTTAATTATGGTAATGCGAGAGAGTCCTCTGGTTCTAGCTGCTTTAATATAATTTGCATCCATAACGGTTTCAGTACTATTTTTCATTAAAGATATTATTTCAGAAATTGGTGCAATAGCTAATGTAATAACTGGTAAAATCAAATACTCCAATAGATTAATCAATATTTGACTACGATAAATTGAATCCGATAACCACACATCGATCAGGAAAAACCAGTAAAAGGTTCAAAATCATATAGTAAATTAATTCGTCCTGAGACAGCTAACCAGGCTAATTTTAATGAAAAAAGCAGAATAAATAATAAAGCCAATACAAAAATTGGCATAGAAAAACCGATGAAGGTAAAATTTTTAATGATATAATCAATTGGTTTATTGCGCCAGACACCAGCAATAATGCCTGTAGGGATACTGATTATTAAAGCTAAAATAAACACTAAAAAGCACAACTCCATGGTGGCAGAAAAAGTGGCACTCAGGTGATCGCTAATGGGTTGCCCATTAATAGTAGAAAAACCGAAATTCCAATGTAATAAACCTGTTAGATAAAAAATATAGGCATCCCATAATGATAGTCTACTTAACGGAGCATCAGTAATGAAATAGTTCAAGTTAAAACTAACAAATGTTAGTAAAAATAAGGTAATAATTAAAAGTAATAACCGCCTTAATGCGTAAATAATCACCATGCGCCTCCTCCTTTTCATCATTAAAATAGAAGTCAGCCGCCGGCAGTAGGTTTTTAATAGACCCATCAGGATAAACCCAGACAAAAAAGGAATTACCAAAGGCGTTAATAATAAGTCCTTTGATATCGTAGCGATAAACCTGTAAATATAATAAATAAGCAAGCGGTAATACCGGTAATTTTTCAGTAAGGATTATGCTTCATGGTAATAATTAATGCGATATGAAATACTTTGGCTTACTAGCGCCTTGCGTAAATTTCATCTAAATAAGAATTAGAGCATTTGTGCCAATTAGTATCCAAATCAATTGCTTGACAACTGAATAAATTGCTGGAAAAACTATCTGGATCATTACTATCGGTCAACAAAGCATCAAGAACCATGTTATGGTTGCAATCACTAAGCTTATTTTCTAATAAGTTTCCTTCTACAGGCTGAATATTTATCTTAATGCCTACTTTTGCTAAGTCTGATTGAATAAGTCCTGCAGTTTTTAACGGGCTCGAATTATAGGATGAGAAATAATGGAAACCAAAAGATCTAATTTTATACCAGCCAAGCCTAACTCTTCCAGCATTTCTTTAGCTTTTTCTGGACTATAGTCTGTCAGTTTAATTTGCTTATTATAAGCCCATGAAGCTATTGGTAAGACAGAAGTTGCCGTTTAGCAGTACTATAGTAGATAGATTGCATTAATCTTTTATTATTAATTAAATAGGTAATAGTTTGTCTAATTTTCAATTGATCAAGCAGCGGGTTAGTTCTGTTAAAAATTAGATAGGCGATATTCATGCCAGCACTCATCGATATCCGCAAAACGGGCATCTTCACGTATTAGCTTTAATTGAGTAGCAGCTAGATAAACTAATACATCATATTCGCCAGTTAATAATTTAGATATGTGTCCTGTACCGCCCAGCTCCAAGATCAATTACAACTTACTGCATTAAAGATTTGCCTTTCTATAATTATCATGCCGAGTTAGCTTGATAAATTGATTGGTTTGATAATCTACCAGCATGAAAGAACCTGTATACCAACAGGTTGCCAATCAATAGATTCTTTATGATTAATTTTATTGAGATATTGCGTATATTCTTGCGAAAGTATTGGGGTATATAGCGACTAGCAAGATGCCAGAGAAATGACGTATCTGGCGTATATAATTTAAATTCAACGGTATAATTATCGATCTTGCAAATACAATGAATATTGTTAGGTAATTGCAGATTATCGAAATAAGGGTAATTACCACCTCCGATGTAATAATGAGGGTGATTTTATTAAAAATACCAGAAAAACTAAACACAACGAATACAACGTCATCAGCATTAAGTGTTCGTGCTGCTGTGAACCAATTTGTTGTTTGAAATGAAATATTGCGTTTTAGATAAATTTGATAAGTTGCTCTTTTATCAAAAGATTTCCAGTGTGAAACGAGTTCGGAATTTAGTTTATAGGTAAATGGTTTAACCTATAATAATCGATCATAAAGTTGAGCGGCTAATTGGCCTATAATCACTCCAGTGCTGATAACTTTAGGATTAAATGTGGTGATAATGCCATTAATACAATAGATAAAACTGGTTTGACAAATTTCTAATGGAACAAGGGTATCCGGCTAAAGCATTTATTATCTCTATATTTATTAAAATAATCCATAAAATTAGGTACCGCATATAAAATCTATTATAAATGCGAATAGTTTTATTGTAGCTTAACTCCTGCTATACAATAAATAGAGTTGATAAAATTATTAGTTATTTACTAAAAGAAATTCTCAATAAAGTGCTTTGCAAAGGTTATTGATAACTATTATTATCAACTTGTTTACTACATAGGTTATCGTCAAATACTAACTTTAATTTACTGTAGACACGAGATTATTCACATTGCTTTCAGTGATTTAATTTTATTGCTAACATCAGGTACTGGCTATTTTCTATTAATATGTATTTGTATTTTAGTTAGCTGGCAAATTATGTTTTCAGTAGTCTCTCCTTAATTGATGAGAGGTTAATTTTAATTGTGAAGTTTTGGGTGGGATAGGCGCTGATTAAACTGCTTATTTGTAATGCTTGTTCGAGCAAAATTTTCTCTGTTGTATATTGTCGTTATTTTAAATCGATTGGAAGTGTTTAGGCAGAGGCAGCTCATTATTTTTTTGTTACCACTGATATTATTGATTCGCTAGTAAAAGGATCAAAGACAATCAAATCTAATGATTCAGTTCTATCGCCATAACATAATAGGATAGACGGAACATTCAATGACATTCTTTAATTCACATAGATTGCCTGGCCAGGGATAATGTTAAGAATATTTTTGTGCTTTAACGATAAATCTAGGGGTAGGGGAAAAAAGAAAGATTGAGCTCGCGTGCATCTGGCATATATTAATTGCAAAATGTTCAGGCAGTAACATAATATCAGCTAATCGCTCACGTGAAGGTGAAATGTAGATGATATCAAAGTTTAGATGGTTAAGTAGATCGATACGAAATAAGGCTTTTTTAGTTAATTGATGTAAATTAGCGTTGGTTGGGCAAATAAGCCTAATTGTGACATCCAGGATGGTAGTATGGGTATTTTGAATAATTCAGGCTTAATTTGAAGCAATCTTTCATAGATTGGAATGGATTTTTATTATCCAATATTGATTGGGTAATTCCTAATTGTACAGCTAAATGTATCTATGCATAGTGATCTTAAACTCTTGACAAGAATTAAAATGATGGCTTTGCAAAGCATCTTTTACGTGCTCATTAAATCGTTCGATCGTACCATTCATTTGAGGATAAATGAGTTGGCTAAGAAGTCGATGTTTTATAGCAAGCTTTGTACATAAAAAAGAGATGAATTTATGTTTTCCAGTAGCTAAATGTTTTCCCAGACCATAAAAGTGGTCTATGAATTCTTTGTCATTATTTATAAGTACCCGATGGGTATCCATCGGGTACTGGGTAAAGATCACGTAAAAAGTGTAGAGATATTAGCCGAGATCTTCTGTTTTCACTACCTCCTTTTTGAATTTCACGCAAATATTTTCCACTCCATATCTGCATAAACAGCGATCCAGGCCAGATCGCGATACAAAAACTGGGTTCATCAGGAATTCCTGTACAACTGCCAGGAGATCGTTGAGAGAGAGAAAAATGTTTTTGCAGGAAAACAAGACACAGCGTCGTAGGCAAATAATTGGGAATATGGCTATGATCATCATCTCGTTGTTGCCCGCTTTAGCAACAGTAAGTTTATCACATAATGCTTAGCCAAACTAGATGTAGGTTGCTCTCCTCTAGCCTAAAGAGAACCTCTAATTTTAGGTGTTCTAGTTGGCTGACGATGGAGTATTATCATCATGATATTTCCCTCAACTATATCTATCAGTAGGCATCTTGCCATAAATATGGATGTGTGATCAGGGCTCTATAATGAGCCAGGACAAAACAAATAAAGATAAAATCTTATTACATATTTTAGCTCAATTATAACAAAATCCACCGGATAATATACCGATTACCCTATTTAAGGCAAACAGATATATACTTCAAACATACCTTGTCACGTTGTTGACAGTAGGAACTGGGAGATGTGATTTAGTGAGTGAGTGGCGCCAGCAATTATCTTTCTTACATGCAGTAATGAAATTAGAACAAGGTAATAGTATCCATCAGCTGGCTTTTGATGTTGGCTATAATTTCATCGCATTTTATTAGTATATTTAACAGATTTCATGCACAATACATCAGAATATTTTCGATAAAAAAAGTGAGAGTGAGTAAACTTGTTATTAGGATTTATTTTATTAATCTGGTAAAATAGTTAATTGCTATTTATCGAATAGCAAAAACGATGGGTTAATATTGATAAATATAATTAGGTATTATATAAGTGAAAATATTGGTTGACGAAAATATACCTTATGCAACTCAATTGTTTGAAACAATTGGTGAAGTCAAAGCAATTTCTGGGCGTTTGATATCATCATCAGAGCTAGTAAAAGCAGATGCTTTAATGGTGCGTTCTGTTACTCAAATCAATGAAGGGTTACTTAAGGATAGTAAGATAAAATTTGTTGGTACTGCGACGGCCGGATTTGATCATGTTGATAGACAATGGTTAGCTCAAGCGGGCATCGCTTTTTCTGCCGCACCGGGTTGTAATGCGATCGCAGTGGTAGAGTATGTTTTTTCCTCTTTATTATTACTGGCTGAACGTGATTGCTTTGATTTGCGAAAAAAAACAGTCGGTATTGTTGGAGTTGGTAATATTGGCAGTCGTCTTAATGCATATTTGAAGGTTTGGGGCGTAAGTACGTTACTTTGTGATCCGCCTCGTGCAGACGCTGCTGATAATAGTGAGCAATTTTGGCCATTAGAAAAATTAGTTAATCAGGCAGATATTTTAACTTTTCATACCCCATTAAATAAATCTGGCTGCTATTCATCTTATCATTTATTAAATGATGAGTTGCTTGCTGCTATGCCAGCTGGACGTATTTTGGTAAATACTAGCCGAGGAGCAGTTGTTGATAATAGGGCATTATTAAAAAATTTAGAAAATGGTAAGAAAATTGATGTTATATTAGATGTTTGGGAACATGAACCCAATATTTCTCTACCTTTGTTAGAAAAGGTTAGAATTGGCACACCACATATTGCCGGTTATTCTATGGAAGGTAAAGCACGCGGTACCAGCCAAATTTTTGCCGCATTTAGCCAATTTTTAGGCCAAGTGCAGCAAATTAAACTAGCTGATTTATTGACTATTGCAGAGTTTAATGAAATTACCTTTAGCGGTGAATTAACGCAGGCGAGTTTAAAACGTTTAGTGCATTTAGTTTATGATGTTCGTCGTGATGATGCACCATTAAAAAAAATTGCTCACCTTGATGGCCAGTTTGATCATTTGCGTAAAAATTATCCAGAACGTCGTGAATGGTCATCTCTTAATGTGAGATGTGATAATAGCGATGCCGCTAATATACTAAAAATATTAGGCTTCAATATCAAATTAATTTAATTAAAAATGCTAATAAGATTGAAGAAAAGCAAGATGATAAAAGCTTGGAATATTGCACTATTAGATGAACCGTTCCAGCTGCGAGGTCGGAGAAGCTGTATTAAGTTTATTTGTTTGCTCCTGGGAGCATTATATAGATCCTCGTAGCACAGCCTTATTCATGCTAATAAGGTTACCGAGGGGGATATAGTTAAAAAATATCATGATGATAATGCTCCATCGTTAGCCAACTAGAACACCTAAAATTAGAGGTTCTCTTTAGGCTAGAGGAGAGCAACCTACGTCTACTTTGGCTAAGCATTATTGGATAAACTTACTGTTGCTAAAGGGGGTAACAACGAGATGATGATCATAGCCATATTCCCCATTGTTTGCCGACGACGCTGTTGTCCAGTCAGGAAGCCGAAGTCGTTTTTCTGTGAAAAACGTTTTTTCTCTCTCTCAACGATCTCCTGGCAGTTGTACGCGAATTCCTGATGAACCCAGTTTTGTATCTCGATCTGGCCTGGAGATCCCTGTTTATACAGGGCCAGGAGTGGAGAATTTGCGTGAAATTAGGGGCAAGGAAGGGGAAGTCCAAAAATTGAACCATAAAGGGTTTTAAAGCTACGAGCCTGGTTGGTTATCTCCAGGTAGATGTGAAATGTCTTCCATAAATGCCAAGTAAATTTCACAACCTTATTTTTTCTTAGGTATAAATCGCACAACTCTAACTTGATGGCTTTTTATTTCTCTTTACAATGATAAGAAGATCGCTGGCAATGCTCAACGCTTCTTACGTGATCTTAATCAAGCATGTCCTATGGCTATCCATCAGATACTTAGAGAGAATGGGCAAAGAATTTATAGACCGCCTTTATGGTCTGCGAAAATGTTCAGGCACCGGAAAACATATGAATTTGTCCGTTTGTGTACAGAGCTTAGTATAAAACATCAACTTAGCCACCGCCGCCGAGGCATCTTCAAGCGAATGGTATGGTGGTCAAGTGGTTTAATAGGTGAATAGGGGATACGCTATAAAGCCATCATTTCAATTCTGGTCAAAACCTTAAGATTACTCTGCATCGATACATTTAGCTGTACAATCAGGAATTACCCAATCAATATTGGGAAGGAATTACCCAATCAATATTGGGTAGTAAAACTTCATTGTAATTTATGAAAGATTGCTTCAAAATTAAGCCTGAATTATTTAAAAACCATACTATCTTTCTGGATGATAGAGCTAGCATTTAATTTATTACCATTATTAAGTGATTATGAATGGCTCTGCTGCTGCAAAAGCGAAGTTTAGTTGATCAAGTGTGTAAATTTTTACTAAATGATACCACCTTATCCATTATTATCAGTTATTTGCAAGCAGAAGTTTTTATGATTATGTACAAGTAGTACATCTGGAAAATTACCTCCAATGACCGTCTAAAAAAAAGCCTGGGAAGAAATTGCTTAATTTAATGCTATTCAGCAAGTTTAGAAAGATGATTTTTTAACTTAAGTAACAGATGTTTCAGGTAGTGATCGATTAAGTATTGGTTGTAGGCGTAATAATTATGGTGCACCTGAGATATTATAGTTCTTGTCGGTTACCAGATAATACCCAATTTACGGTGCTCGAATGTTAATAGAAATTGCAGAGTGATTACTTCATAACCAATATATTATTAATGTTAGAGAAGAACCTCCCTGCCCCATACTTTGTCTATGACTAAAATTGCTTTAGGGATTGAGTATAATGGTACTCATTATTATGGTTGGCAGCGTCAACAACAGGTAAAAAGTATTCAAGCTTGTTTGGAGTTGGCGCTATCAAAAGTTGCAAATGAGTATGTCCACGTTTATTGCGCCGGACGTACTGATTCAGGTGTACATGCTACTGGGCAGGTAATCCATTTTAAAACATCGATCATACGTAAAGATTCAGCCTGGACGATAGGAGTTAATAGTTATTTACCATCTGATATTGCAGTACAGTGGTGTAAAATTGTTGAGCCGGATTTTCATGCTCGTTTTTGTGCCACCGCGCGTCGATATTGTTATATTATTTTTAATCATCGATTTCGACCTGCGATATTAGCCGAAGGTGTGACGCACTATCATGCGCCATTAGATGCGCAAAAAATGTATCTTGCCGCTCAGGCATTGATTGGGGAGCATGATTTTACTTCATTTAGAGCTATTCAGTGTCAATCTAAATCGCCTTGGCGTAATATAAAACATGTTCATGTCAACCGTTATGGTGACTATATTGTGGTTGATATTAAAGCTAATGCCTTTGTTCATCATATGGTACGCAATATTGTTGGTAGTTTGCTTGCGATAGGGTGCGGTGATCAGGATATTAGTTGGATAGCAGAGCTTTTAGCATTGAAAGATAGAACAAAAGCAGCGGCAACTGCAAAAGCAGAAGGGCTCTATTTAGTTGCTGTCGATTATCCAGCAAAGTATAAATTACCTAAACCGACTGTAGGAGTACTTTTCTTACCAAAATAATGAATTTAACTTTGCGTTTAATTAAACAACGCTGAAGTAGTTATTAACTATTGGATTTTATGAAATTTATTATTTTATTATTGATTCTATTATATACATCAATTTTTCTTACATAAGTTGGTTGCTTAGTGTATGGTATTTGCCTATATGCAATTCTATTTTTGATAGAATTTTATGAAACTGAATTAATTATTACGCCTTTTTTACCGAGTGACTTATTATTATTTGTTTTGGGAGCATTAACAGCGCACTGGAGGCAATGATCTTAATGTTTATTTAATAGTAGAATTAATAGTTATTGCTGCAATTATTGGTAATGCGATTAATTATGATATTGGTCCCTTATTTGACGACCGTCTATTTTAGAAATCTCAATTCAAAAATTTTTTGACGAGTGGTTTATTATTTACAAATAAAATACTAAGTTTATAAAAATATGGTGGTGGTAAAGCGATTATTTTAGCTAGATTTATACCTATTATTAGAACGTTTGCTACATTTGTCGCAGGGATGGGAAAAATGTCGTATCGGCATTAAGTTATGCTAATTTCTGGTGTATGGATTTTCGAAGATGATGCTATCCTGCTGATTCATTTCATGAATGATTTCAATAACAGAGAAATGATATGCCATGAAAAGTCTACCATACATGAGGTATCCACGAAACCAGATATTACCTGTTATCTCTTGCATGAATTCATCCGTAAGGATGCTAGACAGCCAGCTGATATAGCCCACAGTGGTCGTTGAGGATGAGCTCGAAGTCATGCTGAACGCCGCCCTTCATAATAGGTGTTCCATGCATGCCAGCCTGTAGTCCATAATGGTTATTTGCCATAGCGAAGTATACAGACTGGTATTGATAATGTTGAGATAAAGTGCCTAATGTTAGTGATTGCAGCACCAACGAAATATGCTTCAACACCTCCTTGCTCAATCTTATCTGAATCTGAAGCGTGCAAAAAACGTTGAAGAGTTGCTAGCATGCCTGTACCTGCAAGGCATTTCCATCGATGATTTTCATAAAGCTCTATTCTTCTTGGCACTTCTCGGTGAAAAGGACGTGCTTTCTCTGCTAGTACCCATCAGCAGATTAAAACAGCAATGGTTTGAAGACTATAGGCAAATGCTGCCTGCGTGATTTAACTGATACGTACTATGTTTATTTCTGGCATGATGGCATATACACTTCTGTCAGTCAGGCAAGATAATTACCATTGCCTGGCGGTTATTGTTGCCGTTAATGAGCATGGATGTAAGGAAGTCGTTTCGCTCAAAGATGGTATCGAGAGTCAGAAGCGAACTTAGTTGAACTTATTAATATTTTGCAAGCGGGGCCCATGCTTTAACCGTATCTCCCAGGCTTGCTACGGAAGAGTAGCGTGCCCTTGGTTTTTAAAATGCAAGGGTAACGATGTCCAAGAACAGGTAGCACCAACGCTGTTGGGTACAAAATAGCTAATATGCTGGGTTCACTCATCAAAAGGTATATAAACTAAAAATTAATGCTGAGAGCTGCAGGGAGTCTGCCTAGCAGAGAAAATCGTGATTCCGCTTAAAACCAAATGGCTTGATGTTTTATTAGCAAGATTTTCAGCAAAGGTATAATCCTGTAGCGATGGAAAAGCTGGAGAAAGGTCGAGAAGAACCACTGGCATTCTACAACTTCTACTTAGCGTAGTGGGGACCTCATAATAAAAACGACGAATCCGATTGAATCAGCTTTTGTGACAGTGAGCCGACGGAAGCCGACACGCGAAGAATTATGGTTCAAGAAAAATAACCTTTCAATGACATTAAGGTGCTCCCATTTGTTCAGAAAAGTTGGAACCACCTACCTAATGGGAGTTGAGCTGTTTGAACTCCATCTGCTGGGTGCTAAACTCCGTCCAGTTTAAGAATGAAGAACATATTCACGAAGCATCTTAGTGGAAGGTAGCTTCCCCCCACCATACACCAGATTTGCTAATAAGTCTCGGGATTTATTTGCTTTTTATAATGTAGCCATAGCTTTAATATGGCTTTTATTATTTACTTATGTGGTTTACTTTTTGGTGATTTATCAATTGTTCAGCAGAATTTAAAATTATTAATTATAGCAATTATTTTAATTTCTAATCTGTTTAGGTATTATTAAAATTTGCCTATCGTCGATCATTAATAAAAGAAAAACAGTTTATTAAAACTAAAAAATAGATGCTTATTAGCAGGTTTGATCAGTTTTTTATCTACTATCCTTTGGGATTGTGCTTTAATGATTAACATAATAATAAGACTGAAATGTAATTTCAGACAGAAAGGTCTATTAATGAGCTGGATTGAAAAGATTCTTAATAAAAGCAATATTAGCCAGACAGGCAAAGCAAGTATCCCTGAAGGGGTTTGGACAAAATGTGATAGCTGTAGGCAAGTACTATATCGTGCTGAATTAGAAAGTAATTTAGCTGTATGTCCAAAATGTGATCATCATATGCGTATTACTGCCCGTCAACGTTTGGCCTCTTTTCTTGATGAAGGAACAACTGCTGAATTAGGTGGTGAATTAGAACCTAAAGATATTTTAAAATTTCGTGATTCAAAGAAATATAAAGATCGCATATCAGCAGCACAGAAAGCGACACATGAAAAAGATGCTTTAATTGTGATGAAAGGCACACTTAAAAGTATGCCTGTCATTGTAGCTGCTTTTGAATTTGCTTTTATGGGGGGGTCAATGGCTTCGGTTGTTGGTGCGCGTTTTGTACGTGCGGTTGAACAAGCGCTGGAAGATAATTGTCCGTTAGTTTGTTTTTCTGCCAGTGGTGGTGCTCGTATGCAAGAAGCATTGATCTCCTTGATGCAAATGGCAAAGACAAGTGCGGCACTAGTAAAAATGCAGGAACGAAGGCTTCCTTATATCTCAGTACTTACCGATCCAACCATGGGTGGTGTATCAGCAAGTTTAGCCATGCTAGGGGATATTAATATTGCCGAGCCTAAAGCACTAATTGGTTTTGCTGGGCCACGGGTTATTGAGCAAACTGTACGTGAAAAATTACCGCCAGGTTTTCAACGTAGTGAATTCCTGATTGAAAAAGGTGCAATTGATATGATTGTCAGACGGCCTGAAATGCGGGATAAATTAGCCGAAATACTGGCTATACTCACTCATCAAACCGTTCAAGAGGCAAGTCAAATTGATATTACTAGTTTAGTTGACGATGATCTGGAACCAGCTTATTATGAGAAACTCGAAATTAACAACAAATCTGATAAAAAATGAGAAGATATCTGAATCATTGATGATACCTGGTGTGACCTCTTCTGTAGCTACCTGGTTAACTTATATAATCAATCAGCATAGCAAAATTATCGATATGGGGCTTGAGCGGGTTGGTGTTGTTGCTAGACAACTTGAAGTTTTATCTCCTGCTGTGAAAGTGGTTACTGTTGCAGGAACAAATGGTAAAGGAACCACCTGTCATACATTGGAATCTATTTTAATTGAAGCAGGATTAAAGGTCGGTGTTTATAGTTCTCCTCACCTGTTAGATTATACTGAGCGTGTTAGGATTCAAGGTAAGATGTTACCAGAAGCAGAATTTTGTCGAGTTTTCATGGATATTGAATCTAAACGTGGTGCAATCACGTTGACCTATTTTGAATATGCTACCTTAGCTGCTTTACAGTTATTTAAACAAGCTAAACTTGATGTGGTTATTTTAGAAGTCGGTTTGGGTGGACGATTAGATGCAACCAATATCATCGATGCAGATATTTCTGCCATCACTAGTATTGCATTAGATCATATTGACTTCCTTGGTAGTGATCGTGAGCAGATTGGCTACGAAAAAGCCGGTATTTTTCGTTCAGGTTGCTATGCGGTTGTGGGTGAACCGGATATGCCAAAGTCGGTTAATGATGTAGCTAAAAGTCTTGATGCAAAGTTATTCCGTTGTGGAGTAGATTGGCACTTTGAATTACAAAATGATCATTGGCATTGGCATTCTCAGGATCATGATTTTAAAAAGTTACCATTCCCAATGGTCCCATTGGCCAATGCTGCAACCGCATTAGGAATTATTGATTGTTTAATCAAACAGGCTGATATCATCAGTCAAGGCATATCATTGCAAGCTATTCAACAGGGATTGATTAAGTCAAAATTACCAGGCCGTTTTCAAATTATCTTGGAGCAACCTTGTGTAATTTTAGATGTTGCGCATAATCCCCATGCAGCAGCTTATTTAGCCGATAGAGTGGCTCGGTTGCCAAGACAGAAAAATACTAAAGTTTACGCTCTAGTAGCTATGTTAGCTGATAAAGATATAAAAAGTATTTTATCTTATCTAGCTCCGCAGGTTGATAAATGGTATTTAGCTTCTTTAAATGGGAGACGTGGTGCTGATGCAAGACAATTAGCAAAGTATGTTGAATCGCCATACAAATTTCCTACGGTTAGAGATGCCTGGTTGCAGGTTATAGCCGATGCTAACAAACAGGACATCGTGCTGGTTTGTGGCTCATTTCATACTGTCGCTGAGGTTATGCAACTGCAGATAAAATAGGAAAGCTTAAGTGGCTAGTAAGTTTCAAAACTGTTTAGTAGGAACAGTTATTATTGTTGTAGTTGCTACTATTCTATTAACCAATATTATTGGATGTTAATGTGTGTGTCACTTACAAGAAGATAGTATGCTTTTTTTTAAATAATTTAGGTTTAACTTTTAACTAATCTTTCATAGATTATAATGAATTTTTACTACCCAATACTGATTGGTGGTAATTCCTGATCGTCCAGCCAGACATATTCATGCAGAGTGATCTCAAATTTTTCATCAGAATTAAAATAATGGCTTTGTAAGCCACCTTATTATATTATGTGCTTATTAAATCTCTCAAGCATACCATTTGTTTGAGGAGATACCTCGGCGCTTCGGCCTCGGTGGGATAAGTTGGTCTTCTATACCAAGCTCTGTACACAAATGGTCAAATTTATATTTTATGGTAGATGAACGTTTTCAGAGACAAAAAAAGTGGTCTGTAAATTATTTGGAGTTATTAGCCAATCTGCTGTATTATGACTGGTTGCTAGCATCCCTGATATTTCGTGAATCAGATATCCATCCTTAAATTAGATATTATTTAGCATACCAGAGTTAAGCAGGTCAAATCTCCTTACCTAGTTCCAGCTTCTTTTATCGCTGCAGGATACTTTGTTTAAAACCTTCCTAACAAAACATCAATGGCTTTATTATCAGTATCTCGCCTCTCTGCTGCTAGGCAGAAAACCTTCCGAAGCTTAGGCTTAACTTTCCAGTTGCATGCCTTTGGAGAGTGAACTCAGCATATTAACTGTTTTATATACCCAACAGCGTTGGTGCTGTGTGTCCGGGAATATCTTTGTCATTGATTCCAAAAACCAATGGAATGCTTTTCTCGTAGCAAGTCTAGGAGATATGGTTAAGCTCACGCGCGCACATGGCCATTAAGAAGTTTGCTCTAGTTTGCTTTTAACTTTTGATAACCATGTTTAACCGTAATGAGGTCCTTACCTCCATGCTCAGTAACCTCGATAATAACACCAGCAGACAAAGGCAATCATCTTGCCTGAGGATAGGATTGTCTATACCATAAACCTAGAAATAAACGTAGCGCATATCGCTTAAATCACGTAGACAGCAGCATTGTCTGTGCTTTCAAGCCATTGGTGTTTCAGTTTGCTGATGGTACCTCTCTGCAGATAAAGCATGTGTTTTTCACCGAGAAAAACACTACCAGAGCAGAGCTTCATGAAAAATCACCCGTGGAGGGAATAGAGCATACCTAGCAGTTACAGCCAAATGGTAGCAACTTTCGACGCTTTTACACGCTTCAGATAAGGTGGTAGCAACGAGTTATTGAAGCATATTCTATTGCCGCTGCTGCGATATCCCCCTCCTGACTTTATTCACTTTAATTTTAATATCGTCAATACCAGTCTGTATAGTTCGCTGTAGCAAATAAGCATTATGAACGACGGGATGGACGTCCGTCGAGAAGGTGGCATTCAGCATGTTATCGCAAATGTGCTTTAAGCTAAGCCTTAACAGCACTGGGGGGCAGGGGCTATCCAGGTATCTGGCAGCATTATAAGTAAATTGATCTAATGGATTACAGATAATATCTAATTTTATGGATATATGTAGGGTAGACTTTTTATGGCATCTCATCTCTATAAGATTGAAATTATTTATGAAATCAATAAATAGGATATGCCAACTTTCTCTAAAACTCCATACACTAGAAATAAGCATAACTTAATTTTTTAGCATTGTCTGTAAGTATTCGATGGATAGTCCTGGGAGAAATGCTCGGTTAAGATCACGTAAGAAGCGTTGAGTGTTGGCCGCGGTCTTGGCCTTGTAAAGACGGATAAAAATAACCCATCGAGTGGCGCGATCTATATATACCTACGAAAAGATAATGTTGTAAAGTTTTGTTTGATATTTTTGGAAAAATTTTATAGCTACGTGAAGAAATAACCAAGCTGGTAGATTTTAAACGCTTTATTCTTCGATTTCTTGGCTTCATGCTGGCTATCATTTCACGCAAATTCCTCCTCCCTCTCCCCCAGTGCCTGCGTAAACAGCGATCCAGGCCAGATCGAGATACTACGGCTTCAGGAATTTGCCTACGACTAACCAGCAGATCGGATAGAGTAGAGAGGAAATATTTTTCTAGGAAAATGGGTACGGCTTCCTAATCGAGCGACAGAGTCATCGGTAAACGATGGGGAATATAGCTGGTGATCATCAGGCTATGTTGTAAAAGGTTCTTTTTTTGCTTGTAGAGCAATTTATAACCATATCTGTATTTTAATTGTCATGCTTTTAAACAATTTTATCCAGGCAAGATAATTCGGTAAATAAAACGACCTTACACCATAGAATTTACTTACCCATCTTTTTAATCGGGTGATATAACTATTCAGATTTTGAATGTGGAATTCCTTACCAATAACTCTATGAGCATGTAACTTTATTAAGCAATGGTAGCTAATTTCATGCTTTCTAGCAAAGGTTTCGTACCATTTAGCTTCATTCAAGCAAAGCATGCACTCTTTATCAATGATCAGCTCAAGAAAACGGCTAACACAGTCTGCATTAAACTCTTCAAGAATTTCCATCGCTCACATGAGCTGTTGATCTCGGACGATTAAGATCGCAATTCGTTCTTTCCTTTTATCTCCTTCCTCTCGCGCGTTTTTAGCTTTCCTATGTGGGATATTAATGCTTTCCTTTAAAAGATTCATGAAAAATATTTTGTCGACTACAACAATACCACTTACTGCATTTAAATTAGCTGTCGCTGCTGAAGCAAGAAAGTAGTGAGGCTATTATTTAACCCTGTTTTCAAATCAATGCTTGTTTGTTTTGGATGACTCCCGTAAAGTCAACCTATTCAATATATATCGCAAATAACTAAACCATTTATTCTTGTGATGTGGTTTCGTCAGAAAATATTTCCAGTAAGATTATTAAATGTTTTCCTGTAATCAGGGATTTTGCAACGAAATCGTTGTAACTCTAATGAATGTCTTTAGTTGATAAATGTTTATGATAACAATATTGCCAAGATAAAGTGGAATGAGTTTCTTCAATGTATGAATCAACATCATCCGACAGATTGTTACTGAGCTAACTATTGAGATGTAGCTTTATGTTGGCAGGAGTTAGGAAAGAATTTCTTTGATCTATATGATTATTTAGTTTTTATATCATTGTTCTGTAGTGAAAATTCTTCATACAGTATAATAAATTTTACCAACAACCTTTACCAACATAGTCGATCATCAACATCATCTCGTTTTTGCCATTTAGCAACGGTAAGTTTTGATATGCCATAAGGTTTACCTAAAATAGACGCAGGCTCTTTAGTAGTCTGAAGAGCAGCAGTGATTTTAGGTGTTGTAGTTACCTGATGATGGAGCCTTATCATCAGTATATTTTCTCAACTATATCCCTTAGTAGCTATCTTGCCATAAATATGGCTTAGCTGGGCGCGGCAATACAAGGATCTATATAATAATTCGAGATCAAACAAATAAAAATATAATAAAACTGAATTTTTAGCGATTTATTTTGTGTCTAAATAAGATCAGACCAGCAATGAATATGAAATTGAATTTATTGCGCTAATTAATCCTAAACCACTGGAGAGACGCATTAAAAAGCGTTGCTGAAGCTATGGTTTCTGAGGTCACTTCTGATTCAAAGGCAAAATCAGCAGATAGTCTATCCGCTCAACAAGCAAAGTTAAACCAGCGTTAAAGTTAAAAACCCCCGCATTAGTGCAAGAACAGGCTACTAAATCGAATGAGAAAACTCAAGCACCACAGGGTACACTGGCTTATGTTATTCAGTTAGCTGTACTGAAAATGCAGGAAAATTGGAAGAGATTATTGGCAGATTTTGTTTATTTAGCTATTAAGTTTATACCCTACTAGCCATCATTAACTTAATGATCAATTGACTTAAATTTTTATTGATCTAAATGCTTTGAGAGAAAAATTGCAGTCTAAGTTTGTCGGAGTTGAAAGATTTTAACCTGCTTACAGAGTTAAAATACGCAGTTATATAAACCTTAAAATTCGGATGTACTAACACAAATAAAATATTTTGATATAAACAATAATATGAATTATTCATGCGGTAATTATAATTTATCTTTTCGCTGCAATTTATTGCTACTTTTCAAAAAATATTTAACATAACCGTTTTCTTTTTCTGCTAGAATGCGTTTGACTATGCATGCTAAAAGTTTAATTTTTTGGATTAAAATTATGGTTTGGATTGATTATGCTATTATTGCTATAATTGGTTTTTCTGCCTTGGTTAGTTTAATTCGTGGTTTTGTACGAGAAGCTTTATCACTTATTACTTGGGGATGTGCTTTTTTCGTTGCTACCCAATTTTATCCTTACTTGACGATTTATCTCACTCTTTTCGAGGATACCATAATTAAAAATGCTATTGCAATTGCAATTTTATTTATCTCAACTTTAATTGTGGGTACCGTAATCAATTATGTGATTAACTCGTTAGTTGAAAGAACGGGATTATCGAGTACTGATCGTGTGTTAGGCGTCTGTTTTGGTGTATTACGCGGTATATTAATTGTGTCGGCAATTCTGTTCTTCCTGGATACTTTTACATCCTTGCCAAAAAGTGAAGATTGGCAACATTCTGAATTGATACCTAAATTTAGTCATATTATTAGATACTTTTTTGATTATTTAAAAAATATATCAAGTTTTTTACCTAAAAATCATTTTCCTCTTGGGTCGATGAGAAAAAAGTAGATATGCGCTATTATCGATATTGTTGTGGTTCCACACTAGTTTAACCAATCAAATTATGATGTACTAACAGTGTTTCAACCTCGTGTGGGGTAAGGATGCTGCAGATATTGTTATAATTGATGGAAAACAATTTCGCTTACGTAAATCGAATAACTTAGTAAAAGATATGTTTGCTGCTCTTGGCGCTATATGCTGCGTTTGAAAGGAAAAATCCGGCCCCGGTACTTGGCAAGCGTATATTGGAAGAAGATAAAAATGAGTACATGATGGTTGCTTCGAAAAGTGTCGCTTTAAATGTCTTTTGTTTTGAGTTCTTGCCTAATGTTGCTCTTGGTGAACCAATTTATGTTACTAAACAAGAAGAACTTTTTACCTGTCAATGTGCAGAAAATTTACAATTGACACCTTGTCTGTTTGAGCTTGTCTATTTAGATAAGCTGTATTTCTTTATCAATAAAATACCGGTTAATAAGGCATGTTTGCGGATGTGGCAAACATTTTTTGCCAAAATTGCTAACCAATGGTAGGATTTAGATATTAATGTCGTGATTCCCTATTTCTGAAACTTTCTCTGCGAGATAATAGCGAGCACTGAAATGGCTTATATATTTGGTAAGCTTTATCTGTTAAGGCTTTATTAAAATCCTTATGTAGAGCGAACTTTTATTATCTTTTGGAAAGTGGAGGGGCAGCAGGAAAGACGTAAGTCAGTACGCGTCGTAAACTGAATGTCAATTGTGCCGAATTTTCTAGTAAAATGTTTTATTAGTTGATGACTCCATCATTGTGCGTTGAACAACCAACAACCTCTTGACAAATTGTTGAGTTTTTAGCACGCGAAGCAGAGACTTATTAGAAAATCTGCTCTATGGCAGTCAGTGGCACGTTATACTCTGATACTTCGTGAATCTGTTCTGCATCCTTAAATTGGATATTTTTATCTCCAAGATCACTAGATTAAATATCCCCTTAGCCATTTCTAGCTTTTCTGAGCAGACTGTAGTAGCTGAAATACCATGAAAGGGTTATTTTTATCAAATCAGAGTTCTTCGTGCCTCTGGCTTCTTAGGTACATTGCCGTAAAAGCTGATTCAATTGGATTCCTCATTTTTATTGAGGTGCAGTGTACTGACTGGAAGTTATAGAATGTCAGTAGTTTTCTTCGATCTTTCTTCAGCTTCTTCATTGCTGGAGGATAGGATACTTCGCTGAAAATATTGCCAACAAAACATCAAGGGCTTTATTAGCGGCATCGAGGCTCTTTGGTTACCAAGACCTCCAGCAACCATCAACCTTAATTTTTAATTGCATGCCTTTTGGGAGTGAAGGCAACATATAAGCTGTTTTGTGTACCCAACCCAACACTATTGCTGTTGCATGTCCGAAAATATCTTTGCTATTGCATTCCAAAAATCAAGGGAACAACCACCATTGTCTCCGTAAGAAGCTTGGAAGATAGAGTTAAGCGAGGCGCTCGTAGGTCCATTGAGAAATTAGGCTAAGTTTTCTTCTGACTCTCGATAATCATTTTGAGCACAACTACCTCCTTACGTCCATGCTCAGTGATATCAATGTGACAAGCAGAAAGGCGATCATCTTGCCTGACAGGACTGTATATATCATCAACCCAGAAATAAATGTAGTGCATATCGTTTAAATCTCGCAGGCACCATTGCTATTCTTTAAGGCATTCCTGTTTTAGTCTAGTTGTACTGGTGTAGAGAGACCATCTATTTTTCACCGAAAAGCGCCACAAGAAGGTTTCATGAAAATCAGCGAGGGGGAAAAGGGGATAGCTCACAATGTTTAGAGCCATGGTAGCAACTCTTCGACGCTTTTTGCACACTTCAGATAAGGTGATAGTGCAAGTTGTTGAAGTATATTTTGTTGCTACTGCGATCCCTGACACATTAGGCACTTTAATCTAAACATCGCCAATAGCAGTCTGTATAACTTGCTTTAGAAAATAAGCGTTACGACGATGGTATGATGACACCCGTCGACAAGGCGGCGTTTAGCATGTTGTTGCAATATGGGCTTCTAGCTAAGCCTCAACGATGATTTGGCTATCAGCTACTTGGAAGCATTACGGATGAGTTCATGCAAGGAATCAGAAGTAATATCTTGTTTTGGGAATAGCTGTAGAGTAGACTTTTTCATGGAAATCATCTCTCTGTTGTTGAAATAATTTATGAAGTCAATTAGCAGGATACCCCAGCATCTCAGAAACCTAATACACTAGAAATAAGTATAACTCAAGCAGGGGCAAAAGGTCTATTTTGCTTCGGCATCACCCAAAGTTCGTTTTCCAAATATTTATGGTATTGACATGCCGTTTGCCAATGAATTGATTCCCATGGGCGTGAATGAATTGAATTTGTCAACTTATTTGGTGCAAATGATTTAATTGCCGCAATTAGGGGAGAAAATTCTGATATCATTAATTTTAAATGTTTGCTTTTTAATGGGTTTTATATTACCAAGGATATCAATCTGGATTATCTGGATTATCTGGATTATCTGGATTATCTGTATAATCTACGTAAAGATAATCAATTAAAAAATATAATGGAATTAAAATTTAGAAATTTACAACGAAGGCTAAATTGTTGTTATCGTTTAAATTAACTTAGACTTTATCAGATATCGTTAAGCTTACAATACTAAAGTCTATTTCATCGTTATTTTTGAGTAAAATGTGATGCAGAGAATAATTATCGGATTGACAGGCGCTAGTGGTGCAATTTATGGTATTCGCTTACTTGATGTTTTACGCTCTGTTACTGATGTTGAAACACATTTAATTGTCAGTTCAGCAGCTAAGCAAACTATAGCTCTTGAAAGTATTTATCGTCTACGTGATATTCAAGAAATGGCAGATGTTGTCTATGAAGATAGAGACATTGCTGCGGCGATTTCTTCTGGTTCATTTATTACCTCTGGTATGATTATTATGCCGTGTTCAATAAAAACGTTATCTGGTATTGCAAATAGTTACAATGATACATTAATTATGCGAGCGGCTGATGTGGTTTTAAAAGAGAAACGTAAATTAATTCTTGGTGTCAGGGAAACACCATTACATCTAGGTCATTTAAGATTAATAATGAACGTTATAGAGATTGGCGCAATAATTTTCCCACCGATACCGGCCTTTTATTATCAGCCAGAAACCGTACAGGATATTGTCGATCAAACTATCAATCGAATATTAGATCAATATGGTATTATCTTACCGCAAACTTTATTTACTCGTTGGCAAGGTGCTAAGTAATTAGTTCTTACGACATAAATTAAGAGTAATGAGTCAAGTGCTTATTTTAATTTAATATAGTGAAATTTAAATTCGTCTTTTTCAAGACGCTTTGGAATGGCTTGCTCTCTACCACTAACATTAATGAAGTAGCATCATCCACAATCAATTTAATAACAAATTCTGGAGTTTGTCCTCAGACATCAGAAATGAGGATAATTCTACTACCATAAAAGCTGCGGGTAAAAATAATTTAATGATAAGGTATCTTATCATTAGCAGGCAGGTAGATAGCTTCATCATCTTCTTTAATTAAACGTCTGCGATACTCTTTCTTAAGATAAATACTAAAAATGTTAATAACATGATTATATTTATATTTTTTAATATTTACATCATACTCTTAAAAAGTTAATTTACCACATTGAGCTCGATGGCGTAAAAAATGATCGATAAGCACGATTGCCATCATCGCTTCTGCTATCGGTACAGCTCGGATACCAACAGAGGGATCATGGCGTCCTTTTGTCACCACTTCCACCCCCTCACCTTGTCGATTAATCGTTTTACCCGGTATGTTAATACTTGAAGTTGGCTTTAAAGCTAAATGGGTAATAATTGGCTGGCTACTACTTATGCCACCTAATATACCACCAGCATGATTACTGAGAAATCCATCATGGGTTATTTCATCCCGATTTTCGTTCCCTTTTAATGTGACCACTTTAAAACCAGCACCAATTTCAATACCTTTAACCGCATTAATACTCATCATTGCATGGGCAATATCCGCATCCAATCGATCAAAAACAGGTTCACCTAATCCGGCCGGTACATGTTCTGCAATGACGGTTACTTTAGCACCAATAGAATTACCTTTTTTTTTCAATGAACGTAATAAAGCGTCTATTGCTTTCAATTTCGTTGCATCAGGACAAAAGAAAGGATTCTGTTCAACTAAATCCCAATCTTTTAGTTCACAACAAATATCTCCAATTTGACTTAAGTAAGCTCTAACAATTATACCTACTGTTTGTTGTAAATATTTTTTTGCGATAGCACCCGCAGCAACACGCATCGCTGTTTCACGTGCTGAAGATCGCCCGCCACCACGGTAATCACGTAAACCATATTTTTGTTGGTATGTATAATCTGCATGTCCAGGACGAAAAATATCCTTAATTTCACTATAATCCTGGGACCGTTGATCTTGATTTTCAATCAATAAACCAATAGATGTTCCTGTAGTTATGCCATTAAAAACTCCGGACAAAATCTTAACATGATCAAATTCATGGCGTTGAGTCGTATAAGGAGAAGTGCCACTCCGACGACGATCTAAGTCGGTTTGCAGATCTTTTTCTGATAATGCCATACCAGGTGGAACACCATCAACAATACATCCTAATGCTAAACCATGCGATTCACCAAATGTGGTAACACGAAAAAGCTGTCCAATTGAATTTCCTACCATTTCCTTTATTCCATTTTTCTCATTCATCATAATAATTAATGAATAAATTATTTTATTGCATTAAATAATATAATTACCGTTAATCGATAAATAATTTAAATTTTTATTGATATTCAATAAGTTGTTTCTTAGTTAGCATGAATAGCCCATCGCTACCATTTGCGAACTTCAACTAAGTAAAAGGAATATCCGGGATATTGTTTAATAAGGTGCAGCATACTATTGCTAATTTCACAAATATGCCCCTACATTCTCCGTTAAGAGAATTATGTGGCATTGGCTTAGAATTTCTGTCTGACAAGTTTTAAAGCATCAGAGCCTGCTGCAAGCGCTAATTTAAGTTTAATCAGATTATTCCAGCTAGTAAATCAAAGATATCTTCAGCATCCATATAGGGTGGGGTTAATAAGGCTATGTTGGCAAAGGTTGTTGGTAGAAATCCATTATACTGTATGAAAAAATTTTTGATACAGAGGTTACGTTACCATGAAAAAGTAAACAGTCATACAGATCAAAGAGATTTTTCTTTACTTCATGACAACATAAAGCTACAAGTCATTAGTTAGCTCGGTGACAACTTGTTGGCTGATATTGATTCATACATTGAAGCAATTCATTCTACTTTATCCTGCCTATATTGTCATACTGAAGATGTTATCCGCTGTGGATATTCATTAGGATTACAGCGATATGGTTGCAAAATTCCAGATTGCAGAAAAAGATTTAATAATCTTACTGAAAGTCCTCTGGCAAAACTACATCACAAGGATAAATGGTTTAGTTATCTGCGATATGTATCTTGAATAGCTTGACTTTATGGAAGTTAATGAAACAAATAGACATTAAATTAAAAACAGCGTTTAGATGGCGTCATTGTCACTGCTTACTTGTTTCAGCGGCGACAACAACATAAATGCACTAAGTGGTATTATTGAAGTCTATGAAATATTTTTCTCTAAATCCTTTAAAGGAAAGCGTTACATCCCACATAGGAAAGTTAGAAAACGCGGGAGAGGAAGAGATAAAAGGAAAGAACGAATCGCTGTCTTAATCGCCAAAGATTGACAGGGTCATGTGAGTGATGAGATTCTTGAAGAGTTTAATGCAAAGTGTGTTAGCCGTTTTCTTGAGGCGATCATTGATGAAGAGTGCATCTTTTTTGCTTGGATGGAGCTAAATGATATGAAATCTTTGCCAGCGAGCATAAAATTAGTTACCATCGCCTAATAAGGTTGGATAATCAGACAGTTATTGGTAAGAAATTTCATATTCAAACTGTGAACAGTTATATCACCCGATTAAAAGAATAGCTAAGTAGACTTCCATGGTGTAGGGTTGTTTTATTTCCCGAATTATTTAGTGGGGAGAAGATTGTTTAAAACTATAATAATTGAAATACAGACGTGGCTACAAATTGCTCTGCGAGTAAAGCAAAAATCTTTGTCAACATAACCTAATGATCAGAGCTATCTTCCCTATAGATTGGTGACAACGCTGTTGCCCGCTCAGAAGAAGCCGTAACTGTTTTTTTGCAAAAAACTTTTTTATCCCTCTCAACAATCTCCTCAGAGTCTCTCATACACGAATTCCTGAACCAGGTTGTATTTCGATCTAGCCTGGATTGCTGTTTACGCAGGCACTGGGGGAGAGGGAGGAGGAATTTGCGTGAAATAAGACAGAAAAGCCACGAACCCGAAACATAAAACATTTAAAACTTACAAGCTTGGTTATTTCTGCACGTGGATATGAAATATATTCCGAAAATGCCAAACGAAACTTCATGATGTTATTTTCGTAGGTATAGATAGATCGTGCTCATCAATAGGTTTTTATCCATTTTTAGAAGGCAAAAAGAAGAGCCCGCAGCCAATGCTCAACACTTCTTACGTGATCTTAACTGAGCGCATCTCCACCATGCCTATCCATCGGGTATTTATAACAATGGTAAAGAATTTACAGAGCGCCTTTTTTGTCTACGAAAACGTTCAGCCATCAGAAAATATGAATTTGCCCGTTTGTGTACAGAGCTTGCTATAGAATATCAACTTAGCCCGCTCATGCATCCTCAAACGAATGGTATGTAGGTCGAGTAATTTAATGGTCGCGTAGAAGATGTGCGCTGAAAGCCATCATTTTAATTCTGCTCAAGAGCTTTAGATTACTCTGGATGAATTGATATGTTTGACTGTACAATCAAGATTTACCCTAATCAGTATTAGGCAGCAAAATTCCATTGCAGTCTATGAAAGATTGATTTAAATTTAAAGATAAATTATTCAAAATTATAGTATCTTCCGGGGAAGGAGGAAGATATAAACCATAACTGGTGTATGGGGTTTTGAAGGTGCTGCTGATGGGGTATCCCCTATTGATTGATTTAATGAATAATTTTAATAACAGAAAGATTATATTCAATGAAAAGTCTACCATACTACAGGTATCAGAAAAATCAGATATTACTTGTGATTCACTTCATGAACTTATCCGTAATGGTCCATGGTAGTAGCTGATAGTCACCGCCGTTGATGGCGGGAGTGGCGAGAGCTCGAAACCATCCTGTAATAACATGCTTAGCACTGCCTAAGCGATGAATAAGCGTTCATGCCTATCGTCCGTAGTGATTATTTTCCTCCAGCTAACTGTACAGCTTGGTATAGACAATCCTAAGATTAAAGTGCTTAAGCTCAGGGGAATCACAGCAGCAACGGAATATGCTCAACAACTTGTTACTCTACCTTATTTGAATCGTCCAAAATAGCGTTGAAGAAGTACTAGCATGCCTGTCGTCCCTGCGAGTCATTTCCCTCGGTGATTTTCATGAGGAGATGTGGGCACTTCTAGATAAAAAGCACATAGGTTCTTCCAAGTAGCATCAGTAGATTGAAACAGCAATGGCTTGAAGAGCACAGGCAATGGTGCTTGTGTGATTTAAGTGATACGCGCTACGTTTATTTCTGGACCGATGGGATAGACAGTCCTATCAGGCAAGATGATCATCTTTTCCTGCTTGGTCATTATCAGCGTCACTAAGCATGGACGTAAGGAGCTAATTTAGGTCGAAGATGGTTATCGAGAGTTAGAAGCGAACTTGGCTAAACTTCTTAATGGCCTGCGAGCACGTGGCTTAATTATATCTCCTAGGCTTGCTAGGGGAAATGGTGTTCTTAGTTTTTGAAATGCAATGGCAAAGATATTTCTGAACATGTAGCACCAACGCTGTTGGGTATACAAAACAGCGTTGGTGTGCTGGCTTCACTCCTCAAAGGTATGCAACTAAAAATTAAGGCTGAGCTACAGGGAGCTGGCTAGCAGAGAGCTATGATGCCAAGAATAAAAGCCGTTTATGTTTTGTTAGCAAGGTTTTCAGCGAAGTATCATCCTACAAGCACGATGGAAAGGAAAAGCTGGAGAAAGATCTGGAAAAACTGCTGGTATTCTAAGACTTCCCCTCAATGCACTTGGCGTTCAGCCAACATGCGAAGAAGTATATTTCGATAAAAATAACCCTTTCAATGGTATTTAAGCTGCTCTCTCGTCTGATCAGAAAAGCTAAAACCGGAAAGGGAATTTGACCTGCTTAACCTTAGTGGTAAACAACGTCCAATTTAAAGATGAAGAACAGATTCACAAAGCATCAAAGCGGGAGTCTGACCGTCATATACTAGATTTGTTAATAACTCTTGTTAGTTATCGATGATTTACTTAAGAAAACACCTAAAACACTCTACATTGAAGTCTTGAAGAATCTCATTGCGCACACAGACCTTATCGATCTCTGCTGATGAAGACCCCGATTCATTCTTTTCTTTTATCTCCTCCTCTCCTTTGTTTTCTAGCTTTCCTATTTGGAATATAATGCTTCCTTTTAAAGGATTTAGGGGAAAATGTTTCATCGACTTTCAATAACCACTTAGTGCATTTATGTTTGCTGTGTCGCTCCTGAAGGAACCTAGCACACTATGAAGTGAGCTGCGAATCTACATTGCTTCGTGGATATTCATGATTTAAGTACTGTTTTATACTTTGTTAGATGTTAATTTTCAGGAATTTATCTAGATCGCTTAAAATAAATCTCTTAGAAAGCATAAACTGGATAAAAGGGAGTACAACACGCGAGTTCAGGTGTTGCACTCCATTTTATCTGAAGCTATTTACCATCTCTATCTTGAAATGATAGATGACAGAGCGGACTGATTTTAATACCATAAAAAGAGAGGTCATACAGCAATGTTGTTCAACTTTCTGTCCCCCAATTTTTCTTACCACGCAGTATTATTCGCCTCTAGTCACGATTATCTTGGGTTTTGAGCAAAACCAAGGACAAAAGCCGATGACACTAGATACAGCTGCATTGAGGGGCAATGACTGAAATAGAGTTGCCGATGAATTTATCATCTATAGGGAATAGTGATGAATTCGCGTCTTCTTTTCCCCCCCTTGAAAAATACAAAGATAACTTGGGGGATAGACCTGACAAATGTAGATAAAATGATGATTTCTATTTCTCTGGCAAGATATCCAGAGGATAATTTATCTAGATCTATAATCATCTCCCCCCTGCACAACTAAACTGTTTTTCATCATTTGATGATGGTTGTAATAACTTTCTTGAAAAACACGGTGAAAGTGTTAACTCCTTCCTGGAGCTGTCTATCTATCTAGCGAATGCTTGCCTGTGGCACTTTTATCATGAATGTCCTGCGCTATTGCTGTGCCTCTTTCCTGAATGGTTATGGTTCCCACGTCATTTTTCTGCAAAAGCTGTAAGTCAAAAGCCTGCAGTTCATACGGCATCAAAAGCTATCTAGTAGTGATTAGCACAGCATGTTCATATTTTGCTTGATTGCGACTGAGGGGCAAACACATTACTTTCAGTATATCTCCCAATCTTCTTTGGTTTTTTCAATAATAACTGGCCACTACTCCATGCTCTATTTCCAACCAGCCAAGGCAGTATGGTGCAGTAGATATGCAAAAATATGGTATTGAAATTGCTATCTTTTGTACATTGCACATTTATTGTAGTCGATAACTTAATCAAGATCTACATGTTTATCTCTCCGTCACTCATGTCGATCTGGGTATTAAAGATGTTGTATGGCGTGAGCTATTTTTCAAAAAAAAGCGATCGAACAAATCTGATTAGGCACTAGCACTCGACTGCTAGCTCATAGCTATGACCTAATAAATCCCAGTACTTCGTCCTGCTTTTTTGCATATCTGCGACAGAAAATACTGGCAGGGCTACTTGAAGGCAGAGTACAAACGTTACTGGAAAGTGCATTTCCTCTAAAAAGACGAAAAGGTTGTAGCATAGCGTGAAATACTTTTTAGGCTATATTTTAAACACTCCCCGGTTTTATCTGCGTCAAAACTTCGGCATTATCGATGGAGAGTGGTTGTACATCATTACTATGATCATCGGACTAAAGCGTACCAGCAGCAGATTATGATGTAGGAGAGATGATCGGGTGATATATTACCCATATTTATCGAGATATTTAGATGGGTCTGTTACTATGCTTTCTTATTGAATTAAAAGAAGGGACACTATTACCAAAATTATAATAAGGTCGCTAGAGATGAGGGTTCACAAAAAACTGGAAAAACTAGGATTGTTTGCCTTTTTGATGAAAGAATTTCTGTGCACAGATCTCCCGTACAAATGTATTCTGTGTATTGATAGGTTACTTTTTATCGACGCTCAGTTTCTCAAACAGGAAACTGAATTGTTATTAGATAGAATAGAAAAATAAAACGATGCCTATTAAGCTAAACAACCTAGTGTTAATATCTTTAAATTTAGTGTATTAGGTCAAAAAATATACGCTCTGATAAATTTTCACTTACACTAAACACAATAAACCCAATAAACCTAATAAACATAATAAACATAATAAACCTAATAAATCGATTCTATCTCCTTTTAGGAATAAAAGATAGCTTTTTTGTCTTCAGTTAAAGAGCGATTTAATTTCCTTAACCATCAAGGAAGCAGTGACGCCATCTAAACGCTGTTTTTAAATTAATGTCTATTTGTTTTGCTGACTCCTGTAAAGTTAAGCTATTCGATATACATCGCAGATAATTAAACCATTTATCCTTGTAATATAGTTTTGCAAGAGAACTTCCATTAAGATTGTTAAATATTTTCCTGCAATCGAGGTTTTTGCAACGATATCATTGTATAACCATCCTAATAAATGTCCTTCAGCGGATAAAATATTTAGTATGACAATATGGGCAGGATAAAGTGAAAGTAAGTTGCTTCAATGCATAAATCGAGATCATTCGATAGATTATTATCGAGCTAACTAATGAAATGCAGCTTTATGTTTGTAGGAGTGAGAAAAGAATTTCTTTGATCTGTATGACTGTTTGCTTTTTCATGGCAACCTTTGTAGCAAAAATCCTTCATACAGTATAAGAGATTTCTACTAACAACCTTTGTCAACATCGCTTAATAATACTAGTATAATTATTAACCTTATTATAGTTAGTGAAGTAATAATGAAAAGTATAAGTTTTATGCTGAATATTGCTATTGTTAGTTAAGACCTATTACCAATAGGTAAATTTGTACGGCTAATTTGTTTATTAATGACTTTTGCTATAACTAGGAAAAAGTGATGCAGCCATAAATAATACCTTCATAACTAGCAATAGTAAGCACGGTTTGATTTTCATATTATGTTATCAATTTCTAACAGCGAAAAAGTACTCTCAAACGAACAAAACGAATTGTAGTGCGCGGATTACCATTTAATGTGCTAACAAACATAAATAAGGTAAAGATAGCCCACAAGTACTATGTAAACTGCAAGAAAATCTGCTGATGTTACTTGCAAAGGGGTTATATCAGATAGCATTAATAAAACTAACTACGCTGAGCCAAAAAAGCCATAAAATAAGAATGCTGTTTGTTGCGGAAAAGATATTTTTATATTTAAATATCGGCAATAATCTCAGCAATAGCAGTATAGAATATACTCGTACTCAGTATCACTGAAGTTAATGAAAATAAATTGTATTATAAATTATTGTAAATAATTAATAAAATTGTTGTCATATTAAAACACCCATCAAACCTAATGGCCTGGATTGCTAATATTATTTGAACTCATACATTCCTCTAAATGTTATTAGCTTTACATAAAGCAAGTATAATAGGTAGTCTTTGTTCAAAACAAAGATAAAATGACTTTTTATTTTAAAATATTTTTTAATTTCCCATTGATGAATATTTTCATATCCTTTTATTAATGAATAAGATAGTTAGCAATGGTCAATCTATCATGAGTTATTAGCAAATTTTGTGTAATGGCGATCATGGTACTCTATTCTGATGCTTTGTGAATCTGTTCTCCATTTTTAAATTGGACGTTGTTTACCACCAAGGTCAAACAAGTCAAATTCCCTTAGCCGGTTCCAGCTTTTCTTAGCAGACGGTAGCAGCTTAAATAGCATTGAAATGGTTGTTTTTCTGAACCACACTTCTTCGGGTGTCGGCTACCGTAGTTTCACTGTTGCAAAAGGCGATTTAATCGCCTTCGTGATTATTATTGACCACCAGTGAGTGCTCTGAGGGGAAATCGTAGAATGCTAGAACTTCTTTTCGATCTTTCTCCAGCTTTTCATCGTGCTGTAGGATGATACTTTGCTGAAAACCTTCCCAACAAATATCAATAGCTTTATTACTGGCATCACTGCTTTTCTGTGCTAGCCAGGACCTCCAGCAGGATTAATCTTAACTTTTTATTGCATCCATTTTTGGAGTGAAGGCAGAATATTAGCTATTTTGTCTATCTAACAGCATTTTGTGCTGTATGTCCAGGTATATCTTTGCCATTGCATTTCAAAAATCAAGAGTACTGTTTCCCGTAGTAAGCCTTAGAGATACGGTTAAGCTAGGTGCTCTAGTAGGCCATTGAGAAGTTCGGCCCCAAATTCGCTTCTAACTTTCGATAATTATCTTCAACCGCAAAGAGCTCCTTACATTCATGCGTCATTGACGTCGATAAAATGAGCAGCAGGCAAAGCTGATCAAGTTTGCCTGACAGGACGGTATATATGTCATTGGCCTAGAAATAAACGTAGTACGTATCACTTAAATCATGTAGGTACCATTCTCTGTGCTCTTTAACTCATTATTGTTTCAGTCTTATGATGGTACTACAGAGTGGACCATGTGCTTTCGTTAAGAAGCGCCAACAACCAGGTTAGGGCTTCGTAAATCACCGCTGGAGATACCTCGTAGGTACAGCTGGTTAGCAACTCTTTTTTATTTTTGCACGCTTCAGATAAGGCGGTAGCAACTAGCTATTGAAGTATATTCGTTGCTGTGCTGCGATCCCTAACTTTATGCAGTTTAATCTCAACATTGCCAATACCCGTTTGTATAGTTTACTGTGGCAAATAAGGTTTACGGACGACTGGCATGATGCTGTCAGGTCTACAAGGCGGCGTTCAGCATGTTATTGGAGCATCCCTTTTTGAGCTCAACCTCAACAGCGGTATGTATCAGCTGCCTGGTACCATTAAGGATGCGTTCATGCAATGGATCAGAGGTAATATCTTGTTTCGCGGATAGCTGTATGATAAATTTTTCATGACATATTATCTCTATATTCTTGAAATTATTGATGGAATCAATTATAAGGATACGGCTAATCATCTCTAAAATTCCATATACCAGAAATAACTATAACTCCTTATTACAAGGAGTCTCTTAGTTATATTTTTGATGTCAAGGAAAAATCCCTTGAAAAAAAATTCATTGAGCCTCATATAGGTTAGTAACTAGATTGGTTAAGAATTCGCTTTGGAGGCTGTTTAGATGGGTAAAATTATTGGGATTGACCTGGGTACAACTAACTCTTGTGTAGCTATAATGGATGGCACAAATGCCAGGGTATTGGAAAATAGTGAGGGTGACCGTACCACACCTTCTATTGTTGCATATACTGAAGATGGTGAAATTCTTGTAGGTCAGCCGGCAAAACGCCAGGCAGTGACAAATCCACAAAATACATTTTTTGCCATTAAGCGTCTAATTGGACGTCGCTTTGAAGATGAAGAAGTTCAACGTGATATTTCTATTATGCCTTATAAAATCATTGCAGCAGATAATGGTGATGCCTGGTTGGATGTTAATGGGAAAAAAATGGCACCTCCTCAGGTTTCTGCTGAGGTGCTGAAAAAAATGAAAAAAACAGCGGAAGATTATTTGGCTGAATCAGTTACTGAGGCTGTTATTACTGTACCGGCTTATTTTAATGACGCTCAGCGCCAAGCAACTAAAGATGCAGGCCGTATTGCTGGATTAGATGTAAAACGTATTATTAATGAACCAACAGCAGCGGCGCTTGCTTATGGTTTAGATCGTGAAGTGGGTAACCGTACTATTGCGGTATACGACTTAGGTGGTGGTACTTTTGATATTTCAATTATTGAAATTGATGAAGTTGATGGTGAGAAAACCTATGAAGTACTGGCAACTAATGGTGATACTCACTTAGGTGGTGAAGACTTTGATAATCGTCTGATCAATTATTTGGTCGATGAATTTAAGAAAGAACAAGGTTTTGATCTACGCAATGATCCACTAGCAATGCAACGCTTAAAAGAAGCCGCAGAGAAAGCAAAAATTGAGCTCTCTTCTGCTCAGCAGACCGATGTCAATCTACCTTACATTACCGCAGATGCAAGTGGACCTAAGCATATGAATATTAAGGTGACTCGAGCAAAACTTGAATCACTAGTTGAAGATTTGGTTAAACGTTCAATGGAGCCGCTGAAAGTTGCACTGCAAGATGCGGGCTTAAATGTTAATGATATAAACGATGTCATTCTAGTTGGTGGCCAGCCGCGAATGCCAATGGTGCAAAAAGCGGTTGCTGACTTTTTTGGTAAAGAACCTCGTAAAGACGTTAACCCTGATGAAGCGGTTGCTATGGGTGCAGCGGTGCAAGGTGGTGTATTAGCAGGTGATGTGAAAGATGTCTTGTTACTTGATGTAACTCCACTATCTTTAGGTATTGAAACTATGGGTGGTGTAATGACAACGTTAATTGCCAAGAATACAACTATTCCGACTAAACATAGTCAGGTGTTTTCAACGGCAGAAGATAATCAGTCGGCAGTAACCATTCATGTATTGCAAGGTGAACGAAAACGTTCAAGTGATAACAAATCATTAGGGAAGTTCAATTTGGATGGTATTCAAGCGGCCCCGCGTGGTATGCCACAAATTGAAGTTACCTTTGATATTGATGCTGATGGTATCTTACATGTATCAGCTAAAGATAATAATACTGGTCGCGAGCAAAAGATTACCATTAAGGCATCTTCTGGTCTAAAAGAAGATGAAATCAAAAGAATGGTAAATGATGCAGAAGCAAATGCGGAAGCAGATCGTAAATTTGAAGAATTAGTTCAGGTACGTAATCAGGCTGATCAATTGGTTCATGGTACACGCAAACAAATTGAAGAAGCGGCTGATAACTTACCTGCTGATGATAAAGGTAACATAGAAAAAGCTATTTCTGAGCTTGAAATAGGGGTGAAAGGTGAAGATAAAGGTATCATTGAAGAGAAAATTCAAGCTTTAATTCAAGTTTCTGCCAAACTACTTGAGTTAGCGCAAAAGCAGGCTCAAGCAGCTGCAGCTGATGCTAGCGCAGGTGCCCAGCCTAAACAGGATGCTAATGTTGTTGATGCTGAATTTGAAGAAGTCAACGACAAGGATAAAGATAAAAAATAGTAGCCCTTAGCGGGCAGAGTAATCGTGTTAAGGATTATTTCCTCTGTTACTGAAAACCTAGTACGGGCGTTGGGGGGAACTCTACGCCCGTTTACGTGTGTTAAGGGTAAAATAAATATGGCAAAAAGAGATTATTATCAAGTTTTAGGCGTGATTAAAACCGCTGAGGAAAAAGAGATCAAAAAAGCGTATAAACGTCTGGCAATGAAGTATCATCCAGATCGTAATCAGGGTGATAAGGAAGCAGAAAGTAAGTTTAAAGAAATTAAGGAAGCTTATGAAATTTTAACTGATGCACAAAAACGCGCTGCTTATGATCAATATGGACATGCGGCTTTTGAACAAGGTGGCATTGCCAGTGGATTTAGCGGCAGTTTTACTTCTAGCACTGATTTTAGTGATATTTTTGGTGATGTATTTGGTGATATCTTTGGCGGTGGCAGGCGTCAGCGATCGGCTCGTGGAGCAGATATTCAGTATGAAATTAGATTAACTTTAGAAGAAGTAGTTCGTGGTGTCAGCAAAGAGATCCGTATCCCTACTTTAGAAAAATGTGATGTTTGCAACGGAAGTGGTGCTAAACCAGGCACGAAACCAGAAATTTGCTCAACTTGCCATGGTGCAGGTCAGGTTCAGATACGGCAAGGGTTTTTTGCAGTTCAACAAACTTGTCCAAGTTGCCATGGACGTGGTCAAATCATCAAAGAACCTTGTATTAAATGTTATGATCATGGCCGAGTAGAGAAATATAAAACTTTATCAGTAAAAATTCCACCAGGAGTTAATACCGGAGATCGTATCCGATTAAATGGTGAAGGTGAGGCTGGAGAAAATGGTGCTCCAGCCGGCGATTTATATGTTCAGGTCAATGTAGCAAAACATGCTATTTTTGAGCGAGATGGCAATAACTTATATTGCGAAGTACCGATTAATTTTGCAATTGCGGCTCTGGGTGGTGAAATTGAAGTACCAATACTTGATGGTCTGGTAAGTCTTAAAATTCCACCAGAGACACAAACTGGAAAAATTTTTCGTATGAAAGGAAAAGGTGTTAAGGCTGTTCGTGCTGCTATGACTGGAGATTTAATGTGCCGCATCCTGGTGGAAACCCCGATTAAATTAAATGAAAAACAAAGAGCATTATTAAAAGAATTTGGTGAATCCTTGAATGCCTGGCGAAAGTCATGACAAGAACACAGCCTGTGTTCAAAGAGTTTCTTAGATTGTGTTCAAAGAGTTTCTTAGATAATGTAAAAAAAATTTTTTGATGATCTGAGCAAGTAACTATACTATACTTTAATAAATAAACAGAGCATCGATAATCAGTGATCAATACTCTGTTTATTTATTAAAAATAAGGTTATTCAGTTTGATTTACAGAATAAAAGAGATGAATAAAAATTTTATAAAATTAATTAATTTTAGTTATATTTATTAATATAAATTAATTTGTTAATTTGATTTATACTAGTTATTAGCATCATCTGGTTCTATACTGCTCAAATTTCTGCGCTCTCTGATGCTTCATGAATCTGTTCTTCATCCTTAAATTTGACGTTGTTTATCAAATAGAGTTTAACCAGATAAAACCCCTCTCTCTTTCTACTAGTTTCAGCTTTTCTGAGTAGATTGGTAGCAGAGCTTAAATATCATTGAAAGGGTTATTTTTCTCAAAGCACAGTTTTGTACATCGGCTTGTGGGAGCCTCACTGTCGCAAAATCCGATTGAATCGGATTTGTTGTTCTTATTGACTGGCAAGTGTTCTGACGGGAAGTCGTAGAATGCCAGCATTTTTCTTAATTTTCTCCAGCTTCTTCATTCATGACTACAAGATATTTCGCTGAAAAGTTTGCCAACAAAACATCAAGAGCTTTTAGCTGCATCATGGCTTTCTGCTAGCCATGACCTTCCGCAAACTCAGCCTTAACTTTTGGTTGCATGCCTTTGGGAAGTTGAAGTCCAGCACATTAGCTGTTTTATGTACCCAACAGCGTTGTTGCTGTTTGTCTGTCCTGGAATATCTTTGTATTACATTCCAAAAACCAATGGTAGCGTCTTCCGTAACAAGACTTTGAGATACAATTAAGCCACGCCATTCCAGGGCATTGAGCAGTTCGGGTAAGTTCGCTTCTGACTTTCGATAAGCATCTTCTACCGCAACTAGCTTATTAGGTCAATGCTCAGTGCTGCTGATAATGACCACCAGAAGGTAAAGTGGATCATTTGCTTGAGATAACTCTCTTTATGCCATCAGTTAAGAAATAAAGGTAGTGCGTATCGCTTAAATTTACGTAGGAGGTTCTCAAGCCCACCAACCCCTGTGCTCTTTCAAGGCATTGTTGTTTTAGTCTGCTGATGCTATGGCAGAGAGACACCATGTGTTTTTTTACTGAGAAGCGCCCGAAGAGAGCTTTATAAAATCACCGGTGGATATGCCTCGCAGGTATAGATCATGGTAGTAACTTTTCGATGCTTTTTGTAGGCTTTATATAAGGCGGTAGTAATGACCTCTTGAAGCATATTCTATTGCCGTTACCCCTTTTGACCTTAGGCACTTTAATCTTAACATCCCAAAACCAGTCTGTATAGTTCACTGTAGTAAATAACTATTATGGACGACTGTTCTGGGAGACCCGCCAATCGAGAAGACGACGTTCATCATGTTGTTGCAGTCATGGCTTCGAGCTAAGCTTCAACGGCGGTAGCTTATGAGCTGCCTCTGGCAGCATTATGATGAGTTCATGTAAGGGATCAAATATCTGGTTTCACGGATATCTGTGTAGAGTAGACTTTCATAGGATATCATCTCTCTGTTGTTGAAATCATTCACGAAATCAATAAGCACAGGATACGCCACCATCTCCAAAATATCATCATTAAAAATGAGCATAACTCTCTGACTATTAAATTAGTAATATAAAAATAAAACATAAGCCAAAAGATAAAAACTAAAATTAATTATTGCTTGATTAGATCTTTATCAAGAAATATAGTTAAAACTAAGGTAGTAAAATTCAACTCGATTTTCTTTTTTTATAAAAAATAAAAACTACTTTTTCATACTACCTACCATATTTTCAGGCTGCACCCAATTATCAAACTCTTCGGCTGTTAAATAAGCAAGTTTTAATGCTGCTTCCTTAAGTGTTAATCCTTCTTTATGTGCTTTTTTGGCAATTTCAGCGCTTTTATCATAACCAATGTGTGTATTTAGCGCAGTAACTAACATTAATGATTCATGTAATAATTTATCTATCCTCTGGCGATTAGGCTCAATACCTTTAGCACAATGATCATTAAAACTAAACATACCATCTGCTAATAAACGAATTGATTGTAAAAAATTATCAATAACCATAGGTTGGAAAACATTAAGTTCAAAATTACCTGATGCACCACCAATATTAATAGCAACATCATTACCCATAACTTGAGCACAAATCATAGTTAATGCTTCAGATTGAGTTGGATTAACTTTTCCTGGCATTATTGAACTACCAGGCTCATTTTCTGGGATTAGAATTTCACCAATTCCACAACGCGGACCTGACGCTAACCACCTTACATCATTAGCAATTTTCATTAATGAAGCTGCTAAACCTTTTAAAGCGCCATGGGCATGAACTAAAGCATCACATGTAGCTAAAGATTCAAATTTATTAGGCGAAGTGACAAATGGCTGGCCGGATAATTTTGCAATTTTACTGGCGACCTTAATGGCATATTCAGGATGGGTATTTAAACCAGTACCAACCGCCGTTCCGCCTAAGGCAAGTTCAGAAAGATGAGGAATACTCTCTTCGATATGTCGGATATTATGAGCTAGCATTGCTCTCCACCCCGATATTTCTTGGCCTAATGTTAATGGTGTTGCATCTTGCAGATGGGTACGGCCGATTTTGATAATATCATTAAAAGCATCAGATTTTTGTTTAAACGTAGCTTCTAGTTCTTTTAATCTTGGTAACAGATGTTGATGTAAAGCAATAACAGCAGCTACATGTATTGCTGTTGGAAATACATCATTAGAACTCTGACTTTTATTTACGTCATCATTCGGGTGGATTAATCGTTTCTTCCCTCTTTTTCCGCCTAAAATTTCACTTGCTCTGTTCGCCAATACTTCATTTATATTCATATTAGTTTGCGTACCAGAACCCGTCTGCCAAATTGCTAATGGAAATTCAGCCATATGCTTATCCGCTAAGACTTCATCAGCAGCGGCGATAATAGCATTAGTCTTATCTTTGTCTAATAAACCTAAATCACTATTTACTTCAGCTGCTGCTTTTTTAGTTAATGCCAATGCATGGATCAAGGCAACGGGGATTTTTTCTACTGAGATATGAAAATATTCTAGCGAACGTTGTGTTTGAGCGCCCCATAGCCTATCTGCTGGGACTTTAATTTCACCCATTGAGTCTGTTTCAATACGATATTCTGACATTATAGTTATCTCCTTTAGCATAAAGTAATTAGATATAAATAATCCATCTTTACAGATAAACTGATTGTACTTTGAAATCATGTACTATTTTTAATTTAAAATATGATAGATAAGCAAGTTTATTGCATTAGATGTCACTTCTATGAATATAGTATGGTTTGTTTTATTAAATAATTAGGTTTAACTTTTAACTAATCTTTCATTGACAGTAATGGAGTTTTATTATTCAATACTGATTAGGGACAAATCCTGATTTGTAGAGCTAAACATATCGATGCGGAGTAATCTCAAGCTCTTTATCAGAATTGAAATGATGGCTTTCCATATATTCTATGCGCCCATTAAATCGCTAGACCATACGATTTATTTAATGATGCCTCGGCTGGCTAAATCGGTGTTTTATAGCAATCTCTGTACACAAATGCTAGAATTTCTATTTTTCCACTGGCTGAACGTTTTGCAGATCGAAAAGGCGGTCTGTAAATTCTTTGTCATTTTCTGTAAATACCAGATGGATAGCCATGGGACATGCTTGGTTAAGATCAGATAAGAAGCGTCGAGTATTAGCCGGGTCTTGGCCTTGTAAAGACAGATAAAACCAATCGAAATGACGAAGAGCGCGATCTATATCTAAGAAAAGATATAGGTCGTGAAGTTTCGTTTGGCATTTATGGAAGATATTTCATATCTCCGTGAAGATAACCAAGCTCGTATCTTTTAAACGCTTTATACTTCTGTTCGAGAGGGGGCCTGTCTTTCCCCCCTCCCTTATTTCATTCAAATTCCCTCTCTAGGTGCCTACATAAACAGCGATTCAGGCCAGATTTTGAGGATACAAATACTACTGTGTTTAGAAATTTGCATATAATTGCTAGCAAATCGTCCAGATGGAGAAAAAGTTTTTCACAGGAAAACAATTATGGCTTCCTGAGCTTGCGACATGGTCCGTCGGCAAACGAGATGGGAATGATGGCTTTTATTATCAGGCCATCTTGGCAAAGGTTATTTTTGTAGAAATTCATTATACTGTATGAAGGATTTTCGCTATAGATGTTGCCATAAAAGTTATTAGTAAATCTAGTCTATAGCGGATCAGGGGTTCCGCTCTAATGTTTTGTGAATCTGTTCTCTATTTTTAAATTTGACGTTGTTTATTAAATAGAGCTTAAGCAGGTTAAATACCCCTCCCTTTCTATCGGTTTCAGCTTTTTTAAGTAGACTGGTAGCAGCTTAAATAGCATTAAAAGGGTCGTTTTTCTCAAAGCATAGTTTTGTGCATCGCCTTGGGGGGAGAGCCTCACTGTCGCAAAATCCGATTAAATCGGATTCGTTGTTCTTATTGACGGGCAAGTGCTATGACGGGAAGTTGTAGAATGGCAGCATTTTCTTAATTTTCTCCAGCTTCTTCATGACTGCAAGATATTTCGCTGAAAAGCTTTCCAACAAAATATCAAGGGATTTTAGCTGCATTATGGCTTTCTGCTAGCCATGACCTTCCGCAACTCAGCCTTAACTTTTAGTTGCATGCCTTTTGGAAGTTGAAGTCCAGGACATTAGCTATTTTATGTACCCAACAGCGTTTCTGCTGCTTGCCTGTCCGGGAATATCTTTGGCATTACATTCCAAAAACCAAGGGCACCGTCGTCTCCACTAGCAAGCCTTGGTGATACGCTTAATCCACGCCGCTCGTAGCCAATTGAGAAGTTAGGCCCAGTTTGCTTATAACTTTCGATAATCATCTCCAACCGCAACAAGTTCCTTAAGTCCATGCTCAGTGAGATCGATAATGAGCAGCAAGCAAAGGTGATCATCTTGCCTGACAGGATTGTATATGCCATCAGCCAAGAAATAAAGGTAGCGCGTATCGCTTAATTTATGCAGGGAACTCATTGCCTCTGCTCTTTAAGTCATTGATGTTTTATTCTGCTGATGCTACTGGCATAGAGACCATATATTTTTCACTGAAAAGCAAAGGGCTTGGCAGGGGTTCTCGTGAAAATCACTGCTGGAAGTGGGTCCTCCACCCTCGCAGGTACAAGGCATGGGGTAGCAACCTCTTCGAGGTTTTTTGCATGCTTCATATAAGGTGGTAGGCAACAACCTGTTGAAGTATATTCCGTTGCCGCTGTAATATCCTTGATCTTAGGCACTTAATCTCACAACATCGCTAATAGCAGTCTGTATAGTTCACTCTACCAAATAATTCTTACGGATGACGGGATGATTATGCCCACGGCAAACAAGGCGGCGTTCAGCATGTTGTCACAGTATGGGCTTTGAGCTCAGCCTCAACTGCGGTAGCTATATGAGCTACCTGGCAGTATTACGGATGAGTTTATGCAAGGATAAAAGGTAATACCTGATTTCGCGGATACTTGTAGGGTAGATTTTTCATTGTATATCATCTCTCTGATGTTGAAGTCATCCACGAAATCAATCATCGCAGGATACGGGTACCATCTTCGAAACTCCATAGAGTGTAAATGAGTATAACTCATGCCATGAAAAAGCAAACAGTTATACAGATCAAAGAAATTTTTTTTCTTATTTCTTGCTAGCATAAAGTTACATCTCATTAGTTAGCTCGGCAACAATCTGTCGGATGATCTGTAGATTCATACATTAAATAACTCATTCCACTTTATTTCTGTCTATATTCTCATAGTGAGCATATTATCCGATTGGGATATTCATTATGGTTACAGGGATATCGTTGCAAAATCCATGATTCCAGAAAAACATTGAACAATCTTACTGGAAGTCCTCTAGTGAAATTACATCACAAGGATAAATGATTTAGTTATCTGGGATGTATGTTGAATAGCTTGATTTTACAGGAGTCAGTGAAACAAACAGGCATTAATTTAAAAACAGCGTTTATATAGTGGTGTCATTACATTACTTGTTTCATCGGCGAGAGCTAAGATAAATGCAGTAAGTGGTATTGTTGAAGTCGACGGATATTTTTCATAAATCCTTTAAATGGGATCTTTTATATTCTAGATAGGAAAAGTTAGAAAACATAGGATATGAAGAAATAAAAGGAAAGAACGAATCGCGGTCTTAATTGCCAGAGATCGACAGGGTCATATGTAAGCAATAAGATTCTTGAAAAGTTTAATGCAGAGTATGTTACCTGTTTTCTTGAGCCGATCATCGATAAAGAGTCCCTCCTTTACTCAGATGGAGCTAAATGATATGAAACCTTTGCTAGCGAGCATGAAATTAGTCACCATCGCTTAATAATGTTGGATAATTAGAGAGTTATTGCCAAGGAGGACTTCCAGATTTAAAATCTGAACATTTATATCAGCCGATTAAAAGGATAGGTAAGTAGATTCCATAGTGTAGGGTCGTTTTATTTACCAAATTATCTGGCCTGGAGAAGATTGTTTAAAACCAATCACAAGAATTGAAATACAGACATAGTTATAAATTACTCTGCGAAAAAATAATAATCTTTGCTAACATAAGGTAATCATTAAGATCATTTTGTTTTTGCCATTTTTTAGCAACGATAAGTTCGGATATACCATAACGCTTAGCCAAAGTATATGCAGGGTATTTGCTTCTCTGAATAACAACTCTGATTTTAGGTATTATAGTTGCTTGACGATGGAGCCTCATCATCAATGATATTTTGCTCTTAACTATATCCATCAGTAGCCATCTTACCATGAATAAAGATGTGTAACTAGAGTCTATATAATGATCTTCTAGCAAGTGATTACAGTTAAAAATAAATTTTTATCAATTAAAAATAGTATAATATGTTTAAGATGATTAATAGTATTCAATACTATGACTGGGGCAGTAAAGATGCCCTAACTAAGCTTTACCATATCAAAAATCCTCAGCATTTACCGATGGCTGAATTATGGATGGGAGCACATCCTAAAGCCAGTTCAATTGTTGAAGATTTTAATACCAAGCAAAAAATATTATTAGATAAACTAATAGCAAGTGATCCAACATATTATCTCGGTGAAAAAATTGCCAAAAAATTTCATCGATTACCGTTTTTATTCAAAGTTCTCTGTGCAGAAAAACCACTTTCAATTCAAGTGCACCCAGATAAAATTAGTGCTGAAATTGGGTTTAAGCGTGAAAACGCAGCTGGGATTGCCCTTGATTATCCAAATCGTAATTATAAAGACGATAATCATAAGCCTGAATTAATTTATGCTTTAACCCCTTTCAAAGCGCTTAATTCTTTTCGCCCTTTAAAAGAAATCGCTAATTTATTTCTGCCGATTGCCGAAACTTCACCAATTATTCAACTATTTTTAAATACCCCAACAGAAGCTTTACTGGCACAACTTTTTAATCATTTATTAAGCATGAGCACAAGAGAAAAGCAACTGCTATTTACAGCTTTAAAAGCTGTTCTACAGAAAGAAAAAAGGGAACCTTGGAACACGATAAAAAAAATGCTGCCACTATACCCTGACGATAATGGATTATTTGTACCATTGTTATTAAATATTATTGAATTACAACCAGGTGAGTCAATGTTTCTCTATGTCAGAACGCCGCATGCCTATATTCAAGGTGTCGGATTAGAAGTAATGGCTAATTCTGACAATGTACTACGTGCGGGATTAACTAACAAACATATTGATATTGGTGAATTATTGGCTAATTTAGATTTCATTGCAAAACCCTGCAATTCATTATTGCTACAACCAAATATACGCGATAATGAATTTTGTTATCCCATTCCGATAGATGATTTTGCTTTTTCCTTATATCTAGTTATTAATCAATTAACTACAATATTAAACAGTTCAGCAACGATTTTATTTTGTGTTGAAGGTAATATATCTATCACCTCAGAAAATCAAACTGTCGATATTTTATCTGGAGAATCTATATTTATATCCGCATCTGAAAAACAAATTTTTCTTAATGGAAAAGGTAAACTGGCCAGAGTTTTTAACTATTAGAAAAAATTAAAATACATCCAAAGCTTATATATAGAATTATTAGTACACCTGGTGTATGCCGGTTAGGCTATGTGTTATACTCTGATGCTTCGTAAATCTGTTTCCTATCCTAAAATTAGACGTTGTTTATCAGGAGGGTTAAGCTAAAATCCTCTTAGCCGGTTCCAGCTTTTTTGAGCAGACTGTAGTAGCTTAAATAGCCTTGAAATGGTTCTTTTTTTTGAACAACAATTCTTTTTGGCGTGTCTGCTGTGTAGCCTTACTGTCGGAAAATTCGATGCACAATTGGCTTCATGGTTCTTATTGATCCCCAGTAGTGCGCTGATGGGAAGTAGTAAAATGCAAGCAGTTCTTTTCTCGATCTTTCTTCAGTTTCTTCATCTCTGCAGGATACTCGTTGAAAACTTTGCTAACAAAACATCAAGGGCTTTATTCCCTGGATCATGCCTTTCCGCTAGCCAGAACCTCCCTGCAACTTTACCCTTAACTTTTAGTGCATCTTTTTGAAGTGAAGGCAGCACATTAGCTGTTTTTTGTACCTAATAGCATTCGTTGGTGCTTCGTATCCGGGAATATCTTTTCCATTGCATCCCAAAAACTAAGGACACAGTATTCTCTAGCAAGCCTGGAAGATACGGTTAAGCAAGGAGCTCTCGTAGGCTATTGAGAAGTTGGGCCAAGTTTCCTTCTAACTCTCAATAAGTATCTTAAAACACAACTAGCTCCTTACCTCCATGTTTAGCGACGCCAATAAATAATCAACATGAAAAGGCGATCATCTTGCCTGACAGAAGACAGATATATGGCATAACCCCAGAAATAAACGTAACGTATATCGCTTAAATCATGCAAGCCATGCCTATGCTCTTCAAGCCATTGCTGTTTTAGTCTGTTGATGGGGTACTGGAGAGAGAGCATCTAGTTTTTCAACGAGATGCGCCACCTGATCTTTATAAAATCACAGCTGGATATGCCTTGCAGCTACAGCTATGATATAGTGAACTCTTCTCCGCTTTTTACACGTTTTAGATAATGCAGTACTAACCAGCTGTTGAAGCATATTCCGTTGCCGCTGCAATCCCATGACATTAGGAGGCACTTTAATTTCAATATTTCGTTAATACCAGTTTGTATAGTTCGGTGTGGTAAATAACCATTAGTGATGAAGTTTATGGAATGGATCAGAGGCAATATCTGGTTTCACAGATATTTGTAGGGTAGATTTTTCATGGCATATCATCTCTCTGTTGTTGAAATCCTTCACGGAATCAATTAGCAGGATACGCCATCTTCTCTGAAATAGCATATACACCAAAATGAGCCTAACTTCAATCAAGCAAAGTAGAGTGGCACATCGACGTTATATATTGAAGGATTATCCAATAAGCTAATAAAGCTTGTAATCTATTCCTAGTGGGATACAAAACGTTCTGATCTTCAATATCAGCTCGGGTTAAATAACATTTGATCTATTATGAATAGCATAAATTGAAAAACTACCTTCCCCCCCCCCCACTCCAAAAAGTTGAATCATATGACTTTGGCAAACCGCCGAGAATAATTATTTCGAAGCAATTGTTTCAAATAATGTTGAATAACCTAAATGCCCTCAAGGAGTAACAATTTCCCTCGAAATTACAATGATAATTTACTGGCCTTTTTATACTGCTGTGCTCTTTAATCATACTAACTCAACAATACGACTTTAATCAAAGCAACGCGATCTACCTGTTAATATAGTTATTCCTAATTTTATCACTAAAGTTTGGCTGATTATCATCATGCTTCTGCCATTAACTTCTCTATAAGAATAAAAATTTAGTCAATGACTTTACTAAGTAAGAAGCATTATGCCAAGTGACACATAATACAATTTTAATAAATTGTTTTTTTTATAACAGCTGTAAAACAATATAAGCTATAAATTAATTACAATCATTTTATGGCAATGGGGGTTAATGTTAACTTAAATGTATTAAGTAATACACTTAAACATTCATGGAATTCTTGCAATGTCTTTTCAAGCAACTTGATTGTTGGTTAGGAAATTGAATCACTCTTTAAGTGAATAGCAAAAGCTATGCTTTATTCCTAATAAAGAGATAAAATCACTTTACTGAGTTTATTGTAAGTAAAGTTTTATCGGATGTCTATTTTTTTGACCTAATGCACTAATTTTAGAGAGATTAACCATATGGTGGCTAAGTTTAATAAGTATTAGTTTTTTATTTTATACATTATTTCTGAGAAGAAATCCGTTGCCTGTTTGTCAAGTTGAGTGTTGATAAAAAGTAGCTGTCGGCAACATAGAATGTATTTTTACGGATCTATGCATAGGAATCCTTTCATTAAAGGAGTGAACCATGATTTTTTTTGTTTTTTGCAAACCTCGTCATTTCCGCACATTTATACACCTTCGATAATAAGCTGTCTCGTTTATGATTCGAAAAGAAATCATAGTAACGCAGCATCTTAAAATGCTTAGCAGGAATATGGCTATATAACGCTCGATCATCTCTTTTTACGTTAAGGGTTTGCTGCAGATACTGCTTAGTTTGGTGGTCGTCATAGTAATGATGCCCAACTCCCATCGCGGTAATGCTGCAGTTTTGATACGGATATCAGGGAGCGTATAAGGTAGCTGCCAGAAGTATTTTAGGCTATCCCAGACCTCTTTTATCTTTTTACCGAAGTGCACTTTCTAGTAACGTCCGTACTGTCCCTTCAGGTAACGCTGCCACTGCTTCCTGGCGCGGATATAGCCCAAAAAGACTATAGGAATGACTACTTTAATTTATAAGGTCATAGCTGTAGCTCAGTAATTGGATGAATAAGGCCTTCGCACTCGCTAGATTTTAAACTGCTTTTTTTTGAAGAAGAGTTCACAGCATACAGCATCTTTAATATCCAGACCGCTAAACGGGGGGTGACCTAGACATGAAGATGCGGATGTTGATTGAGTTGTCGACCATAAGTGTGCAAGGCACAGAAGATAGCAATTTTAATACCCTGCTTGTATATGCCCTACTGCAGCATACCGCTGTAGGGGCGCAAAATAGAGCATTAAGTTGCGGCCAGTTTATTGTTAGAAAAAGGCTAAAGAAGATGCAGCATAGTGAAAGTAATGTGTTCTGAGTCGCAGTCGGGTAAAATATGAAGCTGCTGTGCTGTCACTTCTCGCTAGCTTTTAAAGCCAGGTGAACTGTAGCTTTTTTTAACTTACATGTTTGCTAGAAAAAACGGATGTGTAAATGTTTAGGAAAGGCACAGCAGTAGCGCTAGGACAATACCCCAGATGGCACAAGTGAGGCAGGTGTAAGTATTCCGCTTGACAAGATAGACGGGTCCAGGAATTGACACTTTTACCGTATTTTTTTAAGAAAATTATTGCAGCCGTTATCAATGGTGAAAAAGCAATTTAGTTGTGGTGGTGGATATACATCTGGATAAATTACCACTCTGGCTATTTTGCCAGAGAAATAGAAATCATCATCCTGTCCGTATTCGTTAGGTCTATCTGCCTAGTTATCTTTGTGTTTGTGCAAATTGGTGAAGGAAATGGGGTTATCCCCCTAGTTCCCTATAGGTGATGATAGGTGATGAATTCATCTGCAAGCATACTTTGAGTTATTTCTCCCTCAATGCAGTTATATCCAGCGTCATCGGCTTGGCTTTGGCTAAGTTGCTTAAAACCATAAATAATCATTAGTAAGAAGCGGATGATACTTACGTATCAAGAAAAAATTGGAGATTGAAGTTTGACGCATTGCTTGTATGGCTTCTTTTTGGATATAAGAAAAATTTAGTCAGTCTCTTATCATTAATTTCGGGAGGAAGATCATAAAGCGCTTCGGATAAACAGGCAATGTAACACGTGAATTTGCATGTTGTCTTTTTGATTTACTCGGTTTCTGATTTATAGGAGGCTTATTCTAAGTTATCTCTGGATGAATTCCTAAAAATTAAGATCTTGCAGAGTATAAAACAGTACTCAGATCATGAAAATACCACCCACAGAAGCAACGTAGCTCACACAATAGCGAGGTACGTTCTAATGTTTGATTTGTTAATTTCGATATGCTGCCAATTACCAATTTTATTAAACATACCTAATTTGTAATTATATATAAATCTATTAAGTTTTTGTCTTAATTCTAACCAATATCTCAAAATTCACGCTTTTCTAGAGCAAATTTTGCATTAACATAAATACCAAGGCACTGGCACTCTAAAAAAAAGAGATCATCCTGATATTAAGATTCGCGGATAATAAGATCATTACCTGGTAAAATGCTTTAATAATTTACTTTTAGAATAATTTACAGTTAAAGCAATAATAAGGATCTCCTTGTTCTTAAGGTACCTTTTTAGTAAATAAGGAAAAATAATTAAGTAATCACAACAATTATTCAATTTTGCTTTTCAGCCAACTCACTACTGCAAAATGACTGATAAAAATTATTGTATAGTGACTTGGTTGGTAAAGTCAATAAATTACCGTCAATAGACGAACTTACGACGAGTAGTTTGTCTTCTTTAGGACTAAAATATTATTTTGCCAATTAATGGCCATAAACGGTACAGAACAGCGATGCCCTAAAATAATCCATATTTTTACTGAATAAGAACTTAGTTCTGAATGTAAAAGAGCTTCATCTACTTGATAAAGACCTAATCAACTGGCAAAGATATCAATATTCATTACCGGTATTTGATCATGATATTTTTGTTCATTAAGCAAGCTATGGATAATTGGTCCTAAAACTGCAACACCTTTTAAGCCATTGGATTCTTCTAAGTAAGCTAATCGAAAGTACAATGTTATCAGCAAAACGCAAACAAATTACCCTATTCTAGTAGGGATCCGATCCATGGAATATTAGCCAATTGATTAAGTACCTGTTGATGAAGTGCGCTAGTTTCCTGAGAAAGTTTATATTTAATAAAATAGCGAATTGATGGCATATCTATAGTGTTAACATAGCAAAACCTTGTTGTGCCAGAGATAGTTGCTGAAAAGGCGGTAATAATCTAGCTGTAAACTATCTAATTTCCACAAACTAAAATCGTTGGACACGGGATTTGGCTGGTATCCGGTAAATATAAAAACCAATTACCTCTTTTTTGCATCTGCTATTTTAAAAAATTTTTCAATCGAAAATCAGTTAATTGCTCTGTATTTCATAAGCTTTATTAGCTAATAATAGCGCTTGTTCGGTAAGATTATCACATTTAAGATGAGAATAAGCGGTAATACTATATAAATTATCTGCCATTAAGCAAGCCTGGCTTGCTCCTATTTTGTTGGAAATTCAAGTGTTTGTTTCTGCCAGGCCATCGCTTGTTGTGACCATTTATAAGCCAAATTTCCTGGATGGTAACAAATTACCGTATCAAGTAAGTTCTGAGAACTTCGAATACGATTATTTGCAGCAATTCAATTTAATACCGTTTCAATCTCCAACCCATCGTTGCACGCCAAATTCATATTAAGCGCTTAATTATACGATAGCAGCTAACATAATTTCTTCCTTAGAATGTTGAGTTATTCTTCAATAAATGAGTTTTAGGCACACTATAAGTCACTAAAATAGAGGTCTCAGTTTATTTCAGTTTTGATTTAAGCTTAAACAGTTTTTTTTACAAAATTTTTCACTTATATTGATATTATTCAATTAAAAACTTCAGAAGTGATATAGGGATACGATTAGCATCCTTATATTATATACTTTTTAGTAATTAAAGCGAAATAAATAAAATAATTATTATTGTTCGCAAATCATCCTTTTAATAAAAATCTCTTTTCAATATATAAAGGTCGTTATATCCAGGTATTTTCTAGTATATCAATACTGTAATTATTAATTAGTGGACGTCTAGCTGGTTTAGCAAAAATAGTTACCAAATAGCCTTTTGGATATATATCCCTGATAGCTTGTGTTGTCCTGCCGGTATTAACTAAATCGTTGAACTAGAATATAATCTTTAGCGTCATCTTCCGTTTGGTTAATAATATTAAGTTCTCTTTGATTATTATGATTGTAACTTGAGATACAGATAGTATCAATATGGCGTAGACCTAATTCATTAGTAATAATAGCACTAAGAACAAGCCAACAGCGCGTGACCACAATAATATATTTCCATTGCTTGGAAGGTAAATAAGTCTTGTGTCAACGGGGCAAGCATTTGCAACATATCCAATATCACCATCTATTTCATTCATAAAATTGAGTTATGCTCATTTCTGATAATGGAGTTTCGGAGATACTAGCGCATCATTCTTTTAATTAATTTCGTGAATGATTTTAATAAGCGAGAGATGATATGTCATGAAAACTCTACCATACAGGTATCAGAGAAATCAGATATTACCTATAATTCCTTGCATGAATTTATCCGTAATGGTGTCATCTAGGTGATAAGCTACCCTCGTTTGAAGCTGAGCTTGAAACCATGCTGCGACAAGATCCTGAACGCCGCCTTGTCGACTGGCGTCCATGCCGTCATCCGTAAGGAATATTTGCCACACCGCACTATATAGATTAGTATTGATGATATTGAAATTAAACTGACTTAAAGTCAGGGATAGCAGCAGCACCGGAATATTCTTCAACATCTCATTCATACCGACTTATCTGAAGTATGCAAAAAACATCAAAGAGTTGCTAGCATGATTGTAGCTGCAAAGCATATCCAGCGGTAATTTTCACGAAGGTCTTCCTTGTGGGTGTTTTCTTGCTGAAAACACCAATGGTCTCTCTCTGTTAGTCCCATCATAAAATTGAAACAGCAAAGGCTTAAAGAGTATAGGCAATACTGCCTACGTGATTTAAGGGATATGCGCTACGTTTATTTCTTGGTTGATGGTATAAACAGTCCTGTCAGGCAAAATGATCGTCTTTGCCTGCTGGTATTATCGATATCACTAAGCATGAGTGTGTAAGAAGCTTGTTGTGGTCGAAGATGGTTATCGAGAATCAGAAGCAAACTTGGCCGAACTTTTTAATGCCCTCTGAGCGCGTGGTTTAACCGTATTCCCAAGACTTGCTACGGGAGATGGTGTCCTTGGTTTTTGGAATGCAATGGCAAAGATATTTCTGGACACGAAGCATCAACGCTGTTGGGTAAAAAAACAGTTAATGTGCTGGCTTCACTCTCAAAAGACATGCAATAAAATTTAAGGTTTAGCTGCAAATGAGGTCTGTGCCTAGAAGAGAGAGCCTGGCGATGCCGTTAATAAAGCCATTGATGTTTTCTTGGCAAGGTTTTTACCGAAGTATCCTGCAGTGATGAAGAAGCTGAAGAAAGATTGAGAAGAAACTGCTGGCATTCTACAACTTCCAGTCAGCGCATGAGCGTCAATAAGAACAAAAAATTTGATTGAATCGGCTTTTACGACAGGAAGCCATGAAGCTTACACGGGAAGAATTCTGGTTAAAAATAACTCTTTCAATGCTATTTAAGCTGTTACAGTCTACTAAGAAAAGTTGGAATTGCCTAAGAGGATTTTAACCTGCTTGACCTGCTGGTAAATAACGTCCAATTTAAGGATGAAGAACAGATGCACGAAGCATCAGATCTGGGGATATCGCCTGACAGTCATATACTAGATTTGCTAATAACTCCGCATTTATTGACAACGAATTTCTTTTTGCTGATTCGGCACAACGCAATCTCGCCTATGGGTTATGGTAAATGATTTACCGCATGGTGGGCGTAGGCATCACTAATGTTGGATAATCTCTGGAAAGGCTGGAGATCGCGTCATGTTCGGCTTTACCATGCCGATGGCGGTTGCAAGCTAGGTATTTCGATCCATCTGATGATCCAGGTAGTCAACCTAGGGAAACCATCACCCAGTTACTGAAGCAGGAATTTACTGGCGAGGGAGCACATCATCCATACGATCTCTTAATGAAATGAAAGGTAAAATAACGCTGTTGGTGGAAGACGTGTTCTAAAGAGGCACTTTAAATCGAGTTTTAACGGTCATTAATGGAGAGTTAGGGGATATATTATGCTAGTTGACAAAGATTTACACGCCCGCGCTATAGGCCGCCGCCCCCTGTTGATAAAAAACTGCTCGAACTGGTGTGTGTGGCGCTCTTGCCGCCGCTCGTTAGAAAAATAGACTAGACCCTTCCCCCTTCCCGATGGAGAGTTTTATCGCTTCCAATTACGTGCTGCCGGTCTTAGTGGCCACGTCAATGCTGAAACAGCATCTCTGCATAATAGCATTTTACTACATGAATAATTAGTAGCGGTCAACTGAACAAACCGACCAGTGTTATCAGGTGGGTTGCGCTGGCTGGAGTCGATAAAAAACGGTGAGCTAGCGCTCTGGGGTTAATACCGATAGCAAGCCCCTTTACGGTCATGGGCCCCATATCAGCGTAAACCTGCCGGAGATGCACAGGCCGAGGTCTCGTCCTTCAAACGCAAGCAGAAAGGATTTATCTGATGATTGTCTCCACTGAAAACGCTTTGCTTGTGCGTCTATTACCTACATGCCTGTTTGGAAGACATTGCCTGATATGCCACCCACTCCATCCAGCAATTAGAGCGAAACAACTACTACGTAATGTACTACTAACCCCCGCCAGGTGTGTATTTGATGTGGTTCTTGGGTACACAGATCAGCCAGGTTAAAGCCGTGATTGACAGTTATTTTTAGGTACTGGCTGAGATTATCAACGGTTCTGAGGGTATGACCGTCCAGGCATTGCCTGGAGAATGTGCTTTAAAGATGGTCGTAATTGTAGATCTAGTAAGATGGGTATGTTGGCATGGTGCTCTATGGCACCTATTTTATCTATGAGGAGTTTAATGCTGCCGTTAATTGAAGAGGATTCCATGGATGAGTACCTGTGCCATTATCAGACATTTACCCGGGTGCAAATTGGCAGGAAGACGGTAGTATCTGCCGTTCACCGAGCATATCATTCTCTGTGGGAAAATCTGGTCAATGAATGACACCGACAACGTTGTGATGTGATAACCATTTTAAGTTAGCAATGATTTTTGTCCGTATCTCCCCCAAGGATCGTGCAGTGCGAAATCAAATTGTATGCAGATCTTACCGGATACAGGAGGCTTGGTTCCTCGTGTAATGGTTTTTAGCTTCGCCTGGTGTGTTTCAAAGATGTACTGGAAATCATTTCCGCCTTGAAAAATAACAAGATCTCGGTAGAAGTTACCACGGTCATCCTGAATGAAAGAGGATAGCTAATTTATGACATAAGCTTTAATGGAATTAGCGCCAGGGTTCGTATATCGCTTATGCATATTGAGATTGATAATTTGCAGGCTATCTAGCAGCACCCAGAACACGTTGCCCAGTGTACTGATGTGTTTGGTAAGGGCTGCTGCTATCAGGGACGGCAAAGTAGACGGCAGCGTGTCATTAGACACAGCGGTACGCATCAACACCCCCTTGCAGATCATGCCGCAACACTCTCTGGTGGCAAGCAAGTATTCTAATGGATATGGTCAGAGAGTTCATAATCAAGAACCATGATGTGATACTGACCGTCATAGCGCAGGGTAATTTAGGGGTAGGTAAGGCGCCGATGCGGCAGCATGATGTTATCGGGCTAGGCGCAACAGGCAATGGGTAGTGAATGCCTATCTTGCGCCGTGCACCTGTACGTCACTGTTGAGAAAGACAAGCAGGATAATAGGCGTGGTCACTGATGCCTTGGCCATCGCGATTAATGCCCTGTCGTCGCTGCCAGTGAGCGCGATATCTACTGCACCGATCGTTGAAAATGTTAGCGTTGACCAAACACTGCTGACCATTATTACACAGTTTATTTCTAAATACTCAGTCTAGAAGATCTACCTGAATTATTACGATGGTGATAATACTTCACAATAGGGGCCTGGCCTTAACGATCTGGGGGCCGCTATTCGAGCGACGAACCCTAATTTTGTAAGGCTATGGTTAGCAAAGGTTGTTGATAGAAATCCCTTAGACTGTATAAAGGATTTTTGCTACAGAGATTGCTATGAAAAAGCAAACAGTCATACAAACTTTTTCTTCACTCTCTGGCAACATAAAGCTGCATCTTATTAGTTAGCTTGGAGATAATCTCTCGGATGATGTCGATTCATGCATTGAAGTAACTCATTCTAATTTATCCTACCCATATTATCACAGTAAAAATATTATCTGCTAGGAGCCTTCATTAAGGTTACAGTGATATTGATGCAAATCTCTAATTGTAGGAAAATATTTAATAATCTTACTGGAAGTCTTTCATCTAGTGAAATTACATCACAAGGATAAATGGTTTAGTTATTTCTGATGTATATTGAATACTTTGAGTTTATGGGAGTCAGCGAAACAAACAGGAATTGATTTAAAAACAGCGTTTAGATGGTCTCAGTGCTTCCTTGCTTCAGCAACGAAAGCCAACATAAATGTACTAAGTGGTATTTGTTGAACTAGGCGAAATATTTTCCCATAAATCCTTTAAAGGAAGCATTATATGCCATATAGGAAAGCTAGAAAACAAATGATAGGAGAAAATAAAAGGAAAGAACGAATCACGATCTTAATCGCCATAGATCAACAGGATCATGTGAGCAATGAAATTCTTTAAGAGTTTAATGCAGGGTGCATTAAGCGTTTTTTTAGGCGATCATCAATAAAAAGTCAATCCTTTGATCGGATGCAGTTAAATGGTATGAAATTTTTTCAGAGAGCATAAAATTAGTCACCATCACCTAATAATTTTGGATAATCAGATAGTTATTGGTAAGGAATTCCACATTCAAAATATGAATAGTTATATCAGCTGATTAAAAGAATAGCTAAGTAGATTCCATGGTGTATGGTCGTTTTTTATTTATCGAATTATCTGCCATGGAGTAGATTGTTTGAAACTACAACAATTGAAATATAGCTGTGGCTAGAAATTACTCTGCGAGCAAAGCAAAAATAACCTTTGCCAACATAGTCTTTGGAAAGAGTATTGCTGCGCTATGGGATATCCAGTTACCCTATCGTGATGCTATATTTGGATATGTGAGCACCTGAAATTATTGAACGGAGGCGCTGCGCGACCTATTCCTATTGGAGACTGACCAAAATCTCCAATGACATCGGGTTTTGCGGGCCATTACTGGTAATCTGGAGGAAATAACCAAGTTCGCTAAGGTACCTAATGATTTTTTTCTGACCTGTACCGGCATCTAGTCCAATCGCATGCCGTGGAAGCTGGCCTATCTCTAGGCTGCCACCTTGTATGCCATTGGTGAAAAATTTTTAGTCCTGATCCAGGGGGCGCTCTAGAGCTGCAAAGCCTCTTACTTGCTAGTACTGGTATGGTGCGCACCTCTCTCTAGCGCTTGTCCTGATAGAATGCCAACAATAAGCGTAACCAGCTGCTGTATGAGACGGCATTGCTACTGTGAAAGTGAGGGGTTTACCAGACGATGGGGTGCAGATTGAGCTGCATGTCACCATCTATCGTATTAAATACCTAAGGTAATCCGGATCCGTATTACCTCGATGTAAATACCGTGGCGATGTTGTCCTATCTAGGCTATTCCTTTCGTTGGGGGTACGCATTACCTAGTCTCTTCCATTCTCATAAGCTGGCTTTCCACCGTTAGGACGGTTGGATCGATGGAAGGCGATGGTGAAGCATACCCCGACCATTATCCGGACCCCAGTTGTTTGCGTTGATGATGGAGTAACAGGAGAGAGAGCTGATTGAGAACTTTAATAATTTCTGGGATAGCCTGATTGTCGAGCGCAACTAAAACATCCACAAGCGGGTAATATGCTGTGTAAGGCAGATGTAGTCCAATCAATTGCGCATTTTTGCAGAACAGATCCAGTTTATTTTGTAGGGGGGATACCCGATAGAATTTGACAAACTGTAATACTAGGGCAAGGCCATTTATTCGGGTTAATGGGTAGGAATATCCAACGATGACGGGTCCACTTTTAGTCCGTACCAGGAAAAGCGCGAGGGGGAAGTTTTACCGGCTCACTGGTTTATGCCTACAAGGCGACCCCAGTGGAGACACGGCGGCACGCTATGATGCAAGTTCTCGGCACAGGAGGATTGTGACTTGAGTGTGAAAGTTATCAACAGTTGGCAGGATATCACGTTGGAGTTTGAAGCTGATTTCGGCGAAACGCACATGATGAGCAACGCCTAGAGCAACGTGGGGAGGAAGAGTTACTGAGTGACGCAGTAGAAATCTTAGCTAAATTCACCGCCATTCATAGCTAGCTTGCCTGGCCGTATAAGGATCAAAGATGCACAAACAGAGCATGGAAACACGGATGGCGTGGCTGGCCCCCTACCATGAAGTTGAATGGTCGACCAAATATCGCTCAGGGTGGCTGATGAGCTGGGGCGCGGGCTTGACCCTGGTTGATTGCTTGCTCACTGACAGCAGTGATTACGAACAACGCTATACGGGAACAGGGGTGTTCACCTTTCGCCCATTAATCGCCAAAGACATTATTGATGTTGAATTGGTCGTCGGAGCGGGTGGTGTTCAAACTGCGAACAGCTCGGAGTTAGTGAGTTTACCGGCGATGCTCGAATTTGAGCTGCTGCGCTGGCAGGTCGCCAGCCTTGGCAACCTCAACGGCCAGTTGGCGATAGTTTCTTCAATTGAAAAGCTGTTGGCGTGGGAATATTGAGCGCTTTATCCATTGCCTAGCGTCTTGGTGGGTATCGCTCTCGCCGACCAGATGGTGGCTGACTTATAGCACCTGGATGCAGTGTCGGGCAAAGATTGAGGAAGAGCGACGCTGATATGTTTGCCACGGTCACCAAGTCGGGTATTATGGACTTGGCGCTTTCCTTGTTGTTAATCTGCTCTACCGGCACTCCTAGCAAGCAACCACTTATTACAGCGTGAGTAAGCAATGGCTAAAAAAAGTAAAAGTTTCCCTGATTCTTGACCTGTTTGGCAACCTTCCCTGGCAAAAAGCATGGCTGTTTTGTCAAAGTCTGGTCAGCATGGGAATGGGGTTGCAGGGCGTAATATCCATGTACGATCTAGATCTTCTGGCGAATACACTAGAAAGTCAGCTTGATCGCCTGGGTTGTGCCCATCATGGTCAGCGGACATTTAGTGGCCTGCTGCTTATGGGTAACTGGCCCGTCTGTATTATTCCAGCTTTGAGTATCTGGAAACGCCCATTGCCAAACTGGCATGTAGAGACCCGGCGGTGTGGCCCATGCTGGCCTTTACGGGCTTGTTAGCCGCCTGGGTGTGGTTGTTGGTGGCCTTCGTGATGTATGGCCTGAAAAAGCTTTTATTGACCCAGGCGACGGGAAAATACATCATTAGCCTGAACGCGCAGAATAACAAGATAAGACGTAGAATAATGACGATAGTCAGTGGGTATGACAAAAACACCAAGGATAGCCACCTGTGGAGCTCTTACATGGCGTTATTTTAATAGTAGAACCACCACAAAGGCGCCCCCCTATCCATGAATGTGGCATGAACCGAAAGTAGCTGAGCTTTTCTTTCCATGCTGGAAGCCAGGGTGTCTTCCTTTACCTGAAACAGATGTTATCCCAAAAAAGCATTCAACCTCAGGATGCAATGTAAGCCTTTTAACCGGCCATGGTGTTGATGTTTACAGCATTCTTTTTCAGGTGGTGGAGGAAAACATGTTTTGAAATGTAAGCTTATGGGAAAATAATTTACTGGGGCCTGAGTCTATTCGCTTGCTCTTTCAGGCGATACGGACAAGAGGACAAGGGCGAATAAAAAAAGGCTATGAACTCTCTCCTGGAACGTGGCTGCGCTGCTGCTTGGCTGGTTGTAGCTGACCGTGAGTGGTCTCTCTGACGATTAAAGATGGAAAGTACCCCACATTTATCTTTAAAGGGCATTTAGAGGGGATTTAAAAATTCCATAAATCATTACCCCATGAGCAAATTTATCCGCCAAATCTAGCAAAAGAATATCGCAGAATGTTTACCTGGGTAGACACAGCGTACTGGCTGATAAAGAAATCTTGCTTGGTGCAATGGCGATGGCTAAGGCTGGGTTGTCGCTGATGAAGTATAGGCACTTTGAGCTGGATAGTCTGGCAAATTATTCTAAGTGTCGCCGATGAGAGAGCTGCTCAAACATTGCGCCTTTTGGAGCGTGGTGCGCAAGTAGGCAGAATTGGCCAGCGGGCGGCCATGCTGGTCATACAGGCTGTCCACTGTATGATGCTGTCAATGGGTTTGGTAGTCTTGGCGAGTTTTCAACGGGTCGACGACTTGACGGCTCACTTTAGCGCCGCTGTCCCGTCTGACAAGAGTGCAGTGCTCCAGGGAAAAGGCGGGGATATTAGCGGTTAACGTCGAGGCTGACCAACCTGGCTTGCAGGTGGGAACTGCACCGCTGGAAAGAGCCACTCGCTTTTGTGAGACTAGTTGCAGGTGGTCGTCTCGTCCCGCAGGCGCTGATCCGAATCCCCGGCTATTCTAGGAAACGCTGACCGTGCTTGCGGAAGAGTTGCTGTCGCGCTTATCATATCGGGTTCAGTTCCAGCCGGACGGGGCTATGCACTTGGATTATGAATACTTGGCGAACGAGGTGCTGGGCGTCAATCCGTAGCTGCTGTCTACCTACTTGGAAATGGGGCTTGCACGGGTGTGTGTAATCTTCGTGATGAAGCATTACCTGGATATCTTCCCTTGTGAGGGAGATATTAACTTTGTCACTGACTATCTCTCGCCACTGATGACCCTGCAACCGGTGAGTAAGTTGGATAACCGGAAGGGATTTGACAATCATGCGCTGTCTTTGTCCAAATGAAAAGATTAATATCACACTGTGTATCGTCCAAATAGCCCGGATAACAAGGCCTTTCTCTGCAAGGTCTTCAAGCAAAAATTTTACACCGCAGCAAAATTTGCTAAAATTTTGTTACCTTTGGGTTTCTAGGACGTGCTATCCAGGATAAACGAGCTTGAAGGATTATAGGCCATGAAAAGTTCGTTGACACCGTTTAGTAGAGGAAAACAGAGGTACTGATGATGGGAGAGATATTACATGGCTTTAAAAGGCTGTATTTGTGAAGGTTGTTGCTTTAGGAGAAAAATAATTTCTAGCAACATCTTCTATTTTTATTGTTGTGGCTTCAAACAATCTTTTCCATGGCAGATAATTTGGTAAATAAAACGACTCTACAGCATAAAATTTACTCAGCCATTCTTTTAATCGTGTGATATAACTATTTAGAGTTTAAATGTGGAATTTCTTACCAATAACTCTCTGATTATTCAACCTCATTAAGCAATGGGAACTAATTGCATTTTTGTTGGAAAAAGTTTCGTACCATTTAGCTCTCCACATCCAAAAAAAGATGGACTCTTTATCGATGATCGGCGCAAGAAAATCGCTAAGATACTCTGAATTAAACTCTTCAAAATCTCATCGCTCACATGACTTGTCGATCTCAGGCAATTAAGATCGCGCAATTCGTTCTTTCCTCTTATCTTCTGCTCTGCTACGTTTTCTAGCTTTCCTATGTGGGATATAACGCTTCTATTTAAAGGATTCAAAGAAAAATATTTTGTCAACTTCAATAATATCACTTAAGTGCATTTATATTGGCTGTTACCGCGGAAGGAAGGAAGCAGTCACGCCATCTAAACGGTGTTTTCAAGTTAATACCTGTTTATTTTGCTGATTCTGGTAAAGTCAAGCTATTTAACATACATTCAAGATAACTAAACCATTTATCCTTGTGATGTAGTTTCGCCAGAGGACTTCCAGTAAGATTGTTAAATGTTTTCTTGCAATAGAGGATTTTGTAACAATATCGCGCTGTAACCCCCTAGAATATCTCCAGCTGATAACATCTTCACTGTGACAATATGGACAGGATAAAAGTGGAATGACTTGCTTCAATGAATGAATCGACATCATCCGAGAGATTGTTCCCAAGCCAATTAATGAGATGTAACTTTATGTTGGCACTGAGTGAGGAAAAGTCTCTTTGATCTGTATGACTATTTGCTTTTTCATGACAAACTCTGTAGTAAAAATCCTTCATATAGTATAAGAAATTTCTACTAAGAATCTTTGGCAACATAGCCTGAAGTATCCATACGTTTCTGAAAGAATTTTTTGATGTAAGAGCGAGAAAAGATGCGCTATAATAATGATATTATAAGACAAATCTATTCACTTTTAATCAATTTCTTACAGATTTGAATCCTGTAAGCAAATTCTTAGGACATCTGGTGTATGATGGTGAGGCTACATATTCCAGTCTGATGCTTCGTGAATATGTTTTCTATCCTTAAATTGGAGGTTGTTTACTACCAAGATTAGTAGGTCAAAAATCTCCTTAGCCGGTTTCAACTTTTCTAAGCAGACTGTATTAGCTTAAATAGCATTGAAAGAATTGTTTTTCTCAAACACAGCTCTTTGAGCGTTAGGTTCGCGCTTGAGTATCAAAAAAACCGATTTAATCAGATTCGTCGTTCTTATTGATGCCTAGTACTCTAACGAGAAGTCGTAGAATGCCAGGAGTTCTTCTCGATCTTTTTTAGTTCATCGCTGCAAGATACTCCGCTGAATATCTTGCTAACAAAACATCAAGGGTGTTATTAGCGGCATTGCAGCTCTCTCTGCTAGCCAGATCTTTTGAACTCACCCTTAACTTTCGGTTGCATGCCTTTGTGGAGTTGAAGTGCAGCACATTAGCTGTTTTGTGTATCCAATATCCTTGGTGCTGAGATACCTAAGATTAGGCACTTTAATATTAATATCGCTAATACTAATCTGTATTGGTTCGCTGTAGCAAATAACCGTTACGGACGATGGCGTATTGATGCGAGTTAAGAAGGCGGCGTTTCAGCATGTTATAGCATATGCCTTCGAGCTCAGCCTCAACGGCAGTGGCTATCAGCTGCAGCTGCCAGGCACTATTACAGATGAGTTTATGCAAAGGATAAGAGGTAATAATATCCGGTTTACAGATATCTGTTGTATGGTAGACTTTTCATGGCATATCATCTCTTTGTTGTTAAAATCATTCATGAAATCAATTACCATGATAGGATAGTAGGCCACCATCTCCGAAACTCCATACAGCAGAAATTAGCATCATTCGTGAATCAAATATATAAGCCATTAAAGAAAGTTTACTAAAATTAGGCTTATTAGCCAAGATTATAATTAATTTTAGTAATGCAAATTAATCTAACCAATATAAACAGTAGCTTTAAGTGGCTGAAAATGATTGCATTGTAAATATGCCAGAGTAAAAAGCAATCATTGGAGTATGCTTGAAAGTTATCTTTTATAGTGAAATCAAGATATTTTTACTAGTAAACTAGTAGTTTATTGTAGAAATATAATAAATGCTTGTATTGGTTAGCAACAAGATAGTAAGAAATTATTATATGGTTTACCTGAAGCTATTCTAATACACCGTAAAAAAAGCGTCTAATTAATTGAATTAATTTGTTTTACCTTGATTAGAAACAGCGGCCACTTTAACAGCTATTTCAGCTTGATTACCAAGATAGTAATGCTTAATAAGTTTCATATTTTCATCAAATTCATAGACAAGTGGAACGGCAGTTGGAATATTAAATTCCAGGATCTCGTCTTCATTCATATTATCTAGATGTTTGACTAACGCCCGTAATGAATTACCGTGAGCTGCAATAATTACTTTCTCACCTTTAGCAACTCTAGGTTTAATCACCTCTTCCCAATAAGGAATAACACGTTTAATTGTGGTAGCAAGACTTTCAGTTATAGGGAGTTCTGATGGGTTCAAATTTGCATAACGAGGATCATTACCTGGGTAACGAGGGTCATCTTTAGTTAATTCTGGGGGTTTAATTTCAAAACCACGACGCCATAGTTTAACTTGATCGTCACCATATTTTGCCGCAGTTTCTGCTTTATCTAAACCTTGCAGTGCACCATAGTGACGTTCATTGAGCCGCCAATTTTTTTCAACGGTTAGCCACTGTTCATCTATTTGGTCTAAAATATTCCACAATGTGTGAATAGCTCGTTTTAAAAGAGAGGTATAAGCATAGTCAAAAATAAAACTTTCTTTTTTTAATAGCTGTCCTGCATCTCTTGCTTCTTCGCGGCCTTTATCGGAAAGTTCAACATCAGTCCAACCTGTGAATCGGTTTTCTTTATTCCATTCGCTTTCGCCATGTCTTACTAAAACCATCTTAGTTACTGGCATAATTTAAACTCCTATTAGGATATTTATTAAAATCTATCTAAATTATTAGATAATCCGTGCAACTGAATACCAATACATCTAATAGATAATTTTAAATTGTTGAGTAATAATTACCCTGATTTTACCTGCCTATTATTAGATTACCTGCTAATAACTTACTGATCCTAAAAATTTGCTTATTGTATCGATTTTGTAAAGTTATAGCTATAAGTTATAGCTATAACTAGATAGAAAGTTGCCATATTTATGGTTTCTAAAATGCTTATCTAGCAAAACTTGAGTAAAATGAATTTTAATCTTTCTATTAAAGTTGGGAACTCAATATATGTTTACAGGCATTGTAAAAGGAAAAGGAACATTAGTCGCGGTGCAGGATAGTGTTAATTTTCGTACTTATACCCTCCAATTCTCTAATGAATTACTTGCAGGTTTAGAAATAGGTGCCTCTGTTGCTAATAATGGATGCTGTTTAACTGTTACCCATATTGATGGGGATATGGTGTGTTTTGATTTAATAAAGGAGACGTTGCGCCTGACAAATTTAGGCAGTTTAAAACTAGGCGATATAATTAATTTAGAAAGATCAGCAAAATATGGCGATGAGATTGGTGGCCATCTTATCTCTGGTCACATCATTACTACCGCAGAAATAGCAAAAATCTTTAAAGCTGAAAATAATCTCCAAATTTGGTTTTATATGCATAATAAGCAATTAATGAAATATATTTTGCATAAGGGCTTTATTAGTGTTGATGGAATTAGCCTAACTGTAGGGGAAGTGGTTAATAATTGTTTTTGTGTCCATCTGATCCCAGAAACCATTTTGCGTACTACAATTGCAGAAAGGCGTCTTAGAGAAAAAGTTAATATTGAAATTGATTCCCATACTCAAGCAGTAGTTGATACTGTTGAGCGGGTGATGAATAAAAATATATAATTATAAATTCTGTTTTAAAGAGATCGTCACGCTATTTTAATGAGTTATCCTCATTTCTTGTCTATGGGGTTTATGAGATACTGGCGTGTCCTGCTGATCGATTTCGTGAATGATTTTAACAACAGAGAGATGATATACCATGAAAAGTCTACCTACAGGTCTATAGTTGATAAATTCATCAGAAGGATACTTTCAGTTATTGGCTTGCACCTCTCAATGCAGTTGTATTCAGCGTCATTAGCTTGCCATGGTCAGGTTTGCTCAAAACTCCGGGTAATCGTAACTAGAGGCGAATAATACTTGTGTATCAAAAAAAATTGAGGACCGAGGTCAGGTGATATGCATTGCTATATGGCCTCTTCTTTATTTGGTGTTACTAAAAATTTTAGTCGGTCTGTTGTCATCATAAATCTTGGGAAGAAGATCATAAAATACTTCGGATAACTAGATTATTATAACACGTGAAGTCAGGTGTTATCTTCCTGATTTACTAGGTTTAGGTTTCTTGGAGATTGATTCAGAGGCATCTGGTAGATGAATTTCTAAAAAATTTAACATATCCTAAAATATAAAAGAGTACTCGGATCATGATCCGCTAATCAGCGTAGCCTGCGCTGCTAACAGCATAGTGAGTTACGTTCAATGACTATTACTCAAATCAGGTAACAAAACAACCTTTGATATAAATCAGTCTAAATTACCTCAAATTAGATAATGGATTTTATCCAATGCCTAAATCAAATAAGTTTACCTCAATTAGGTAAAAACGACATACCAAAATTAAGTAAACATAAAAGAAAAACTACAAAAGAAAATATATTAAAACAAAAAACTATTCCTTACTACATCCAGATGGAAGCAACAATTTGATAATATTTCTTACTGATTCAGTTAGAGGTGAATTTCAGGCATTCACAAATAAATCGGCTGGAGAACTTTACCGGTCTATTAAAGAAAAAATTATTAATCTTGGCTTGGAGTGCATTAAAGAGTTTTCAGTACTAGAACGTGGTAATTTCTATTTTGGCAGAGTTGATTTACTTATAAGCAACCAACATAGAAACCATTGTGAGATTAAAATAGATTCAATCTCTGCACGCGAAAAATCTTTTACTAAACTGCCAGGCAATAAAATCAGGAATAATTTTATTGCGCGCAAATCTAGCACCAGCACAGTCAGATGATTTTTTGCAAAACGGCGTTTTGGTAATTTATGCAGGAATTTAGAGCATAAAGTAAATACTTCCGATACTGAATTACCCTACTGGCCATCAAAAATTAACCTGGAATTTCCTGGGTGCAGTATACGGAAAACATCAAAAAGCTGATTAAATCTTAGATGAGGTTGAGTCAGATTATCGGGCTGCTAAGAAAATGTCGTAAAAACGAATATTAGCCAGAAGCATTTGTTAATACCAGTATGCAAATAGCTGGAAAGGACGACTCTTTGAGCTCACCCGCTAGTAAGAACTCAGCAAACAAACCTAAAATCTGTCGCAGATAATTTTCCAACAAAGATTAGTATATAATCTAAATACTTGATTGGGTAAGTGACTGTCTATGAATTACAGCGCAGAAATTACAACCTTAAATGTTTCACCTAAACCACTGGAGCACAGGGTTTTCGAGGAAAGGGGGGAGAGATGCCATCTGTGATAAGCACGGCGCCTTCAAATACTGCTGTCGCAGCATATCACTCCCCGGCAAAGGGATTGAAATAAAAACCGAATGCCATAGTTGCTTGATAGGAAAATTAACGCAGTTGGACTAAGCGGAGCCGGAGTAGTAGAAATACCGCAAGCGGAGTAAAATTAAAACGCTTATGAAGAATTTTAATCTGTCTGAACACTTTGCTGATGTTACCTTAATAACTACAAGCTACTGAATTCAGATTCATCACGTTGCTTAAAACTTTATAATGTCTATGGCCCAAACCCCTATTGGCCTGAATACCTTAAGCATGGTGGCGGTTTGATGATTTATGGTAAAGCTAAGTATAGGAAAAATCCTCTTGCGTTTTTGCTATTGCAAAGCACGATTATCAATCGGCACCAAAGTTCTGCGCATTCACAAGACAGACAGCCATACGGATTACGAGGGCATTCAAATCAACCTAGAACAAAAATACCGATTGATCAGAGTTTAGGCTATTAAATAGCATACTCAGCCTGATTTGCTTATCTTCGATGAAGTCCGTGGGTCCAATTCGTCAGTTCAGCAAAAAACTCATATTGTTCGAGATTATCAATATACCCTATGATGGCGATGAAACCGACGATTTTTATCAGTAATCTATCAGTGGATGAACTATCCAGATTTATCGGGGGAAGCGGGTGATTTGGGCGAATGAACGATGGTGGTGGTTGTATTAGTCTGGCGTTTATGTGAGGGAAATTACTGGTTACGTATGGCTGCATAACTAAGACATTAATCAAAAATTAATTTAATGCTGCTAAACGGCAATAGCAGCCTTTTCAGACGACACGGCATCAAAAATCACCTCACCACTAAACACACTCACAGTAGCGTATGGATAAAATTTATTAAATTTTTAAGGTAAGTAGGTAGTACCCAATGAGATGTTTATAAGAAATCTGGTTTCTATACGAGCCCATCACAGTACCCGACAAGCCAATAGGTTAGTTAAGTAATAAATGGATAAGGAATATCCTGTTAAGAAAATATTTAACACTGACCACCTTAAACATCTGGGATGTAGCTCTAAAACTTGAAGAGAGTTGAAACAAAGCAGGCTACACCAGATTGCATGATTAATAAAGTCTGCAATTTTCCCCATATACAAAAATTCTACAGTGGTTTAAATATGCTAATCAAGTAAATACCCACAATGGTTATAAAGACAGGTGGCGAAGGCCTATTATTGAAGTATTTAAAGCACTAGATGCCGAATTTGGTTTTAAACTTGATGCCGTCGCCGATAAAAGCAAGGCAGTATATGCCAGAATTTTTAAACTGAAAATCAAGATACACTCAATTATGGCTGGAAAGCCAAGGTAGTATCTTCTTTAATCCGTTATACAGCAAGATTATGCTTTAGATGAAGAAAGCCGATGAATAGTAGCGAAATTAGAAAAATTGTGATCTTACTTGCTTTTCGATACGTCTACGCGAGATGCTTGTATAAAATATTAAAACATCAGATGAAGTGTGTTTTATCACTGATGGGCGACTGTTATTTATCTCTGCTGAAACGAGCAAAGAAAGAAGAAAAGATAGGTAAAAGTAAAGGAAGCGTATTATTCATCTGGCGATCCTGAGGAATGCTTAGATGCATAATGACATATATCCAAACAAACAAGTTATTAAAAAGAGCGTGAAGCACGATTAAATACATCAACATTTTATCTAATTCTTATTTTTATTTTGACTTTTCATTCCTGTTGTATCTTAGTCTGCTTCAATGTTTTTACTGTTAATTATAAATATTAATATCCGCTTGAACGCATAGTTTCATCACTTCAAAGTTTCATGGATAAGTATTTTCAGTAAGATCATGATAAATAAATGATTATTTAACTCCCTTTCCCTCCAAGCGTTAATAACCATTACTGGGTGCATAATGCACGACGCGTTTATCTCAGCAAGGTTGCAAAGAAATTCAAACATATGATGGAAGTTGCCGTTGCTAAGTCTTGCATGCAGTACGGTCATCAAAGATTCTATGGTGAAGTCTCAGTGCTATTGAATCTGTATCTTCCAGACAATAGAAAACGAAATGTTTATGATTATACTAAAGGTGTGTTTAATGTGTTAAGCAAAACAAATATTTAGAATGATGATTTACAGGTCCAAGTGATGATGGTGAAGAAAATTGATAATAACGGCGGCACCAATGGCGATAAGTGTGTGGTGGTTATTGATAAGTATTATTAACCGTTGACATTCTAGAAAACTAAGTAAGTAAACGAAGCTCTCTATGAATAAGATTAAAAATAGACAACTAGCACTGCCTATGCTGGCAGCGAGATGACATCCTGTATGGTGCGCTATCACTTAGTGAATGGGTTTTGATTGCTAGCATTATCTGTTCAGTGCTAAGCCTTGATCTTAACTGATATTATCAGGACAAAAAGTACTGCTATTAAACGAGAAATGGGTAATAAATGTTTAACTTAAAAAAACCATTCTGCTGGCAACTACAGGCGATGTATTAGCACTTACTTCTGTCCTGGTGCAGTGTGTGGGACGACGGTAAGCATTATAAAAATCCTATCATGATGACAGAGCTGTATGCCCACAGTTTCTTACGGTCATACAGGTAAAGATATTGAGATAGGAGAAATTTATAGCGAAAAGAATTCAACGCGTTGATAAAACAAGATTTTCATGTAATAGGTGCCACAGTTGAACGTTATTCTCTGTTCCGCGCTTAGCAATTTTCAAAAAGCTATTTTAACTTTGTTTATTTAAAAAATCAGCAGTGGGAGATATTTGCAAGTTCAATACTGCTCAAAAAGTTAAAGGCATGAGATATTCAAGGTACTTGTGAGCAGATGCGACAATGCAAATACAATGAAGGAAAGGTATAAAACTGGCTGATTAAGTGCTTGGAGCCTAGAAGTGGAGCTTTGTTTAAATCCAGATTTATTTACCCATACAACTTAATGATCCTTTGGATCGCTCAAGGATTTGCTATACCCATATAGCGCCCAGCTTTGTAAATAATTGCATCGAGCCTGAACCATTTTAAATGACCCTTCGATGAAGTAGGTTAGTCCTATCGCGAGCCTCGCTCGACGAACTGATGTATGTAGAAAAGTTTATTTCAAAAGAAAAAGGCAATACAATATTTAAATGTTGTCGTACTACTATATCTAAAATAGCTACAATGAGCAGCCTTGAGTGAGATGCTCAAATACATTAATGCTGAACCTAAAGCTAAAGCAAAAGCTGAAGGTTTGACGTTCCCTAGTAAACAGTATCGTTAACTTTCCAATAAGAATACTTTATGGCGAAAGTATTAAAAGTATTCAGAGATACATCAACTAAAATTTTAGTACATGATGTCTACATCGTTTGGTGCCGATGCTTAAGCTAACCGTCAGATTTATCGACTCCTAAAGAGTGAAGTCTGTTTAATGGCAATGAGGTACATCTACGAACTACAAGCAATCATATTCGATATGAATAAGTGAGTTAAAAGGAAGTCAAGATATTAACTTGCTCAACTTCTTTAGTTTAATAGAATTGAGCATTAATTAGACGCACGGATAAGGTTGCACTGACTGAAAAATATTCTTTTACTGAGCATGGTTAAAAAGGTACCAGTTTGATGAAACTACGCAGAAATATAGAAAAATCAATTAAAAATCTGAACAATTGGTAAAAACCTTATTCAATTCAAGCTGGGGAAACTTTTGGGTAATTTTCCTGAGATAGATTAGAAAACACATGAATAGCTATTTATAATTCATTGAAAGCAGGTAGCAATTGAATTCGTTAACAAGGAGTTACTAGCAATCAGTGCCTCGTATTAGTGCGGACGTAGTAATAGAATATTATTGCCAAAATATACCACACACCGCCAGCGCCGCCAGCGAAAAGTAAAATATTTGTAGATTGTCTACATGTTGCCAAAGTCTTGGCTGGAAAGTATCAGTCTAAAATCAAAAGATAACGAGGAAGTAAGTGTGCTCATGTGGATATTAATTTTTATCATGTATGGCAATGTATGGCAGCTTTTTTTGTAGAAACTGACTTTGCCGCCTCGGTGTGAGTAGCTATGAATTTTCATCAAAAACATTCCAAAAAAGCGAAAAGTATATTTGAGTTAAATTTTGAAACCACAAGGGCGATTAACGGTATAGTGTATTGTGTAGAAAATGAACTGGAAAATTTTTCTTATTATCTTTTTACTACTGACTTCAAATGTTAGATGTAATCTTGTATTATGATGCTGAAAAGCATGAAAGATTGTGCTGTATCGTATAGAGGAAAAAACCGTTTGCATTTAAGCACCTAACTCAGGAGATAGAAACTATTAGGGCGCTGGATGTACAACATACCAAAGAACTTGAACATGATAAGAACCTTATTACTCAGTTTGAGCGCGATCTGGCTACTAATCTCGTCGGTTGCAGGTCAATGCCACCTGGACATAGTGTCAACCGGTATAGCATCTCCTCCCTCCTATCGGGTCAGACCAGTATGTGGCTGATACAGCCAGTGCTAAAGTTATAGACACCGCTCAACGGAATTACTTCATCCTCTAAAATAGAATCAAAATTAGGGAATAGCAGATAAATAGGTTGTAGAAGTGTATGTGCGACATGTTGTTTATTTAATCAATAGGAAAATAAGAATTAATAGTTATGTTGGCAAAGATTGTTGGTAGAAATCTATTATACAGTATGAATGGTTTTTGCTACAGAGCTTGCCATGAAAAAGTAAACAGTTATACAGATCAAACTGAGTCTTTCCTCACTTCCTGTAAACATAAAGCTGCATCTCATTAATTAGCTCAGCAACAATTTGTTTGATGATCTTGATTCATGCATTGAAGCAAATCATTCCAGTTTATCCTGATCAAATTGTCAAAGTAAACAGCTTATATCCTGGAAAGATTTATAGAGTTATAGCGATATCGTTACAAAATCCCCGATTGCAGGAAAACATTTTAGAATGTTACTAGAAGTCATCTGGCGAAACTACATCACAAGGAAAATGGTTTAGTTATCTGCAATGTATCTTGAATAGCTTCACTTTACGGGGGGTCAGCAAAATAAACAGGTATTGATTTAAAAACAGCGTTTAAATGGGGTGTCACTTCTTCCTTGCTATTCATGGGCAACAGCCAATATAAATGTAGTAACTGGTATTGTTGAAGTCGACGAAACATTTTTCTGAATCCTTTAAAGGGAAGCGTTATCGCCCATACATAATAGAAAAGCTAGAAAAGACGCTAGAGGAGGAAATACAAAAAAAGAATGAAACGCGCTATTAATCAGCAGACAACAACAAGGTCGAATCATGTAGCAATGAGATTCTTAAAGAGTTTAATGCAGAGTAGTGTGTTATAGCCGTTTTCTTTAGCTGATCATCGATAAAAAGTCTATCCTTTGTTCGAATGAAGTTAAATAGTATAAAATCTTTACTAGCGAGCATAAAATTAGTCACCATTGCCTAATAAAGTTGGATAATCAGAGAGTTATTGGTAAGGAATTCAAAAATTAAACTATGAAGAGTTATATTAGCCGATTAAAAATATGGCTGAGTAGATTCTATGGTGTAGAGTCGTTGTATTTAGTGAATTATCTGGTCTGAAGAAGATTGTTTAAAACCCTAACAATTGGAAGTTATAAGAAAATTTGCTGTATAATAAAAAAGATTATTCATTTCGCTCTTATGCTTTGTTAATCTATTCTTTATCCTTAAATTGGATGTTGTTTCCCATCCAATCTCAGGTCACAAATCCCATTAACTAGTTCCAGCTTTTTTAATTTTAAGCAGATGGGAGCAGCTTAAATACCATTAAAAGAGTTGTTTTTCTTGAACTACAGTTTTTTGCACATCAGCTTCCCTTCCCCGTAGGTTCACTATCGCAAAAGGCGATTCAATTATATTCGTAGTTCTTATTGATCTCTAGTGCGCTGACGGGCAGTTGTAGAATGCTAGCAGTTATTTTTGATCTTTCTCCAACTTTTTTATTGCTGCAGGATATTTTGCTGAAAAGCTTGCTAATAAAACATCAATAGCTTTGTTAGCGGTATCACTGCTCTTCTGCTAGCCAGAACTTTCCGCAAGCTCAGGCTTAACTTTCAGTTGTATGCCTTTGAAGAGTGAACCCAGCAGATTACCTGTTTTGTATACCCAACAGGGTTGGTGCTATGCGTCCAGTAATATCTTGGCATTGCATTCTAAAAATAAAGGGCATGATCTTCCGTAGCAATCTTGGGAGATATGGTTAAGCCAGGTGATTACAGGCTATTGAGAAGTTTAGCCAAGTTCGCTTTTGACTCTCGATAAGCATCTTCGAGCCCAACGAGCTCCTTACGTACATGTTCAGTGACGCTGATAATAATCTAGCAGGTAAAGGCGATCATCTTGCCTAACAGAACTGTATATACCATCTGGTAAGAAATAAACGTAGCACGTATCACTTAAATCAACGCATGCACCCATTGTCTATTCTCTTCACAATTTATTGCTATTTCAGTTTGCTGATGGTAGTCAGAGAGACTATGTCCTTTCAGGGAGTGGCCCTAGAGGTTCCTGAAAATCACTAATGGCTATATGCCTTTGCAGGATAGCCATGGTAGCAACTTCTTCAATGATTTTCACACTTTAGATAAGGCGTTAGCAACGAGCATTGAAGGATATTAAGTTGCCGCTGTGATGCATAATCTTAGGCACTTTAATCTCAATATCGTCAATACCACTCTGTATACTTCGCTGTGGTAAATAACAGTTATGGATGACAGGATGGGGAGCTGCCTGTCGAGAAGGCAGCGTTCACAGCATGTTGTTACAGCATGGCTTCCGAGCTAAGCTTTAACGGTGGTGGCTATCAGAGTTGCCTGTAACGATTACTGATAAGTTCATGCAAGGGATCAGAGGTAATATCTGTTTTCAGATACCTCTCCTCTAGAGTAGACTTTTTATGGCATATCATCTCTCTCTTCTTAAAATTATTCACGAACTTAATTAGTAGGATATGTCAGCATCTCTAAACCCTCATACACTAGAAATGAACATAACTCTTAAATTCAAATTATTTGCCAAAGTCTTACTTAATAATTAATTTTATAAGTAATGTTATGAATGAGATATACCCAATACTATACTTGCTGGTGTCAAACCATTAATTAAACAATCTGATTGACCATCATAGGCGATTTTCCCATCTGCAATAACGATAGAGCGAGTTGCTAATTGGCTAGTATCTTCCAAAAAATGGGAGACCATCAGTAAGGTTAATTGGCGTTCATCACATACTTGTTTAAGTAATGTTAACATTTCATTACGTAATGAAGGATCGAGAGCAGAAAAAGGTTCATCTAACAATAAAATTTGTTTTTGGCGGATCAAGCAACGCGCTAACGCAGTACGTTGGCGTTGTCCGCCTGATATTTGAGCAGGTAACCGAGTTATACAATTATTAAGTGAAACTTGTTCTATAATCTGCTTTACTGTGCGATCTTGAACTCTATCTAAACGTAAATTTGGCGCAATGCCTAAGGCAATATTTTGCCAAACAGTTAAATGAGAAAATAGATTATTTTCCTGAAAAAGAATAGAAACTGGGCGCTTGGCAGGTGGTATAGTCGTATAATTTTGGCTATTTAGCCAAATTTCACCATGTTCTGGATATTGAAATCCGGCGATTAAATCCAGTAGAGTGCTTTTTCCTGCACCACTAGGGCCTAATATAGCCACCCTTTCAGCTTTATTTACTTGAAAATTAAACTGCATTGTTAGATTTTCATAACAATAAACAAGTTGATCTAATTTTATCATGCTCTTTTCCTGATAAATATTTCTAATAAGCTGAAACAAACTAATAGCATTAACAATGCAGTAACTGCCGCATCATTATTACGGTAAGAGCCTAATTGTTGATAGAGATAATAAGGTAGAGTACGAAAGTTCTCATTACCAAACAGCGCAATAATACCAAAATCACCTATTGAGAGTATACAGGCAAAAGTGAAGGCTTGTCTTATTGTACGTCTTAAGGCTTTTAATTCAATTAGAGCTAGTCGATTTATGCCTTTGATTTGTAATGAAAGGCACAATAAATTATAGCGTTCAGCTAAGTCATACATTGGATTTTCTAGTATTTTTAAAGCATAAGGAATAGCCATTAAAGCATTCGTCAAGATGATTAAACTATAAGGCGAGTAGGCTAAACTAACGCTATTATTGAATAATAAAAAGAAGCTGGTTGCTAAAACTATGCTTGGTATCGCTAATATTAATAATCCACTTAGTTCGAAGGTTCGATAGAGTAGTATTGAGCGGCGAAGACGTAATTCACGACTACTCCAAAGTAGCATTATAGTAAAAATAATACAAAGTACCCCAGCGCTAATAGCGATAAAAATCGAATTAATGCATGCTTGCCATAAGCTTGGCTGTTGTAACACCTGTAATAGTGTTAAGTTTAAACCATCAACAATAATAGCCAATAAAGGTGGAATTAAGAAAAATAAAGTCATACCAATTAGTAATGTATCCGAGCATTTCTGCCATCGAGAATCAGCTGGATTTTTCCAGCGCAATTGTCGACTAGCGCCGATGGGAAAGGAGACATTTAATTTTTGACTTAATAATACTAGCCCTAAACAGCAAAAAAGTTGAACCAAAGCCAGTAAAGCGGCTTTATTAAGATCAAAATCATAACTTAATGATTGATATATAGCGAGTTCAATGGTGGTTGCAGCAGGCCCCCCACCAAGCGTCAGTACGGTAGCAAAACTAGCGAAGCATACCATAAAAATCAGAACAAATGTTGGTAAAATCTGTCGTCTAAGATAAGGCCATTCAACAATCTGAAAATGTTGCCATTGGTTCATGCCTAGTTGTGCGGCAAGCTGGCGTTGCTCAACAGCAATACTCTCTAGTGCAAGCAATAGCAGCTGGCTAGCTAAAGGTAAATTAAAAAAGACATGTGCTAATAAAATACCTTTTAGGCCGTAAGGGGTAAATTGGTAATTAATACCTAACCATTGACAAAATTGAGCAATCCATCCCATCCGACCATAAACGGTTAATAACCCTAAAATGGCTACTAGTACTGGCAAAACTAATGTCATTGAACATAACCGTAAAAATAGTATCCGACCTGTAAAATGGCGTCGGAAAAGGGCTTTGGCTAGAAATATTCCAGGGATAACTGATAATAATGCCGATAGTAATGCTTGCCAAAATGTAAATCCAATGATATGCCATAGATAACTATCATCAATAAATTCTTGCCAACTTATTTGAGGGGCATGTAACCATAAAGTGCTGAAAGTGAGTACCGCAATACTGATTAATAGGGTGGACACAACTAGGTCAGGCCAAAGTGAACTGCCTATTGGTGGCTTACGGCATTTTGCCATAAATAGATCCATTGATTGCGATATTGAGTAATATCTTCTGCATTAAATTGTAATGATTTTTTAGGGAGTGGTATTTTTTGATAAACGTCAAGTAAAGGAATATCAATGACCGGATACATCCAATTGGTTGTTGGTAATGTTTTTTGAAATATTGGTGAGAGCATAAATTGTATGAATTGTTGAGCTAATTTAGGGTGCTTACTCGTTGCCAATTGGGCAGCTACTTCAATTTGCAAATAGTGTCCCTCATTAAATAGTGCAGCAGCATAATTGTTTTTTTTATTATTTAACAGATGAAAACCTGGTGAAGAGCTATAACTTAGAACAAAATCACTTTCACCTTTTAAGAGCAATCCATATGATTCGCTCCAACCTTTTGTAACGGTTACGGTTTTTTTAGCTATTTTTTGCCAAGCTTGGGTACTGTTATTCCCATAAATTTTTTGTATCCAAAGTAATAGCCCTAAACCTGCTGTACTGGTACGTGGATCTTGGTAAATAATTTTCCATAGTTTGGTGCTATTAATAAGTTCATCAAGACTTTTAGGTACTTCAGTGATTCGCGTTTTATCATAAATAAAAGCAAAATAACCATAATCGTAAGGGATAAAAATATTGTTATCCCATTTTATTGGTAATTTCAGTTGACTGGTGTCAATTTGACTCTTCGTAAATAAGCCCGTTTTTTTTGCTAGATCAATTAAGTTATTATCAAGTCCTAGGACAATATCGGCTTGGCTGTTTTTCCCTTCCATTCTAAGGCGATTTAATAACGTTACCCCATCATTTAGGCCAATTAACTTTAGTTCGCAGTGACAGATTTGTTCGAAGGCAGGTTTTATTGCAGGCCCTGTCCCCCAATCTGCAATAAAGGAATCATAAGTGTAAACAATTAATATAGGTTTTGCCTGAAGAGCGAAAGCTGAACAACAAATTAACCCACCACTAACTATTTTTAACAGTATATTCTTCAATACTGAGTTCTCCTATATAATTAAATAAAAGTAATGCAGGATCTGAGGAATAGACAGTTAATGAAGGTATTTATATATGAATAAATCATTAGAGTAGCTCAAATCTCTATGCCGCGATATTAATCGGATCAGGTTTAACGAGTTTTTCTTAGGTAGCTATTAAAAATATTAAGTTGATAGCTAGCATTTCATTTTATGGTCTTATTGTAAGATGTTATCTTATAATTGCAAATACTATATTTGATAAAGGCTTATCATGTAGAGTAGTATAAAAAGAAGTTATCTTTTAAATTTTAACGAGGTAGTCAGATGATTGACAATGATGGCTACCGCCAGAATGTAGGAATTGTAATTTGTAATCGGCAAGGCCAGGTCTTATGGGCTCGGCGTTATGGACAGTATTCATGGCAGTTCCCTCAAGGGGGAATTAATCCTGAAGAATCGTCAGAACAGGCGATGTATCGAGAATTATTCGAAGAGGTTGGGTTGGATCGTAAGGATGTTAAAATATTGGCATCTATTCGGAACTGGTTACGTTACAAATTGCCTAAACGTTTGGTGCGTTGGGATATAAAGCCAGTTTGTATTGGACAAAAGCAACGTTGGTTTTTGTTACAATTAGTTTGTAATGAACAAAATATTAATGTGAAAATAAGTAAAACGCCTGAATTTGATAGTTGGCGTTGGGTGAGTTATTGGTATCCTGTTCGTCAGGTTGTTTTTTTTAAACGCGATGTTTATCGATACGTTATGAAAGAATTTGCTCCAATGGTTATGTCATTGCAAAATAGTGCAGTGATATCAAATAAGAGCTATACATATAGGTGTAAAGCTAGCTAAATAAATTTAGCGAAAGTAGGTTAATGTTTTTTAATAGCTAACTTTTTTCTTTTAAAACCGAAGTGAGAGTAGTGAAATCTACTCTTATTTTGTTTTTTTAAAATTTACTTGCTAGAATATGGAGTAAATAGATTTGTTAATGAATTTAATCCATAAAGTGTACCATTAGGTTTTAAACCGCATTCACTTATTCAATGCTATCAAGCTCTATAAAACTAAAGAGTGCAGACGATGAATAATAGTTATATTATATTTCCTAATATTGATCCTATTATATTTTCTATTGGTCCAGTAGTCCTTCATTGGTATGGTTTGATGTATTTGATTGGATTTGTTTTCGCTCTATGGTTGGCAAAGCGGAGAGCCGGCAAAGCAAATAGTGGCTGGACGAAAAATGAAGTTGAAAATCTGCTCTATATTTGTTTCTTAGGTGTCTTTATTGGTGGGCGTTTAGGCTATCTTTTATTTTACAATTTGCCGGAATTCCTGAGCAATCCTTTGTATTTATTTAAAGTTTGGACGGGAGGAATGTCTTTTCATGGTGGGTTAATTGGGGTGACATGCACTATGTGGTGGTATGCATCTAGAACCCGTTGCAATTTTTTCAAAGTTGCTGATTTTGTTGCACCATTAATCCCATTTGGATTAGGTATGGGACGTATTGGTAATTTTATTAATGGAGAACTTTGGGGACGTGTAACATTAGACACTCAATGGGCAATGTTATTTCCGGGTTCTCGGGGAGAAGACATTCGGATTGTTAGTCAAGAGCCTTCTTTATTACCGATTTTAGAGCAATTTGGTGTATTACCACGACACCCTTCACAACTTTATGAGATATTTTTTGAAGGAATTATTTTGTTTATTATTTTGAATTTGTTTATTCGTAAGCCACGCCAACTTGGTTGTGTATCAGGATTGTTCTTGATTGGTTATGGTGTTTTTCGTATTTTTGTTGAATTTTTCCGTCAGCCAGATTCGCAGTTAGGGTTATTTGGTGGTGCAAGTATGGGACAAATTTTGTCAATTCCTATGATTATTATTGGTATTTTTATGATGGTTTTAGCCTATAAGAAAGATAGGCATTGTACAAATTATTTAATTACCTAAGAACGTAGGATACTATGATGTGAGCGGCCAAGAGAGCTACGCTGCTTTATGGAGGTTCATGATCTGAGTACTGTTTTTACTCTTTGATATGTTAATTTTTTAGGAATTCATTAAGATGGCTCGGAATAAATTTTCTAAAAATGATAAACTACCTCAGGTAAATCAGAAAGGCAACACGCGATTTTAGGTGTTACACTGTCTGATTATCCGAAGAGTTTTATGGATCTCCTTCTGGAAATTAAGCATGGAGGGATGACGACAGAGTAACTGAATTTTTTTATGACACTACAAAAAAGGCTAGCAATGCTCCTAAAGGCTAGCAATGCTCCTTCCAAGACTCCTGACTCTTCGGTCTCTAATTTTTTCTTGATACGTAGTATTATCCCACTTTAGTCACAATTATCCGAAGTTTTGAGCAAACCCATGGTAAAGAGCCAATGACGCTGCTGGATACAACTGCATTAAAAGACCATGACGAAAGTATGCTTGCCCGATGAATTCATCATCTATAGGGGAACTAGGGATAATCCCCGTCTCTTCGCCACTTGGACAAACAGAAGGATAACTTGGTTGATATAGAGCTGACGAATGCGGACAGGCTGACGTTTTTTATTTTTCTGGCAAGATACTTCTCATAGGGCAATTTACTCAGATGTATAAATCATCCCCCGCACAACTAAACTCTTTTCAGCATTGATAACGGCTAAAATAATTTTCTTGAAAAACATGCAAATAGTATTGGCTCATGGATCCGTCTATCTGTCAATCGAATGCTTGTCTGAGGTACTTGTGCCAATATGGATGTATTCGGCGTTACTGCTGTGTACCTCTCCTTTCCTAAATATTCTTAGAGCTGTTTTTCTGGCAAAGCTCTAAGTTATAAAAGCCCGCAGTTCATGCGCCTTTAAAGAGCTACCAAGGAGTGGTTAGAACAGTAGGTTTATATTTTACCAGACTTCGACTGGCAATATATTACTTTCATTATGCCCCATCTTCTTTTAGTTTTTTTTTAATAATAACTGACTACTACTCAACGCTCTGTTTCTCACTGTGGCCAATCCCCCCATCCTGCGCTATGCTGCAGGCAGTTGGCACGCAAATAGGATATCGAAATTGGTATCTTCTCTGCCTTGCACACTTATGGTTGACAACTCAATCAACATCCACATGCTCATGTCTCCGTTACCAGTGACGGTCTGGATATTAAACATGTTATATGAGTGATCTGTTATTCAAAAAAAGAATACGTGAAGAAATCTGGCGAGGCGCTCTCATTCCGGCAGCGGCATCACAGCTAGGAGAGTTTATTAGTAAATTTAGTGTATGACGGTAAGGGGCTACCGTCAGCTCTGATGCTTTGTGAATCTATTTTCCATCATTAAATTGGACATTGTTTACCACCACTATTTGTTAGCAGGTAAAATTCTCTTAGGTGATTCTACTTTTTCTGAGCAGACTCTAGCAGCTTAAATACCATTGAAATGGTTCTTTTTCTCTAACTACAGTTCTTCGCGTCTCGAATTCGTAGCCTGATTTTTTTACAAAAGCCATTCAATCGGCTTAGTTGTTCTTATTGAGGCCCAGTGTGCGCTGACAGGAATTCCTAGAATAGAATGCAGAAGTTCTTCTTGATATTTTTCCAGTTTCTTCATTGTCGCAGAATACTTTACTGGAAAACCTTGCCAATAAAACATCAATGGTTTTATTATCGGCATACAGCTCTCTGCTAGCCAGACCCTATTTTGGAGCTCAGCCTTAACTTTCATTTGCATGCCTTTGGAGAGTGAAGGCAGCACATTAGCTGTTTTTTATACAAAACAGCGTTACTACTCTACGTGTCCGCGAATATCTTTGCCATTACATTTCAAAAACTAAGGGTATCCTTTCCCGTAGCAAGCCTGAGAGATACGCTTAAGCTTATACGCTCGCATGCTTTTGAAAAAGTTCAGCCTAGTTTTCGCTTCTAACTTTCGATAAGTATCTTAGCCAGCAACTAGCAACTAGCTCGTTACGTCCATGATCAGTGATGCCAATAATGACCAGCAGGAAAAGGCAATCATCTTGCCGGTTAGAACTGTCTATGCCATCGGTCAAGAAATAAACGTAGCGGCTATCGCTTAAATTAGGAATGTACCGTTTTTGTTCTTAAAGTCATTGTTGTTTCAGTCTTCTGATGATATTTGGTAGAGAAACCATGTGTTTTTTCAGAAAGAATGGCGCCACCAAGAGCTTTATAAAAATCACTGCTGGAGATGTCTCCGTATGTACAACCAGCCATGGTAGGAACTTTCGACGTTTTTTATAGACGCTTTAGATAAGGCGGTACCAACGAGCTGTTGAAGCATATTTCGTTGCCACTGTGATCCCTGACATTAGGCACTTTAATCTCACAACATCGCCAATACCCGTTTGTATAGTTTCTGTGATAAATAACTGTTACGGAGGATACGGCATTGGGACCGCTCCGCCGAGAAGGCGGCGTTCGCATGTTGTCGCAGCATGGGCTTTGAGCTCAGCTTTAACGGTATGGGATATCAGCTGCCTGGCACCATTACGGATGAGTTCATGCAAGGAATCAGAGGTAATATCTAGTTTCGCGGATACTTCTAGTGTGTAGACTTTTTTATGTCATATAATTTCAATATTATTAAAATTAATCATGAAATCAATCATGTAGTATACACTATCATCTATGAAATCCATACAGTAGAAATAAGTATAACTCTCAGAGCTATGACACCTGATAAATCCTACTAGTTTTCCTGTTCTGTAGGATATTTGAGCTAGGAAGCGCAGAGTGGCAGTATTAGCTGAAGGTAGAGTACCAGATATTACTGGAAAGTGCACTTCGCTAAAAAGATGAAATGGGACTGGCATAGCGTAAAATACTTCGTTCGCTACCTTAAAAACGCCCCGCGGTATCTGCTGCGTAAAAACTTCGGGATTACTGAGTGGGGGGAGTGTTTGTAGATCATTACTATGACCATCGGACTAAGAAGTACCGGCAGCAGACCTTGACGCAGGAAAAGATGATCGGTCGCTATATTAGAGCCATATTTCGTCTAAGCATTTTAAGATAGTGTACATTACTATGCTTTTTTATCAAATCGTAAATGATGCACTTTATTACCGAAGGGTGTATTAAAGGTAAAGGGCGCTGAAGATGACGGCTTACAAAAAATCTGGAAAAACTGGAATTTTGGCCGTTCTGATGAAAGGATTCTTGCGTACAGAATCTTACAAATGCATTCTGTATGACTAATAGGCTACTTTTTATCAACGCTCAGCTTTTGCTAAACAGGTAATGGAATTTTATTGTCGGAAATAATGCATAATAATGGAAAAAAAGAGATTAGTAAGAAAAAGCTAGGATTAATATCTCTAAAATTAGTACATTATGTCAAAGAATAGACACTTCGATAAAATTTTAACTTATAATAAACAAAAAAACCGATTCTATCTCTCTTTTTAGAAATAACGGATATCTTTTGGTTTTCACTTAAAGAGTGATTGAATTTCCAATTATCAAGTCAGAAAAGAGTAAATATCAGCAGATTTTTATAGGTTTTTTTATTTATAGTGTTAAATAAATAATAGATTCTAAACGAGTAATAATAATGAAACAATATCTGGATTTATGTCACCGTATTATTGATGAAGGTCAGTGGGTAGAAAATAAACGCACTGGTGTTCGGTGTTTAACAATTATTAATGCTGATCTTGAATATCATGTTGAAAATAACCAATTTCCTTTAATTACGACTCGTAAAAGCTTTTATAAAGCGGCTATTGCTGAATTATTAGGTTACTTAAGAGGTTATTCTAACGCTGAACAATTTCGAGATATTGGTTGTAATACATGGAATGCTAATGCGAATGAAAATCAGGTATGGCTCAATAATCCAAACCGTAAAGGTAAAGATGACATAGGACGGGTTTATGGTGTTCAAGGGCGATCATGGCGGCGGCCTGATGGTACTTATTTAGATCAGTTACAAAAAGTCATTAGCAACCTTTCGCTTGGAATAGATGATCGTGCCGAGATAATCACTTTTTACAATCCAGGTGAATTTGACTTAGGTTGTTTACGCCCTTGTATGCATACGCACACTTTTTCTCTGTTAGCTGACACTCTGTATTTAACTTCATACCAACGTAGTTGTGATGTTCCTTTGGGATTGAACTTTAATCAAATTCAATGTTTTGTTTTACTGGCGCTCTTTGCTCAGATCATTGGTTACAAACCAGGTAAGGCTTATCATAAGATAGTAAATGCTCACATTTATGAAAATCAACTTTCGATTATGCGAGATATTCAGTTGAAGCGTGCTCCGTATTCTTTAGCGCAGCTGCGCATTAATCCTGATATTAAGACATTAAAAGATATTGAAACTTGGGTAAGTAGTGATGATTTTGAAGTTATTGGTTATCAATATCATGATGCAATTAAATATCCTTTTACGGTATAATAACTTTTATCGGTTACTGTAATCATTAAGATAAGACAAGGTAACCCCTCTTATTTTTGCTATTTTTAATTAATATTATGGTTGAATTAATAAAGTTATGCTCATTTCTGGTGTATGTGGTTTCTGAGATAGTGGAGGGTGGTATTATCCCCCACTATCTCAGAAACCACATACACCAGAAATGAGCATAACTTTATATCACATACTGGAAGATAGTATGGTTTTTTGAATAATTCAAGTTTAACTTTGAACAAATCTTTCATAGACTGCGATGGAGTTTTAGTACCAAATATTGATTGGGATAATTCCTGAGATTGTACAGCTAAATATATCGATGTAGAGTGATCTCAAGCTCTTGAGCAGAATTGAAATGATAGCTTTTCAGGCATCTTCTATAGCGCCCATTAAATCGCTCGACAATGTCATTCGTTTGAGGATGACATCGACTGGCTAAGTCGGTGTTCTATACCAAGCTATGTACACAAACGGGGGAATTCATGTTTTCTAGTGGCTGAACGTTTTTTTAGACCAAAAATGCGCTTTGTAAGTTCTTTGTCATTATCTGTAAGTACCTGATGGATAGCCCATAGGATATGCTTGGTTAAGATCACGTAAGAATCGTTGAGTATTGGCCGTGGTCTTGGCCTTGTAAAGACGGATAAAAACCGATCAATGGGACTATAGTATACCTACGAAAAGATAATCTCGTGAAGTTTCTTTTAGCATTTGCGGAAGATAATTTCACTTTTAGGTGCAAATAATTAGGTTCGTAGCTTTAAAACGCTTTATGGTCCCCTCTCTGTGCCTGTGTAAACAGCGATCTAGCCAAGATAGAAATACAATGGGGGTTCAGGAATTCACATACGGACTGCTAGCAGATCGGCGAGAGGGAGAGAGAAAAGGTTTTTTGTGGAAAACAACTACGGTTTTCTGAGTGGTCAAGAGCGTTGTAAGCAAACGACGGGGGATATGGCTGTAATCATCAGGCTATGTTAGCAAAGCTTATTGGTAGAAATTCCTTATACTGTATAAAAGATTTTTTACAGAGGTTGGCATGAAAAACTAAACACTCATACAGATCAAATAGACTCTTTTCTCCACTTCCTTCTAATATAAGAAGGTGCAGCTCATTAATTGGCTCGGCAACAATTTATGGGATAATATTGATTCATGCATTGAACTAATTCATTCCACTTTATCCTACCCATATTGTTACAGTGAACATATTATCTGCTGGAGATAATTCATAGGGTTACACAGTGATATTGTTATAAAATCATCAATTGCAGAAAAACATTTAACAATCTTAGTGGAAGTCCTCTAGCAAAACTACATCATGAGGATAAATTGTTTAGTTATCTGCGATGTATGTTGAATAGCTTGACTGTACTGGGAGAATCAGCAAAACAAACATGCATTGATTTAAAAATAGCGTTTAAATGGCCTCACTGCTTCCTTGGTTCATCGGCGACAGTCAACATAAATGTACTAAGTGGTATTGTTGAAGTCGCCGAAACATTTTTCCCTAAATCCTTTAAAGGGAAGCGTTATATCCCACATAGGAAAGCTAGAAAACGCCAGGCGAGGAGGAAATACAAAGAAAGAACGAATCGTAGTCTTATAATCGCCAGAGATCGATATGGTTATGTGATCGATGAGATTCTTGAAGAGTTTAATGCAGAATGTGTTACCCGTTTTCTTGATGTGATCATCGATAAAGAGTCCATCCCATCCTTAGATGTAGCTAAATGCTATGAAACCTTTTCCAGGAAGCATAAATTAGTCACTATCCCCTAATAAGGTTAGATAATCAGAGAGTTATTGGTAAGGAATTTCATATTCAAAATGTGAACAGTTATATCAGTGGATAAAAAGGATGCTTGAGTAGATTCAATAGTATGTGGTCGTTTTATTTAGTGAATTATCTGGCCTAGAGAAGATTTTTTAAAACTACAACAATTGAAATACATAGGTGGCTACAAATTGCTATGCAACCAAAACAACAAGCTTTACCAACATAGCTGATATCAGCATCATCTTTGTTTTTTCCTTTAGCAACGATAAGTTTGGATATGCTATAATGCTTAGCAAAAGTAGACGCAGGCTCTTTGCTTGCCTAAAGAACAAGCTCTGATTTTAGGCGTTGTAATTGCCTAACGATGGAGCCCATCATCATCATGATATTTTGTTCTCAACTATATCCATCAGTAACCATCTTAGCATGAATAGGGGTGGGCGATGAGGCTCTCATAATGATCTGGGACCAAATACTTATATTTTATTATCTGTTGCATAATAAAATAACCATAGTATTAGCTATCTTTTATAAATGCAGGCTGGCGAAAATACTTTTTTTTTTCCCAGTGTAATAAAGTCAGTTTTCCTCCCCAGCAACAACCGGTATCAAGCCCATAAATACCTTCAGGTGTTCCTTTTCCTTTTAGAGAAGCCCAATGACCAAAAATAATGGCATATTCTGCTGGTATTTTTCTTGGTAGATCAAACCAAGGCTTTAAAGGTAGAGGTGTATTTTCAGGTTTATTTTTCCAGATCATATTTAATTGACCGTTAGGAAAGCAATAACGCATACGGGTTAGGACGTTAGTATTAAAACGTAAACGGGATAATCCTGTTAGGTTTGGTGACCAGTTGTTTGGTACATCACCATACATGGAGTCGATAAACAAAGGATAGATATCACTACTAAGTATAGACTCTACTTCTTTAGCACACATCTGAGCTGTTGCTAAATCCCATTGAGGTGTGATCCCTGCATGTGTCATGATGATTTTTTTCTTATTGTCAACTTGTAATAATGGCTGGTGTCGTAACCAATTAACTAATTCATTAGCATCAGGCGCTGTTAATAATTTTTTTAGTTTATCTTTTGGTTTATTATGGCTAATATTGGCATATACACCAATAAGGTGTAGATCATGGTTACCTAGTACGAGTCTGACAGATAATCTTATTGTTTTAATGTAACGTAAAACTTTAAGAGAATCCGGGCCGCGGGAGACAAGATCACCGGTCAGCCATAAAACATCCTTTTGTGGCTCAAATTTTACTTGTTTAAGAACTGCTCTAAGTTCACGATAGCAACCGTGAATATCTCCTATAAGATAGGTAGCCATAATTAATTTATAAGTGTTGGGATAGCAAGACGAAAGACTGGGATATCAACATAAAAAATTTTACTATCATTATCTAACATCACATAATGGCCTTCCATGGTTCCCATTGGTGTTTCTATAATAGCACCACTGGTATAACGAAATTCTGCGCTTGATTGAATGATAGGTTGCTCTCCTACAACGCCTTGGCCTTGTACTTCAGTACGTTTACCATCACTATTGGTAATTAACCAATAGCGACTGATTAACTGTATCGGAGTACGTCCAAGATTGCGAATAAAAACTGTATAGGCAAAAACAAATCTGGTTTCTTCTGGTAAAGATTGATTTTCAATATAGACACTTTGAACTTGTATACAGATGTTAGGTTCATTTAGCATAATGCCCACCAAGTTTTTCACTATCAGGGAGGATTTTAGCTAATCTGCTGGCTAACTTGCAATAATTTTCTACTGAAATATTTTCAGCGCGATAATTTAGATCAATACCTAATTGTTTAAAATCCTGCTCGCTAAATAAATTACTTAAACTATTACGAATGATTTTACGTCGTTGATTAAACGCCTGTGTAGTAATACGACTTAATAATTTAATATCACAAATAGGATAAGGGTTTCGTTGATGAGGAATTAAACGCACGACAGCTGAATACACTTTTGGCGCTGGCGTAAAAGCTGATGGTGGTATAGTTAAGATAGTAATTATCTGACAATAATATTGTGCCATAACACTAAGGCGACCATATGCTTTAGTATTTGCTCTTGCAACTAAGCGATTCACAACCTCTTTCTGAAGCATAAAATTCATGTCAGCAATAGCATTAGTATAAGTAAAAAGATGGAAGATTAAAGGGGTTGAAATATTGTAAGGAAGGTTAGCGAACACCCTAAGAGGTTGACCTTTTTCTTTTGCTATTGCACCAAAATCAATCCTCAGTGCGTCGTTTAGTATAATTGTTAGTTTAGCACTCAGCGCAGGATGCGAAGCTAAACGAGCGGCAAGATCACGATCTAACTCGACTACCGTCATATTTTCTATATGCTTAGTAACTGGTAATGTTAGAGCACCTAAACCAGGACCAATTTCAACAATAGCTTGATCAGGTTTTGGGTTAAAAGCAGTAACCATATTGTCAATAATAAATCGGTCAGTTAAAAAATTTTGTCCAAAGCGCTTACGGGCAAAATGCCCTTCATGGATTCGTTTATTCATTGTTATTTTGTATCATGGTAATAGCTAATTTTAAGGCGGTGATAAAACTGTTAACATCTGCTTGCCCACTTCCTGCTAGCTCGATCGCTGTACCATGGTCAACTGATGTACGGATAAATGGTAAGCCTAAAGTAATGTTTACTGCGTGGCCAAAACCTTGATATTTTAGCACAGGTAGACCTTGATCGTGATACATAGTTAAAATAACATCAGCTTGGTTCAGATATTTTGCTTGAAATAGGGTATCCGCTGGGAAAGGGCCATAAAGTTGCAATCCTTCATGACATAATTTTTTGATAACTGGGATAATAGTATCGATTTCTTCATATCCCATATGTCCGCCTTCCCCGGCATGAGGATTTAATCCAGAGATATAAATAGCTGGTGTTTTAATGCCAAATTTATATTTTAATTCGTTATTTAAAATATAAATAACTTCTTGTAGGCTCTGAAAAGTAATTGCATTTGAAACAAGTTTTAGAGGTAAATGAGTTGTTGCCAGCGCAACACGCAATGTTTCTGTCGCTAACATCATGACAACTTTTTTTGTTTTACTTTTTTCAGCAAAAAATTCAGTATGCCCAGTAAAGGGAATTCCTGCATCATTGATAATGCCTTTATGGACAGGGCCGGTAACTAATGCTGAAAATTCACCCGTTATACAGCCATTACAGGCGCGGTTAAGTGTTTCTATTACATAAGTGCTATTTTGTTTATTAAGTTGGCCTGCTTTGACAGGTGCGGATAGTTTTATCGGTAACACCGTCAATGTTTTTATAGGTTGGTTGTTATTCTGCTCTTCAGGCGAATAGATACTTAATTCTAATTCTAAACCGAGTTGATCAGCTCTAGTTATCAGCAGGTTTGGATCAGCACAAACAACTAATCTAACCGGCCAATTTTCTTGAGCTAGTTGAATCAAAAGATCAGGACCTACACCAGCCGGTTCACCTGGGGTGAGAACGATAGTATTAGTTGTTTTTACCATAAAGATTACTGTGTATCACTATCATTAAGAATTTTTACATAGGCAGATGCGCGTAGTACTTGCATCCAAATTTGCGCTTCTTCGTTAAATTTACGATTGAACAATATACGATAGGCGTGATCTTTCTGTGCTATATAGGTTTTATCAACTTGGCGAGTATCTTCTAGCTGAATAAGATGCCAGCCAATAGAGGAATGAATTGGTTGACTTATTTCACCTTTATTTAAACGCATTAGACCATCACGAAATCCTGGATCATAAACATTAGGCATATTCCAACCAAGTTCACCACCACGTAATGCAGAGCCTGGATCTTGTGAGTATTTTTTAGCTGCTTCGGCAAAGGTTATTTTTGCTGTTTTAATTTGCTGAGCAATTTGTTGTATTTTTGCATATGCCTGTTCGTTATTCATAATAGGTGAAAGCTTCATAAGAATATGGCGAGCTTTTACTTCAGTGACTGAAATAAGCATATTACCACTTTGTATATCATTAAGTTTTAAGATATGAAATCCAACATTAGAACGAATAGGTGCAATGATATCACCTTTTTTAGCACTCTGAATTCGTTGAGCAAAAACGGTTGGTAGTTTTTCAACTTTACTCCAGCCCATTTGCCCACCTTTTAATGCATTAGAATCGGCAGAGTAAGTAATGGCCAGCTTACCAAAATCAGCACCTTGGTTTAATTTTACCATGATTTTATTTACCGTATCCATTGCTGATTGACTTTGTTTATTAGTTGGATTTTCTGGTAGTGGGATAAAAATATGGCTTAAATCAGCCTTAGCATCCTGGTTAGCTTGTAAATTAAGTTGGGCTGCCAGTGAATCGACTTCTTGCTGCAGGATGGTGATCTGCCGACGAACCTCATTATTACGTACTTCTGCGATCATCATTTCTCTACGAACATCGCTACGGTAATTTTGTAAATTGATGCCATCTATCAACAACCGTTGTTGTAGTTGGTCAACCGTTAATCCATTTTCTGCTGCAATATTAGCAATAGTAACATCAATTGCTTGGTCAGGGATCTGAATTTGCATTTTTTCGCCTATTTGCATAATAATTTTATCAATGATCAAGCGTTCTAATATTTTGTGACGTAATTCATTTTCATCGGGAATTTGCTGTCCTGTATTTCTGGCGTTTATTCTTACTATATCTAGCATATTATCTACGTCACTTTGTAGCACAACACCATCATTAACGATAGCAGTCACTTTATCCAATTGTTGTGGGGCTGCTAGCGTGCTAGTAGTGAATGTGAACAACAAGCCAATAATCAGTTTTCTCCAATAATTCATAAAATTCTTATTTTGTTCGATTATATTAAGGTTTGATCCTATTTCAAGTTTCTTCTATTTGATATATGAAAATATCAATTTTATTAGAAGGCTCGTTGATAAGGTAAAATACTAGTAGAAAGCATATCCTGATTTCCTAAGTTATGATTATTATTTAAGCCTCTTAGTTCTACATTAATTGACCATCGATTATCATAGTCACTAGTGAAGTTTTGTTGTTGCCAACCCATGATTTTACGCTCATAGCCTATATTAATAGACCAGCAGCACGTACTATATTGTAAACCGATTAATCGACTGATAGCTTGATTTTCTTTTAAATCATGATAGTAAGAGCCAACAAAGCTCCAGCGATCACCTAAAGGCCAACTCACTACTGCCCCGATTTGAGAAATTTTTTTTTGAAAGGCTAGCGCGTTCCTAATGTTTGTTTGAATATAATCGCGATCGAGAAAGCGGTAATTTAGCTGAATTAAACGATCTGAATCCAGACGATATTCTGTCACAACATTTCCAATTGTAATATCACCTAGTCGCCTATCATACTGAAGTCCACCTTGTACTCCCCAGTTATCCGTTAACCGTAAATAAGCATCACTCGCCCATAATAATGAGCCGCTATTACTTTTATTTTTAATAGATAAATCTGAATCTTCAGTTCTTGGCTGCTCAAAATAGTATATTTGTCCGATAGAAAAATTAAAACGTTCAGTCAATTCCTTATCATAAATACGCGTAGTAATACCGGTCGTCAATTGATTAGCTGAAGCAATACGATCTAATCCGCTATAGATGCGGTTACGGAATAAACCGTTATAGTCAGCCTGTAGTAAGGAGGAATCATAATTATTAATATCACTTTGGTCCCGATAAGGCACATAAAGATATTGTACACGAGGTTCTAATGTTTGTATATAATCGCTATTTATCAGCAAGTCACGCTCGAAAACTATTTGTGCATCAGAAGTTACTGATGGTAGAACACGAGTAACTTGTTTTTTTAGCGTGCTATCAGCGAGGTTAGCTGGGATATCCTGATCATAATAAGTTGCCATCACCCTTATAGTATTGTTAATACTTGCCCAGTCATTTGCTAATGGCAGGTTCAGTTCTGGTTCGATATGTAATCGCGTCGCATCAGGATTATTGGCTCCAACACTGGTAATACAGGCTGCTTGGATATAAGTTTTCAGATCAAATGGACCAAGATCATATTTATAATAGTTAATGTGTAATTGCGGTTCGGTTTTGTAAGCTTTACTATTAGATGAATCAACAAAAACCTGAAACTGTTTATGTGTTAATGTTCCATTCCAGTTAGGTTGGGCATAACCAACACTAAATTTCTGAGTAGCATAGCCGTCAGTACTATTACCATATGTAGATGTAAAATCGGTAAAATATTTTGGATCACTCACTTTGGTATAATCAATATTAAAACGCCATACTTGATCCAGTACGCCAGAATGCCCCCAATATAAAAGCCAGCGATCATCACTATCATGAGTGGGATACTTGCCACTATTTTTATCTTTGATATAATTACGATCGTGTTTTAGCCAATCAATAGCAACAGTACCGCTGCCAGCAATACTCAGATAACGAAACTTGTTATTCAATTTTACGCCACGAAAACTTATAAATTGGGGTGTAATGGTTGCATCGTAGTTAGGCGCGATATTCCAGTAAAAGGGTAGCGCGAAGTCTAAGCCTGAGCCTTTAGAATAACTACTATTAGGTAGTAGAAAACCAGATCGACGTTTATTACCAATCGGTAATTGTAAATAAGGGCTATAAAAAACCGGCACATTAACAATGTGAAAGCGTGCATTCCATATCTCGGCAAGTTGTTCTTGGCGATCTAAAATAACTTCAGAGCCAATAACGCTCCAGCTATCATTGCCTGGGAGGCAGGAAGTAAACATGCCTTTTTCTAAAATGATATAGCGATTTTCACCGCGCAATTTTATTTTATTTGCATAGCCGCGACCTGGACGACCTATCATTAAATAGTCACCTTTTTCGACATCGGTATCTTTATTATTTAGATTTGACCATGCTTTTAGCCCTTTTATGATGACTTCTGGATTATCATAATATACATTTCCTGTTGCGACTACAGTACGCAATGGTTTTTGGCTGTTCATCTCAGTTTGGGTTAATCTAACTTCATTGGCGGTGAGAGTCTGGTTACCTTGTTGAATATTTACATTACCTTTATACTCGATGAAATGAGGATATTCAGCAGCTACATCTTTTGCGGTGATCTGGATGGGCAGGTCATTGAAATTAGCTTTCATGATGGGTTTAGTATATACCGGTACCCCTAGTATGCATTGTTCTGTTAGATCAGCATGGATCTGTTGGCTATGAACAGCTATCAAAATCATGCTGGTAAATAGTGTCAGGTGAATTTTTTTCATCATTCTGTATGTAGTTTCTTCATCGATATTATCGTGTAGGCAAAAGTTCAATAATTAATGTACTTAATGGCTATTGTCTGTATAAAAGCATCACTTATATATTCAGTTTATTAAGCACAGAGTAGAATGAGTAATATGATAATGCAAAATTATACTCAGGGAATTGAGCAATTGAGGAATTGAAGAATTGAGGAATTGAGAACTTTATGCGGTATTGGGGAAAAATTATTGGTGTTATATTGGGGATAATGTCTAGCAGTCACATTTGGGGTGTTATCATTGGTTTCATTATTGGTCATGTATATGATAAAGTATCAGAAAAGCAAAATTTAGAGAAAACAGGTGCTAAAAAGAGCCGTCAGGCACTTTTTTTTATTAGCACATTTCAGATTTTAGGGCATTTAACAAAAGCAAAAGGCCGAGTCACTGAAGTTGATATTAAACTAGCAACTGATTTGATAGACAGAATGCAGTTACATGGTGATGCTAGAATTTCAGCAAAAAATGCATTTAGAGAAGGAAAAGATCAAAATTTTCCTTTAAGGCAAACACTAAAAAAATTACGTCAAGCTTGTTTTGGTCGATTTGACCTTATTCAGATGTTTCTAGAAATTCAAATACAAGCTGCTTTTGCAGATGGTGCTTTACATCATAATGAGCGAAAAGTGTTATTTATTATAGCAGAAGAGTTAGGCATTTCACATAATCAATTTGAACAATTCTTACATATGATGGAAGGTGGGCGACGGTTTGAGCATAGTAGTAACTATTCTCATGGTTCTAATCGCTATCGACATACTACTCAAGGACCAACATTAGTAGATGCTTGTAAGGTTTTAGGTGTGCAACCTAGTGATGAACAAACTAAAATTAAACGTGCCTATCGTAAATTAATGGCTGAACATCATCCAGATAAATTGGTTGCTAAAGGATTACCCGCAGAAATGATGGAAATTGCTAAACAAAAAGCACAATCAATTCAAGCAGCGTACGATTTAATCAAAAAAGAACGTCACTTTAAATAGTTTATAGTATTAAACATTAGTTTTAATAAGTTTTCAAGTTGCTAAAAATCTACTTTACAAGTGAAGTGAATAGGTAATCCAAAATTTAGGTGAGTAATAAAGCCCTTCTGCATGTAATTGTAAAAATGAAGAGAGTATTAGTGCCGCTTGATGGGCATAAATTTGATCACCAATGATAGGATGCCCTACTTGTTACATCCAGGAAGATAGTATGGTTTTTTGAATAATTCAGGCTTAACTTTGAAGCAATTCTTTATAGACTGCAATTGAGTTTTACTATCTAATAGTGATAGTGGTAATTGCTGATTGTACAGCAAAACATATCAATGCAGAGTGATCTCAAGCTATTCAGTAAAATTGAAATGATAGCTTTGCAGCCATCTTCTTATATGCTCATTAAATTTCTTGATCATATCATTTGTTTGAGTATGCCTCGGCAGGCTAAGTTTATGTTCTATACAAAGTTCTATACACAAACAACTGAATTTATATTTTCTGCTGGCTAAACGTTTTTGGAGACAAAACGACGCTCTGTAAATTCTTTGCCATTTTCTGTAAATACCTGATGGGTATGTCCATGGGACATGCTTGGTTAAGATCATGTAAGAAGCGTTGAGCATTGTCTCTTGGTCTTGTAAAGACAGATAAAAACCCATCGAGTTGCGCGATCTATGGCTACAAAAAGATAATGTCGTGAAGTTTCGTTTTGGATTTACGGAAGATATTTCATATCTACGCGCAGATATGCAGGCTCGTAGTTTTTAAATGCTTTATGGTTCAGTGAAGTGACATAAAGTTATGCTTATTTTAGTATATAGGGTTTCGGAGATGGTGTGGTGGCATATCCTGTTAAATAATATGCAAGAAAAATTCTACCAATAGGTGCAGATATCCGCGAAACTAGATATTACATGTAATTCCTTGGATGAACTTACTTATCCGTAATAGTGCCATGCAGCTGATAAGCACAGCCCTTTAGGCTGAGCTCAAAGCCATGCTGCAATACAACATGCTGAACTCTGCTTTCTTGACGAGCGTCAAGCCCCTGTCATCCGTAAGGGTATTTGCTACAGCGAACCATACAGACGGGTATTAGCGATATTAAGATTAAAGTGCCTAATGTCAGGAGCAGGAATCGCAGCGGCAAGGGAATATGCTTCAACAGCTGATGTTGCTATACCTCCTTATCTAAAGCCTGTAAAAAGCACCTAAGAGTTGCTATACCATATGTTATATCTGCGAGGTGTGTCTCCTTCAATGATTTTCATGAAGCGATAGGGGTCCTTCTTAGTAAAAAGCATATGGTCTCTCTCTGCCAGTAGGTATACCATCAGCTGATTGAAACAGCAATGGCTTGAAGAGCAGAGGCAATGGCGGCTGCGTGATCTTAAGGAATAGTCGTTACATTTATTTCTTGGCCGATATATACAGGCCTGTCAAGCAAGATGATCGCTTTTGCCTGCTGGTGTTATTATTGCGCTGAGCATGGACGTAAGTAGCTAGTTGCGGTTGAAGATGAAGATGCTTATCGAGAGTTAGAAGCAAATTGTTGCCCGAATTTCTTAATGGCCTGCTACTGTCTGGCTTAACTGTACCTCTCAGGCTTATTAGGGGGAGACGCTGCCCTTGCTTTTTGAAATACAATGCAAAGATATTCCTGGACACAGCAGCCCCAACGCTGTTGGGCACACACAAAACAGATAATGTGCTGGGTTTACTCCCCAAAGGCATGCAATCAAAAGTTAAGGCTGAGCTGCGAGATGTCTGGGTAGCAGAGAGCCGTGATGCCGCTAATAAAGCCCTTGATATTTTGTTGACAAGGTTTCAGCGAAGTATCCTGCAGCCGATAAAGAAGCTGGAGAAAAATCGATAAGAACTGCTGGCATTCTACAACTTCCCGTCAGTATACTTGGCGTCAATAAGAATGATAAATTCAATTAAATCGGCTTTGGAAGAGTGAAGCTACGAAAGCCAAAGTCGCAAGAACTGTAGTTCGAGAAAAACAACCATTTCAATGGTATTTAAGTTGCTTCTGTCTGCTAAGAAAAGCTAGAACCGGCGAAATGGATTTTTATCTGCTGCCTCTGGTAGTAAACAACATCTAATTTAAGGATAAGGATGGAGAACAGATTCACGAAGCGTCAGAGTGGAATGTAGCCTGAAGGGTATAGATCAGATTTACTAATAACTCTATTTTGATAGTTATTTATTATTTAATAATATTTATATTATCTATATAATAGTAATTAATAATTCGATTATTTTATAATGATGTAGATTTTTTGAAAAGTGATTGGATTTATTAGATAGAAATTTCAATTTTCTATTATGCTAATATGGTGCCTAATGAATATTAGTTTAATCGCAGCAATGGCGGCGGATCATGTGATTGGTTTAGAAAATAAGATGCCATGGTTGTTATTTGGTGATTTAGCCTGGTTTAAGCGTAATACGTTAAATAAGCCAGTTATAATGGGACGTATAACTTATGAATCTATAGGTAAACTTTTACCTCAACGTTTGAATATTATTCTTAGTCATACTTATTCGAGTATGGATAATGGTGTTGTTTGGGTTAACTCAGTTGATGAAGCAGTAGCTGCAGCAGGGAAAGTAGAAGAAATAATGATTATAGGCGGTGGGGAAATTTATGAATTATTTTTACCTCTGGCAAATCGTCTTTATTTAACACATATAGGTGTAGAAGTGATTGGTGATACTTATTTTCCTACTTATCAACCTGATGAGTGGGATTCTATATTTACTGAATACCATGAAATAGATGAGAAAAATTCTCATAATTATTGTTTTGAGATATTAAAACGCCGCTCATAAAGGTAAATTAGATAGCTGGTGGAATAAAAATCAAGAGTTATCAATAAGTCTGGTGTATTATCCCGCTCAGGCTACATTCTACTATGACGCTTCGTAAATCTGTTCTCCATACTTAAATTGGATATTGTTTACCAGCAGTTAGGGTAAAAAGCAGGTCAAATCTCCTTATCTGCTTCCAGATTTTCTGAGCAAACTGAGTAGATTAATAGCATTGAAATGATTGTTTTTATCGAACTACAGTTCTTTGCGCATCGGCTTCCTTCCTAATCTTTACTGTCAAAAGATGATTCAATCTGGATTCGTAGTTTTTATTGTAAGGTCAAGAGTGCGTTGATGGGAAGTCGTAGATTGCCAGCAGTTTTTCTTGATCTTTCTCAAGCTTCTTTATCGGCTGGAGAGAATACTTCGATGAAATCTTGTCAACAAAATATCAAGGGCTTTATTAACGGCATCACGCCTCTCTGATAGCCATCCCTCCGCAGATCAGCCTTAACTTTCGGTTGCATGCTTTTTATAAGTGAAGCCAGCACATTATCTGTTTTGTGTACCCATCAGCCTTGGTGCTGTGTGTCCAGGAATATCTTTTCCATTGCATTCTAAAAACAAAGGGCAGCGTCTGCCCTAACAAGCTTCGGAGATACGGTTTAAGCTACGCACTATCATGGTATTGAAAAGTTTGGCTCATAATTCGCTTTTTACTCTCGATAAGCATCTTCGAGCCCAATTACCTCCTTAGGTCCATGCTCAGTAACAGCGATAATGACCAGCAAGAAAAGGCGATCATCTTACCTGACAGCAGGACTGTATATGCTATCTGCCAAGAAATAAACGTAGCACATATCAGTTAAATCACGTAGGCAGCATTACCTGTGTTCTTCAAGCCATTGCTTTTTCAGTCTGCTGATTGTACACCTACTGCCAGAGAGAGACCATATCCTTTTCATAAAAAAGGACCTCTATGGCTTCGTGAAAATTATCGATGGATATTTCTTGCAGGTACAACATATGCTGTACCGAAGTCTTCACTGCTTTTGCATGCTTCAGATAAGGCGGTAGCAACGAGCTGTTAAAGCATATTCCCCTTACCGTTGCGATCCCTGATCTTAGGTACTTTAATCTTAACATCACAATACAAATCTGTATAGTTCGCTGTGCTAAATAAGCATCATGGACGATGGTATGGAACGCCCGTCTCGAAAGGCAGCGTTTTTAGCATGTTGTAACAGTAATTGGTTCAAGCTAACCATTAAAACGGCGCTGGTGGGAGTAGTGGTCGCTATGAGCTACTGGATATCATTACAGATGAGTTCATCTAAGGGATCATGGCTAATATATGGTTTTGCGGATATACCTGTAGGCTAGACTTTTTTCTAGCATATCATCCAACAGGATACGACAGCATATCCAAAACTCTATACAGCAGAAATTAGCATAACTCGATACCGATGCAGGTCATTGCTAAAATCCGGTCGATACGGGTTTGCTGTATTTCGGGCTACCAAAATCAGTCTTAGATATTGCTGAATATCCTTGAGGCCACTTATACTCGTTCACTTGGCACGTGCAGCGCGTGTTACTCAGCACTGTTGAGATCTATCTTCATCAAATGCGTTCATCCCTCACTTATAACGGCATAACGGTATGGAAGCGCCCAGCTCCCACCTACCATCATGCCGTTTCTGTATTGCTGGTTTTGTAGTGAAATCTCATCTTTTTAGATATCATCCCTGGCTTGAAGCCTGCCGTCAATGATGGGATGGCTGCTAATTGCCATTGCCGCCAGAACCACTTAGGTGCCCACGCACTTGGTAAGTCAGTTGCTTTTCACCCATCAATTGCCCAATTGCCAATTGCAACGATATCCGGTAGATCCAGTAGGATGGTGTTACTTGCCTTTACTATGGCGTTTTTTATCTGAATCAATACAAGTAGCCTAAGTGGTTAGTGTCCGTCATGCTCTCTATCTTGCCTATCCCGATAGCTATTGAGTGCTTTCTGTCATACTCAATAAACGTTCCGTCGGTAAAATCTACCAGCCGTTTATTAGGCTCAATTTTGGACGGGCTGTCAATTTCGGAATACACTACGCTAAACACCAGGCTGATCGCCGTTGGCATTCAGTAGCAGCATCACCTGTTCACTCAAATTGTGTAGGCAGTAATCCTTGTTATTCTGACTGTTTATAGAGAAGTAATTTATTTGATACTTCTTGGAGTATCCAAGAAGTGACGGGAACTCATGGGATTTCTTGAGGTTAGAAGCAATTTTTTATTTTATAGCAATGATTAAAAATAAACAATTCTTCATATAGAAGTAAAATATTTGACAACATTACAATAGGTTTTAATGCCATTTTAATTCCAATTACAAAAATTTTTAACTTGGCTAAATGTTAGTTTTAGGTTCTTGCTCTGATGTTAGCAGCAGACTGCTCTACTTATGAAGTGGTTTTTCCGGTACTCTGGTACTGATTTCAATTTTAAATAAAATCTCTTTAAATTATTCCTCTGATATCTACATCAGCTACAAAGCGACTCGGTTTTATCTTCCCTTAGTTTAAGTAGGGCCTGGTTTCATGATCAAGCAAACCTAGAAGGTACATGACCTTCTAAGTTTAATGAATTTAGTTAGTTTTTCTTGTTATAATGGCCTTTAGTGCACTCAAAATGGTATTAAGATCTTCTAACTGACTATCAAGCAATGGATTATTGTTCTTGGCTGGTTCTGTTCTTTGCTAACCCAATTTATTAGGCACTTAAGAGATAGTGATTTTAGCTATTTTCTAGTACATTTATTTAAATGTAGGCTTGAACCCCTCCTTTCCTAGTGGAATTTCTCAATCTTCTGTAGCCTGCTGTAAAACTCTTTTCTTCTATTTCTATCAGTTTTTACTTCATTCACGTGTATCAACACGTAAAAACTCATGTACGGCTCCGTAAACCATTTTACCTTCCATGTATAGAGAAATTACATGTTAAAACTGAAAAACCTTGCTACAAGCTTTCTAGTAGCCTTAAAATCGAAAAATTACTTCCTATAACTCAACACCGCTCCTCGCAGCTTTAGCTGAGGCGTACCACAGGAGCGAAGCGACGAGGAACGAACAACTAAAGCGAGCGAAGCGGAAGATCTACAGAACTAATAGAGACATGCCCTTACACTACAATTACCTGAAAGATCATTAATAACTGTAATTTATGTAAAAAGTTTTTTTCCTCTATTGAAAAAGAAACAGGATTAGTTCATGTTTCTTTTTTTATTTACATGCTGATAACAGATAACAACCTATTATTTTAATCATTAAAAAAGATTAATTTTTTAAAGAAATATAAAATATTTAGATATTTCTTTTTTAACTGTATTTCTACAGGTAGAGATAACTTATCCTCCTTATTTTGACAAATAATCTTTTAAATTAATCTAATTATGCTTAGAAATGAAGTTTTAAAAAGTGATTGGCAGTGCCAAGGTATTGTAGCTGCGGGTGCATGTAGAAGGATGCCTATGTTAGCAAAGGAAAGGTTGTTGCTTTGCTCTAAGAGTAATTTATAAGCATGTCTCTATTTCAATTATTTTGGTTTCAAACAATTTTCTTGATATAAGATAATTCGGTAAATAAAAGGACCATATACCATGGAATCTAGTCAGGCATATTTTTAACCTGCTAATATAACTGTTCATATTTTAATGTGGAATTCTTTACCAAAAACTCCATATTAGGGGATGGTGATTAATTTCATTCTCATTGGCAAAGGTTTTATACCATTTTGCTCCATCCGAGTAAAGGATAGACTCTTTATCGATAATTTGCTCAAGAAAAGGGGTAACACACTCTGCATTAAACTCTTCAAGAATCTTATCGATTTACATTGTCCTGTCGATCTCGGGCGATTAATGGTTAGGAAATTAAATTGCTCTTTAAGTGAAGAGCAAAAGCCATCCCTTTTTACTAAAAGGAGATAGCATCTACTTTACTTGGTCTATTTTAAGTTAAAATTTCATAAGAGTGTATATTCTTTGGGTTAATGCATTAATTTTAGAGATATTAAGCCTATGTATTGGTTAATAAGCTTTGTTTTTTCTATTTTATACATTCTTTCTGATAACAAATTCGTTACCTGCTCAACGAAGCTGAGCATCGATAAAAAGTACTCTGTTGCTACACAGCATATATTTATATGGATCTGTGAGTAGGAATTTTTCATCAGAATGGTGAACATCAAGTTTTTCCGGTTTTTGCGAGCCCTCATCTCCAGTGCTTTATACATTTTCGGTATATAGTGTGCCTTGTTTACGATTCGACAAAAATCATAGTAATGCAGCATTTTAAAATACTTAGCTAGAATATGGCTAATATTATAGCGCTAGATTATCTCTTTCTGTGTTAGAGTTTATTGCTAGTACTGCTTAATCTGGTGGTCATTGTAGTGTTCTAGAACCCCTCATTCTCACTAGAATACCATAGTTTTGAAGTGGATATCTAGCATGGGGGTTTAAGATAGTGCAGGAGGTATTTCACGCTATGCCCCGTCCATTTCGTCTTTTTTAGTGAACTGCACTTTTCAGTAACGTCAGTACTGTGCCTTCAGATAATGCTGCGACTGCTTCCTTTCACAGATATGCCTCAGACAGGAAGAGTACTTGGATTTATCAGGTCATACATGTAACGGAGCAGCCAGATGACACAGCGCCTCGGTAGATTCTTCGACCGCTTTTTTTTGAAGAACAGCTCACGCCATAGAGGATGCTTCATATCTAGAGAGGAATAACTGATGTAGACATGAAGATGCGAATGTTAATTGAGTTATCGACCATAAAGTCTGCAAGGCACAAAAGATATTAATTTTGATACCCTGTTTTGCGTGCCTACTGCACCATAGTGCGGCTGGCAGCGAGAAACAGAGCGCTGAGTCGCAGGCAGTTATTGTTGGAAAAGGCCAAAGAAGATGGGGCATAGTAAAAGTGATTTGTTGTCAGTCACAGTCGAGTAAAATATGAACATTGCTGTGCTAACTACTACTGCTCGGTAGCTTTGAAGTCGTATGAACTGGATGCTTTTGACTTATGGTTTTGCCAGAAAATGGCTATTGGAAATATTCAGAAGAGGCACAGCAGTAGTAGCGCCAGAGAGACACCCACATTGTATAAGTGCTGCAGGCAAGTATTCACTTGACAGATAGACGGGTCTCCACCTCCACGAGTTGACAGTTTTACCATATTTTTAAGAAATTTATTGCAGTCGTCATGAATGGTAAAAAGCACTTTAGTTTTGCGGGGAGGGATTTATACATCTTGGGGCTCTCTTGCCAGAGAAATAGAAATCCTCATTTTGTCCATATTCCTTCCTCAGGTCTATCAGCCCAGTTATCTTTCTGTTTCTCCTAGGTGGTGAAGGAGAAGAAGGGGGATTATTTCTAGTTCCTTATAGGTAATGAATTAATCGGCAAACATACTTTCGTCATGCTCTTTTAATGCAGTTGTATCCACCGTCATTGGCTCTTTGCCATGGGTTGCTTAAAACTTCGGATAATCTTGACTAGAGGCGGATAATACTTGTGTGTTGAGAAAAATTTTGGATCGAGTCTGACGCATTGTTGTATGGCCTTTTTTTAGAGTGTATCATAAAAAATTTAGTTTGCTCTGTCATCATTTATTTCTGGATGGAGATCATAAAGCGTTTCAGATAAAGAGGCGCTGGTGTAATACGTGAAGTCGCGTATTCCATTTCTTATTTTATATCCGGTTTATGCTTTCTAATAGATTTATTCTGAGCTATCTGTTGAATAATCAGAGAGTTGTTGCTAATGAATTTTATATTCAAACTGTAAACAGTTATATCAGCCGATTAAAAATGGCTGAGTAGATTCCTCTGTATGGTTGTTTTATTTACTGAATTATTTAGCCTGGAGAAGATTGTTTGAAACAACAATTATTGAAATACAATCGTGCCTAGATATTGCTCTGCGAGCAAAGCAACAACCTTTCCTTTTCCAACATAGCCTTTTAATTCCAATATCTTTTATAAATGAAGCCGTTTGAGCTAATTTATCCATTTCTTTATCAGTGTATTTGTGGAGCCCAGTGAACAAAGCGCCATTGTTTATTATGAAATGGGTTAATTCTGTTTTCAGATCAGTCAGCATACGCTAATGAATCGGTGATAGAATTTAATCAAGCTGATTAAGTTTTAATTCTTCTTCAATTTATCTCCATTCAACGGCTAGCGTGATATATTTACTTAATTTTCTGTTGTTTTGCCAGAAATAAAACTATTTTTAGCTTTTTCCGTAATCTCATCTATCTCTGTTCTTTCAGATTTAAATTGATGATGCGGATGCTTAAACCTCAGAGACTGTCGCCACCAGTATTTAAATTTATCTCACCCGATAATAATTGTCTATCAACGATCTTAGATAAAAGAATATCAGAGATAAAACCTCGGTAAGAATTTTTTAAAACGATTTGAATAATGTTTGACTCTAGATTATTTACCATTTTTACTCTTATTCAATAAGAGTATCTAGGCACAATTTGCTAAAATTATCGGATTTTAGGTTTCCGGCTTTCACCTTTTAGCTCTGGTTCTGGGTTAAGTGTTTTTTTATGGTTTTGGGGGTCAGTTTTAGTTGCTGACTAATTTGACCTAATAGAAACAAAAAGGCGACACGAATCAGATTATTCTCAGTGGTCAGCCGCTGGTGTAATGCTTTATTTTTATTCAGCGCATAAGCAATCATTTCGGTTCCTTCATTGATTGCATGGATTAAAATTTTCTGCTGTAATATCGACAGTTCTGAACAGAAAACCCCTTTCATCTCTGTATAATTTTATAGCCAACAACTTAGCTGCCCGTTCCTGATGCGACTTAAGGTGCTTTATAAATTTATTCTGAAATCTTGCTTTTTTGTTTTTGCTGTTTAATTTTTTGTCGTTCTGCATGGCTTTTTTTCTCATGCCAATCAGTTAAAAGTTTAGGGTAGATTTCTTTATCATAATTAGTAACTTGACGATGAGGTGGGACAATGATTTCTATGTCTTCTTTTATGCAGAGAGGATTGTCAAAGAATATTATGAAAGTATCCGCCATCATATTGGGCGATTTAATTTTTTCAATCAAATTTCATCTTTGTTAATCAACTGAATTAATCTGTTTCCTTGGATGCGTTTTTATGTTATTGCTTAATGATTTCTAACTTGAGTTATAAAAGTTTCGCTATTTTTAAAGATAGACTTATCAAGTCATCCGCATCAAGATATTTGTCCTTTTCAACTGCGCGCCCCGTTTTATAAAAGGGCTACGCTAAATAAACCCAATATTGCGCGCGTTTATTTCTGAAAGTACCACGGTTAGTTATGTAATCATTATTTGAATAAGGAATGTATTCAGGCGGCATTATCTGGTACATAGATTTCATTAGAATACTCAGGAAAATCGCCACGCGTCCTACACTAAAATTCGTAATGACCATTTTGTTACCGTCATTGCTGGTATCTTAGGTAAGTTTTTACTTTGCCTGCACTTAATTTAACATTGTCATAGGTAAAATCATCCGCCTGATAGTCAAAACCTTCATCGAAAGCCGTAATAGTTGCATCAATAACATCACCTTCTTACCAGCTTACGAAATCTTCAATAAGCAGGCCATATCGTTTAGATAGTACTTTCTCGTCCTGATCAGAGAATCAGCAGGGTATAAAATGTCACAACGCATATTTTTCTCTTGGTTTAAACTTAATTTAATATGTATATATCGACACCTGCATCCACTTATTTAGGCTGGATTAACCCATGATAATAATTTTCATCACATTTTCCACCATATAAACATGCTCCAATTTTTTATAATTTCCCGTTTCATTTTCTCCGCATTATTTTGAAGTTCTATCGGTAACCAAGAATTATGCAGGTAGCTCACTTTACAGACATACACCTTGTCGTCTTCATAGTAACTTTGCTTATCGATTATTGCTTTGTATCGGTTAACGAATCCCTGATAAAATCGCACCGTCTTTTTCTAATGGATTAAAGGAAAAGCACAGCTCAGAGCCTGATTTTTGAATGCTGGCTCAAGGTATCCAGATTTTTTTAGAAAGCGTTTCAGCCTCTTAGATCCAGGCAATATTAAAATCATGTTTTGAGTTGTATAGAAGCAATATAAGGTGCTAATTGGCCATATCTAAAAATAGACTTATTGATGCCTTCAATATATGTATTAAAATACGAAACTGATTTTCTAAGCCCAACCTTATATCTCGGCTTATAATATCGTATGGAGAAAATCTTCAATCAAATTTATAAACTCCTAAAAACACAAAAACTGCTGTTTATTCATTGAGACCGTAATTAAGGCTATTTTAGCAAATGAACTGGTTTTCATACTGGGGGGCTGGCCAGTCTGCCAAAGTAAAATTTTATGCGTTTTAGTTTAAAGATGGCTCGGCGAACTTTTCGTTATTCTGTACCTTCACGCTTAGGAAGGCCCTATAAATTCAATATTAATTTTATTAGCCGTTTTAATCACAAAGGCCTCTTTTACCAGTAATGGTGGCTTTTAGTTTTTATAGATAACCGTAATTAATTAATATTAACTTAAGAAGTATCGAATTAAATTAACCCCTAAGCCATTTATTTATCAGACTATTTGCTGGATAGTTTTTATAGCTGCTAACGTGCGCTTAAAATTCTTGATTTTCTGTTGTATTATTGTACAATAGAACGCTAATTTCTAAATAATAGGGCAATTCAACTACACTTGGAACAAGATCTCACACAGTTTTGTATTCCCCTCATTAAATGGTCTTTGGCCTTTTAAGGGCTCATGGATAATTTACTTGGATGTCTAATTTTCTTTTTACTCACCATAATCTACTTGCCAGATTTACTAAAAAGGTCTAAAGCCGTGTTTTGATATACTTCTATAAATATTCAGTCTTCTCTTCATTTTTAGATATCATTTCTCTGTTCTTCAATTCTTCTTATTGCTGGTTTATTTTGCTTACACATCTCGAGAGCCAGCAGTAGTACTTTTCATTCAGTATCAGGCTATCGCCAAAGGTTATATGTTCAGATATAAGTGGTAAATATGAATCATCGGTGAGCGTTGTTGGAATGGTCGGCTTGGCTGCATACGGGGAGATATTTTATTTGTATGCGTGAGAGCAACCCGGTTGTTAACAGTGGCAATAGAGACAGATAGCTGAGCACACTGTTCAGGCGTAATTGTTTGCTGTATCTTAAAAGATTCTCATGCTTAGATCCCTGTATGGCCTATTGGTGTATATCCTGTGTAGTTATTTTATTAAAAATATTAAGTACCTGGTCATAGTGTGCAAAGCTGGCACAACATCATCACACCCTCGGACGGCACTCAGTGAGTGATTAGCTAGTTTTAGGTCGACGTTTTTTACATATTAAAACTTGAGCACGATGGAGAGTAGGGTACTTGTAATTAGTGACGCAGCAATGAGAAGGCGTTTGATGTACATAACATTAATCCTGTAGACACAGTTCACGCTCTATCGCCCATCGATTAATCAGTCCTTTTGATATTTTACCTTCATTATATTTTCAGCATCACATCTTATCAGACCCCTTGTCTATCACAAGCATTCAGTTTTATTAGTAATGTTGAATGCACAAAAGCCATATTTCCTAGGTTATAGATAAATGAGGTCAAAGCGGCTTTCTGAAGCTAAGTCAGAGGTACGGTAACGTGAATTTCAACTACAGTCATCGCCCTGCCTTCAGGTCTTTATTCAGTAAAGTTTGACATTCCTAGTCTTTGTAGCGTTTGTCTGAAATAACATCCTTCCCTGTATGACAGTAGCACACCGTTAGCGCATCACCACTATCTTTGTAGGGTTTGTGCCTCATCCCTTCGTGCCACATTGCATTAGTACCGAAACAATAGCAACGGCACCTCCTCTCATCACGATTAATAGTCGTTGTTTAAGATTAGGACTAATTATCTTTTCTCAGACCAAAACGGTATTTCATATGCCGCTAGTAAAAAGTCACCACACAGGTTAATAAAGTACAGACGATACTGGTAATCAGGCGCCTAGTCACTGAGTGAGAATATGCCAAAAAAGGATGTTCTAAAGTTCCAGTTGTAGTGGAGCAAGAGTAGTGTACTTTCCATGCAATCACTAGCCTCCTCATACAAGTGTTAGGAAGAAATTCCATTTTATTGTTGATCAGGCATTTCAAATGTAATTTTCTTGGTTAGTGTTATCAAGTTTAATATACCTATTTAGTGCATCATTGTGAAATGTTAAAGAATATGTTAATAGATATTTAAGAGATAAAGAAATTCATACAACGTCTGTTTATTACGAGCAAAAACAAAAACCCATAACCACATGCATGGACATCCTCAGATCACTAATAATTATTTGATATAATTTTTTGACTGTAACCCTCTAGGTAGAGGGATAGATTTTATAATGTCATTCGCTCTATCAAGAAAGTTTTTATTCATAATAAAAAGAATCTTCGATAAGATATTTAAGACGGAAACTATCGTTCAAGTTTTAAACCAGTTAGATTTTCATGTGTCCATCCTTCCCCCAACCCAGGTCAATATAATTATATTTTTGAGGAGTTTTCCTTCTCCTGCATATCATCCTTTATTTTTTTAGAATAAATTTAATATCAATATGGGGGTAATTTTCTGGTCTGCGGCATAAATCATCTTATTATTAAACTAAACTTCATGCCATTTTGCTTTTTAAAACTCCCCATTCATAAGTGTCATAGCGTATTTACCATTAGGTAATGTTGAGGGGAAACTCTTAATTTGACTCTGTTCATTGAATTATTTACAGCATTCTTAAAAACCTTCTAAAACCTTTTACCATCCCCCCACTACTACTGTGGCGAGTTGATATCCAGCTTAGAGTACTTGAGGACTCTCTGGATTCGCATTTTCCATCGCACCGGTTATTATCCCTGTAATATGCAAACCGGATACCTAGGCAACCGATAATTAATGATGAAGCTGATGCTAAACTAATGGAGACAACCATGCTATCACCCTTTGGTGCAATTGATGAAGTGCGCAGTGAATACCGCCAAGTTAAGCGCCTATGCTGCCCGTTACAAATTAGTAATCGGCCTCCCAGCTTAAGATAAATATGATTGATGTCACAAGCACAGTAAACATAAGCATTAATATTTAGCCGCTCCAAATGGAGTTAAGCTATCTGGACAGTTAAATCGCATTAATACCGGATTGTAGGTCAGGTAGCCATTGATTAAATGATACGTGCCATTTTAGAGGATTAACCCGCTTACCGTTAAAGCCATGGAGCCTATTGCTCGGTTTACTACTGTTATAAGCTGAGCAAACATGAATCTTACTTTCGCTAGACTTACCCACATCTTTAGATCACAGCAAGTTGTCGTTTTTGTCTGCAGCGGCCAATGTCAGTTCCTTGTCCTCACTTACAGGCAAAGAGGGTATGCTCGGTTTTAATCAAGTCAGTTTTCCCTTATTTTCGGATGTCTTAACTTCATTAACCAGTTCAGGCCTACGGTAATATATTTTTCTGATATCATTATTACCAGCGTTACGGATAATCAGGCGGTTCAAACCATAGTAACTGTAAAGTGCTTCTTGAAGTGTGGTTCTTATCATCAGTTACACTAATTAGGTGCCCCATGAGGTCATATATAATGGTTCAACCTCCTTTATCGTGTGTCATCCTGCGGCCTTCAGTATCATAGCTTAAATTAATGGTCTTCGGATATTTATTGTGCGTATAGGTGAGTGTTGTCAATTATGTTGGTGTCGCTAATGTTCTGATAACTGTAGGTCGGCATGTTCATACTGCTGTTAGCTAATGTGGTCTTCACTGAAGTTAGGTTATTTAACACCTCATAGCGATAAATTTGCGCGGTCATCCAATGGCTATATGCGTCAGTCAGTAAAAGCTATCACCCTATGTAGTAGTGTAAGTCAGTAGACGGTTCGTTCGTCATAACTATATTATTTCCTGTAGTTTAATATTGTTTTTCTGTGTAGTGTGGGGGCATAGCCAGTAGACTGTTTTTAGCTGTATCTGTAAAAGCATCAAGGTTATACCTCATTTTGCTAGTAACAGTATGGGTAATTTCATCAAAAATTTGTCATAACGGAACGCAGTCGTAAAATAGGAGGTGGAAAAGCTTTTATCATGGCTGCCTGTTTATTTAATCGTTACATGGCATCCTAGGTTAGGTTAACGATTAAGCTATCATCATCGGTAATGTTGATGATGCGGCTATGCACATGCATGCTGTATTGCATTTGTTTGCTAGCAACGTCAGTATAAGAAATAGGCGTGCCTTTTAGTGTATAAGCAAGCTTTGCTTGGCGGGTTATGTTATGTGCATGATATAAAATATCTTTTCTTTTAACTATGAACGACTTTTAACCAGGTGTTTCAAAATTGGAGCTCCCTTTCTGCGCCTTCAACAATTGTCAGATTTTCTTATTATAATTAAATATTTTAGTAATAAATACCCACTCAGCTTTTATGCTGCTAACAACATTACCCAATATTTGGAATATACGTGTATTCCACCGTTTTATCGGATTATAACGTGGCAAATCATTTAATACCGAGAGGAAAAATATTAATACGCTTAAAAAAACACACGAAGCCAAGTTATTTGATACTAACTTGTTGTATGAGATAACTATTTTACTTCTTCTAAAAACAAACATCATGAACTTGATTTTAAAATTGCTGACTTAGGATAAGATTACACTTTAAATAATTTTGTATTGAGGAGCTTTTCTTCGCACGCTTCTTAAAAAAGCAGATATATCGGAATTGCTGAAAGCCATGGACGGGGTGGTTGTACGTGCTTATATTAGCCTCAGGTATTCTCCTCGCTTTACCTATTTGTTCCATCGCCGCGAATGCATGTTCAATCCCCTGCCCTTGTCTTTGTAATCCGGTGCTTACTACGCCATTGCTGAGTTTTATACAACAGTTTGTTTTGATGGCCTTTATGCTAAATCCGCCTCCTATAGCCTCTTTTGTCTTCAGGCAACCTTTCTGCTCCGTAGAGGGGATAGCCTTGATTGGCGTAGATATTGCGATTGCTGTTGGCTTTATCAATGATCCTCTCGAAATCCTGATTGTCGTGGATGCTCTGGCGGTATCAGTGACGATTTTTTTGATAAACTTGTATGTCTTATCCCTGTTCACCTAAAGCTTATAGCCATAAGGCTCTTACCATATTTTTAGTCCACGTGGGGTTAAATCTTTTTCGTCGCTTGATGGGTTTCTAATGAGCAGGCATCCCTTCCTGTTTTAGTTATTCTTTTCCTCCTTCGTAAAGGACGGCTTTAAAGCATGTAGCAAGTTAAGGTGGTATCGATGATTTGGCCAGACACGAGTTATAAAGCCTTTCTTCATGAGTTGTGAGGTTACACAATCGAAAATGCCTTTATCATCCGCTTCACCGATTTTGTTCTCGAACGTTTACTAGTGTTACGGTCAAAAGGATATTGATGGCATGGGGGAAGCAGCCAACACAGAACCCATTGAAGCTCATTCTGTCTAAAACCTGGTAGTACAAAGCTGCTAGTTAGATAGGTTGTAGTAGATACGCTTTAAGACTAAAATGCGAAGCATGATCTCAGTTGGAAATAGCGGAGGTCCTTTTTTACTGACAGGGCGCGCTGCAAGATGTATAAAGTCTATATAGGATAGGGTTTGATCTTAACCAGCATATCGAGCAATTTATCGATTGTCTGTAGATGATACTTCTATGCAAAGAGGTCATTCTTAATAGCGGTTTGTTTTTGCATTGTTGGTCAGGTAAAATAGATCAGTTTTCGATAGTTTTATCTGTGAAATCAAACTTTGGTTAGGTTTTTAAGGTGTTTTAAAGTCTGGCGCTGGTTGGCGTGATGATATAGTGTGGGAGAATACCCCCTGAATCCTAGAATCCTAACAACGATGAAAAAGTGATCGCTGGCATGGAGGAATTCTGAGTATATGAACCTTAAGAGCTTATGACTGCATGAATGACATGTCTAAAAACTCAGCATCACTAGCGATCAATCAGCTATGCGCTGAAAACTATTAAATTACTTTATTCTGAGGTGTAATAGGTGCAATCCTATGCAGATGAGCGCTGTGGACATTGAGGCCTATTTGTATCATGTCAGTAATTTTGAATATATCAGGAGCTATTACTCGTGATTCTATGAACTTCATGGTGAGTGTTATCACGAGATAGCACGTAACATGATCACACGATGGGGGGTAAAAGCGATCAGAATTCCTGAAATGATCAATATAGCGTATGCAACTATTCATTGCTAACAGCAGTTCCGATATATCCGCTTTTTGAATAAGTGTGTGAAGAAGGGCTTCAATACAAACTTATTTAAAGTGTAACCTTATCCCCCCTCTAAGCCAGTAATTTTAAAATTAAGTTCATGATGTTTTTAAAAGAAATAAAATAGTTATAGATATATAGCAGTTACTATTAAATAAGTTGCCTTTGTGTGTTTTTTGATCGTATAAATAAATTTTTTGCCTTTCGGTAATAAATGATTTTCTATACTATAAAGAGCAGCGATAAAACTGTCTATCAAAAATCTGGCATCGGTGGTGAGTGCCAGCTTCATTTTCTGTAAGGCGATGGCCTTATTGTGCCGCGCCAGTTGACTAGTTTTTCTATCAATAGGGCGCTATAGCGGTCGCATAAATCTTGGTCACTGGCATTAGATCCATTGACTCTTCATTAATAATCGTTTAAATCCGATTTAAAGTTCCTTTAGAGCGCATTTGTCACCAAACAGCCTCAGACTTGCTTTTCATTTCGTTAGAGATCTTTAGTGGTTGCTGCCTTCTGGCAATAATTCCTGCTCCAGTAAACTGGAGGGTGTTTTTCCAACTCGACAGGCACCACTTAGATGGGTTGGACGTGAATACTAAGCTTGCGATCGCCATCGATGCTGGGGAGGGAGGCGCGCATGGAGCACTCCAGCCTTTTTAAGGGTTATTTAGTGTAAGTAATGCCTGCATGAGGTAAGTTATTATCAGAAGCTATAGCACACATTGCGGCGTGCCGAGGCATCAAAGACAAATTTCTTGTCAGTAAACGCGCGGTCCTCATCAACGTTGGCCAAGGTTATTAACTTTGATTTGCTGTTGATAATGGAAAATCAGCGCTTTGAGTACATGCTGGCAGTCCAGTAGATACTAAATAGCAGCATCCTATTCTTTTCTGTTTCTTCAGAGCTAATTTTCAATCAATTAGTTGATGACTTTTTTGGCGGTCCCACTGTTATCGACCTTGAGATAGAGCGAATACTCGCTATTAAAATGTTTGCCCTTGTGTAGTGGTGGCTGGATGTCCATTTCGCAAGCCAGCAAATAGCATCTCGTCCGCTTGTGCGCGGCGGAGGAGGGCTTAATTTCCTGAAACACCTAGGAGGTATCTATACGCGAAAATTATCATTTTCGAAATATCATCACGGGTAATAGCGACTGTGCTTTCATAGCTCTTCTTGTTGATGATGTAACCGTAGATTTTCATCTGGTGAATACTGAGTGCATCGAGATCCACTCACGAAAACCTGGGGAATTGTCCCAGCCAGCTTTAGGTATTAGATTTAGATGTTGATGGGGCGCTTGATTGCTATCTATTGATAATAGGAGTATCATCGTTAACCTGTTCTAAAACTCCTTATAAAAATCGGTTATGAGGGTGGTAATGGGGTAGATATTATTATGCCTCCTAGGTTTTGATTTTCTGGAACGCCGCTTGGGTCTCCATATTAGCACGTACGCGGCCTATAACTCTTCTGCTAGCAGGGTAATGGTAGTGGTTTTTTCACGGTTTTCTGCCTGTGGAGGGAAGGGGTCAGAGTTTTGATTTGCAGATGGGTTAGATCAGAAGACAGGCGTACCCCACCCCACCTGCTCCAGTATCGCGTTATAGCTCTTAATCGAGCATATAGCGGCGAAAATTTACCGAGGTTGCTGCTCCTCTAGCGAGTCTGGATTTTAATCGCGGTCAGGTTAGCGGATATAGTGTCGCTAGATCAGTTTCCAGTGAAGCTATGGCGACATCATTGCTTAGCTCTCTCACAGCCATCCAGTGGTACCGTCAGGCCCAGTGCGTGGCAGCAGCGTGTTTAATAATTGATTCATTGCCGGCTTTATTCTTAAATGAGGATAGAGGAGAACAGTTAACGCTTGGTACAATTCTTCTAGTCGCTTATGGCCGCTACCTGGAGCAGGCTACTTAGACCCAGAATCACCAGTAATAGCTAACATCCTTAGCTCAAAGGGTTTTTGCCGCTAACCGCCTCATAGCCTCCATCATCGGCGAAAAATACGGAAACTCGCGGTTTTTAAGGGCTTAAGCACCGGCTGGTTCCTCCAGTCTGGCTTGAACTAGACACCGGTATTGTTGTCACAGTGAAAACGCGCGCGGGTAGCCTGAACAAAGCTGGGCGCTGGAGGCCCCTTTCTTCGCGCTGCCAGCGCTTCCTGTTTAAACAGGATCTGCTGGTTATAATCAATTTTGATGGGCTAATTGAGTGTTATCTCACCCACGCAACCATGCGGTTAAACCTGGCTTCGTTAATCAGGCAGCTATCAGTGGATCAAGGGGGTATCTCGGGGCGAGCGTCAACAGTTGTCACGCGTATCAGGACACATGGCCGGTTGGCATCACCTGACACCAGATCTCATAATCAAATGGCAAGGCCAGCGCAGCGTTGAGCACCGCATAGGCTATCTTGGGAACTTGGTTTTTTTGTTGTCATGCCAGCAGTGTGGGGCAGCGTAAATGGTGGGCGGTTGGATTATGCTAATTTAACAATCAAAGGGATGGACTAGTTTTATAGCTAAGCGACTTAAAATGATTACAGCCTATTCTACTCCTAATGTCATAATATGTGGCAAAGAAATATAACTGAGTGTTATAAAATAATATTGTTTAGCTTATATACTTTGGCATGGGGTGATTTCAATGGGTATTGACAATCGCGGGTGATAAAGCCTGAATAACATCGTTCGAAGCCCTTTTAAAAAAACCTAGCGCATTCAAAAGATTTTTTAAGTTCGCGCGCGTAACTTCTCCATGATGATCGCGTGATACCAGGGGCGCAAACACAAGAGGCGTTTATGGATGTATGGCTTTGAACGGGCGTTCTGCCAGAGTATCGAGAATATCCCACTCACTGCTGGGATCCACTCCCATAAACAGGCAGGCTTGAGATGGCAGCCTTGGCCAGCGAGCGGTGGGGGGAGGGATTGCATCCCAGGTTTTTGCCGCCACACTGATGAAATAGCCGCTTGCTGGCACATTATCCACGATACACGCTCAGCTTATCCCTGCAGTCAATGCTCAGCGCGCGCACCATATTTGCCTTTATATGGTCAACATCTTGATAGATCTATAACCATGATGTTTACCCCAGTACTTATACGGATCCGCTCAAGGATACTCAGGCCGCCCTGTGTATCCGGCGCGCGTTCGCGCTCAAATGTTTCTTTAGTGGAGGAAAGGAGTTTAGCAGCAAAGGGCTAGGCGATATTGACGATGAACCTGGCCGTCTTCTCCAACCCGTTGCAAGTTCTGGAAACAAGGTTTTCAGGCGCTTTCGATCAATCACTTTGATTAATTCAATCTGTGATATCCTGCCCTGCAGGTGGATTCTGATTAATATATATTTAGGTTGACGTACTCTTAACGGTAAAGCACTGTGTCCATGCTAACAGGTGATAATTGATAATATTTATGCGGGTTCAACACCTCTCATTGACCTAATCAATACTCCCATTAATGACATTAATCCATCCACCGATAATATCTTCCGTGATTTTCCTCAGGTCTGCTTGATAGGCTTTTATTACCATATCCAGGCTATCTGGGTCCTTACATACACTATAAATTGAGCATTCACCGTAATTTTCATGTGTCCGTTGTTAGAGCCGTTTTTACAATGAAAAGCAGATTGTTGTGTCGTTTATCCCATAATACAGCCTGCAGATTTCCCAACAAGCCAGGGAGTGCGGGTACATTCATTAGGCAATGCTACACTCCGGTTTTATGATACTTTTCACTGTTACCATGCAGCAAATTTTCGCTCATTGCTACCAATACCAAACAAGTTGGCGCTTGGCCCAGTGCGTGTCTGTATCACATGGACGATGAGGATTCCAGCAAAAAATCCAGCGCGTAAATGCTCTGTTTTCGGCACGCTGGCTTTATATAATGCGCGTGTGTGGTTTGGGAAATATACATAGCAAAAAAACTCAATTGAGCACACTTGGGGGGCTGTTATTTAGCTTTTTTACCAGTGCTTCACGCAACACCGCCTCTTCGACATCAAAGAGTTTGTGGATCATTGTCTGCTTAATACCCCTTGCCGCCTATCGCCTGGTGTGATAGAATAGCTCATATCTGACGTCATTTTTATCTTGCCATCATCAAAGGTGGTTAGGTGAGATGATAACGATTTCCTCACTGCATTTGTTTACGCCAGTCTCTACTTCATGGGTCTATAGAGGTGAACAGGCGTCTTCTTTAACATACAGGCAAAACGCATTTAGCTGGCGTTTTGATAAGGTTCGTATATTCGGAAGCGGTAGTTAAACCCGTTGGATGGATAATAGCATTGCCAGAATGGGTGATCGTAATGAAAAACTTTATCATGCAGGACTGCATATGTGATGGCCGAGTGTAGCTATGAGGCTTATTAAGCCAAACTTATGGTGGTTAAATGTCTCTAAAATTAGAGTGTTAGCTTAAAAATCATACTATTTGATGAAATTTTAACTTACAACAGACCCCATAAACCGATTCTATCTTCTTTTACCAATAATGGATGCCTTTTGATCTTTAATTAAATGGCGATTCAATTTCCTAACCATCAAGGTTAGTTGTTCTTTGGCAAAGATATTCTTAGTATTTGCTGTCTAAGGGACATGTAAAGTAACTACATCACTCATATTGAGTTTGAGTAATTCAATCATAGTAGAAATTTGGTAAGCATTACCTACTGGTAACTTATTTCAATATCATAAAATAAACATTCATTCGAATATTTTAGCTAAAATAGCTAATTGAGTAGTTATATGATTATAACCGATATCTAATTTTACCTCTTCCTTCATACATAGCTTTCTTTAGCTTGTTTATTCCATCATCCAACGATGAGCTTTCATACTTGTTTCTGGAAATATAACGTAAAAGCAATAGTAATTCGTAGAAATATCATTTCTGCCAAGAGCGTATTTTGGAAAATGGAGCATTGAAACGGAAATAATCCCTGTTCAGCCGCATATTAAATATCAACTTGATTAATAGTAATACAAAAACAATCAACTGCAATCAATTTTTCAGCAGCGCCCAAAACTTGTTCGTTATGATAACTACGAAAATGAATAGCGATAAAATGGACATCAGAGATCATAGTAATTAATTTTTTGTTGATATTATCATAACTTTGATATTGCTGCCCACAAATTATTAATTTCACTTTGATGCAGCCCCTCCTCTCCAAAAATTAAAATTTAATTTTCTGTTTTTGTAAAAACACATTAACTATTTTTACGCCATCCCATTCAATCACTAAGATTTTACGGCTATCACATATTTTGTCATACAGTCATAACAAAATTTTTCCAGTAGCAATACTATACTATCATTTATCCAAACAACAAAATAAATTTCGAGCAAAAACACTATAACGAATAAAAAGGAAATGAAACAGATAAATTTAAGATTTTTATGATACTAAATCAATTATTATAATTTTTTTGACTAAATTAGATAATTAAAAATAAATTTAATCGAGATAAAATAGTAGCTTAATAACTCATCAATACTTTAAAAACCATCAATGTATTAGCTTTTAGGGCTCAATTTTTTTACGCCAGCTTGCGTTGCCAGCAAAATAATATCTGCAGCGCGATTAGCAAATAACCCTACCGTAACAACGCCGGCAATTGCATTAATTTTATTTTCAAGCTCTATCGGATCTACAATCTTTAGATTGTAAACATCCAGAATAACATTGCCATTGTCAGTAATCACATTTTGCCGATATTCTGGTATGCCGCCTAACTTTATCAATTGACGAGCAACATAAGCACGCGCCATTGGAATCACTTCAACAGGTAATGGAAATTCACCTAAAATATCAACCTGCTTAGATTTATCAGCAATAGCAATAAATTGCTTAGCCATTGCAGCGATGACTTTTTCACCCGTCAAAGCAGCACCACCCCCTTTGATCATCATTAAATCTGGATTAAATTCATCAGCACCATCAATGTAAATATCAACATCATCTACATCCTTACTATCAAGGATGGGAATGGCTAACGAGGTTAATTTATCTGTAGAAGCAACTGAACTTGAAACTGCACCTTTAATTAAGTGCTTTTTTGTCGCTAAGCTATCAATAAAATGCACAACAGTAGAGCCTGTTCCAACACCAACAACCATATCGGGTTTGATATATTCTAAAGCAGCCCAGCCAACCATTTTTTTTAATTCATCCTGTGTCATAATTAGTTGCCTTATTATTTTTTGTTGCAAAAGCTATTAATTAATTAGTAGAACAAAATTTCTACGGCTATCGATTGAAAAAATATTACATAGTAAGATATAAAATAAGATCTGAATTGAATTTTAAAGAGATCTTTTCGTGATTAAACGCACTGATTATCTAGCACTACAAGCATTGGATAGCGTGATTCGTGAACGCGGCTTTGAGCGAGCAGCCTAAAATTATGTATCACTCAATCTGCTGTTTCACAAAGAATTAAGCAGCTTAAAAGCTATTTTGTCAGCCATTATTGATAAGGACTATACCTTATCAACTAACTGAGCAAGGACAAAAACTACTCGCGCTTTTACATCAAGTTGAATTACTAGAAGAGCAATGGCTCGGTAACGAAAGTAATGATACAACTCCGTTGTTGTTGTCAGTAGCAGTAAATGGTGATAGGTTAGCAACCTGGTTCCTGCCTGCACTCAATCCAGTGTTACATGACAGTCCTATTCGTCTTAATATTTAAGTTGAAGATGAAACCAGGACTCAAGACCTTTCTACGTAGAGGAGAGGTCGTTTGCGCAATTAGTATTCAACCAGAGCCTTTACCTGTGTGCCTGGTAGATAAACTAGGTTGGCTAGATTATTTATTTGTTTCCTCACCTAGATTTGCTGAACGTTATTTCCCTACTGGGGTAACAAAAAACTCACTTTTAAAAGTGCAACCTGTCGCTTTTGATCATTTATATGATTGCATCAAGCTTGTGTGTAAGAGAATTTTAATCTATCTCCTGGTAGTGTTCCTTGCTATATTGTGAACTCATCTGAGGCATTTGTTCAACTTGCTAAGCAAGGCTCAACCTGTTGTATGATCCTACATTTATAAATTATTAATGAATTAAATTCAGGTGAATTTAGTCGACCTTACACCCGGACTATGCCAGCGTAGGATGCTATATTGGCATCGTTTTTCTTCCGAAAGCAGGACAATGAAGAAGCTGACTGATGCCCTGGTAAAAACAGGGCGCCAGATATTGAAACAAGTAGATAATGATAATGTGGCAAACAAAAATTACGTTTCAAATTTAAATAATATTAACTTGATCTGTAAAATCAATACATTGCTGCTAGTAATGTTTGGTTACTCTCACTGAGAGTCGGAGAGAGAGCTACTATTTGAGTCATCAACTTAATTATTGATAAATTGTATTGATACTCGATAATTAATACTATATGCTTTAGCCTTGTCAAGTACTTTTTTATACTATACATCTATTTATATATTAATATCTTTAGTTTTTCCTTATTCTTTACTCCATTACGAGTAAAGTTCATTTCTGATGTATGGGTTTTCGGAAATGCTTGTGTATGTATCCTGATGATTGATTTCATAAATAATTTCAATATAATAGATATTATATAGCATTAAAAAGTCCACCTACATGGGTGTGGATCCGCGAAACCAGATATTACCTGTAATCCTTTTCAAGCACTCATCCGTAAAGGTGCTGGAAGCTAGTAGTCATCCTCGTTAAGGCTTAGCTTGAATCTAAGCTTGCGAGAAGATGCTGAACGCCGCCTTATTGGACATGGGCGTCCATGCTATCTCGTCCGTAATGGTTATTTACCATAGTGAACTATACAGAATTGCTATTTGGTGATACTGAGATTAAAGTGCTTAAGATTAGGGATCGCAGCGGCAATGAATATGCTTCAATAGCTTGCTATTGCCTTATCTGAAGCGTGCAAAAAGTGTCGAAGAGTTGGTACACCATGGTTTTATACCTGCGAAGCATATCCACCGATAATTTTCTTGAAGGCTCTAGGGGGGCTTCTTGGTGAAAATCACATAGTTTTCCAGTATCATTAGCAGACTGATACTAGCAATGGTTTGAAGGCCAAAGACAATCGTGCCTGCAGGATTTAAGCGATCGCCATACGATTATTTCTTAGCCGATGGCATTATACGCTTCTCTTATAGGTAAGAGAAGCGCCTTTGCCTGCTGGTCGTTATCGGCCTCACTAAGCATGGATATCGTAAGGAGTTAGTTGCTGGGGAAGATGCTTATCGAGAGTTAGCAGCAAACTGGGCTTAATTTCTTAATGGCCTGTGCGAGCGAGAGTGGCTTAAGTGTATCTCCTAGGCTTGCTAGGGGAGATACGGTGCCCTTGGTTTTTGAAATGCAATGGCAAAAATATTCCTCTGGACGCGCAGCACCAACGAATGCTGTTGGGTACACAAAACAGCTAATGTGCTAGCTTCAATTTTAAAAGGCATGCAAGCAAAAGTTAAGGCTGAGGTGGGTGAGGGTCTAGCTAGCAAAGAGCCGCAATGCCGGTAATAAAGCCCTTGATATTTTTGGTAAGGTTTTAGCGAAATATCTTTCAGCGATAAAGAAACTGGAACTGGCTAAGGGTAACTGGATTTGAGTTGCTGACCCTGGTGTCTGGTAGTAAACAACCTCCAATTTTAGGCGAGAGAATAGATTCGAAAACCATAAGAGCGGAGTGTAGCCCTCTCTTACCCTTATACACTAGATTTGCTAATAAATTACTAAACAGAATTTGATGTAAATATTAGCGGATTATCACTAATATAATGCTGATTAGCTAGAAGAGTTGATCGTGTTCATTTAAAACGGATCCCTTTATTTGGATTGAATGATAAGTTGGTGTTTTATCCCTCCTCAGTCAGTTGGTTGATGGAAAAAGGGTTTAATGAAAACCAATCCTTGGTTAGCTCAATTTAGCTGAACACACTTTAGTGTTTGATTAACAAGTGCATTTATGGCAAAAATTAGAACCTTATTTTTTGCTAAACAGCCTTGTGGTGTGAGTACAAGAATTAGCAGTAAAAATTCAAAAAGATGAAGCAATTATTTATCATTTACTGAAAAAACAGCAATAATAAATTTATTTATCGCGATTTTGTGCCCGATCCATTATTATCAGAATCAACGAATTCAACAATTTTCTACCGTGTTAGCCGCTATCTATAATCATCTAGATGGGGTTTTATAGTCGCAAATTTTGTGATGAGTTAGCAATAGAGTGAAAGAAGTTAGTGGTTTAGATTTTAGAATTTTTTGATCTAAGCGATTTTACCTGACGAAAATTCTATGCGCATATTTTAAAAGATATGAGATTATTCAAATAAATTATTTTTCATAATTGTTAAGTTAATCCTATTTAAGCAAGTATAAATTTATTATTTTATTAAATAATTAGCATTATTTCTTATGGTCTCAAGAAGTTTACTTTTCTTCCCGTTGATTGAAATTTCTTGCTTTATGAAGTCAGCCATGAGAGCGATTGTTTTTACTTATAACCTACCCTACCATTCACGGATATACATTCACTTTATGAAATTGAGCTAGCTAAGCAAGCAGCCACCTAAACAATAAGATAACTGATCTGTTAATTAAAATTGCTTCTATTGTGGTAGAACTTGCTGGATACAAATTTTTGCGAGTGTAAAGCGCCAGGTATTTTGAATTGGGGATGCTTCTGGAGAGTGGTGGTGGGAGTCTGTTAGAATTGAGGTTACTTTATTTAAATCTAGCGATAGGGCCTATTATCCTGACTCTATTGATAGGTCTATCTGGATGCTATCTAGAATATGGGCTGGTAAATAAGCGAATTCTCTAGCATAAAGCAAAATCATTAACTGCTGTCTAGGCAGTAGTTTTGCCATTCAGGTCAATTATCGATTTGGAGATTGTATTTGACTGATTAACGCCAGGATAGGATGGCGTTGCCGGTAAATCTATATTAATTATTAGTGCCGCCGCTGATGTTGGTTCGATACTGATCTAATTACCGCCTAAACTAACAAAGTTGTGTGTTTTAACTACCGCTTGACTGGCAGCCAATCTGATATATAGGAATGGGTCACTGAATTAGGTGCGCACATGCTATTATTAATTATAAAAACCATTTAGCTAACAGTTTACTGCGTTAGGAATTCAACATCTCGACTATTTGGCTTCATTAACTCACAGTGATGAGTATTATCAATAGGCATTAGATATTCTTATTCCACAATAAAAATTGGCATTAATCAACGATCTTAAAACCTTTGATATTATGGCAATGGAAAATAAAGCCATTTCATTACATTGGGAGTTTATGTTTATGCGTCCTGTTTTTTAGAGTGAAGATATGATTAAACAACATCAATTATTGAAACAGGTAGCCAAATTGGATTGATCAAGTGGAAGGGGAATTAAAAAGCAGTATCAATTAATAAAGAAATGAGTAAAACCAGTACTAAAAATTAGTAGCTTGCCTATCAAATAATAGAAACTGTCAAAGTAAATGGCAAGTTAGTATTAGTTGATTTTTAATTTAATAATTAGAGTTTTGATCTAACTTTTATGCTGCTTAATTTATACTTTTTTTATTATTGACTAATTGTGTATTTGTTGGCGAAAGAAATAAATGCCGGATATGCTTTTGTACTACATAAAAGATAAATATCTTTCATATTTCTATAGAAACTAAAAATAGCTATGAAATATTTAATAACAGGATGTATCGGTTTTATTGGATTTACGTTATGTTCGCATTTATTAGAATATGCTTATGATCTTGTTAGTTTAGATAATCTTAATTATTACTATGATCCTAGCTTTAAAAAAGCTAGTATTGAGTGGTTAACAATTTTTTCATAATTTCATTTTTTCTGGATGGATATTATTGAGCGAAAAAAGTAATTAAAGTGATTGCCTTAGGTAAATTCGATAGAGGAGAGATGAGCCATTTCTGGCAGCGAAAGCGGGTGTCCAGTACTCGTTAAAGGATGCTTTTGTTTATGCGGATAGTAATTTAATCAGTTTTATGTTGATATTGTAAGGTTATTATTAGGGCTAAACCCCGCATTTAATCTATGCTTCTACCTCAGTAAAAGGGTAGAAATAATTAATTTTCTTATTTTAGCAAGAAGTCTATTCTCATCCCATCTTCCTTTATACTGTTATCAAAATAGCTAATAAGATAATGGCACATGCTTATTCTTATTTGTATAATTTGTCGACTATTAGTTTACGTTTTTTTACTATTTATAGGCCTTGTAGACAGCCAGATATGGCGTTATTAAAATTCACTAAAGCTATTTAGGAGATGCATCGATTGATATACATAATAGGCTATGTTGGAAAGGTTGTTGGTATAAATCCCTTATACTTATAAGAAAGATTTTTGCTACAGAGATTGTCATGAAAAAGCAAACAGAATACAGATCAAAAAGACTCTTTCCTTACTCCATGCTGGCATAAAGCTGCATCTCATTAATTACCTCAGTGACAATTTATTGGATGATGTGGATTTATGCATTGAAGCAACTCGTTTCACTTTATATCCTGCCCATATTGTCACAATAAGCATGTTATTCAATGAGGATATTCGTAGGGTTATAGCGATATTATTGTAAAATCCCCGATTGCAGGAAAATATTTAATAATCTCAGTGGAAGTCCTCTTGCGAAACTACATCACAGGGATAAATAGTTTAGTTATCTGTGATATATGTTGAATAGCATGACTTTACTGGATTCAGGGAAAAATAAGGCATTGATTTAAAAACAGCGTTTACTTAGCTCTTGTTGCTGGTTCCTTGGTTCAGCGCGGAGACAGCCAGCATAAATACATTAAGTGCTATTTTTGAAGTTGACGAAAAATTTTTTCCTGAATCCTTTAAAGGGAAGCCTTATATATCCCAGCTAGAAAAGCTAGAAAAGGGGGGGGAGAGGAGGAAATAAAAGGAAAGAATGAATCGTGGTCTTAATCGCTAGAGATCGACATGGTCATATATATATGAGCAATAAGATTCTTGAAGAGTTTAATGCAGATTCTGTTAGCAGTTTTCTTGAGCCGATCATCGATAAAGAGTCAATGCTTTTCTCAAATAGAGCTAAATGATACGAAACCTCTGCCGACGAGCATGAAATTAGTCACCATCACCTAATAAAATTGGATAATTAGAGAGTTATTGGTAAGGAATTCCAGATTAAAAATCTGAGCAAGTTATATCAGCTAATTAAAAGGATGGCTGAGTAAATTCCATGGTGTAGATCGTTTTATTTAACGAATTATCTGGACTGAAGAAAATTATTTGAAATCACAATAATTAAAATACAGACGTGACTACAAATTGCTTTGCGAGAAAAGCAACAATCTTTGCCAACATAGCCTGATGATCACAGCTATATTCCCCATCCTTTTCTGATGATGCTGTTGCCCAATTAGGAAGCCGTAGTTGTTTTCCTGCAAAAACTTTTTTCCTCTCAACGATCTGTTGGCATAGTCATACGCGAATTCTTGAACCCCATTAATTTCGATCTCTAGCCTGGATCACTGTTTACGTAGGCCAGGAATGGGATTTCCCGTGAAATGAGAGGCAGGAGAGGAAGCCTCGAAGTCAAAGCATAAAGCGTTTAAAAGTTATAAGGCAGATTATCTGCACGTAGATGGAAAATATCTTTTCAAAATACCAAATGAAACTTTACGACGTTATCTTTTCGTAGGCATAGTAGATCACGCAAGTTGATGAATTTTTATCTTTCTTTACAAGAAAGCGCCTAATTCTCGACCTTTTACCTGATCTTAACCAAGCATGTCCTATGGCTATCCATATGGTGTGTAGTTACAGACAATAGCAAAGAATTTACAGATCCCTTTTTTGTCTGCGAAAACGTTTAGGCACCATCGGAAAACAGGAATTCAACCGTTTGTATACAAAGCTTGGTATAGAACACTGACTTTAGCCTGTCGATGTATCCTCAAAGGAATGGTATGGTTGAGTAATTTAATGGGTGTATAAAACAAAGCCATCATTTCAATTTTAATCAAGAGCTTGAGATCACTTTGCATCAATTATTTTGTTGTACAATCAGGAATTATACTAATCAGTATAAGGTAGTAAAACTCCATTGCAGTTTATGAAAGATTGGTTCAAAGTTAAACCTGAATTATTCAAAAAACTATACTTTTCCTGGATCTAAGACCTAAATATTTAAGAGGTTAATTTTGAAAATTGCTATTACAGGAACAGGTTATGTTGGCCTGTCGAATGCGATGTTGTTAGCACAACATCATGAGGTTGTTGCGTTAGATATTATTGCTGAAAAAGTAACGATGCTAAATAACCAGCAATCACCAATAGTAGATAAAGAAATTGAGGCGTTTCTGACAGAAAAAAAATTGAATTTTAGGGCAACAACGGATAAACAAGAAGCTTACCAGGGAGCAGATTATGTGATAATTGCTACCCCGACAGATTATGATGCTAAAACTAATTATTTTAATACTTCTTCCGTTGAAGAAGTGATTGATGATGTAAACCATATTAATCCACCCACTACCATTGTTATTAAGTCCACCATCCCTGTAGGTTTTATCGTCCGCTTGCAACAAGAAAAAGGGTATAAAAATATTATTTTTTCACCGGAATTTTTACGTGAAGGCAGAGCTCTATATGACAATCTTTATCCTTCTCGTATTGTGGTTGGAGAATGTTCCAAACGCGCTAAGATTTTTGCTGATTTGTTATTAGAAGGGGCGATGAAAAAAGATATTGTGGTGCTATTTACTGATGCCACCGAGGCGGAAGCAATAAAATTATTTACCAATACTTATCTGGCAATGCGAGTGGCTTATTTTAATGAATTAGATACTTACGCTCATAGTCGCGGATTGGATAGTCGGCAAATTATTGAAGGTGTTTCACTAGATCCACGTATTGGCAGCCACTATAACAACCCCTCTTTTGGTTATGGGGGTTATTGCCTACCAAAGGATACTAAGCAGTTGCTAGCTAACTATGATAATGTACCAAATAATTTAATTAATGCGATTGTGAAATCGAATCAAACGCGTAAAGATTACATTGCCGATAGGGTTATTAGTCAAAATCCAAAAAAAGTAGGCGTTTATCGGTTAGTGATGAAAGCCGGTTCAGATAATTTCCGAGCATCGGCAATACAAGGTGTCATGAAGCGAATTAAAGCAAAAGGAATTGAAGTGGTAGTTTATGAGCCAGTTTTACAACAAAGCGAATTCTTTCACTCCAAAGTAATTACTGATTTAGTCTATTTCAAAGCACAGTGCGATATTATTCTAGCTAATCGATTGATGCCGGAACTGAAAGATGTAAAACATAAAGTTTATACCCGCGATCTATTTGGTCACGATTGATAACTATTTCTATTCAGGTGCCAATCGTAGAGTTAAGGTTGGTGCCTTGATCATTCTAATTTTCATATCTCGGAAAATAATATGGTTTTTTTTGTTATGTTGACAAAAGTTATTGATAGAAATCCCTTATCCTGTATGAATGATTTTCGGTATACAGGTTACCATGAAAAAGCAAACAATCATACAGATCAAAGAGACTCTTTCCTTACACTCCATGCTAGCATAAAGCTGTATCTCATTAATTAGTTCGGCGACAATCTGTTAGATGATCTTGATTTATATATTGAAGGAACTTATTCCACTTTATCCTGTCAATATTGTCACACTGAACATGTTATCAGGTAGTGGGATATTCGTTAGGGTTACAAGCGATATCGTTGCAAATTCTCGATTGCAGGAAAATATTTAATAATTTTACTATAAGTTAAGTCCTCCGGCAAAACTACATTACAAGGATAAATGCTTTAGTTATCTAGAATAGATGTTGAATAGTTTGACTTTAGAAGAGTCAGCGAAACAAACAGGTATTGATTTGAAAATAGCGTTTAGCTATCGTTACAGCTTTCTTGCTTCAGTAGCGATAGGTAACATAAATGCACTAATTGGTATTGTTGAAGTCGATGAAACATTTTTCTCTAAATCCTTTAAAGAGAAGTGTTATATCCAAGATAGGAAAAAGCTAAAAACGCTAGAAAGGAGGAGATAAAAGGAAAGAACGAATTGCGGTATTAATCGCAAGAGATCGACATGGTCATGTGAACAATGAAATTTTAAAAGAGTTTAATGCAGAGTGTGTTAGCTGTTTTCTTGACCTTATCATCGATAAAAATCCATCCTATGGTTCGGATGGAGCTAAATGGTATGAAACTTTTGTCAGCGAGCATGAAATTAGTCAGCATTGCCTAATAATGTTGGATAATCATAGAGTTATTCCTAAGGAATTCTACATTTAAAATATGAACAGTTATATCATATCAGCCGATTAAAAGGATGGCTGAATATATTATTTTCCATGGTGTAGTATGGTCGTTTTATTTACCGAATTATCTAGCTTGAAGAAGATTATTTGAAACTACAAGAATTGAAATACAGATATGGTTATAAATTGCTCTGTTAGCAAAGCAAGAACCTTTGCTAACATAGCTTTTTTTTATAATTTAAGTTTAACTTTGAATCAATCGTCCTAGACTATAATGAAGTTTTACTAGCCAATACTGATTGGGGTAATTCCTGATTGTACAGTCAAAGATATTGATGCAGAGTGATCTCAAGCTATTGATCAGAATTGATATGACGATATGATTGTGGATTAAGTAGAATCAAATTCTTTGATAAGAAATTTCTGCACACCAACCAACCCATTGTGGAAAATATAAATTAGCTATGCATGCTTCTGGCGAATGCATAGCATTATTAGCTGCATTATCTAAATCAAAATGACTTCCTTTACTAAAAAGAAAGGTTTATATACCTACACACCTTGTGCGCTGATTTTAGCTTCTCATTGAAGAAAATTTTAGCGATATCAATACAAAAAGATTTTTCTATGATATAGGAAAATTCTTTATAATTACGTGTATTTAGTGCCTATATTTATAATGAATACCAAAAAGTTTTTGCTGCAATTTCCATCTTAGATCCTAATTCTCCTATTAAAAATGATGGCATTAATGAATTATCTAGCAATATTTACAAGCAGCCAAAAAGATCAGTCGTGAATAATATGCCATTTTCATTAAAAATTTATTAAAATAGCTAGTAATTAATTATCTATGCTATATATAGCATAGATAACAACACTAATTATTAGTAAACATATTTTATTGCGATTAGGCTAGAGTTTTGCTCTAATGTTTAGTGAAACTATATTTTCCATACTTAAATTGGACATTATTTGCCACTATGGTCACAGCAGCTCAAATTACTTTCGCCGCTTCCAGGTTTTCTAAGCAGACTGTAGCAGCTTAAATAGCATTGAAAGGATTGCTTTTCTCGAACCACAGTTCTTCGCGTGATAGCCTTCGTGTAGCATGATTCTCGCAAAAGCAGATTCAATCGGATTCTGTCGTTCTTATTATGGACGCCCAATGACTGAGCTAACGGAAAGTCCTAGAATGCTAGGAGTTCTTCTCGATCTTTCTCCAGCTTCTTCATTCCTGCAGGATACTTCGCTGAAAATCTTGCCAACAAAATATAAAGGGCTTTATTAGTAGCATTTCGCCTCTCTGCTAACCAGATCTCTTTGTGGAGCTCAGCCTTAACTTTTGGTTGCATGTTTTTGGGGACTGAAGTCAGCACATTAGCTGTTTTATGTGCCAAACAGCGTTAGTCCTGCATATCTGGGAATATCTTTGCCATTGCATTCAAAAAATCAAGGGCAGCATCTCCCTTAGCGAGACTGAAAGATATGGTTATAAGATACGCGCTTGCGGGGAGGATATTGAGAAGTTCGCCCAAGTTCCGTTTCTGACTCTTGATAGTATCTTCAACCGCAACTAGCTTCTTACGTCCATGCTCAGTGATGCCGATAATAACCAGCAGGTAAAGGTAATCATCTTACCTGACAGGAGACTGTATATACCACATTACCCAAGAAATAAACGTAACACGTATCGCTTAAATCATGTATGCAGCATTGCCTGTGCTTCTCTTCAAGCCATTGCTGTTTCAGTCTTCTGATGCTATTCAGGCAGAGAAATAGTGTGGTTTCAGCAAAAAAGAACCTCTAGATCTTTGTGAAAATCACTGGTGAATATGCTTCGCATGTAGGTAGAGCCGCCATGGTAGCAAATTTTTTAATGTTTTATTACACGCTTCAGATAAGGTGTTTAGCAACAAGCTATTGAAGCATATTCTGTTGCTGCTGCGCAATTTCTAACCTGAGGAACTTTAATCTTAACATCCACCATATCAGTCTCTATAGCTCGCTATGGAAATTAACCGTTATAGACGAACTGAGGCATGATACGCCCCTCGATAAGGCGGTGTTTTCAGCATATTGTCGCAGCAAAAAATGGGCTTAGAGCTTACTCTTAATAGGTGGTGGTTATCAGTTGCCTGCAGCATTACAGATGAGTTCATGCAAGGGATCACAGCTAATATCTTGTTTCGTGGATACATGTATGCTATACTTTCATAGCATATCATCTCTGTGTTGTTGAAATCATCCACGAAATTAATCAGCAGGATAAATCCGCAACCATATTCAAAAAACCCCATACATCAAAAATGGGCATAATTTATATGTGCTGCAAAGTCATCATTTTAATTCTGCTGAAGAGCTTGAGATCACTATCCATTGATATCTTTTGCTGTACAATCAGGAATTACCTCAATGAGTATTGAGTAGTAAAACTCCATTGTAATCTATGAAAGATTGCTTCAAAATTAAACATGAATTATTTAAAGTAAAAACCATACTATTTTCCTGGAAGTGACACTTATTCTAAGCACTTTGCTAGCAAAATTTGTAAATAAATTTCTTTGAATTATTTAATTAGATTTATTTAATACCATTGCTTCGCAAAATTAATTTTATTTGCTTCAATTAGGTGTAAGTAGATGATTAAATAGCAGCGATTAATTTTCAGTTGGATCAACATCAATATTCCATTTTACTTTTCTACTTTCAGGGTATGCTCTAATTTCAGGTAAAATATGCGAAAGGAATTGTTGTAAATAGGCGCGCGAAGGATGCTGAAGTAGTAATTGCCAACGAAATCGGCCTGCCCGCTTAGCCTGAATCGCCGGTAAAGGACCTATTAACCAAAGTTGTGAATCGCGCATGTTATGTTGTTCTATATATTGGCGGAGCTTGTTTAAAAAATCAGGTGCAAATTGGTTATTATGATCTTCTGAACGGATCATGATATGACTACTATATGGTGGCAAAAAAACATCATCTCGTTCTGCTAGTGTTTCTGTCGCGAATGCGTTATATCCTTTTTCTAATAAAGTCAATAATAATGGGTGTTCAGGGTGGTAGGTTTGCAGGATCACTTCGCCATGTTTACCGGCCCGTCCAGCCCGTCCAGAGACTTGGATATAAAGCTGAGCAAATTTTTCTGTTGCCCGATAATCACTGGAAAAAAGTGCGCCATCTACATTCAGTAAGGCAACTAAAGTAACATCAGGAAAATGGTGTCCTTTAGCCAGCATTTGGGTGCCGATCAAAATCCGAGCACCACCTGTATAGATACTTGCTAACTGTTTTTCTAATGAGCCTTTCTTCCGAGTGCTATCTTTGTCAATGCGACTAATTGGTATATTAGGAAAAATCTGATTAATCACCTCCTGTAACTGTTCAGTTCCTAAACCAACAGGGAACAGATCCGTTGAGCTACAGTGTGAACACTGTATTGGGATTGGTAGTTGAGTATCACAGTAATGGCAACGTAGCTGACGTTGGTGATGGTGTAGTGTGTAATAATGATCGCAACGTGAACACTCAGCAATCCAGGCACAATCATGGCAAATCAATGTTGGTGAGTATCCACGACGATTTAAAAATAGTATCACTTGATTATTTGCTTCCAGATGATATTCAATACGCTGAATTAATGGTTTTGACATACCATATTTTAATGGCTGGCCTTTTAAATCAAGTAAAAGTTGATTTGCTGGTTTAGCGTTTCCTGCTCGTTGGGTTAGATCTAAACGGTGATATTTTCCTTGCTCAATATTATAGAGACTTTCTAACGAAGGTGTTGCTGTGCCCATAATAATTGGAATGTTCTCTTTTTTTGCGCGAAAAACAGCTAGATCCCGGGCATGATAACGCCATCCGTCTTGTTGTTTGTAAGAGTTATCCTGTTCTTCATCAATAATGATCAAGGCAAGATTGGCAAAGGGCGTGAATAATGCGGAGCGCGTACCAATCACAATAGCACTCTGTCCCTTTTTTGCACGCAACCAGACCGCCAGTCGTTCACTATCATTTAATGCAGAATGTAGAACATCAACTGGCACATTAAATCGCTCATTAAATCGTTGCATAGTTTGAGGAGTAAGACTAATTTCAGGTACTAAGACTAATGCTTGTTTACCTTGCGCTAAAACCTTTTCAATGACACTGAGATAGACTTCTGTTTTACCAGAACCTGTAATACCTACTAATAACCAAGACATAAAAGTTAGTTTAGAACTTATTGCACCTACTGCTGTTAATTGCTCTATGTTAAGTTTTGGTTTTTCAGCACACAGATGAAAAAGCGAATGCCAGTTTTTTATTTTTGGTTGGATTGGTGATAATTGAATCAAAGTTTTCTTTTTTAATGTTTGTAGAGCATTTTCACTTAATTCATGTTCTGTTATTTGGTGACGATAAAGGGGTTTTTGCTGTAGTAATGCGAGTGCCTGTTGCTGTTTTGGTACTCGTTTAAGCTGGTTTAGGGAAAAATTTTTACCTTGCTGAGTGATTTGCCATTGCCATAGTGGAGTAAATGTTGGCGTTTTACCTTGCCGTAGTAAAACTGGTAGTGCATGAAATAGTACTTCACCAATCGGGTGATGGTAATACTCAGATGCCCAAAGTAGTAATGACCATAAACTATCCGAAAATATCGATTCTTGATCTAAGACTCGTTTTATGTTTTTTAATTGCTTACTATTGAGCTTACTATTTTGATTATGTGATAATACAATACCTAAAGTAGTCCGTTTGCCAAAAGGCAGCAATACCCGGCAACCTTTGATTGGTAAAGGAAGATTGGATTGGTAATCAAAAACACGCATCAGCGGAAGAGGAAGCGCCACTTGAAGAATAGGCATTATTAAATATTCCTAATAATTATTATACAGATTATTTATAAGACATAAAATATAAAGTATAACATTATTTGAATAAATTTCATTGTGCTATAAATAGATTTTCTTTATATTGTATAAAGGCTAACCTTTATTAGCAATTTTCTATTGTTAATAAATTTGACGTATGCTTTCTAGTGTTAGACTTAGATAGCGATGCGGATTAATATAGAGGTTTTTTATGAAAAAAGATATTCACCCTAAATATAAAGAAGTTATTGCGAGTTGTTCTTGCGGTAATGTAATGAAAATAAAATCAACTGTTCATCATGAACTCAATTTGGATATTTGTGGTAAATGTCATCCATTCTATACAGGTAAACAGCGTGATGTGGATTCTGGCGGCCGTGTTGATCGCTTCAAGCAGCGATTTAACATTCCAGGTATGAAAAATAATAAATAATGGCTCAATATATAATATAAGCCAGAGAATCATGCCTATTATTTATAATAATAGAAGTAATACTACGTTTAACATCGCGCTGTTACTGTTATATGAAACTAAACTTTTTGAATTAAAAAACAATTAAGCTAAAATTTTATAAAAAACTTTAGTTATTTTATCAATTAAAAAATTAAGACAAATAATTAATATTCCGATCTATCTGAAATAAATATTTTTGATTCATAACGATTTTTATTGCTTCTTGAATTTTATTATCAGGTTCTTTACGATAAATTATCGTCATTTGCTAATGATTGCTAAGTGAACGCGTATAAAATGCTTAACATAGTAGTTCACTATTTTGTAGCATGCCGTAAATTACTAATTTATCTAGAAGTGCCTTCATCTGTCAAGATTTTAAGTACTTTTAATGGAAAAGATACTGTGATCTTTTTAGTTGCTCGTTTTACCATGTTAAGATAAGGACTAACATAATCACTATTGCACTCCACTTCACTTAGCTATTTGATAGCTAGCTTAAGTTAAGTCAATCAATATAAGAATTTAGTTGTTGTGTAAATATATACAACCTTAATTGGCAAAAATTTATTTAATAATTTTCTAAAATTCTACTGTTTATAGTAGAGTTTAATATTGCTAATTATCCTATTACTTGACTTAAACGTAAAGTATTTTAGATTTCAATATCTATTAACATCTGGATCTGGGTGGGGGTATGTCCATTTGGTTATATTTAATTATTTTTAATTCTTTTAGTGAATTATTACTATCCTAGTTAAACCAATAATATTAACTAGATCTTATTGGTTATTGTTTTGTCATGGATCAATTATATTGATCCTCGTTGCAGAGGCATATGTCATGGCAATATTGGGATAACTACGGATATCCTTGAAGGCAAATATCATGATGATGAGGCTTTATCTCGTCAGGCAAGAAAGAGCCTGCGTCTACTTTAGCTAAGACATTTTGGTATATTAAAACTTACCGTTGCTAAAGAGAAAAATGAGATGATGTTGATGATTGCTTATGTTGGCAAAAAACATACTATCATCCGGGATGTGATGATAGGGAATAGTACCAGTATGACTGGTATGCGCAAGGTGATGAACATTCATGGAATCTATTAAAAGTATTAACAAAAATACAAATTAGCAGGTAATCAGATCACGCTCATACTGTTATACTATCGGTGTTCATAACTATACTCTTTCAGATACAATCAGAAAGATAGAAACACTGCTTGCAAAATTAACATAACAGATGCTTTTGTTATTATAAATTGGATGGTACAGAATTAGTTAATTAATTAAAATGTTTATAATTTTTGAAGATTTATACCTATACTAGCGATATTTATTAGTTTTTAGGAGGCCATTGTGATGCTTATATTGATGAAACTCATGACATATTACCTTTTCATACTGTGAAAAGAAACCGTTTCATAAAAAGGCGTAAGGTTTAGCCGTTTTTTAAAAAAACAAAATGGCTATATTGGCAAAGTAATTTATAGTTACATCTGTATTTCAATTATGTTGATTTCGACAATCTTCTCCATGCTAGATAATTCGGAAAAATAAAACGGGACCCTACACCATGAAATCTACTCAGGAATCTGTTTAATCGGCTGATATAACTGTTAATAGTTTAAATGTGGAGTTCCCATTACCAATAACTCTCTAATTATCCGATCTTATTAAGCGATGGTGAGTAATTTCATGCTAGCTGGCAAAGGTTTTGTATCATTTAGCTCTATCGAAGCAAAGCATGGACTCTTTATTGATGGTAAATTCAAGAAAACTGCTAACATACTCTGTATTAAACTTTTCAAAAATCTCATTGCTCACATGAGTTCTTCTTAATCTTTCTTCAGCTTTTTCATAGCTCCCAGGATACTTTGCTGAAAACTTTGCCAACAAAACATCAATGGCTTTATTTAGTGGCATCACGGCTCTCTGCTACCAAGAACCGCTCGTGTAGCTTAAGTTTAATTTTTTTTGCATGCCTTTGGAGAGTGAGGGCTGCACATTACTTATTTTGTGTATTCAATAGCGTTGGTGCTGCGTGTCTGAGAATATCTTTGTTATTGCATTCCAAAAACCAATGACAGCGTATCCCGTACCAAGATTAGGAGATACGGTTAAGGGACGGGCTTGCAGGCCATTAAAGAAGTTTGGCCAAGTTTGCTTTTGAGTTTCGATAATCATCTTCGACTACAACTAGCTCTCTTTACGTCCATGCTTAGTGACGTCGATAATAAGCAGCAAGCAAAACGATCATCTTTGCTGACAGGAGTGTATAATTCCATTGGTCTAGAAATAAACCTAGCACATATCGCTTAAATTGCGCAGGCATCATTGCTTCTGCTCTTCAATCCATTGCTGTTTCAGCTTACTGATGTTACTTTACTGATAAAGAGGAGATCACGTGCTTTTTCACAAAGCTCTCGCCCCCGAGCTTTATAAAAATTATCTATGGTAAGCTCCCTCTCAGGTAGGGAGATGGTAGCAACTCTTCGACGTTTTTTGCACGCTTCAGATAAGGCGGTAGCAACGAGCTCTTGAAGCATATTCTGTTGCCGCTACGATCCATGACCTTAAGCACTTAAATCTAAACATTCTCAATGTCAGTCAGTATGGTTCGCTGTAGTAAATAATTATTATGGACGATGCGATAGCATGACGCGTTTATCGACAAGGCGTCGTTTCAGCATGTTGTCGTAGTATGCCTTCAAGCTTAGCTTCAAGTGGCGGGCGCGGTGGCTATTAGCTTTTCCTGATACCATTACGCATGAGCTCATGCAAGAGATTAGAGGTAATATCTTGGTTTTTGGATACTGTATAGGGTGAACTTTTCATGGCATACCATCTTTCTGTTGTTGAAATCATCCACGAAATCAATCAGCAGGATATATGCTACCATCTTAGAAAACCCATACACCAGAAATGAGCATAACTCAAATTTACCAAAAAGATATAAATTGGAAGGTATCAAAGGTTATATGAGGCAACACTTATGCGATTGCCTCTCTTCAAGAGGCAATAGATTTAGGCATGTGCCTGACTGAAGATGAAAAATGACTAATAAGCTAGAAAAATATCGTATATTAGTTCATTGATATAGAAACATCATCAACCACAGATAACATAGTTTAGTTATAATACCAAATTAATTTTATTAATTACTTTTATTCAAAAGGCTAAAAGAAAATATAAATTATAGCAATAATCGTAATATTTATATCTTTAAATAATTCTATTATTAATATATTCCAACTAAATATTGCTAACAAAATTTTAAATATATAACTGTTATTTTTTTAAATTTGTAATCATTGTTTTATAATTATGAATATGAACTACAAAAATAACATTAAATTAAATATACCTGATCAAATCAAAATTAATAATATGAGATTGTGCGTATCCATTAATTTTAAAGATTTATTCAGGATGATAGATTGATTTATTGTTGTAGATTTTATCATATATTTTACCTATATAGAGCTATGACCTTTGATAGGATTTATTTTAATTAAATCAAAAGTAGCTCCTTGTATGCTATTAGCAAATCTGCCACTAGAATTTATCTGAGTTATTATTGAACTCAGTTAAGAAAAATGGTCGGGATTAGAAAAATTAAACAATCACTAATTTTGCTGATCGAAAGTAGATGCTATTTCATAGTATTAAAAATACTGTATTGATTATTTAATCATAAAGAATAATTGATAAAATGAAATAAAAATAGTTTCTTAATATTTTCGTTTTAAAAATTAGTATCGCTAAACTCACTAATAACAACTTTTTGAAAATATTTTATAAATAAATTTATAATTTATATTATTAATATAACTACTTAAAAAAGTGTAAAATCTTGATTTGATCAATATCATTAATGATAGAAAAGATAATTTTAAATAAATTAATAATTTTTTATTTTTAAATGCTGATAATAAAGAAGAAATAAAAAGCAATATTGATATATTATCTTTATATCTTTTTATTTCATTAAATGATGATATGTATTGATTTAGAAAATTATTAATTTATTCTAATTTTTATTTAATAATAATTCATATTATGCTATGAAAGCTTTGATAGTTTTTTTATATAATTTAGTTAAAAGATATTTAATATAAAAGAAATAACTTTTAAAAAATTTATTTTGATATTTTAAATGGCTACTTTTTCTTGAAATCTCTTTATACGTTTTTGGCTTAACTAATTTATGATTAATCCATGGCGATTTTAATTTAGCCAATCTAAAGGTTTCACTTACTATATAATCAGCAGTCCAATCATGCCAAGGCTTAGATAAACCAACAAAGTGAATTAATACTGAGTTGTAAGGAATAAAATACTTATTTCTTGATTTTACTTTTAGTAAAGTATCAATAGGAAAAAAAGTATTATACTTTGCGTCTATTAAGTGTACTTTTTTATTTAAACAAATATTTAATGCATCTTGATCTGGGTAAATAAGCTTATTATTTTCATTTAATTTTTTAAAAACTTTTTTTGTGATATTATTATCTTTATATTTTGTTAAATCAATATATAGAAATCCTGAATTAAAATACTTATTAGTATTTATTTTTAGTTCAGATTTATTTTTACCTTCTCTATCATGAATAGCGTATAAAATTATGTCATCTTCAAAATTCAAATTTTTTAAGTCGTATATACTCCCTTTGCAAAAAATATCTGAATCTAAATATAAAATATTTTTTATTTTATTATTAAAATAATCTGCGATTATTAATCTAAAATAGATAGCATAAGACCAACAATGATTAGTTGGTAATTTTTTTAAATTTTCATCTTTAATAAGATATATAGTTATAATAGTGTTATTTAGCTTTGCTAACTGTAAAAATAATATTTTTTGTTCATCATCAAAAAAATCAGTAAAAATATGAAAATGAAAATTCATATCTTTGTTATTTATTAATATTGAGGTGATAGAAACTCCTGTTCCAAATAGAAAGTTTTTGTCTACTCCATAACCTATATTGAATAAATTATCTGAATACCTTAATTCTTCATCAGCCAGATGAATAATTTTTGTTACTAATTTAGTAGCTTTAAACTCTTTTTCTTTAATCATTATTCACCTGTTAAACAAATAGCTAAACCTAAGGGAATCATATTAGCAGCGTTGGAAGAGGTTGTTAACTATTAACTGTTAATTGCATGAAGAGGTTTTATAGGATATACTAATTTTATTCTTAGGATTTTGGTAAAGATAGCATAATGGTATGAAAATGGTTCATCATAATTATATATAATATAAATATATTCAAATATAGAAAATAATATTTGTAATTTAAATTATTCAAAAAATTTTTATTAATTATATAAATTTATTTATAAGATTTAAATCTTTAAGCTCCTGTGATTCTGGGGAGTTATACCAAATCTGCTGTATGACGATCAGGCTATACTCTGCTCTGATGCTTCGTGAATCTCTTTTCCATCCTTAAATTAAACGTTGTTTACCCCATACAGAGTCAACAAGTTAATTCCAATTAGCTGGGGTTTTAGCTATTATGAGCATACTGGAGACCAGCTTAAATAGCATTGAAAGAGTTTTTTCTTGAACCACAGTTCTGCACCTCGGCTTCGTAGATTTATTGTCGCAAAAGCCAATTCAATCGGATTCGTTATTCTTGTTGACGACGCCACACAGTGCTGCTCTTACTAGAAGTTGTAGAATACTAGCAGTTCTTGTTAATCTTTCTTCAGCTTCTTCATCGCTGCAGGATATTTTGCTGAAAACTTTACCAACAAAATATCAAGAGCTTTATTAGTGGGTGGGTTATCACGGCTTTATGCTACCAAGAACTTTTCGTGGCTTAAGCTTAACTTTCGGTTACATGCCTTTGTGGAGTGAAGCCAGTACATTAGCTGTTTTTTGTACCCAACCCAATAGCGTTGATGCTACGTGTCCGTGGATATCTTTCCATTACATTCTAAAAACCAAGGCATTGTTTCCTCTAGCAAACCTTGGAGATATGCTTAAGCCACGCGCTCGTAAAGTTATTGAGAAGTTGGACCAAGTTTGCTTCAGATTCTCGATAAGTATCTTCGAGAGCAACTAGCTCCTTACCTTCATGCTCAGTGACGCCAATAATACCAAGCATACAAAGACGATCATCTTGCATGACAGGACTGTATATGCCATCAGCAAAGAAATAGACGTAGCGCGCGTATCACTTAAATCCCGCAGGAGCCCCCATTATCTGTGCTCTATAAGTAATTCCTATTTCAGTCTACTGATGCTACTGGCAGAGAAATCATGTGTTTTTTACCGAGAGCGAGGGAGGACAACCAACCCAGAGCTTTTTGAAAATAACCGGTGGATATTGCCTCACTACTACAAAAATAGTAGCAATTCTTCGATGTTTTTTACACGCTTCAGATAAGGCGGTAGCAACGAGCTATTGAAAGATATTCTTCTGCCATACCGATCCTCTGATTTTAAGCAATTTAATCTCAACATCGCCCATACAAGTCTATATAGTTTCCTGTGGTAAATAACACTGTTAGGGATATTGGCAGAATGACGTCCGTCGACAAGGCATCGTTTTAGCATGTTGTTGCAGCATGGCATCAAGCTCAGCCTCAACGGCGATAGCTAGCAGCTGCCTGGCACTATTACGGATGAGTTCATGCAAGGAATCAGAGGTAATATCTGATTTCGCGGATACCTATAAGGTAGGCTTTTTATGGCATATTATCTCCATATTGTTGAAATCATTTACGAAATCAATCAATAGAATACGACACAATCTCCGAAACTCCATCATAGAAATGAGCATAACTCCTAAACATATATCAATGCATAGTGATATCAAACTCTTTACAATAATTGAAATGATGGCTTTGCAGCGCATCTTCCTTCTATGGGCCCCCATTAAATTGCTCGACCATACTATTCGTTTTATGATGCCTCCGCCAGGTTAAAAGTCTGTGTTCTATACCAAGATCTATATAAAATGCTCGAATTCCTTTTTTCGATGGCTTGAACAACGTACCACATTATGATGTGAGCAGCAAAAAAAGATACGCTGTTTTTTGGATCTTCATGATCCGATTACTGTTTTATACTCTACTATATGTTAATATTTTCAGGAATTCATCCAGATGGCTTGAAATAAATTTCCTAGAAATGGGAATTTGGATAAATCAAAAAAAACAATAGGCTACTTCACGTGTTACAGCGCCTGTTTATTCGAAGCGTTTTATGATCTTTATCTAGAAATGAATTAGGACAGACCAACTGAATTTTTTATGATACCCAAAAGAGCCCATACAGCAATGCGTTCAACTTGCAGTCCACAATTTTTTCTTGACACGCAAGTATTATCCAGCTTTAGGCATGATTATGCGAGGTTTTGAGAGTAACACTAAGGATAAGTCGATGACGCTGGATATAATTGCATTAAGATGGCAATGACTGAAAGTATGTTTGCCGATGAATTTATCATCTATAGGGAACTATGGATAATCCCCCCGTTTTCTTCGCCAACAGACAAACACAAAGATAACTGGGAAGATAAACCTAACAAATGTAGACGGGATATAACGATTTCTATTTCTCTAGTAAGATATCCAGAGAGTAATTTCCCAAGATAATACCCCTCAACTAAACTGCTTTTCAGCATTGATGATGGGTGGAATAACTTTCTTGAAAACCACGCTGAAAGTGTTAATTCGTGGACCAGTCTTATTTGTAGAGCAAATCCTTGTTTTTTCCATGTGGGGGTGTTTTCCAGGCACTACTGCTGTGCCTCTTCTGAATATTTCCCACTGCCGTTTTTATGCCAAAGCTATAAGTAAAAAGCCTGCAGTTCATGCGCCTTCAATGGCACAAAGGAGTGGTTAGCTCAGCAGATTCATATCTTGCCAGATTGCGACTGGTAATAACACATTGCTTTTACTATGCCCCATTTTCTTTGGGCTTTTTTCAACAACAATCTGGTACTACTTCAATGCTCTGTTTCGTGCCTGACACCACCCGCGCTATGCTGCAAATTGACAGGCAAAGAAGGTATTGAAATTACTATCTTCCGTGGCTTTTACAGTTATGCTTGACAACTCAATCAACATCTACATGTTCATGTCTCCGTTACCTATGGAGCTCTGGATATTAAACATGCTATATGCCGTGACCTCCTGACATGTTCTTCAAAAAAAAGAGCGGTTAAAGAAATCTGGCAAGGCGTTGTCATCCGTCTGCTGTATTAGAGCTATGACCGACTAAATCCCAGTAGGTGTCTTTCCTGGTCTTTTGGCATACCGCCGCCATGGGAAGTAGTGGTAGTCTTACCTGAAGGAACAGTACAGAAGTTACTGCAAAGTGTACTTCGCTAAAAAAATGAACTGGGCGTGTGGCATAGCGTGAAATAGCTCCTGGCGCTACCAGCTTAAAAGCCTCTTGGTATCCGCCTAAAAACTATGGCATTAGCTTGCCGAGTGGGTATATAAGGTTGTATATCATTACTATGAGCACCATACCTTAAGCAGTATCGGCAACAGATTTTAACACAGGAAGAGATGATTACCTGCTATATTAGCCATATTCCTGACGAAGTATTTTAAGATGGGGGGTTAACTATACTTTCTTGTTAAATCATAAACGAAGCACACACTATTACCAATGGTGTATAAGGCGGTGGAGATGACAGCTCGCAAAAACTGGAAAAAGCGTGGAGATGGGAGGGGGTCGCCGTTCTGATGAACGAATTATTGCGCACAGAAGATCGCCGTACAAATGCATTCTGTGTGGCGACAGATAGGTTACTTTTTATTAACGCTCAGCTTGGCAAATAGGAAATGAAATTGTTGTTAATCAGAAAGAATACATAAGATAGAGAAAAACAATGGTTATTAAGGAAAACTCTTAGAGTTAATGTCTTAAAAATTAGTATTTTAGGTCAAAGAATATACACTCCGATGAAATTTTAACTTATAATAGACAGAGTAAACTAATTTTATTTCCTTTTAGCAATAAAAGATGGCTTTTATTTGCTCTTCTATTAAAAAGAAATTCAATTTTCTAAGCATGAACGTTTTCGCAGATCAAAAAGGCAGGCTATAATAGCCGATAGATAGCCATTGAAGATGTTCGCTTAAGATCACTTAAGAAGCGTCGAGCATTGCCCGCGGTTTTTGGCTTGTAAAAACGGATAAAAATTCATCGAATCTATGCATACGAAAAGATAGATCTCGTGAAGTTTCGTTTGGTATTTACGGAAAAGATATTTCTCATCTACCTGCAGATAACTAGGCTAGTATCTTTTAAATCCTTTATGCTTCGGCTTTTGTGGTTCTCCCTCCTGCCTCATTTTACGTAAAATTTCCCCAATCAGTGCCTCCTGCGTAAACAGTAATGTCCAGCCCAGATCGATATATAACAGGGTTCAGGAATTATCGTACGACTAGCAGCAGTTTGTTGAGAGAACGACTACGGCTCTTCTCCTGGGCACTTGACAGCGTCTTCGACAAATGATATGGAATATGACTGTGATCATCAACATCATCTCGTTTTTAGCCTTGAGCAACAGTAAATTCAAATCTGTTATGCTGGCTTAGGCATAAGTAGATCAGGCTCTTTGCTTGCCTGAATAGCAGTTCTAATTTTATGTGTTGTACTTGCCTGACGATAAGGCCTAATCATCATTATATTTTTTCTTTAACTATATCAATAAGTAATCATATTACCATGAATATGCCTGTATGACGATGCTCTATAATAATGATCCGGAAGCAAACAAGTATCAACTCTTGACCTTTAGGCTGAGAGAATATCAACCTTTCCTTAAAATTTAAGCAGTCATTACTTGAAATAAATCTGCCTGCTCATACATATAGAGTAATTATTTTTGTTTACATGCTATTTTCCAATACAGAAGCTTGAAAAAATACGACCTAATAAATCATCCGAACTAAATTCTCCGGTAATTTCACTTAATGCCTGTTGTGTCAAACGAAGTTCTTCTGCTAATAGCTCACATGAGTGAGCAAATACTAACTGTTGGTAACCTTGCTGTAAATGTTCCGCTGCTATATTAAGCGCTTGAATATGACGGCGTCTGGCTAAGAATCCGCCTTCAATATGATGATTAAATCCAATGCTTTCTTTTAAATGTTGACGTAATAAATCAATACCTTCTTTGCGATAAACTGAAAGGCGAATTAGTGAGTAATCACTAATTTTTGTTATTGCTATTGGTTCATCAGTAATATCGACTTTATTTCTAATTATCGTAATAGGTAAAGATTTCGGTAATCGCGCTATAAATTCAGGGCAAATCTGCTCAGGTTCAGTTGCCTCTGTAGTGGTGCTATCCACCATCAATAAGATATGATCTGCTTGCTCTATTTCTTGCCAGGCTCGATCAATACCTATTTTCTCAATTTCATCTGTCGCTTCACGTAAACCAGCTGTATCAATAATATGTAAAGGTATCCCATCAATATGAATATGTTCACGTAATACATCTCGGGTAGTACCGGCAATATCCGTTACAATTGCCGTTTCATTACCAGATAGTGCGTTTAATAAGCTAGATTTACCTGCATTCGGCCGTCCTGCAATCACAACTTTCATGCCTTCTCGTAATAAGCTCCCTTGATAAGATTGTAAATGCACACTATTTAAATGGGCTATGACATCATTCAATTTTGTTTCTATTTTACCACCAGATAAAAAATTAATTTCTTCATCTGGAAAATCAATTGCAGCTTCAACATGAATACGCAAGTTAGTAAGCGCTTCCACCATTTCATAGATCTGCTTCGAGAAAAGACCTTGTAACGAATTTACCGCTGAACGAGCAGCTTGTTCAGTACTTGCATCAATTAAATCAGTAATAGCTTCTGCCTGAGCTAAATCCATTTTGCCATTAAGAAAAGCACGCTCAGAAAATTCACCAGGATTGGCAATCCGGATCTCATCGATAACTAAAATCCGCTTAAGTAATAAATCAATAATGACCTGTCCACCATGTCCTTGCAATTCAAGAACATCTTCACCTGTAAATGAGTTAGGCGCAGGAAAATATAGTGCAATTCCCTTATCTAACACTTTACCATTGTTATCATAGAAAGGCAGGTAATCCGCATAGCGTGGTTGAGGTAATTTACCTAAAACAATGCAGGCAACTTCAATAACTTTTGGCCCTGATATTCGCAAAATACCAACACCACCACGTCCAGGAGGTGTTGCCTGCGCAATAATTGTATCATTGGTAGTATATATATTCATTTTACTCTCAATTCTTACAATAAATATGATTAAAGTGATCTAAATAACCGCCTTAATACATTTTCTATTTTGTTATTTCTTCAATTGTAAATAACAAAATTCCAAACCTTATTTTTTATCGCGACTATGTAGGCCACACTTTTCTAATCCACGATAAATAATTTGTTGCTGGATAATTGTCACTAGGTTATTAACGATATAGTATAAAACTAAACCAGAAGGAAACCATAAGAAAAATACCGTAAAAATAACCGGCATATAGGTCATAATTTTCTGTTGCATAGGATCAGTTACTGTTGTTGGCGATATTTTTTGAATAATATACATCGTCAAACCCATTAACAACGGTAGAACATAGTATGGATCCTGGGCTGATAGATCTTGGATCCAACCCACAAAGGGAACATGGCGTAGTTCAATAGAACCCATCAACATATAATATAAAGCAAGGAAAATAGGCATCTGAATCAATAAAGGTAAACAACCACCTAAGGGATTGACTTTTTCTGCTTTATAGAGATCCATCATTTCTTGGCTCATACGTTGCTTATCATCACCAATCCGTTCTTTCATCTCCGCAAGTTTAGGTTGCAACATTCGCATTTTTGCCATTGAAGTATATTGCGCTTTGGTTAATGGATACATTATACCACGCACAATAAAAGTAATAACAATGATTGAAAAGCCCCAATTACCAATAAAACCATGAATAAATTTCAATAATTTAAATAATGGTTGAGAAATAAACCACAGCCAACCATAATCAACGGTTAAATCTAAATGTGGTGCAACTGCTGCCATTTCTGATTGTAATTCAGGACCTATCCACAAAGTTGAGGTGTAATTTTTTTTAGTATTGGCAGCTACTGTTATTGGCGAACTTTTATAGCCAATAATAGCAATGCCTTTATCTAAATTAATTGTATAGAAGGTGTTTTTGTTCTTATAGCCTGGAATCCAAGCAGTAGCAAAATATTGCTGCAACATTGCAATCCAACCACCTTTAGTATTAACGTTTAAATTATTATCAGTAATTTCACTAAAACTATATTTTTTATAGTTTGTTTCATCGGAAGAATATGCTGCACCACGATAGGTATGTAATGGGAAATTATTACTTCCTGTATCACGTTCTTTTGGTAGTTCTGCAGTCTGTTTTAATTGACCAAAAAAAGCCAGCAGCAATGGTTTTCCATTGTTATTATCAATAATATACTCAACAGAAATATTATATTTACCACGTTTTAATAGATAGACTTTCTGATAAACTATGCCATCTTTACTCGTGAAAGTAAGAGGAACACGTAGTTCATCTTGGCCATCTTGCAACACGCAATTGGTTGAAGTTGAGAGATATAAAGGACGCAATCTGTTATTGTAGGCAGGATTATCTGGACCATCCTGACCGATAAAGCCGCTCTGTGCTTGATAAATAAAATCTTTACTGGTTTCCAATAAACGAAATGGATTAGATGAATGTAATTCTTTAGGGTAATGTAACAACTCAGCCTGATCAATATCGCCTCCACGTGTATTAATACGTAATTTAATTACATCAGTTTTTACTCTGATAAATTTAGCTTCTTCATAACCTAGAGGAAGCTGCTTATCATGACTTGGTATATCCATTTGTTTTACAATTTGCTCACTTTTTATAGGTTGTGTTTTATCACTTTCCCATGTCTGCCAAATTAAAAACGAAACAAATAGCAAAGCGATGAATAAAAGATTGCGTTGCGAATCCATCGTTAATATTCTCTATTATATTTATTTTGTCTAGGTGGGACAGGATCGTCACCACCTCTATGTAAAGGATGGCATTTTAATACGCGTTTCATCATTAACCAACCACCTTTTATTAATCCAAATTGATATAATGCTTCGATCCCATATTCTGAACAGGTAGGGTTAAAACGGCAACGCGGCCCTAATAATGGACTTATTATCAATTTATAACCTTTTATTATCGAGATTAAGAAGCGCGAGCTAAACGACAGTGACGCCGCCATAATTTACCTAAAATTTTGGTGATTTCTTGATTATCCAAATCAGCAATCCCTTTTCTTACTAATATTATAAAATCCATCGAAGGCAACTCATGCTGATGTAAACGAAAATATTCTCTTGTTAATCGCTTAATGCGATTGCGTTCATGCGCCAGTTTAATGTTTTTTTTTGCGATACTAAGACCAATACGGGGGTATCCCAGCTCATTTAGGCGTCCGAGAATGCTAATTTCTGGAAAACTCGCCCGTTGTGATTGCTGAAAGACATAATCAAAATGTTTAGAAGTTAATAATCTTAATTTCCTAGGAAAAGCAAGCATAACCACTTCGATAGGGTTATTACTTCGAAGAAACGGTCAGACGAGCACGACCTTTAGCACGACGACGAGCTAAAACTTGACGACCATTTTTAGTGGCCATACGAGCACGGAAACCGTGAGAACGGTTACGTTTTAGTACAGACGGTTGAAAAGTGCGTTTCATAGCGATTTCTACCTAACTTAATAAAATAGTTATTATTGATTCAGTAAATTCGTGGCTGAGCAAGCAGTGGAGAACAAAAAATATGATATATTTTATCGTAACAACTCTAATATCAATAATAGCAAAGAGCCAGGATTGTAATAAAATATCTAGCATTACGCAATGCAGGAGATAAATTTGATGCTTTTCTCCATCATTAGTTACGATAAAACTTAAATGAATACTCTACTTTTCTTTCCTTACGCAGCACTGCCAGAAAATTGAGAATGATGATTTCATACAGAAAATACAAAATTATATTGATTCTCATGAAAATAGAAATCTTAATGATCATTAAAAGATCAAAAAATTATTTGGTTTAAAATAGAAACTAATTGTTTGGTCCTGGATATTATATGACTATTGCATTGTCGCACAACCCTATTCATGGCAATATGGGGTTATATTGAGGGATATAGTTGATGGAAATATCATGATGATAATGCTGAATTCTTAGGCAACACTACAACATCTAAAATTAGAGCTGTTCTTAAAGGCTAGCAAAGATCCTGCATCTACTTTTGCTAAGCGTTATGGGGGATATATATCCGCGCTCTTAGCGTTGTGCTAAAGAGAAAAAACGAGATGATATTGATGATCACAACCATATTCCCTATCGTTTGCTGACGATGCTGTCATTCTGCTTAGGAAGCCGTAGTTGTTTTCCTATAAAAACCTTTTCTATATTCTTGCTGATCTGCTGTCATCCTGTATGCAAATTCCTGAACCCGTTTGTAGCTTGATCTGGCCTAGATCATTTTTATGAAGGTACAAAGTGGGGGAATTTTCATGAAATGAGGCAGGAAGTCCTAAACCCTCCACAAAGGTGAAGCATAAAGCGTTTAAAAGCTACGAACCTGGTTATCATCTGTATGTAGATATGAGATATTTTTCACAAATGCTATACAAAACTTCAGGACGTTATTTTTCGTAGGTATAGATCTTGCACCCATTAGATGGTTTTTATCCGTCTTTACAAGTCCTAGACTGCACCCAATACTCGACGCTTCTTACGTGATCTTAACCAAACATATCCCCTGCCTATCCCGGGTACTTACAAGAGAATGGCAAAGAATTTATAGACCGCCTTTTTGGTTTCCAAAAATATTCAGCCAGCAAAAATATGAATTTGACTGTTTATGTACAAAGCTTGGCTTGGTATAGAATGCTGACTTTTAGTTTACAGATTCATCCTTTCAAACAAATGGTATGGTCAATAGATTTGATAGGCGGATAGAAGATGGTATGCAAAGCCATTATTTCAATTTTAGTCAAGAGTTTTAGATCACTCTGGATCAATATGTTTAGCTGTACAATCAGAAATTATACTAATCAGTATAAGGTAGTAAAACTTTATTGCAGTCTATAAGAAATTGATTCAAGGTTTAAACCTGAATTATTTAAAATCATACTATCTTCCTGGAAGTGACAACTAATTATAAAGTTTGATCTAAACTTATCTGTTACTAGGTGTTATATATATCTAATATAATGTGCTAATATTCTTTTTACTTCCTTATTCATTTTATACATCTTAGTCTTAAATTTAATCCTATGGATAAAAAGTGCTAAAACTGTTCTAAAAGAGTAAGGATCTTATTTAAATTTTGCGTTATTATCTATAGTAGTGTACTAAGAGATTATAGCTTATATAAGCTAATATAATTTATCACGCAAATTTTAAGTAAATCTTTTCTTGGATATTAACAGTTTTTATTACCTATTAAGTTTAATAATTTTCATTGGTCTTGTTTTAGGGGAATTCCGTCGTGTTATTTTCACTTTGGCAGCAATGTCTTGCTCGATTGCAGGATGAGTTACCTGCCACAGAATTCAGTATGTGGATACGCCCTCTTCAGGCAGAATTGAGTGATAATACATTAGCACTCTATGCCCCTAACCGCTTTGTATTAGATTGGGTAAGAGATAAATACATTAATAATATTAATGAATTATTGAGTGATTTTTGCGGTTCCGATGTACCTGCATTGAAATTTGAAGTTGGTAATAAACCGAAAATAGCACAAAGCAGAGCTTCAACACATGCCGCAGCAAATAAAACTATTTTGACGCAAATAAATTCAACAATACACCATAGTTGGGATAATACACAAGTTCAACCTGAAATCCTCTATCGTTCAAATGTGAACCCTAAGCATACTTTCAATAACTTTGTCGAAGGTAAATCAAATCAACTTGCTCGCGCCGCTGCTAGCCAAGTAGCAGACAATCCTGGTGGGGCTTATAACCCACTTTTTCTTTATGGTGGTACGGGATTAGGTAAAACTCATCTGCTTCATGCAGTTGGTAATAACATTATTGGGCGTAAAGCGAATACAAAAGTAGTTTATATGCATTCTGAGCGTTTTGTCCAAGATATGGTAAAAGGGTTACAAAATAATGCGATTGAAGATTTTAAACGTTATTATCGCTCAGTAGATGCATTATTAATTGATGACATTCAGTTTTTTGCTAATAAAGAGCGTTCTCAAGAAGAATTTTTTCATACCTTTAATGCGTTACTCGAAGGTAACCAGCAAATCATCCTGACTTCAGATCGCTATCCTAAAGAAATTAATGGGGTTGAAGATCGACTAAAATCTCGTTTTGGTTGGGGATTGACCCTTGCGATTGAACCACCAGAGTTGGAAACACGTGTTGCTATTCTGATGAAAAAAGCGGATGAAAATCAGATCCAATTACCTGATGAAGTCGCTTTCTTTATTGCCAAGCGCTTACGATCAAATGTTCGAGAACTAGAAGGGGCATTGAATCGGGTTATTGCTAATGCTAATTTTACTGGTCGTGCGATTACCATTGATTTTGTTCGTGAAGCATTACGCGATCTACTAGCATTACAAGAGAAACTTGTCACTATTGATAATATTCAAAAAACAGTTGCTGAATATTATAAAATTAAAGTTGCTGACTTGTTATCCAAGCGCCGTTCCCGTTCTGTGGCACGTCCAAGGCAAATGGCAATGGCATTAGCAAAAGAGTTGACAAACCATAGTTTGCCTGAAATTGGCGATGCCTTTGGTGGACGAGATCATACAACCGTGCTCCATGCTTGCCGAAAAATCGAGCAATTACGTGAAGAAAGTCATGACATCAAAGAGGATTTTTCTAACTTAATCAGAACATTATCATCTTAATGATATGAAATTTACTATTGAACGTGAACGATTACTCAAACCACTGCAACAAGTCAGTGGTCCACTTGGTGGGCGGCCTACATTACCTATTTTAGGTAATTTATTACTGCAAGTTAGTGAAAAAACACTTTCATTAACAGGTACCGATCTAGAAGTAGAAATGGTTGCAAATGTAACATTAACAAAAAAGGCTGAAAATGGTTCAATCACAGTACCTGCTCGTAAATTTTTCGATATCTGGCGTGGGTTACCCGATGGCTCAGAAATCAAAGTTACTCTTGAAGGAGAGCGTCTACTGGTGCGTTCTGGCCGTAGTCGTTTTTCACTTTCGACTCTCCCTGCCGCTCATTTTCCAAATTTAGACGATTGGGAAAGTGAAGTTGAATTTAAACTCCCTCAAACGACATTAAAACGTCTAATTGAGGCTACCCAGTTTTCAATGGCACATCAAGATGTACGCTATTATCTTAATGGCATGCTATTTGAAACTGAAGGTAAAGAATTACGTACTGTCGCTACCGATGGTCATCGGTTGGCGATCTGTTCACTTAATATTAATAAGGATTTACCAACTCATTCAGTGATTGTTCCTCGCAAAGGGGTGGTAGAATTTATGCGATTACTAGATAGTAGCGAGGAGTTACTTAAATTACAGATTGGTAGCAATAATATCCGAGCTCATGTTGGTGATTTTATTTTCACCTCAAAACTTGTTGATGGCCGTTTTCCTGACTACCGACGTGTTCTACCAAAAAATCCAGATAAGACATTGACCGCGGATTGTAATAAATTAAAACAAGCATTTTCACGCGCTGCTATTTTATCAAATGAAAAATTTCGCGGTGTACGCCTCTATATAAGCGAAAATCAACTTAGAATTACTGCAAAGAATCCAGAACAGGAAGAATCAGAAGAAATTATTGACGTTAATTATCAAAGCCCGATGATAGAAATTGGTTTTAACGTCACTTATATTCTTGATGTATTAAATACATTAAAATGTGAGCAGGTTAATTTGTTGTTAACTGATTCAAATTCAAGCGTACAAATCGAAAATATATCTAGTAATTCGGCAGTTTATGTTGTTATGCCAATGCGTCTGTAATATCCAAATTCTATGATGCTTTTGCGTTTATTTATCCGCTACTTTTATAAGTTTGTAATATAGAAAGTGCAGATCTAGCATTAGCAAGCGGTTTTATTTTTTTTGATTCAATCAAATAGCAACATAAAAATAGGTATTCTTAAAGCGATCTATACATTAATGACACGGTATAGGCTTTCTGTAGCATTTAAGCAGTATGTGCCTCATTCCTCATCAAGAATGAGGATTTTATTTTAGATGGTCGTCTTGTTCCTTTATAGCCTGTAGCCAGAATCACGTGAACTGACTTTGAGACTAAGTAAAGACCGTAACGGTAAAAATAAAATTTACATTAATGGTAGTGATTGGCATAAATTACTGATTTAGCTAAATTATTACCAATGCAACTCATAATTCCTGAAGGTTTTACCTTATCAAAGAGTGGCCTTAAATATCGCCAAGTTTTTCTTGATTGGGAGATTTTTCCATGATGAAACTCAGTTTTTTGCTCCTGCTCTGATTTAAAACGCCTATTAAATCAAAGTAATGCAGTATTATGCCAAGTAACAAGTTATAATGAGCTTCGTCATTGGGATTATAAACTTAATCCCTCTGGCCAATAAAATAAGTGAATAGCTAGCCAGTTATATTGCAGGTATTATGAAAGGTATTGAAATAACTTGTAGACAGTGCCTTATCTGAATTTTTACTTAGCATTTTATTTCAACGAAAATAGGATAAAGAAACTGATTATTCAGGTGGTGTATATGCCTATTAGTAAGGCAATTTAAAGATGACTGAATGCTTATCTATACTGCATTTTAAGGCTACATAAAGCTGATTTACGGATCCGCGTAGAAAGGGATTGCCGTTGAAGATATCTTATCTATCTGGCAGTTAAATTTATTAATGTGCGAATTAAAATTACCACAAGGTAAATATTTCACCAGATAAAGTGGGCAACGATGTTTATATCTGTTAGACGATTTTGTTTCTGAGTTAGATAAGGATCACCATTAATTATTAGCCGAATAGCTTATAAAAAACTTAAGCTCATGTTTTTATTATCACGATGGTAATCGCGATAGTTAAAACTATGTTAGATGCAAAATAGCAGGATGTTTTTCGTAAAATATGGCAAAATAGAAATTCAACCATAGGGAACCGTTGATGTCGAATACATATGACTCCTCAAGTATCAAGGTATTAAAAGGACTAGACGCGGTGCGTAAGCGCCCAGGTATGTATATCGGTGATACCGATGATGGTACAGGCCTTCATCACATGGTCTTCGAGGTTGTTGATAATGCAATCGACGAAGCCTTGGCAGGATATTGTACCGATATTATCGTAACTATACATACCGATAACTCCATCTCTGTTCTCGATAATGGTCGAGGTATTCCAACCGATATTCATGAAGAAGAAGGTATATCTGCTGCAGAAGTCATAATGACAGTTCTCCATGCTGGCGGCAAATTTGATGATAATTCCTATAAAGTTTCTGGTGGCTTACATGGGGTAGGTGTTTCTGTTGTTAATGCCTTATCAGAAAAATTAGAGTTAGCGATTCGTCGTGATGGGAAAGTCCATGAACAGACTTATCAATTAGGTGTTCCAGAAGCACCTTTAACGATTGTCGGAGAAACTGATGAGCGTGGAAGCTATATTCGTTTCTGGCCAAGCTTGGAAACATTTAAAATCATTACCGAGTTTGAATACGATATTTTGGCAAAACGGCTACGCGAGCTCTCTTTTATCAATTCCGGTATATCCATTCGTTTAATTGATAAACGTGATAATAAAGAAGGTTATTTTTATAATGAAGGTGGAATCAAAGCTTTTCTAGAATACTTAAGCCGGAATAAAACCCCAATTCATCCAAATGTTTTCTATTTTTCGGCGAAAAAAGAGGGTATTGATGTAGAAATATCCATGCAATGGAATGACGGTTTCCAGGAAAATGTTTATTGCTTCACTAATAATATTCCTCAACGAGATGGAGGAACTCACCTGGTTGGTTTCCGTACTGCCATGACACGTACGTTGAATAGTTACATGGATAAAGAAGGTTATCAGAAAAAAGCTAAAGTTAGTGCTACTGGTGATGATGCTCGTGAAGGTTTAATTGCTGTCATTTCAGTTAAAGTTCCCGATCCAAAATTTTCTTCACAAACAAAAGATAAGCTAGTTTCTTCCGAAGTAAAAACCGTTGTTGAAACATTAATGAATGAAAAACTGCTTGAATATTTATTAGAGAATCCTAATGACGCTAAAATTATTGTTAGCAAAATTATTGACGCCGCCCGTGCTCGGGAGGCAGCCCGTAAAGCACGTGAAATGACTCGTCGTAAAGGTGCGTTTGATTTAGCAGGTTTACCAGGTAAATTAGCTGACTGTCAGGAGCGTGATCCAGCTTTATCTGAACTTTATTTAGTGGAGGGTGATTCCGCAGGCGGCTCTGCCAAACAGGGACGTAACCGAAAAAATCAGGCAATTTTACCGTTAAAAGGTAAAATTCTTAATGTTGAAAAAGCTCGTTTTGATAAAATGCTTTCCTCGCAGGAAGTCATCACCTTAATAACAGCTTTAGGCTGTGGTATTGGTCGTGATGAATATAATCCTGACAAATTACGTTATCATAGCATTATTATCATGACTGATGCCGATGTCGACGGCTCCCATATTCGGACATTGTTATTAACTTTTTTCTATCGTCAAATGCCAGAAATTATCGAGCGAGAGCATGTCTATATTGCTCAGCCACCTTTATATAAGGTAAGAAAAGGTAAGCAAGAACAATATATTAAAGATGATGAGGCTATGAACAAATATTTAATTTCAATTGCGTTAGACAATACCGCGCTCTATACTAACCCTCATGCCCCACCATTAAAAGGTGAGCTATTGGAGAAGTTAATCATTGAATATAATGCTGCTCAGAAAATCATTAAACGTTTAGAGCGTCTATATCCATTTGCTTTATTAAATAATCTTATTTATCTACCTATCTTGGTAGAAAATGATTTGAAAGATAAATTAAAAGTAGAGAATTGGATCAACATGCTAGTTAAGCGCTTAGCTAATAATGAAAAACATGCTAGTACTTATAGCTACCATATTAATGAAAATCCTAACCGCCAATTATTTGAACCTGTTTTATGTATTAGGACCCATGGCGTTGATACCAATTATCATCTGGATTTCAATTTTATTCATGGTATTGAATATACCCGTATTACTAAAATCGGTCAGCTAATAGGAGATTTGATTGAGGATGGTGCCTATGTGGAAAGAGGGGATCGTCGTCAGACTATTTCTTCCTTTGAAGACGCATTGAATTGGTTATCAAAAGAATCACGTCGTGGCTTGATGGTGCAACGCTACAAAGGATTAGGCGAAATGAATCCAGATCAATTATGGGAAACAACGATGAACCCGGATACCCGCCGTATGATGCGTGTAACCGTTAAAGATGCCATTGCAACTGACCAACTGTTTACAACACTAATGGGTGATGCGGTTGAGCCACGTAGAGCTTTTATTGAAGAAAACGGATTAAAAGCAGAAAATATAGATATTTAATTTTAAATTATAAAATAAAAGTCACATACTTAAATTATAGATTTTTATTAGATAAAAATCTGGTTTTTATGATAATTTTAATATATGGCGATAAAAAATGCTTCTGGGGGGGGAAGGTGGGTGTGGTGGGTAGCTTACTTCCCCTCTCCTCTCTCGAAATTGATCGCTAACCATAAAAGCGGATAAATATTCTGGCCCCATATTTAATTTTCTTAACCCCCCGATATGGAGGGTTAAGAAAAGGTGCCTATAACTCTCTCTGCCGGAAGCGTTAACTCTTAATAATTAATTCACGCTCATTAGGAAGAGCGTGAACTGAATCATTATGTGCAGGCAAAATTTGCTAATAACTTCTATTTCTCGCGCCTTTGACAATTGGGTAGTTGTTTATCTATGGCCTAATGTTGGGAAAGGTTGTTGGTAGAAATCCTTTATACTGTATGAAGGATTTTCATTACAGAGGTTGCTATGAAAAAGCAAACAGTCATACAGATCAAATAGACTCTTTCCTTACACTCCCTGGCAACATAAAGCTGTATCTCATTAGTTAGTTGGCGACAATCTATAAGATGATGTCGATTCATGCATTGAAGCAACTCACTTCAGTTTATCTCCTGCGCATATTGTTACAGTAAACATGTTGTCCTTTTGGAACATTCATTAGGCTTACAAGCGATATCGTTATAGAATCCCTGATTCTAGGAAAACATTTAATAATCTTACTGGAAGAAGATTATCTGCCAAAACTACATTACAAAGATAAATGGTTTAATTATCTACGACATATGTTGAATAGGTTGACTTTACAGGAGTCAGCAAAACAAACAGGCATTGATTTGAAAATAGCGTTTAGATGGCATCACTACTTCTTCATTGGTTCATCGGCGACAAGCCAATATAAATGCACTAAGTGGTATTGTTGAAGTCAATAATACCTTTTCCCAAATCCTTAAAAGGAAAGTGTTATATCCCAGATAGGAAAAATAAAAAATCCGGGAGAGGAGGATATAAAAGAAAAGAACAAATAGCGGTTTTAAAATTACCAGAGATCGACAGAATCATGTGAGCGATGAGATTCTTGAAGAGTTTAATGGAGAGTGTATTAGCCGTTTTCTTGAGCTGATCATCGATAAATAGTCTATCCTTTGCTCGGATAGAGCTAAATGATACGAAACTTTTGTCAAAGAGCATAAAATTAGTTACTATTACTTAATAAGGTTGGATAATCATAGAGTTATTAGTAAGGAATTCTACATTCAAAATGTAAACAGTTATATCAGCCAATTAAAAGGATGGCTGAGTAGTTTTCCATGGTGTGTAGGAGTGGTCGGTTTATTTAGCGAATTATTTGTCCGGAAGAAGATTGTTTGAAAGCACAACAATTAAAATATAGACGTAGTTATAAATTTTCTGTGAGAAAAGCAACAAGCTTTGCCAACATAGCCTTTTTTTTAATTGATAAAATCGCCGCCACTGGATTTTCAGTTAATTAGCAATCTAAAAATCTAACTCACCTATTTTTAGTAATAAAACATATATATACGCGCATATCTGTAACCAGAATCTACCTGATAGGTTAGATCGGGAAAAACCCCATCCAAACTCCAATCAAGTTCTCGGCAAATAAGCCAGCTAAAGCCATTAATATCAAACTGATTGTGCAATTACCATCAACAAAGGTTTTTATTCTTTCATTTAAATCCTGATTAATATATTGACGATTAACGGAATCAAGAATAATAATGCTATCCTCTTTCATCCATAACGAGGAGGCGATATATCTATCCAGTAACCTGATCAATTAGTTTCGTGAAAATTTATGGTAAATTTAATCAGTATAGCCTCACCACCCTAAGAGCTAATTATTATCTCTAATTCCTTTAATCCATTAAGATCAAAAGGAACTAGCAGTGTTTCTTGCTGTTGAGGATATTCTTCTGCCAGCTCACCCCCTGAGAGGTAATAAAAATAGGATTAATATTATTAAAATTACCTGCTTTAAGTATTTGTTGCAGCAGTACAGAACTAAGCATACATCTCCAACTGATAAATCCGACATTTTTATTTTCGTTATATCCTATCTGGATGTTGTTGGTAAGTGAAGAGTTGTCGCCATTTATAAACAATGATCGCAAATTAAAATAATTTTACCATTGACTTATTCTCATTTCTGTTGTACATGGTTTTTGAGATGGTGGCGTATTCTCCTGATTAATTTCATGAATGATTTCAACAACAGAGAGAGATGATATGGGATGAAAAGTCTAGCCTATAGGTAGATACGAAACTATATATTACCTGTGATCCATTGCATGAACTCATCTGTATAATGGCGACAGGAATCTGTGATAGCCACCGCTGTTGAGGTCTGAGCTTAAAGTCATGCATGTGTAGGGGAGTGGCTACAACAATATGGTGAACACCAGCCTTGTCGACCTGGCAAGCATGTCCATATGCCCCCATCGTCCGTAAAGGTTATTTACCACAGAGAACTATGCAAACTGGTATAGGCGATGGTTGAGATTAAAGTGCTTAATGTCAGGCAGGGATTACAGTAGCAACGGAATATTCTTCAAGAGCTACTTGCTAGCGCCTTATCTGAAGGATGCAAAAAACGGCGAAGAGTTGCTACCATGGTTTTTGTACCTGCAAGGTTATCTCCAGCGGTGATTTTCAAGAAGGCCCTGGTTGGGGCTTCTTGCTGAAAAAGAAGATTGTCTCTCTCTGGCCAGTATCTGTACCTATCAGGAGACTGAAACAGCCATGGTTTGAAGAGGACAGGCAATGATGCCTGCGTGATTTAAGCGATACGTGCTACGTTTATTTTTAGGTGATGGCATAAGACAGTCCTGTCAGATAAGGTGATCGTCTTTACTTGCTGGTGTTATCAGCGTCAGTTAGCATGGATGTTAAGGAGTTAGTTGCGATCAAAGGTGGTTATTTAGAGTCAGAAGGGAACTGAGCAGAACTTTTCAATGGTTTGTAAGAAAGAAGCAGCGCGAGGCTTAACTGTATCTCTCAGGCTTGCTATGGGATACAGTGCCCTTGCTTTTTGGAATGCAATGGCAAAGATATTTATGGATACCAGCACAATACGGTGCTTGGTATACAAAATAGCTAATATGCTGACTTCACTCTACAATGGCAGGAAACCGAAAATTAAGCTTATGAGCTGCGCGGCGAGGTATTGGGCTACCAGAGAAGATAGCCACAATATCGCTAATAAAACCCTTGATATTTTGTTGGCAAGGTTTTCAGCGAAGTGTATCCTCCGGCAGTAATGAAGAAGCTGGAAAAAGATCGAGAAGAACTGCTGGCATTCTACAACTTCCAGTCAGCACACTGGGCGTCAATAAAAATGAAGAATCCAATTGAATCGGCTTTTCTACAGTGAGGCTATAAAACTGATGCGTGAAGAAGTGCGGTTCAAGAAAAAGAACCCTTTCAATGGAATTTAATTTGATTACGTCTATTCAGAAAAGCTTAGATCTGCTAAGGGGGTTTAACCTGTTACCTTCTGCTGCTAAGCAACATTCAATTTAAGAATGGAGAACATATTCATGAAGCATCAGAGCGAAGCTAAGCTTATGAAATCATCATACAGCATATTTGTTAATAACTCGCGTCACTATTATTTTTAACACTTTTTATTTAATAAATAAAAATTTATTTTAATTGATAACAATAAAAACACCCAATATTAAAGATGTTTTATTTAAAATAATGCTAAATAACTTTATTGCAGTGATCTATGCCAACGAGATCTAAGATATTTTACTGCCTCCTCCGTTTGCGGAAACTGAATAAGTCCCTCTCTAAATAGGATCACGCCTTTTATTTCAGGTAATTCATCATTAAGATCTAGTTGTCTTTTTAGCTCCGGGACACCACCATCAAGAAACCAATCAGGCTCAACTTGAGATGGCACTCCAACTTTATATAATGCCATTCCAATATATAATTTAGTGTTAGTTGATCGCACTAGATCAGCCCACCATTTTGCAATCACATCATATTTCACAATTTCTCGCGCAAAAGGCCAGTAAATCTGTGGGGCTATATAATCTAATAAACCTTCTTTTATCCATAATCGGGTATCGGCATAGGCTCTATCATAAGTAGGTTCAGCAGCTTTAGTATTAGAGCCTCGTGGATCATCTGAAATATTTCGCCAAACACCGCCAGGACTAATACCAAATTCAATAGTAGATTTTAATGAATGGATTGTTGAAGAAACCTCTCGAATCAATAATAACGTATTATTTCTTCTCCAGCTCCCTTTATCTAAAAATCCCTGACCGTATCGTTGAAATGTTGCATCGTCATTGAGTTTGGATGAAGGGGTTTCATAATAAAAATAATCATCAAACTGTATTCCATCAATATTATAGTTTTTAACTAATTCAACAACAATACTGGTGATCCAATTACGAACTTCTGGTAACCCTGGATCAAGCACAAAACGGTCATAGGCAGTCCGTATCCAATCTTTATGTAAAACGTAAACGCTAGTAGGTAGAGAAGAAAGTGGTTTTTGTAGTGAGGTGATTGTTTCTTGGTTCATATCCATTGAAATGCGATAGGGATTTAACCAAGCATGTATTTTTAAATTTCTTTTATGCGCTTCATCAATGATAAACGCCAAAGGATCATAACCTGGGTCTTTACCGATTACACCAGTAAGCACGTCAGACCAAGGAAGAATATAAGAACGATAAAGCCCAGTACCATCTGGTTTTACCTGAAAAAAAATGGTATTAATACCTAGCTTCACTAAATTATCTAGTTTATCCGTTAGCTCTTTTTTTTGCACTTCAATTCTAATCTTTTCTGAATCAAGGTTAACTGATAAAAGGGAAGGCCAATCAAGGCGAGATACGGTCGGTAACCATACACCACGTACTTGTATATCTGGTTTAATCGCACTCTTTTTCTTATCTACATTTTTTTTATTATTACAACCAATAACTAAAAATAAGCAAAATAACGAAGTAATAAACCACTTTATTCCCTTTAATTGTAATAGCATCCTTAATTCCTTATTCTGTTAATAAGTTAGGAAGGGACTTGATAAACTGTGAGTATTATTTGATTGATGGTATTATATTCATAAATATAGTTAAAATTTTTAGATACTAAATTTGTAATTAATTTACTATATAAAATAAGATATTAATAGTATTTAATTAAAAAATTTTTTAAGGATTATATCTTCCAGTACAAGCTTGAGTTTGAGTTATTAGCAAATTTAGTGTGCGGGAGGGGAAAACGGTCAAGCAGGCTTCGCTCTGATGCTTTCTGAATCTGTTCTCCATCCTTAAATTGGATGTTGTTTATCAGCATGGTCGGTGTCAACAAGGTAAAAATCCCCCTTAGTTATGTGGTTCCAGCTTTTCTAAGCAAACATGAGCAGGTTCAATACCATTGAAATGCTTCTTTTCGAACCACAGTTTTTCTCGTATTAGCTTCATAGCCTGAAAGTGTCGTAAAAAACCAATTTAATTGGATTCGTTTTTCTTATTGACGCCAACTACGCGCTGACTGGAAATTGTAGAATGCCAGGAGTTATTCTCGATCTTTCTCCAGCTTCTTCATTACTGCAGGATACTTTTCTCTGAAAACCTTACCAATAAAACATCAAGGGTTTTATTAGCGCGCTATCGTGGCTCTCTGGTAGCCAGACCTTCCGTAGCTCAACCTTAACTTTCGGTTGTATGCCTTTCTGGAATGAAAGCAGCATATTAGCTGTTTATGTACTTAACAGCATTTTGCTGTGTCTTCAGGAATATCTTTACCATTGCATTCTAAAAACTAAGGGGAAGCCTCTATCCCTTGTAGCAAGCCTAGGAGATACGGTTAAGGCACGTGTTTTTGCAAGATATTGAGAAGTTTGGCCAAGTTTGCTTCTTATTCCAGATAACCATCTTTGCCCGCAATGAGCCCTTATGCCCATTGTCAGTTGACGACGATAATACTAACAAGCAAAGGCGATTATCTTGCCTGAGATGGCTCTATATACCATCGGCTAAGAACTAAACATAGAGCATATTGCTTAAATCACGTAAGCATCATTGCCTGTGTTCTTCAAGCTATTGCTATTTCAGTCTATGATTGGAGGTACTCTGGCAGAGAGTACCATGTGTTTTTTACCGATATCACCATCAGAGCTTCATAAAAATCACCGATTGGGATATACCTCGCATATACAGCTATGCTAGCAACACTTCGACGTTTTTGCACGCTTCAAATAAGGTGTTAGCAACGAACTGTTGAAACATATTTCGTTGCAGCAGCGGATCTCCCCCTGCCCTTAGGCATTTAAATCTCAACACTGCCAATACCAGTTTATATGGTTTGCTCTGACAAATAACCATTACTGACGATGGCAATTGTGATACCAAGTTAACAAGACGGCGTTTCAGCCTGTTATCTCAGTATGCCTTCTAGCTTAGCTTCAACGAGGAAGTAGTTATCAGCTGCCTGGTATTATTATGGATAAGTTCATGTAATGCATCACAGGTAATATCTAGTTTCGCGGATAGCTTTATGGTAGACTTTTCATGGTATATCATCTCTATATTATTGAAATTATTTATGAAATCAATCAGTATTGGGGGAGATACGCCACCATACTCAAAACCACATATACTAGAAATGAGCGTATAGCTCTTTGAGGTGGTCACTTTGGTGGTAAACAACCTCTAGTTTAAGGGTGGAGAATAGATTTATGAAGCATTAGAGTGGAATGTGTAGCCTGACCGTTATATCACCATATTTGCTAATAACTCCTAGAGGGATAGGTAATATTAATTGAAATTGGTTAATAAAATTAACTAATATATTCTATTAATGTTAATTAATTTCTAAAACTGGTAAAATTTTACTCAGTTTATCAAAAGTTTCTTGATACTCTTTTTCTGCTGTACTATCTGCGCAGAATGCGCATCTCCGCTTGCCCAACAATAAAGGCATTGATTTTCAGTTAATAAAGTACGTATGCTGATGTTTGTATCCATTGTACTGCAAAAACTGATATAACCAATTGCTACGCAGTAGCTATGGCGACGATGAGGTTCAAGTTCATCAATAATTTCCATTGAACGTATTTTCGATGTACCGGTAATTGAGCCGCCTGGAAAGCAGCCTCTTAATAGACTTGAAAGCAGGTTCTTAATAGATCAGTGGCATGATAGTAAGATGGTAATTGTGCAACAATAGTCCTTACTAAATAAGGGATAGCCGGAAAAGATTCAACCACAAAAAGTTCCGGTACACTGACTGTTCCTGGTATTGCTACTTTAGCAATACCATTATGCAATAAATCAACTATCATTACGTTTTCAGCACGATCTTTGATTGATAATTGTAAACGTATTATCTGTTGTTTATCTTCTTTGACATCAGTCAACCTAGGTAATGTGTTTTTAATTGAATGGGTTTGAATTGAATCGTCGTAAAGCCAAACAAAACATTCAGGGGAGATACACTAAGTACGCAATGTTGTTCTAAACAAATGAAGGCAGAAAATGGGGCCTGATTATTTTGATTAAGTTTAAGAAATGCTTCCAATTATTACCCTGATATATTTGGCTTTGAAACGTTGCGATAAATTAATTTGGTAAGAATCACCATCGTCTAAATATTGATGAATTTTGCTAATTTTATGGTGATATTGCTGTTTTGAGATATTACTTTTTCATGGTTTAGAAATTTAAAACTGTTTACTTGGTATTTTCGTTTGAATTTCTAACCAGAATAAGCGTTGTTCAACATTTTGATAACTGAGCAAAGTTACTATTTTTATGGTGATCAACGATTAATGCCAAAAGATAAAAACCAATCGCCATATCGTGAAAACTTAATTTTTTCTCAGTCTGTTTCTGGTAGAGTTTCTATTCGTCTGCCTAAATCGAAGCCCATATGCCTAAACCACAGCCTTGGAAAGGAAGATCGCTATTCGCTACGAAAGTGAGATTCAAATGTTGCATTTCACTTTTTAATAACTCAAAAGGATCAAGTTCTGATCTAATTTTCATCTTTACGATGAATTTGTGTGATATTATCTCTCGTTTCTAACATGTGGTTATTGGAGATCAGCAACCACAATATCAAAACGGTTATGTGGGTGATTCGCATTACCTGAATATAATAACATCGCCCATGTCTGGTTGGCTATAGCATTAAAATAATTTAAAGCGGCATCGGCATCTAATGAATAAGGTAATTGAATTTTTTATAGGCGCATATTTATTAGGAAATGATAAGGACTATTAATGAATAATACTACTATGAAATAGTATTTCATAGGCATGAATAATGCTAATATTATATTAATAATGATGTTTAAATAAAACTGAGTAGAATAAATGTTTTTAGATATACCAACGTTAAATCATCAAGAGCAACAAGAAGCCATTGAAGATATTGATCAATTGATGGATAAATGAATGAATAGTAAAGAAGCGATTGCTTTTCTTGTGTAATGACGCTCAGGCTACACGTTCCAGTTTTATGCTTTATGTTACCTGTTTTGTGTATCCAACAGCGTTGGTGCTACGTGTCCAGGAATATCTTTGCTATTACATTCCAAAAAACTAAGGGCAGCGCGTTTACCCCTATCATAGCAAGCCTGTGAAATAAGGTTAAGGCTAGTTGCTTGCAGGCCATTGAGAAGTTTTGGCTACCAGTTTGGTTCTGAGTCTCGATAAGCATCTTAGACTGCAATGACCTCCCTACCATTACGTCCATGCTCAGTGAGACCAATATTGAAGCATGTTCCTTTACCCGCTGCGATTCGTGACATAAAGTGCTTTAATCTTAAGATCGCCGATATCAGTCTGTATAGTTCGCTGTGGCAATAATTGTTATGGACGGACGGGTATGGATGTCAGTTGACAAGGCGCTATTCAGAATCTTGTCGTAGCATGGCTTCGAGCTCAGTTTCAACGACTGTAGCTATCAGCTGCCTTGGAGCATTATAGATGAGTTCATGAAAGGGATCATAGCTAATATCTGGTTTCGTGGATTCTACCTGGATGGTAGAGGTTTTCATAGCATATCATCTCTCTCTTATTGAAATCATTCACGAAATCAATCAGCAGGATACACCCACCCATCTCCTAAACCACCCATACACTAGAAATGAGCATAACTGCTTTTTATAAAAAGCAATTTAATTATAATTCTTATGTTTAAATTTATTTAACTATAAGAATTACCTTATAAAAGTTAATTAAAGATGGCCTTTAACATTAATGTTAAAGGCCATCTTTAATATGATTTTATATTAGTTCAACTACCCTTTGGTTTCTCTAACCATTCAGTATGAAAAATATTCTCTTTGTCAATTCGTTTATATGTATGAGCGCCAAAATAATCACGTTGTGCCTGAATTAAATTTGCCGGTAAAACAGCAGAGCGATAACTATCATAATAAGAAATTGCTGCCGTAAGCGTTGGTAATGGAATACCATTTTGTATACCAAAACAGACAATATCCCGTAATGATTGCTGATATTTATCAGCAATATTCTTAAAATAAGGTGCTAACATTAAGTTTGCTAAAGATAGGTTTTGCCTATACGCATCGATAATTTTTTGCAAAAATTGTGCTCGAATGATACAACCAGCACGGAAAATCCTCGCAATTTCACCATAATTTAGCTGCCATTGATATTCATCTGATGCTGCTTTTAATTGCTGAAAACCCTGAGCATAGGAAATGATTTTACTTAAATAAAGTGCTCGACGGACTTTTTTAATAAATTCTTGCTTATCACCTTTAAATGAATTAATAACGGGCCCAGTCAGGATTTTTGCTGCTTCTACCCTCTGCGCTTTTAAAAATGAGAGATAACGAGCAAATACCGATTCAGTAATAAGCGTAACAGGTACTCCCAAGTCTAGAGCGCTTTGACTGCTCCATTTTCCAGTTCCTTTATTAGCGGCTTCATCTAATATGATGTCAATCAAATAATTACCGGTTTTGTCTTCTTTTTTACGAAAAATATCCGCCGTAATTTCAATTAGATAACTACTTAATTCACCTTTATTCCATTCAGTAAAAATATCGGCTAATTCTTCATTATTTAATTTTAATACGTTTTTAAGTATTGAATAAACTTCAGCAATGAGCTGCATATCACCATACTCTATGCCATTATGCACCATTTTTACATAATGTCCTGCACCATCAGGACCAATATAGCTTACACAGGGCTCACCATCGTCGGCCTTAGCTGCAATTTGTTGCAAGATAGGTTCCACTAAGTTATAAGCCTGTTTCTGTCCACCAGACATGATAGAGGGCCCTTTTAATGCACCTTCTTCACCACCAGAAACACCAGTTCCAATAAAATTAAACCCTTGCGCTGAAAGTTCTTGATTACGTCGGATAGTATCCTGGAAATAAGTATTACCACCATCGATTAGGATATCACCTTTATCCAGATAAGGTGTTAAGGAAGCTATGGTTTTATCTGTTGGTTCACCAGATTTTACCATTAATAAAATACGACGAGGTTTTTCTAATGAATCAACAAATTCCTTAATGGTATGACAGGGAATTAATTTTCTACCTGGATTTTCTGCGATCACTTCATTGGTTTTTTTTTTAGAACGATTAAAAATCGAAACAGAATAACCTTGGCTTTCAATATTGAGTGCTAAATTACGTCCCATAACACCCATACCAACTACACCAATTTGTTGTTTTGACATGAAAAACTCCTGTCTAATAATTCATTACCTACAGTTAACGAGAAATATATTTTTATATATTAACTTACTTTATAGTTTAATGATAGTGATTTCATGCCTTTAATAACACTATATTTCGGCTAAAAACGATTAAAAAATGTTTTTATATTGAAATTTTTGTTCAAAATGCTCATTATTCTAAAGATCGGCATAAATCGTCATATTAGAAGGTAAAATAAATTTTATGGAATGGATCGCTGATCCTACGATGTGGGCTGGGCTTCTTACTCTTATCGTACTCGAAATTGTGCTTGGTATTGATAATTTAGTCTTTATCGCTATTTTAGTTGATAAATTACAGCCTAAATTACGTAATAAAGCAAGAATAACTGGTTTAACATGCGCACTATTTATGCGTATTGTCTTATTGTTTAGTCTTACTTTACTTGTTTCTTTAACCAATCCTATCATTAATATTTTGAGTCACTTATTTAGTACGCGCGATATTCTGATGCTTGCTGGTGGGTTTTTTTTACTTTTTAAAGCCACTATGGAGCTGAATGAACGGTTAGAAGGTAAAGATGAACAATCTGGCAAACAACGCAAAACGGCTAAATTTTGGGCTGTTGTAGCACAAATTATTGTATTAGATGCTGTTTTTTCACTTGATTCTGTAATTACTGCCTTTGCCATAGTTGAACACATTAGCATTATGATCGCAGCAATCACTATTGCTATGATCTTAATGATTATTGCTAGTAGACTATTAACCATGTTCGTTAATACCCATCCAACTATAGTTATTCTTTGTCTAAGTTTTTTACTTATGATTGGTTTCAGCTTAGTAGCTGAAGGATTTGGTTATTTAATACCGAAAGGTTATTTATACGCCGCTATTGGTTTCTCTATTATGATTGAATCGCTTAATCAATTTGCATTATTTAATCGACGCCGGTTTTTAAAAGGAAGTAAATCACTGCGGGAAAGAACCGCTGAAGCAGTATTGCGGGTTTTAAATGGTCAACATGAACGTGCTGAATTAGATCATCGCACCTCTGATTTAATTGCTGATAGTAATAATGATATTTTTGATCCACAAGAACGACAAATGATTGTTCGTTTATTAGGATTTGCTCAACGTAATGTTAGTAGCATTATGACTTCGCGCCATGACGTTGAGTATATTGATATCAATAAGCCTGCTGATAAGCTACTTTCATTGCTAGAAAAAACACCACATACACGTCTTGTTGTTACGGATGAATCAATAAGTGATGAGCCTGTTGGGGTTATACACGTTATCGACATATTAAATCAACAATTAAAAAAGCAAAAACTTAACTTACATGTGCTAATTACTCAACCACTAATTTTCCCTGAAGGCTTATCGCTACTTCAAGCATTAGAGCAACTTCGTAAAGCTCATACCCATTTTGCATTTATTGTTGATGAATTCGGCTCTGTAGGAGGAATTGTTACGTTGACGGACATTATGGAAACTATTGCCGGTAATATGCCGATCAGTGAAGAAGAGGTGGATTCTCGTCACGATATTCAACAATTAGAGGATAGCCGTTGGGTTGCTAATGGGTTCATGCCTTTAGAAGATCTGATCCTTTATGTGCCAATTACGCTTGATGAAAAACGTGAATATCAGACAATTGCCGGATTATTAATGGAGAATTTACAACGAATGCCTGTTGTAGGTGAACGTATCAAAATTGAAAATTGGGTTTTCGAACCGTTAGAAGTCACCAGCCACCGTCTTAAAAAGGTATTGATTACCCCTCTCCCCCACCTGCAATTGGCTAAAAATGATGTAAAACAAAATATTACATTAAAACCATAAGGCAATGAGATGGCGCGTTGAATTTGTTATAAATTTTAACCTAAAAGTACTTTTTCTATTTAACTTCTTTTTTAACCAATTATTTAGTGTTTTTTTAGTTTGAGATTGAATCTTAATCGCGTAGCAATTTTTTAATATTTAATTGATACTGTAAATTTTCCCACTTACCATAAATACGTAGAGGAATTGTCAATTCTTTAAGTTTATTAATGAAATTATCATTTCCATTCCAGCCTTTATTAATCTTAACCAGCAATTCCATGTCTGCGGATTTCCTTGCTAAATTTAACCAACCATTACCATCGATATTCATAGCACAGGAAGAAGCAAGCAAATTTGAGAATGATAACATACCGTTATTAAGTTTTATATCAACGTTTAAATTTTCAATTTGAGTATTATCTTCAATATTTGTAGGATTATCAACTTTATTAGTTAACCCTAAAAAGGCCTCTTGTTGGATCAGTGAAGCTATATTTAATCCTGTTAATTGTGCTTTAGATAACATTATATTAGCATTACCGGACCAAAAATTTAGCAGCGTAAATTTATCATAACTACTTCCTGGGCCTGATAAATTTGCTGCTAATATCAATGAACCATCTAGTTTAGTTGACATGTCAAATGCTTGCAGTAAAGAAGCTAACTTGACATGACTAAATTTGGGTTTAGCTGTAATAATAAACGGACTATTCTCATAATTTAAAGTCATAGGTAGTTCAAAATTTCCACCTAATAATCCACCTTCTAGTTGACTAACAATTAATAAGCTTTTATTGTTGGTTATCTTAGATTTAAAGCTATCGACAACTAAACCTCGATATATGAGTTTATCGGCAGAAATTGTTGCTTGAAATGGAAATTGCTTTAAATAACTTAAATCATAATCATCGGTTTTAGTCCTCGCAATAACAGGTTTAATATTTATTTGAGGCGTTATCTTTGTCTCTGTCAAGGTGTGTAGTAATAAAGGTTGCCAACCTAAAATCTTATCTAGATCTAGTTTAGTGGAAATAATATTTAATCGATAATCTGGCGATTTACCTAAATGAGTAACTAGATTGCCAGTTAAATTATTATTATTGACGTTAATAGCTAAATTAGAAAGAGTTAATACGGGTTCTTGATCATGCAAATAATCAAACAATAAAGTTACATTGCCGATAATTCCATCTGTTGGTAAATTAATACCACTAATTTTATATTTTAATTGATTAATTTCACCTACGATCTGATGCGGATAATCTGCAATATTTAGTTTGCTTTTTAAAGAAAAAGTGAGCTCTTGCTGATCCTTACTCACATTGCTACTAAAATTAACGCTAATAAAATGATCACCTTCCGTTTCCCTTCTAACCGACAACATAATATTACGCATATTTAACTGGGTATCATTATCCAATTGCCAAATTAACAAGCTATCAGTTAGTTTAACTTTATTAAACTCAAATAACCATTTACTATCATTATTACTTTTCTTACTAAGACGGTTAATGGCTTCTGGATCAATCGAGGCATCTGGATTTAATTTTGCTTTACTGTCTGGAGTAGAGCGCAAAACTGCATTACTGATTACAATCTGTTCAACAGAAAGTTGCTTGGAAATTAACGGCCATAAGGAGACATCAAGACGCATATTATCTGCACTAATGGCGGGCTTCATCGCGCCTGGCGCGGTGAGTGAAATCGGCCCAGTAATGATACTTATCTTCGGCCATACATGCCAACGCATTTTTCCTTGAAAAACTAAATGATAACCACTTTTTTGTTCAATTTTATCAATTAAGTAGTGACGAAAATCATTGGGATTAACAAGTAATACTAGCGATGTTAATCCTGCTAGAATAACCAACATCAGGATAGCTAATGTGGTTAGAAATAGTTTCATCACCGTCTCCATCAATAGTACTCAAACAATTAATTAATATTCATCTTTATATAGCTTATTTTAGCTAAACTAAAATAATAGAATTATTTTGATAATAGCTTAATTTAAAAAAAACACCGAATTAATTAACTTAAAATATTTTAATTTATGATTATTTTACCATCTTCAGTGATTCTACTCCCCATCGCACCTTGTTGATTTTTATATTTTGCGTCCTGACGACGATTATATGGGCGATCAGCTGAACCGGATAAGGCTTCAAAACTTAATGCGCCAATAACCATACCAGGCCGTAGTGCCAATGGCAGTTTGCCTGAATTATAAAACTCTAGCACAATCTGACCGCACCAACCTGGATCAATACGGTGAGCAGTAACATGCACCATTAATCCCAAGCGAGCAAGAGAAGACCGACCATCAAGCCAACCAACAACATTATCAGGTAAAGTGACTGATTCTAAAGTGACTGCCAATGCTAATTCAGCAGGATGCAAAAAAAACGCATCATTATGCCTTAAAGTAATTTCATCACTCATTACCCGATCTAATGCAGCATTAATTTCATTTTTCGGGCCACTAAGATCGATATAAGGTGCAATATAGCCCTGAAATACTCGAAATTTATTGCCTAAACAAACATCAACTGTTACCCCATTGATCCGTTCGATTGATGGGCGTGGTTCAATAACCAATTTTTTTTCATTAAGCCATTTAGCTATATCATGGTCACAAAGTCGCATTTTTCTATCTCCTTCTAAGAATTCTTAATCTATTTATAGATAATTACTGCCAGAACAGAACTCCCCTATTTTAGCTTTTAGAATATCAATCGCCACCCGATTTTTTCCGCCACGAGGGACAATAATATCTGCATATTGTTTCGATGGCTCAATAAACTGGAGAAACATTGGACGAACTGTTTTAGTATATTGTTCAATAACAGAATCTAATGTTCGGCCTCGTTCATTGACATCCCGTTTAATTCTTCTTACTAAGCAAATATCCAGTGGCGTATCAACATAAATGGCAAAATCCATATTTTTACGTAACCGCTTATCTGTTAATAATAAAATACCTTCAATAATGATGACTTTTTTAGGCTGAAAAAAAATGGTCTCACGTTTACGCGTATGCTGAGTATAATCATATTGTGGGATATTAATGCCTTTTCCTGTCTTCAAGAATTGAAGATGATGAAAAAGCAGATCATGATCCATTGAGTTTGGATGGTCGTAGTTTACTTTCACCCGTTCTTCCATCGGAATATTCCGTTGATCTCGATAGTAACAATCCTCAGTAATCACACCAATATTGTGATCACCAACTTGACTACGTAATTCATGATAAAGCGTTTTCGCAATAAGACTTTTACCCGATGCTGAAGCACCTGATATACCTACGATAGCGTAGTTATGTGCTGGATCAGCCATTTTAAATAACCTGAATTTAAATAAATGGAATTAATATAATTAAATATTATAAGTAGAAGAATTATAATGGGTTATTTAGTATCTTCCAGCATTTAAAATTATATTTGATTAATTTTATAACAAGACCTAACTGTTTGGTTTCGGATCATTATATAGACACTCGTCGCACACCCCTATTCATGGCAAGATGGCTACTAAGGGATATAGTTGAGAAAAATATCATCATGATAAAGCTCCATCATCATGTAAGTACAAGATCTAAAATTAGTGCTGCTTTCTTAAGGCCAACAAAGAACCTACTTCTACTGTAACTAAGCCTTATGGCATATGCGAACTTTACCGTTGTTGCTAAATGGTAAATGAGATGATGTTGATGATTACAGGCCTATTCCCCATTATTTGTCGACGATGCTGTCGTCTGCTTAGGAAGCCGTAGTTATTTTCCTATAAAAGACGTTTTTTTCCTTCTCTAGAATCTGCTGATAGTAGTCGTACTCGAGTTATTATATCTCGATCTGGCCTGGATCAGTGTTTCTGTAGGCACGGATGGGGGATTTTCGTGAAATGAGGGAGGGTGAGGGAAGAAAGCTCCACCGAAGCCACACAAAGTATAAAGCGTTTAAAAGCTACGACCCTGATTATCTGTACGTAGATATGAAATATTTTTCATAAATGCCAAAGAAAACTTTACTAGTTTGTCTTTTCGTAGATATAAATTACCCCCCTCTTATGGGTTTTTATCTATCTTTAGAACGTAGCACTCACTATGCTAAGTGTGGCCGCAGAGAGCTACGCTGCTTTGTGGATGGGGATGTTCATGATATGAGTACTATTTTATACTCTGCGATATGTTAATTTTTTTAGGAATTCATCCAAATAGCTCGGAATAAATCTCCTAGAAAGGATAAATCAGGTAAATCAGGTAGTATAACACGTGACTTCAGGTGTTACATTGCCTGATTTACCGAAGCGCTTTATGATCTCCCTCCAGAAATTGATGATGCCAGAGCGACTAAATTTTTTATTATACCTCAAAAAAAGCTAGCAATGCTCCTCCTCCGACTCAAGGCTCCAATTTTTTCTCAAGACGTAGTATTATTCGCCTCTAGTCACAATTATTTGATGTTTTAAGAAACGCTAAAGCCAACACGATGACAAGCTCTGGATACAACTGGATTGAAGGGGTGGAATAATTGAAGTATGCTTGTTGATGAATTTATCTATAGGAAACTAGGAATAATCCCCCGTCTCTTCGGCCACTTGGACAAACACAAAGATAACTTGCCTGATAGATTTAACGAATGCGGATAGGATGAGGATTTCTATTTCTTTAGCAGATACCAAGAGGGTAATTTACTCAGATGTATATATTTAGACACGCTTAACTAAATTGCTTTTCACCATTGATGACGGCTGTAATAACTTTCTTGAAAAACACGGTGATAGTGTCAACTCGTAGACCCTTGTATCTTGTCGAGAAAATGTTTGCCTGAGGCAGTTGTACCATTATGGAGGGGTGTGTTGGTCCGGCGCAGTACTGCTGTAGCCATCCTGAATGTTCTCAAAGCCATTTTTCTGCTAAATCTGTAAATAAAAAGCCTGGAGTTCATGTAGCGTCAAAGCTACCGAGAAGTGCTTTAAGTATAGCAGGTTCATATTTTACCAGACTGCGACTGCCAACACATTACTTTTACTATACTCTATATTTCTTTCGCCTTTTTTCAACAATAACTAGCCGAGACTCAAGGCTCTGTTTCTCTCCAGGGGGCGTCGTGTGCCCACTACACTATCCTGCAGTTGGCACGCAAACAGGGTATCTAAATTGGTATCTTCTGTTCTTTACAGATTTAATGGTCGACAACTCAATCAACATCCTTATCCTTCATGTCTCCATCACTCATTTCGGACTGGATATTAAAATATCCTGTATGGCGTGAGAGCTGTTATTCAAAAAAAAGCAGTCAAAGAAATTTAGCGAGACGCTGTCATCCGGCTGCTGTATCACAGCTATGACATGATAAATCCCATAGTCTTTCTTGTTTTTGGCATATTCGAGCTAGAAAGTGCTGGTAGCATTACCTGAATAAACAGTACGGAGATACGTTATTGGAGAAAGTGTACTTTGCTAAAAAAAGATGAAATGAGCGTAGCATAAGCTCGTGAAATACCTTGGTGCTATATTAGCCATATTCTGGCGAGGCATTTTAAGATTGTATGTTACTATGGTTTCTTATCGAATCGAAACGAGGTTACACTATTACCGAAGCTGAATAAGGCGCTGGAGATGACAGCTTGCAAAAAACCAGAAAAACCGGGGGTGTTTGCTGTTCTGATGAAAAGATTCCTGAGCACAGATCCGTATAAATGCATGCTGTGTAGCAACAGGCTAGTTTTATCAACACTCAGCTTGCTAAACAGGCAACAAAATTATTGTCTAAAAGAATGCATAAAATGGAATAACTAGGGTTATTAAAGCCAAGCTTAGGATTATAATGTTTATAATAATTAGAGTATTAGGTCAAAGAATGGATACTTCGATAAAATCGAAATTTACAATAGATTAAAAACCTATTATTATCTACTATAAGTAATAATAGATGGTTTTTACTTTTCACTTAAAAAGCGAGTTAATTTCCTAAGCATCAAGGCCAAGAAGACCGCGGCCAATGTTTAACTTTACATTTAGGAATTACACTAATCAGTATGGGGTAGTAAAACTCTATTGCAGTTTATGAAAGATTGGGTTAAAATTAAGGCTGAATTATTCAAAATAACCATACTATTTCCTGTGTATGAAAATTAACAATAAGTATTCACGCATATTTATTTTCAATCATTAAGCCACGAGATTAATTAGTTTTAATAGCCCTGAAATGAAAGCAATTTCAATGGAAATTTTTACCTATTAAGTACATTTTAGCAGAAACAGTTGCTGCTATTGCTCAATAAATAGCAGCGAACTAACTCTCCATTAGGATCCAGTATTACTGTTGCTTTTATTACTGTTGCTTTACCTTGATCTAAATCCTCACGCAGAGAAATATGTAACTGGATCTTACCTAACAGCTTACAGTGGTATTTTTAACCAATCTTTCTGATCTCCAAGAACTAAAAAATAGGATCTTAAGTAAGTGCGCACAATTACTACAAATCTGTAGACTTATATTTCAAAAATACCCAATACAGCACTTTAACTTTGTTAAACATCGCGATGCCTTTCATTCGCATCAAGTAAAGCAATATCTTATGCTATGGTCACAAGAATCGCCGCAGTGACAGGTATATTTTATGATAATGTTAATTGGACATTATTGCTTCCAGGTGGTTTATCAACTACTAAATAATCTAAATCTGGCCATTTGTATCCTCTAATATTTGCATTAAAGCTTTGCTAGCTGTTGCCGTTGAAGATCATGCCATATCATCGCATTGTTATCACTAACCAAATAACCAATTGAATTAATTGCCAGCCCATAAAGCCATTATAGGTACCATATGATACTTATCAGGTGATGTGAGCCGCTGATTTTTAGTTGCTAATATAGTCGGAATAGTAGAGGCCCAATAAATATCAGCATCAAGAATACCTACCTTCGTTCCTTCTTTCGCTAATGCCAACGCTAAATTTACTGTCGTGGTTGATTTAGCAACCCCACCTTTACATGAAGTTACAGCAATAATATTATGGATCCCATTGATGCTAGACAATTATTTAATCTATCTAATAGATTGATATTATCATATAATTTAAAGCTTGCTTCTTGTACAGCAGCTTTTTCGTAATTGTGATGTTTCCTGCTTAGTTAATAACTTAAAGGGTGTTTTCCAGGTAAAGGCTATCACTAATTAAATATGTAAGACATCATCGAGTAGTGCAGACAATGATATAATGCTTTTAATATATTGAGATTACTTTGTATGTAATGTCAGATGAGAAAACATGTGTAAAACTTCAGCAATTTTCTGATTTAACTGTTCTTGTTTTATTTATTCAAAGGATCCTGAATTTATCGTAGCTCTTTTTATTTGGTTTTAAATTGTTAACAATTGATCACTAGATCATACCAGAGAACAAATATAATTAAGATAAATAGATAATAAAACCGACGCTTATCAACTAAAATTACGATAAAATAATGATAGATTAGTCATGTGTTCAGGCTTAGGTAGAAAAATGCAATTAGTTAACATTAAATTATTGTTCAATTTTTATAGGAATTAGATCTTTACTATGTCTCAAGTCGCAAAAAAACTTTTAGTAACCTGTGCGTTACCTTATGCTAACGGTTCAATACATCTTGGCCATATGTTAGAACATATTCAGGCTGATATTTGGGTTCGTTATCAGCGAATGCGCGGTAAACAGGTTTACTTTATTTGTGCTGATGATGCCCATGGGACATCAATTATGCTAAAAGCTCAGCAATTAGGTATAACTCCTGAGGAGATGATTAGTAAAGTAAATCAGGAACATCAACATGATCTTGCTGATTTTGCCACCAGTTATGATAATTATCATTCAACTCATAGTGTAGAAAATAAAATATTGTCTGAACAAATTTATTTAACTCTAAAAAAGAGTGGCTATATCAAAAATAAAACGATCTCGCAACTTTATGATCCTAAACAGGGTATGTTTCTAGCAGATCGCTTTGTTAAAGGGAGTTGCCCAAAATGCAAAACCGCTGATCAATATGGTGATAATTGTGAGGTCTGTAGCACAACTTATAACCCAACAGAACTTATCAATCCTCATTCAGTGATTTCTGGTGCAATACCTGAAATGCGTGAAACAGAGCATTTTTTCTTTGATTTACCAGCATTTAATCATATGCTGCAAACTTGGATACGCTCAGGGACTTTACAACCACAAATAGCGAATAAAATGCAAGAATGGTTTGAGGTAGGTTTACAGCAATGGGATATTACTCGTGATGCCCCTTACTTTGGTTTTGAAATCCCTAATGAGCATGGCAAATATTTTTACGTCTGGTTAGATGCATCAATTGGTTATATGGGAACATTCAAAAATCTATGTGATAAAAAGCCTAATATTGATTTTGATAGTTATTGGCACAAAGATTCTACTGCTGATCTTTACCACTTTATCGGCAAAGACATTGTCTACTTCCATAGTCTATTTTGGCCAGCAATATTAGAAGGTAGTGGTTATCGTAAGCCTACTAATATCTTTGTTCATGGTTATATAACTGTTAATGGTGCAAAAATGTCTAAATCACGGGGTACTTTTATTACCGCTCGAGCCTATTTAGATCAGATGGATGCTGATTGTTTACGTTACTATTATGCCGCCAAGCTTTCTTCTCGCATTAATGATATTGATCTTAACTTAAAAGACTTTGTCCAACGAGTAAATAGTGACATTGTTAATAAAGTCGTCAACCTTGCGGCTCGCAATGTCGGATTCATCAATAAACGCTTTCATGGTAAATTATCATCTCGCCTTGCAGCTCCTGAGCTTTACAAGCAATTTATTGCCGCAGATGATAAAATTGGTCAACAATTTTGTCATCGTGAATACAATAAGGCGATTTATGAAATTATGTTACTTGCCAATCTGGCCAATCGTTATATAGATGAGCAAGCACCCTGGGTAGTTGCTAAGCAGGAAGGCCACGAACAAGATTTACATGATATCTGTTCTATGGGTATCAATTTATTTCGCGTGCTAATGACTTATTTAAAACCTATATTACCGGGGCTTACGAGCCGGGCAGAAACTTTTTTAAATATTTCACTTAACTGGGATGATATTAGCAACCCCTTATTAAATCATGAAATTATATCATTTAAAACCTTATTTCAGCGAGTTAAAATGGAAAATATAACTGCTATGTTAGCGGCATCTAGCGAGAATATAACAACTCGGGACATACGATGATTAAAACAACAAAACTTAAAAAGTTTTATCTAAAAAGTAGACTCACTCTCACTAGTTGGTCTAATTAAGTAAGATGATTTAGTCGAAGCGCTTGTGGTCATATTCCACCGATAAGTTGCTAAAACTACAATTAGATTTAGGTGTGATAGCAGCTGAAAAGATTTTTCGATATTTGCACGGATATCGCATATCCATATCCAAAAGATATGAAGGCTGATGATTACCGATCATCGGTTGCTAATTTAGCGACAAAAAATGCGTTTTGAGATATCCAAAGGATATGCTATTACCCGGTTGTGTCTCCTTGGTAACTAAAGATGTTTTTCTATTAAGTCTACATACTAGCGTAGAGGCAAACTTTTGCTATATATCTAAAATAGATTAACAATAAAAACACTAAATAAAAATGGCGATAATAGTATTTTTAGCATTTTTAATTTAACTGAACAGATTAGTCTAGTACATTAAAGCTGGCTAATTGTATTATCAATATATTTTCTTATTAGAGAAATGGCTGATATTTATGTTGTTTTGCAAAAATATGCTTTATATTAGTTGAAAAAATTACGCGCTTTTTACTTATTTTATCTTTGCCTAATAATAGATAAAACCTAATGTAAACTTTACTGCTTTTTTCTTTACTATGTAGAAATATCAGCATATTGGTCTTGTTTTACTTGTTAAATATCCAGATCATACCTGTATCACTAGATACAACAAGACTAACATTTACTCCTAAAAATATAACATTATTATTTATTTTGATAGGAGTATGCCATAATGAATTATTATAACAAGCTTAGGTCTTACATCCAAAAAGATAATATAGGTTTTTTAAAATAATTTAGATTTAACTTTAAAGTAATCTTTGACTGCAAAGGGGTTTTACTACCCAATATTGATTGGAGTAATTTTGATTCTAGAGGCAAACATGTCGATGCAGAGTGATCTTAAGCTCTTGACCAGAATTGAGGGTTATTAGCAAATCCACTATATAATGCTCAGACTATACCTTCCAGTCTGTAAGGTCATGAATCTGTTATTCATCTTTAAATTGGACGTTGTTTACCAGCAGGTAAATATTCCTTTATCCGCCAGTTCTAGCTTTTCTAAGAAAACAGAGACTAACTTAAACAGCATTCCGCTAATTCATCTTGATGTTCTAAAATAGAGTAATTAAATATCAACTAATAAATTATGAACAGCAAGAAAATTTCTACTACGTTAGATTCCAATATGCCTGTTTTTCATCAATGACATATTAATAAATTATAAAATTAGCAAGCTTAAAACTGAAATAGGATGTTTTTAGTACGATCATTAATATCGTTACGGGTGATAGGAGTAAATTAATTTTCGATAATTTAACTAATTTAGTTGTGTTCATTATTTACTCTCCCATAATATCAAATAATGTATTAATACTTTATCTAAAAAGTAACTTATTATTGATCAATGTTTTATCATTTGATCCTATTAAATTGATAGGTTATATTGATTTAAGTGTTGTTTAATTACTTGTTAAGATATAACATGGTGATAAAATAGGAATGTAAGAAATGTTACTAACAAGTTATACTATGAATGTATGTAGGCTTAAATTACTCCCTGTAAGGAGATAAAAATAACTTAATTGATTTCGAGCGATTTGCTTGTTGTTTTCATGCTAGATATTGAACTAATTGATGCACCAATAATGCAAAATAGCGCCAACCACTGAGTTAATGTTAAGTCTTCATTAAGAAATATCATGCCCATAAATGCCGCTATTGCCGGATCTAGACTCATTAAGGTACCAAATGTTTTTGCCGGCATACGTGTTAGGGCAAACATTTCAAGCGTGTAAGGGAAAGCAGTTGATAAAATAGCCACAGCAACTGCAATGGGTAGATTTGAGAAATTGAATAGTGGTTCAATCCCAACGGTGAGAATACCAACCGGAAAAAAAATCAATGTTGATATAAATAAACCTAAAGCCACTGTTGCTGTACCATAACCAGCCCCAGCCCGCTGACCAAAGATGATATACATTCCCCAGCAAATACCAGCAGCTAAAGCATAAATAATACCGATTGCATCTAAGCTATTAATACTATTTTTAATAGGTAGAAGAAAGGCTAAGCCAACAAGAACCATTAATATCCAAAGAAAATCAATCGCGCGGCGAGATGAGAACATTGCTACAGCTAAAGGCCCGGTGAATTCTAATGCAACAGCAATCCCTAATGGGATCCTTTCTAGTGATAGATAAAACAGCGAATTCATTGAGCCTAATGAGATACCATATATAAGTAAATGTTTTAATGAATGGCAGCGTAATTTTTTTCGCCAAGGCTTAAAAATTATAAAAAGAATAATCGTTGCCAAAAATAGTCTTAAAGCCGTTACGCCAAGTGCACCGATAGTCGGAAATAGACTTTTTGCTAATGAAGCACCACTTTGTATTGATATCATTGCAAAGAGCAATAACAATATTGACAACAGCGTTTTACGTTTTTTATTTAAGATAAATAACATCTTGATGTAACCTCAAAAAATATAGAACTAATATAAATATTAGGAAATTAAATAATAACTCAGTAACAGCAAGAGTTATTTAATGATATTAAATAATTATTATATAAAAATAATTAAACAAATATTCGTTTCAATACCGATTGAAAATAGGATATTCACTATAATAGATCTATTTCTTAAAAAAGAAATAACATGAAAAATATTTCATTCGTTTGTTAGAGTTGATTAATCCCTTTACTAGGGTTGGCACTAAAAACTTAAGTTAAGGAGAATAATCTGAAAAAGATAAATAGCGTAGCAGTTTATTGCGGATCAAGTGTAGGAGCCAGTGGTATTTATCAACAACAGGCTATCGCATTGGCATCTGAGCTTGTTAACAGAAAAATAACACTGGTTTATGGTGGTGGGCGTGTTGGTATTATGGGTGTTTTAGCTAATTCAGTATTGGCGCAAGGTGGTCGAGTGGTTGGTGTAATGCCTAATTTATTAGTCGAACGTGAAATTTATCATACTGACCTGACTGAAATCCATATTGTTGATACAATGCATCAACGTAAGCAGAAAATGATTAATTTTTCTGATGGATTTATTGCGTTACCAGGAGGATTTGGTACCCTAGAAGAATTTAGTGAAGTTTTCACTTGGGGTCAAATTGGTTTACATATGAAACCATGCGGCTTATTAAATATTAATAATTATTGGGCACCGCTAGTAGCTATGATAGAAAAAATGATTGATGAAAAGTTTTTACAAGAAAAATATCGACATATGGCGATTGTTGTTGATAATCCAACTATTTTACTTGATCGGTTTTTACACTATACAGCACCTTCAGTAAAAACTTATGATGATCTATAGCTGTGTTAAGTTTTCATCATTTGGTTTGCATTAAAAAAATAGATGATTAAAAAAGTGATATATTTGTCTTACAGTTATAGATATTAGCAGTATTTTTGGTTATATGATCGACTTCAGAATTAGGATCCGGCATAAAATTGATCGTTCAAAACTCTGTTGACATAGCATTAAAAAATAGCAATTTATCTCCTGATAAATTTTAGGCTATGCTGGCAAAGGTTGTTCTTTGCTCGAAGAACAATTTATATAGCTACGTCTGTATTTTAATTCTTGTGTTTTCAAAAAATTTTCTCCAGGCCTGATAATTCAGATAAATAAAACGATCCTACACCATGGGGAACCTAAGCAATCATTTTAATTGCCTGATATAACTGTTCACAGTTTGAATTTGAAATTTCTTATGAATAATTCTATAATTATTCAACCTTATTAGGCAATGGTGACTAATTTCATGGTCGCAGGCAAAGATTTCGTACTATTTAACTCCATTCGAGCAAATGATGGACTCTTTATTGATGATCGATTCAAGAAAACAGCTAACACACTCTGCATAAAACCTCTTCAAGAATTTCATTGCTCAGTTGTGACCCTATCGATTTTTGGCGATTAAGATCGCGATTCGTTCTTTCCTTTTATCTCCTCCTCTTCCCGCGTTTTCTAGCTTTCCTATATGGAAATATAACGCTTCCTTTTAAAGGATTTATGAAAAATGTTTCGTTGACTTCAACAATAGCACTTAGTGATTTATATTAGCTGTCTGTCGCCGCTGAAGTAAGGAAGAAGTGATGCATCTAAACATTGTTTTTAAATCATTGCCTATTATTTCGCTGATTCCTGTAGAGTCAAGCTACTCAAGAGAGTTATGCTTATTTCTGGTGTATGATGGGATTTAGGAAATTGTATGCCATATCCTAATGATTAATTTTGTGGATGATTTCAACAAGAGAGAGATGATATGCCATGAAAAGTCTAGCTTTATAGGTATTCGCAAAACCAGATATTAGCTGTGATCCCTTGCATGAACTCATCCGTAATGCTGTGAGGGGCAGCTGATAACCATCGTTGTTGAGGTTGACATCGAAGGCATCCTACAACAATATGCTGAACGCCGTCTTTGTCGATGAGCGTTATTTGCCACCCCCTCCTCCCTCTCGCCCCCGTCCGTGATGATTATTTTCAACAGAGAACTATATAGACTGCTATTAGCAATGTTGATATTGATATTAAAGTGCCTAATGGTCATGGAGTGGGTCCGCGCAGCAGTAACGAAATATACTTCAACAACTGGTTACTACCGCTTTATCTGAAGCATGCAAAAAGCGTTAAAGAGTTGCTATCATGGCTTATAACCTGCGAGGCATATCCACCGTTGATTTTCACGAATCTCTGGTGGCACACTTCAAAGCACATGGACTCCCTGAGGTAGCATCAGCAGACTGAAATAGGAATCTCTTGAAGAGCACATACAATGCTGCCTGTGTAATTTAAGCGATACCATCTAGGTTTATTTTTGGTTGATGGCATCAATACTCCATGTCAGGCAAGATAATCAGCTTTGCTTGCTGGGTAATTATCGACGTCACTAAGCATAGTCATAAGGAGCTCGTTGCGGTTGAAGATGCTTATCGAGAGTCAGAAGCGAACTTGGCCGAACTTATCAATGCCTTGCAAATACGTGTGGCTTAAGCGTAGCTCCCAGACTTGCAAGGGGTTGATGTCCCCTTGATTTTTGGAATTTAATGGCAAAGATATTCCCAGATACGCAGCAGTAACGCTTTTGCTCTTGGGTATACAAAACAGCTAATGTGCTACCTTCACTCCACAAAGGCATGCAAGCCAAAGTTAAGACTGAGCTGATTGGGTGGATTGGCTACCAAAGAGCCGTGATGTCGCTAATAAACCCCTTGATATTTTATTGGCAAGATTTTTAGCGAAGTATACTGCAGCGATGAAGAAGCTGGAGAAAGATCGAGAAAGAACTATTGGCATTCTAGAACTTCCTGTCAGGGGGCGCGGTGGCACTTGGCATCAATAAGAACGAGGAATACGATTAAATCAGCTTTTATGACATGAGGCTACGAAGCTGATACAAAAAGAAGTGTGCTTTGAAAAAACAACTATTTCAATGGTATTTAAGTTGCTCTCGTCTGATCAGAAAAGCTAGAACAAGCGCTAAGTGGATTTGATGTGCTTGAGCCTAGTGGTAAACAACGTCTAATTTAAGGATTGAGAACATATTCACGAAGCATCAGAGCATATCCTTAATCATCGTACACCATATTTGCTAATAACTCTATATCTATCTTGCCATTGAATTCCAAAAATCAAGGGGGCATCAACCCCTTGCAAGTCTGGGAGCTACGCTTAAGCCACCTGTATTTGCAGGGCATTGATAAGTTCGGCCAAGTTCACTTTTGACTCTCGATAAGAATCTTCAACCGCAACGAGCTCCTTAGGACCATGCTTAGTGACGCCGATAAATGAGCAGCAGGAAAAAGCGATCATCTTGCCTGACAGGGAGTATATATGCCATCAACCCAAAAATAAGCCTAGAGCGTATAGCTTAAATCACACAGGCAGCATTGTATGTGCTATTTCAAGACATTGCTATTTCAATCTGCTGATGCTACTGCTGGGAGAGAAATCATGTGCTTTTTACCGAGAAAAAAAAGCGCCACAGAGGTTTGTGAAAATCAACGGTGGATATGCCTCGCAGGTTATAAGCCATGGTAGCAACTCTTTAACACTTTTTGCATGCTTCAGATAAGGCGGTAGTAACCAGCTGTTGAAGTATATTTCGTTGCCGCTGCGATCCACTCCCCTTCACTGACATTAGCTACTTTAATTTCAACATCCCAGATACTAATCTGTATAGTTCGCTGTGGCAAATAACCCTCACGGACAACACGGGTATGCTCGTTAACAAAAAAGGCGGAGCATTCAGGATATTGTTGCAGCATGTCTTCGAGCTCTTAGCCTCAACGGCTGTGCCTATCTCAGCTGCTTCGGAGCATTATACTGATGAATTCATGCAAGGCTCTCATAACTAATATCTTGTTTCGCGTCTACCTTGTGGTAGACTTTTTTATAGTATAGCATCTCTCTGTTCTTGAAATCATCTACGAAATCAATCGGCAGGATACAGAGCATCATCTCCGAAACCCAATACACCAGAAATGAATATAACTCAATGAGTAGATTATTATCCATAAAAAACATAATGTTATTATTGATATAATTTAAAATGTATAAAAAACAGAATAGATTATGTTTTTTAATAAAAATTTTTATTAGATAAAAAGTTCGTTAAAAAACTTGATTTAAGCCTTTTAATTAATAAAATATCATATAATTTCTAATTATTTTATCATGCTTTTATAGTTGTTTAGAATTGCGTTTAAGTGCTAATAAGAAGACCAGTAATGGCATGGAAAAGAAAAAAAAAGACTATAGAATTATTCAATAAAGATGTAGAAAAATTGAGCTTGAAGTACTAAAAAACCTACACTTGAAGTCAATGTAATTAATATCCGAGAATTAGGCTCTAAAGGTTATTTTACCTATGATCCTGGTTTTACCTAAATCAGGATCATCCTGCTACTTGAAATTATCTATATAGAATAGATGGAAATAAAGGTATTCTTTTATACCACGGATATCCCCCCTTGATCAATTAGCTACTAATTTTACTTATTTAAAAGTTTTTTATATACTCATTTACGGTAAAAAACATTCACAAAACGACTATGAGAATTTTAAAAAATTATTACCGAACATACAATGAGCCACGATCAAATTACTCGGCTTTTGTAAGGTGTGTTTCCGTCGCGATTCTCATCCACTGGCAATTCTATGTGCTGTAACTACTCTGCATTGGTGCCTTTCTATCACAATTCATTAGATGTTAATAATCTGCATCATTATAAAATAGCAGCTTTAGATTATTATCAAAAATTCCTAGTATTGCAGTAGTAATGTGTTATAAATATTTTATTGCTCAACATTTTATTTACCAGTAAAATGCTCTCTTATTCAACAAATTTCCTTTATATGATGTTTGCTACACCTTGTAAAAAATATCAGGTTAACCCAATCATTGACTGCCAATGGATTGATCATGAACAAAATAGCTCAACTTCAACAGTAAGTTGGGCTGGCTATTTTTGCCCTAATTCATTTTCTTGTATTGCTACTGGAATTGCCTCTCTTTGGAGCCAGGCTCGTATGGTGGTGGTGCCAATGAACTCTGTTTACGCATGCTAGAAGATATTTAAACTGTAAAAAATATTTTTAAATTTATTAAACGAGCAAAAAAAGATGATCTTTTCGGTTTGATAAGAGATTTTGGCATCATCTGGTTTATAAAAATTATGATCCTCGCGAAACAGAGTTATAAAACAGACATGCGACAAAGTACTTAAATAACTTAAATTAAATAATAAGTTATTATAACTATGGCAAATAGTTAGAACATATAGCCATCAACTACCATTATTTGATTTAGAAATAACTTTTCCAAATGTGGATTTTTATCCTAGCATCATTTAAAAACCAATAGAGATCCAAATAAGCATGTTTATGTTTATTTTTGCTATTGCTCCTATAATTGGTTGGATTGCTCACTGGAATGAAATACATAATGAAGAATTAAAAATTATGCGTCCCAGTAGTCATAATTATATATCAGCTATAAATAAAGAAATTTTATAGAGACTTAACAAAAATAGTTAATTATATATTAACATAATAAACTGTATTTAAATACTTTATTTTGCATAAACAACAATTATGTAGAATAGAAAATACAATTTAGTGATAACACACACCCACCTCTATTGTTTAATATTTTTTAGCTAGCTTGAGCTTTTTGTATTCATCTTATAAAATTAGGCAGGATTAGGTATATTGATAAAAGTCACCTCAAATCCATAATCTTTTTGCAGCCATTCACCTAACATTTTAACACCAAATTGTTCCGTTGCATGATGACCTACGGCATAAAAATGGATCTTCATTTCTCTGGCAATATGGATCGTTTGCTCAGAAACTTCACCGGTAACAAAAGCATCAACACCAGCCTCTGCTGCTTGTTGAATAAAACTCTGTCCACCCCCAGTACACCAGGCAATGGTGCTGATCTCTTTTGGTCCATTATCACCACAATACAAAGGTTGACGCGCTAATTTATTAGTTAAACATGACATTAAATCATCAGCAGTTATCGGTTGCGCAAACTTACCTTTTGGTAATAAAGGGGTAATTAGCTCTTCAATATCAACCTCCATTATATTTCCTAACTGCGCGTTATTACCTATAACTGGATGTGTATCAAGGGGCAAATGATAAGCATAAAGATTAATTTCATTAGAAAGCAATGTCTTTAATCGATTACGCTTCATGTTAAGAATAACAGCGGCTTCATTTTTCCAAAAATAACCATGATGAACAATAATCGCATCGGCAGCTAATTTTACTGCTTCATCAAGTAATGCTTGCGATGCAGTCACACCTGTCACTATTTTTTTTATTTCTGAGCGTCCTTCCACTTGAAGCCCATTAGGGGCATAATCTTGATATTCATAAACATTCAAGTGGGTATTGATTAGTTGTTCTAATTTAATATTATGCATTAGTTAATCTAACTTATCCTATTTCTAAAACTGTTTTATTTTATTAAATATTAAACTTAAAAATGTATTTCACAGGTGATTAAAAATAAAAAGTCCTATTACTTGTTAGGATAGTGCGTTTTATTTTTAATCAATTAATTACTTCATTGATTGCCTATCTTCAGCATTGGGCAAGCAAACTGGTGATTTATCACTGGTTTTAGGCACCTACGATGTAGGTAACTATAAAAGCGGCTGCAGTTTCCTCAAAAAGGTAAAAATTATAGCAAGAAAAGTCACTATGCTTAATAATACAACACCGACTGCCGCAAGAAAACTTGATGCTAAGGGTATTGATGATACTCAAACAAAAAGATCTTTCTTATAAAGTTATCAATTAATATAAACAATTGAGATGTATTGTGTAATGAATCAAAATTTCATTTGATAAAAGCGAGTATTACTACTCATCAGTACTACTTTTATTATAAAAACCTAATCTTAATTAAGACTTAGTTAGTCTAACAAAAAATAGAGATAACAGTAATAACTTACAAACTATTATATTGGTATTTTTTTACTCTGGTAGACTTGTTATCAGATTATTTGTATTGAAAGACTTAAGCTCTGTACATCAAAATCTTGAAAAGAGAAACTGTATCTATTTTTACTATTACATGGATCATGCTAATTGGAATATTATTTCTTTATTTTATTTATATACTTATTCATGCGGAGGAATTTTAAATGGTAAGTAGTGCTCTATTAATTACCAGTTTTTTAATTTTTATGCTTATTATTGCTAAATTTTTAGGAAATTATATTGCTTCATTGATTAAAAGTAATTTAAGGATGTGACGTTGTTGGATTTTCAAAATGAAAAGCGGTTTGTAGAGTTTTGCTATCTTTTTCGTAAACTTAGCAGCGGCGAAATACATGAAATGAATTAGCGACAAATATTTCTACTACGGCTGCTTATATTCAACGTTATTGGTAGCATATTTCTTCTATTAATCAATCAAAAATCTACTTCTTAATCGAGAAAAATTTGTTAACCTAAATTAGGATTTTTCACTTAATACTAAATTTGTTTTAGTACCAATACTAACTGGAAAGCTTATAGTGGAAAACAGCTTAAATTACTTTAGTCAAATGACGGGTTTAATGGTATAGAATTTCTTATCGGCCGCTATAAAGGCCGAGCGGCTTGGTAGCTCATCTTCGCATTGATTCGCGCCTTTACATGCAAATTGGTAAAACGCCAGGTAATGCCTGGATAAATATTGCTTGATTACACTCTATCTTTTATTACCACTGCTGATTATTTTTGCCTTATTTTTTGTCAGCTAAGGCGTCTTACAAAAATTTTTTACCCTATCTATCTAGCGGTATAAACATTAGAAAATTAAAACTAAATTATCCTGATGTTGGAGGAAGACACACTGTTGCTTCACAGGAAGTTACCAAATTATTGGAGGATTAAAATCGCAGCGGATTTTTTGCCATAAATTCAGCACATCCTTTCAAAATTCTAGCGCATTAACCAATTTTAGCTAAATGATTGCCATTCTTTTAATTTCTATTGCACTCTGTTTTGTATTTAGCCGCGTAGTCAGCAAGGTACAACATTTATTTGTACAATAAAAATTGTTTCACTATGCCATAGTATTTATGCAGAAATGCAAGGTAATTCACAATTGATGTTATCAGGTGCTAACACTGATATTAACCTGGAAGGTAAAAAAAAGTTGTTTTTGTATTTTATATTTAGCATTTATCTACGACGCAACATATCCTTCTTTGCAGCATAAACAGAATATATAATTCTTTTACTATATTTAGTTGGGGGGAAGGAGGATGATACCAATATATAGCTTATGTAACTTGGTGAGATGGTATTTGGTGGCATAGTAGGTGTTCCAGGTTATATGGAATACTACTATTTCTTATTCTAGCCGTTTTCTTAGCTGCTTTAATGATCGAGCAAGCGCCTGAATATCTAGGGAAAAATCGAAATTTAGAAAATGAAGTTAACTCTTATTGCTATTTTAATAACGCCCCCATTTAACGTTACTAGGTATCACTTCTCGGAAGATAGTATGGTTTTTAAATAATTCATGATTAATTTTGAACTAATCTTTCATAGACTATAATGGAGTTTTACTACTCCAATATTGATTGGAGTAGTTCTTAATTGTACAGCTAAATATATCGATGCAGAGTGATCTTTAAGCTCTTGACAAGAATCGAAATGATGCTTTTGCAGTCCATCTTCTATGCGTCCATTAAATTGCTCTACCACATATCATTCATTTGAAGATGCCTTGGTTAGCTAAGGCGTTATTCATGGTTAGAAAAGTAAATTGCTCTTTAAGTGAAGAGCAGAATCCAGCTTTGTTACTAAAAGTAGATAGAATTGCTTTTTTTCTATTATAAGTAAAAATTTCATCGGAGTATATATTCTTTGACCTAATGCAGTAATTTTCGAGATATTAATCCTAGGTTTTGGTTAATAACCTTTATTTTTCTATTTTATGTATTCTTTCTGACAATAAATCTGTTGCCTGCTTCCTAAGCTAAGCGTCGATAAAAGTAGCCTTGTTGCCTCCCACATAGAATGGAATTTGTACGGATCTGTACAAAAAATTTTTTTATCATAAAGACGAAGTTATGTTTTCTAGTTTTTTTGTACGCACCATCTCTAGGGCCTTATATACTCCTTCTGGAATACTGCCTTCTTTACGATTTAATAAAAATCATAGTAACGCACCGTCTTAAAATGCTTCGTTGGAATATGGCTAATATATAGCTCCCGATCATCTATTTTTGCGTCAGTGGGTCTGCTGCAGGTACTGATTAGTTTGAGTTTAGTGGTTATAGTAATGATGTACAACGACTCCCTTTCTCGGTAATGCTGCAGTTTTAATACGGATACCGCTTTGGTAAGCGTTTAAGGCGTGTAGCGCCAGAGGTATTTCACGCTATGCCCCGCTCCCTTTCATCTTTTTAGTGAAGTGCACCTTTCTAGTAACGTTCGGACTGTGTCTTCAAGTAAAGCTACCACTGCTTCCTGGCGCGGATATCCACAAGGATACCAGGAAGATATTACTTGTATTTATCAGGTTATAGCTGTGATGCAGCAGACGGATTATAGCGCCTTTTCATATTTCTTAGATCGTTTTTTTGAAGGATAGCTCACGCCATACAGCATGTTTAATATTCAGATCGCTAGGCATAACGGAGAGATGAAGATGGGGATATTGATTGAGTTATAGACTATAAGTATGCAATGTATAAAAATACTAATTTCAATACCTTATTTGCCTGCAAACTGCAGCATGGTGCGGGGGTGTGTGCTGGCGCGAAAACAGAGCGTTTAGTCGCAGCTAGTTATTGTTGGGAAAAGGCAAAAGAAGATAGAGCATACTGAAAGTAATGTGTTGGCAGTCCGCAGTCGGGTAAAAATAAACCTGCTTTGCTATAACCACTGATTGGTAGCTTTGACAGCTAATGAACTGTAGGCTTTTGACTTATAGCTTTAGCAGAAAAAACAGCTCTGGGAACATTTAGGAGAAGCACAGCAGTAGCGCCGATGTTTTTTACCACAAACATATAGCACAAAGTCCAATAGGCAAGGATTCGCTTAACAGATAGACTGGTCTAGAAGTTAATACTTTTAGGCTGTTTTCAATAAAGTTATTCCACCCGTCATCAATGCTGAAAAGCAGTTTAGTTTGGCAGGAAGATATAGATCTGGGTAAATTATCCTCTGGGGTATCTTGCCAGAGAAATAGAAATCCTCATCCTATCCAGATTAGTCATGTTTATCGGCCAAGTTATTTTTATGTTTGTCCAAGGAGGCAAAGGAGAGGGGGGGGATTATTTTTAGTCCCTTTTCCCTATAGGTGATGAATTCATCTGCAACCATACTTTCCAGTTATTACCCCCTCAATGCAATTCTATGCCAGGTATCATCTTGGCCTGGTTTTCGTTGCTCAAAACTCTAGATAATCGTAACTAGATGTGGATAATAGTTACATGTCAAGAAAAAATTGGAGACCGAGGTTGGATATTCATTGCTGTATGTCTTCTTTATAGGGTGTCATAAAAAATCAATCGGTCTGTCATCATTAATTTTGGAGTGAGATCATAAAGCGTTTCAGATAAACAGGCAGTGTATAATACATGAAGTCGCCTGTTATATTCCTAATTTATTTGGTTTAGGCTTTTCTAGGAGATGATTTATTCTGAGCGATTTAGATGAATTCCTGAAAATTAAGATATTATAGAATATAAAACAGTATTCAGATCATGAATATCCCGAAGCATGGTAGCTGAATCCTTAGCCGCTCATACCAGAGTGTGCTACATTCTATACCAAGTTCTCTACACCTATACCAAGTTCTCTACACAAACTGGCAAATTCCTCTTTTCCATTAGCTGAACGTTTTTATAGACCGAAAAGCAGTCTGTAATTTTTTTGCTATTGTCTATAATAAGTACCCGATGGATAGCCATGTGGGAGATGCTCGATTAATATCACGTAAGAAGCGTCGAGTATTAGGCGCGGTATTGCTCTTGTAAAGATGGATAAAAACTCATTGAATATTGCGATCTATAACCTACTGTTGCAGCATAGCTTTCAGCTTACCCTCAACGCGGTGGTGGCTATCAACTAGCTGCTAGCATTACAGATGAGTTCATGAAAAGGACCAGAGGTAATATTTTGTTTTGCGGATATCTGTAAGTAGACTTTTCATGCTATATCTCTTTTTGTTTTTGAAATCATCCACGAAATCAATCAGCAGGATATGCTACCATTTCCGAAACCACATACAGCATAAATAAGTATAACTCTCTAGCAAGCATTGTTTGATGCTATCAAACAATGTGTTCTGCAAATTCAGTGGCGCAATTTCCTCCACTAATTATAGTTATCTTTATCGTTTATATCGATAGGTATATTGACGACATTAATTTGGCTTTATCAATTATTTATGCCATCAGCTGACAATAATGTACTTATTTAGCGGCATAATTATGGTTTAGTTATGGTTTATTCTATTTGCTAATTTTACTGACGTGATGACTGAATGGCGTAGTAAAAAGCGCACAAGGCATCTTAGCCTTAAAGGTGCTCCTTAAAGGTGCTAAAGGTGCTAAAAATAAAGCATTACTACTTGTTTAGCTAGTGCTGATTATCAGGCAGCAAAAGTGAAAGTTAATTCTGATCAAATAAGAAAAGCAGATATTGTAGTGTTTGAAGTGCATGACATTATTCCTTACGATGGTGAAGTGCTTGAAGGTCTTGCTTTCGTTGATGAGAGTGCTATTAGCAGTGAATTACCCTCAGTTATTAGATGTTTGCTCCCAGATCATTAATATAGGCGCTAATAGAACAGCCCTATTCATGGCAAGATGGCTACTGATGGCTATAGTTGATGGCAAAATATTATGATGATAGATGAGGATTTATCATCAAGCAGCTATAACACCTAAAAATCAAAGCTACTCTTCAGATAAGCAAAAGCTTGCGTCTACTTTTCTAAGTGTTATGGCATATCTAAACTTAGTATTGGTAAATGGCAAAAACGAGATGATGTTGATGATCATCGCCATATTCTGTATCGTTTGCCAACGATGCTGTTGCTTGATCAGGAGGAAGCCGTAGTTGTTTTCCTGAAAGAAAGGTTTTTTCTCACCCCTCCTCGACGGATCTGCTGGCAAATCTGACGCGAATTCCTGAACTCCGTTGTATCTCGATCTAGCTTTGATCGCTGTTTACGCAGGTACGAAGAGATAATTTGAGTGAAATGAGGCAGGAAGCCCAGAAAGCGACGCATAAAGCATTTAAAAAGCTACAAGCCTGATTATCTTCCTTCGCATAGATGTGAAATATCTTCTGGAAATGCCAAGCGAAACTTCACGATCTATATTTTTCGTAGGCATAGTATAGATCGCGCCACTCGATGTGGTTTTATCTGTTTTTACAAGGCAAAGACAGTGGCCACAATGCTCGATGCTTCTTACGTGATCTTAACCGAGAAAATCTTGCATGTGTGGTATCGATCCGGTACTTATAAATAATTACAAAGAATTTAAAGACTGCTTTTTCTGTCTGTAAAAAGTTCAGCCACCGGAAAACATGAATTCAACCATTTGTATACAGAGCTTGATATAGAATACCGACTTAGTAGCTTGCCTAGGCATCCTCAAATAAATGATATTGTCGAGCGATTTAATGGACGCATACAAATATGGCTGCAAAGCCCATCATTTCAATTCTACTGAAGAGCTTGAAATCACTATGCATCGATATCTTTAGCTGTATAATTAGGAATTACCCAAATCAGTATTAGCTACTGAAATTCCATTTACTCTATGAAAGAGTGGTTCACAGTTAACTATGAATTATTTAAAAAACAATATTTTTTCTGAAATGTGATACATACCATAGAAAATGGAATCGAAACGGAGTGTGATTTATCACATGATTTTAATCATTGAAGAGGAAAGAGAGATAAGACGATTTTTGAAATTGCCATTATTAGAAGGTAAAAATTTTCGCGTATATGAAGAAGAAAGCTATCAGAAAGGAGTTATCAAATCAGCGACCTATAAAACCTAATCTATTGATCCTTTATCTTCGCTTAGCTAATGGTGAAGGTATTAATTTGATTTGTGAGTTACATCAATATAGGTATATTCACATATTAGTGTTTTGTCGGTACACGGGCAGATGAAACAAAAAAAGTCATGGGGCTTGATGCTGCGGTGCTGATTGTTATTTGAGCAAACCACATTTAGCATTACTGAACTAGTGGACAGAATGAAAATTTGCCCTGCTTATGCTATGCACATAAAACCAACTAAATAAGATATTTTAGTTTAGTAATATTCATGTTGATTTTATTAATCGGCAAGTAACTAAAAAATAGAAAGAACTCCATCTTACTCCAATTAACTTTCGGTTACTCAGTAAATTTATTGCTGCTAATAGCCTACAAAGTATTTATTCAATCTCATATCTGCTACGACAAATATAGGGTCATAACTATATTGAACATAATCATTACTTACCTATTTATAGGAGACATGTACTGGCTAAGTTGGATCGTCTTCCAACTTAGCCAGTACACCTACTGACTGAGATAGGAATTGGCTATTGTTTTATGCCTTAATGATAACTAGCTTTAGGCATATTAAGATAATGCATTTAATTATTGCATTATCTTTGTTCTTATTAAGATTTAACCCAATAAATTTATTATGTGACTTTTATAGAATAATAAACTGCTGAATCTGCAATAACCTGATTAACTATTTGCATAGCTTCTTGTTCAATCAAATTAAGATGCTCCTTACCACAAAAACTTTCACAGTAAATTTTATAAGCTTCTTCGGTGCCTGAAGGTCGTGCAGTGAACCAACCATAATCCGTTATTACCTTTAAACCACCAATAGCTGCACCATTACCCGGCGCTTTGGTTAAGCGGGCAATAATCGGATTACCGGCCAGCATCTCTGCGGATACCATTTCAGCGGATAATTTAGCTAAACGTTGTTTTTCTTTATGGTTAGCTTTAGCTTGGATACGGCTATAGCAAGGTTCACCAAAACGATGAGCTAGTTCATGATAGTGCTGCTGTGGGTTTTTACCTGTCACTGCTGTCATTTCAGCGGCTAACAAACAGAGAACGATACCATCTTTATCTGTTGTCCATGGCGTTCCATCAAATCGTAAGAAAGCAGCACCAGCGCTCTCTTCACCAGCAAAACCATACTTACCCTGATATAAACCATTAACAAACCATTTGAAACCAACGGGTACTTCAACTAACTTACGTCCTAAATCAGCAACTACACGATCGATCATGGCAGTAGAAACTAATGTTTTGCCAACCGCAACCTCTTTTTTCCATTGTGGCCGATGCCGAAACAGATAATTGATAGCAACAGTGAGATAATTATTTGGATTCATTAATCCTGCTGGCGTTATAATTCCATGACGATCATGATCAGGATCATTAGCAAAAGCTAAATCAAATTTATTACGCAAATCCAATAAGCCTTTCATCGCCCAACGCGAAGAACAATCCATACGGATCACACCATCATGATCTAAAGACATAAAGCTAAATGTTGGATCTATTTGTTCATTTACTAACTCTAAATCAAGTTGATAATATTCAGCTATACGTTTCCAATAATTTATTCCGGCTCCCCCTAATGGATCAACACCTATTTTTAATTCAGCTTTTTTAATCGCATCCATATCGATAACATCATTCAAAGTAATCACATAAGGCTCAATAAGATCTTGTTGCTGATAGAGAGGATCTTTAATAGCAATTTGATAATTGATGCGTTGGATAGCTGATAATTGATCAGTAATAAATTGATTTGCCAGGCGTTCAATTTCAACTGTCAGTGCTTTATCAGCTGGACCGCCATGGGGTGGATTATATTTAATACCACCATCTTCCGGCGGATTATGTGAAGGCGTGATCACAATACCATCAGCTTTTTCTTCATGCTGACGATTATAATTCAATATAGCGTGAGAAATAGCAGGTGTTGGTGTAAAATCATTGTCTTGTTGCGCGATAACTTCAACCCCATTAGCGATCAGCACTTCAATAACCGTCATAAAAGCAGGCGCGGATAAAGCATGAGTATCTTTTCCTACTAGGCAAGGGCCGGTAATACTATTTAATCGACGAAGTTCTATGATAGCTTGTGTAATCGCTAAAATATGTTGTTCATTAAAAGTATTACGACAAGAACTACCACGATGACCTGATGTACCAAATTTAACGCTATGATTATGGTTTTTTACTTGCGGCTGTAGTGAATAATATTGTACAATCAACTGTTCAACATTTATTAAATCACTTTGTTGGGCTAAGTGCCCTGCACGTTTATGCAATACCACTTATTTTCTCCGCAGTAATAGTGCTACACTTACCAGTAATTAGTAAGTGACCAATAATATTTATTTAAATTATACTACATAGCTTCTCAAACAATTCAACAGGAAACTTCATGTCTTACATAATTAGTTTAATCATATTGCATTTACGATTGGTATTGGTGTTGGGAATTACCCAATAAGACCTATCTGATATCAGACGATGTTTTATCTGTTTACCATTGCCTAACAAGCTCTGTTTATCGTTAGTAAAATAAATACGTATCCTTCTATTGATTGCTTATATTGCTGCTAAAAAGCTTGTTTATTTAAATTGTATAGAGTAGATAAAATAAGCATAAAGCAATCAATCGCTTTGCTTTTAGCTGCATAATTGTTGAAAAGCAATAAATCATGCATCTTCCTATGCTTCAGAATAGGAAGAAATTAATTTATTTTCACCTCTGCCGTTATATTACTTATGGTGACCGAGAGTGGGATTATGCGATTAACTAACGTTAAACTCTAACAGACGTCGTAATATAACCAATGTATTTTTCACCTATATGCTGGGTCTTAGCTTAGCGATATAGCGGTAAAGTTCTTCCTCAACTTCAATCGTTTTCATGTTATTTCAATCTGTTTTAATTAAAATTACTTGCTAAGTATAAGATATAAAGACTTATTAGCAAATCTTGTGTATGGGGGTCAAGCTATGTTCCACTCTGATGCTTAGTGAATTTATTATCCATCTTTATGTATTAATATGTATTAATTGACCGAATCGACAGAGCGTGGTAGAGGCAAACCTTGCAGCCTCAGTGGCCAGAATAAATTGAAGGTTGTTTACTACTAGGGTCATCAGCTCAAATCCCCTCCCTTCTTAACCGGTTCCATCTTTTCTGAGAAGACTATAGCAGCTTAAATACTATTGAAAAAGTTGTTTTTTGAACTACAAATTCTTTGCGTATGGGTCGGCTTCATAGTCTCACTGTCGTAAAAGCCGATTTAATTGGATTGGTCGTTCTTATTGAAGCTAAATGTGCTGACGGAAAGTTGTAGAATGCTAGCAGTTATTCTCAATCTTTCTCTAGCTTCTTCTTCATCACTGAAGCAGGTTCGTTGAAAATCTTGCCAACAAAACATCAAGGGCTTTATTAACGGTATCACGGCTATCTGCTAGCTAGAGAGAGCCTCTCTGTCAGCTCAGCCTTAACTTTTAGTTGCATGCCTTTGGAAAGTGAAGCCAGCTTATTAGCTGTTTTATGTACTCAATAGCGTTGGTGCTGCGTGTACGGGAATATCTTTGCCATTGCATTCCAAAAACCAAGGGCAGCGTCTCCTCTAGCAAGCCTTGGAGTACGGTTAAAGCCACGCCGCTTGTAGGCCATTGAAAAGTTTGGCCCTGTGCGTTTTTGACTTTCAATAAGCATCTTCGAGCGCAACTAGCTCCTTACTCCATGTTCAATGACGCCGATAATCATCAATATGCAAAGGCAATCATCTTGCCTGACAGCATGTGTCATCGGCCAAGAAATAAACGTAGCGCCGCATATTGGTTAAATTCTGCAAGCACCACATTGCTTGTGCTCTTCAAGCCATTTCTGTTTCAGTTTGCTGAGTGTACCTCTGTAGAAAGGATATGTTCTTTTTTTAGCGAGAAGCGCTACCATGGCTTTGTAAAAATCACTGGTAGATATTCCTCGCAGGTACAAGCTAAAGTAGCAACTGTTTGACGTTTTTTACACGCTTTAGATAAGGATGTAGCAACGAGTTATTGAAGCATATTCCGTTACAGCTACGATCCCTGATTTTAGGCACTTTAATCTTAACATTGCCAATACCTATCTGTATGGTTAGCTGTGGCAAATAACTGTTACGTATGACGGTAGCATGGATACTTCTATTAAGAAGGCGGCGTTTAGGATGTTCTAGCAGCATGGGGGTTTAAGCTCACCAGTCTCAACGAGCGATGGCTATAGGCTGCCTGGCAGCATTATGGATAAGTTTATACAATGGATCATAGGTAATATCTGATTTCTTGGATATCTATAGGGTAGATTTTTATTATCTATCATATATATATTATTGAAATTATTCACGAAATCAATCAGCAAAATATATGCGAGCATCTCCAAAACACTATATCCCAGAAATGAACAGAACTCTTGATATCTTCAAATAAATGGCATGGTCAAGCGATTTAATGGCCACATAGAATATAAGCTGGAAACCATATCATTTTAATTCTGCTGAAAAGCTTGAGATCACTTTGCATCGATATGTTTGCCTTTACAATCAGAAATTACCTCAATCAGTATTAGGTACTAAAACTTCATTGTAGTCTATAAAAGATTGGTTCAAAGTTAAACCTGAATTATTCAAAATCATACTATTTTCAGGAAGTAATAACTAATTTATTTGTTTACTAAACAAACATCTTAACTTCTATTTTAAGTTCGTAAGAAAAAACCTAAAAATCAATTCAATGCATTTCAATCGTAAAAACACTATGAAATAGAATGATAAAAAAGTAGTCAGGATCGATCTAGCAAGCTCTCGATGCTAGAACAAGAATACGCAAAATTTGATGAATGATAATAGTTAGAAATTGTACGCTACCAGTTACTGGTACCATTCAGCAGTTAACCATTTATACCTTATGAGCAGTATTAGAATCAGCACAAAATTTGATGCTCATTGTGCCTGATAACGATTGGCAAATTGCCAAAGTTAAGATTTTAAATAAAGATATTGAGTTTATTCGCCCTGTGGGTAAAACGTCATCGTAATAGTCGATGGCTTCTTCTTAATTACACATTAAGGCACTATCCGAAGGCGAAGTATTATCAATCTTCCGTAATTCTGCTAAAAATAAGCAATTAGGATTTATCTTTTCCTAATAAATTAGTCTAAAACAAAATAATCTAATGTTTGATGGTCAATCAATTGATATCACTCCAGTCATGTCTATTCTATCAGAAATTAAAATCGATAAACGGCGTGTGATAGATTATTTTTTAATCTAAATTCGCGAGTACCTTACCTATCTGAATCAATGCAGGAGAAATAAGTGATGGAAACTTTTTCTATCGTAGCAATACTTAACAATGCCACTAACCAAGCTTTAGATGTAATAATTTGGATAGCTAAACAACTCAGTAAATCCATCAGAATAAAACAATTAACTCATTTCTTAGGATTAGAATCTGAACATATCACAGACTAGCAGTTACGAGAGTGTGCTGATTATATGTAATTAAAAAGCAAAGTAAACTTTCTTACACCTGCTGAACTGGAACATATCCCGTTTCCAGTAGTATTAATTGAAAATAGAAGGAATACGCTGGATATTTACCAATATAACACAATAAATCATTAAAGTAATAAATCCGTCTTCAAAGAACATATTAACTTTTCTTCATCATAACAACCTAAATAAGCCAATTAAATTTAAACTATTGCTTATGGATGAAAATTAACTGCTAAAAAATTATCTTTTGATTAGATTAGTTTTTTCCTTCAGTTCTTCAACAAAATAAATAACATAAGAGGTATTTTTATACTCACCAGCGTGGTTGCAAATATTTGTTATTATTTATCCAACCTTTTTTTATATCTTATTGATATAGTCTTACTAGGGCGTAACCTAAATAGGTTACATGTTTTAACATTTACCATTGTCTTATGAGTTATACTCATTTCTAATCTATTGGTTTTCGGAGATGGTTGCCCAATCCTGTTGATTGATTTCATGAATAATTTCAACAACAGAGAGATGATATGCTATGAAAAACTCTACCTTACAGGTATTCGTAAAACTAGATATTATCTGTGATCTCTTTCATGAACTCATCCGTAATGGTGCAGTAGAGCAGGCATCTGATAGCTACCGCTATTGAAGTTGAGCTCGAAGCTATGCTGCGGACAAGATGCTGAAGGCGTCGCCTTGTTGATCGGCCTCATTGCCGTCTCGTCGGTAGTGATTATTTTCTACAGCGAACCATACAGATTAGTATTGGCGATGTTGAGATAAAAAAGCCTAAGTTTAGGGATCGAAGCGGAAACGGAATATGCTTCAAGAGCTAGTTGCTACTGCTTTATCTGAAGCATGCAAAAAGAGTCGAAGAGTTAGTAGCATGGGGGCGCTTATACCTGAGCATCTCTACCTGGTAATTTTGTGAAGCTCTTGTAGCGCTTCTCAGTTAAAAAGTACATACTCTTTCTGGTAATACCAATCAGAAAACTGAAACAGCGATGGATTGAAAAGTATAGGCAATGGTGCCTGCTGGAATTTAAGCTTATACCCGCTATGTTTATTTCTTGGCCGAGGGCATATACTCCGTCCTGTCAAGTAAGATGCTCGCTTTTGACTGCTGATTATTATCGGCATTACTGAACATGGAGGTAATGAGGTAGTTGTACTCTAAGATGGTTATCAAGAGTAAAAAGCGGAACTAGCCGAACTTTTCAATGGTCTACGAAAGTGACGTTGTTTAACCTGTATCTCCCAGGCTTATTAGGGGAGATGGTGCCCTTAGTTTTTGTAATATAATAGCAAAGTTATTTATTCGCTGACACGCAGTACAAACGCTCTTAGGTACATATAAAACAGCTAATATGCTGGTTTAACTCTTCTAAAATGCCATACAACCAAAAGTTAAGGCTGTGAGCTACAGAAACTATCTTGCTAACAGGAAAGATCTGTGATGATGCTGCTAATAAACCTCTTAATATTTTGTTGGTAAGGTCTTCAGAGAAGTAGCCTATAGCGATGAAGAATCTGGAGAAAGATCGAGAAGAACTCCTAGTATTCTACGACTTCCTGTCAGCGAACTAGGTATCAATAAGAACAATAAATCTAATTGAATCGGCTTTTGCAACAGGAAACTATGAAGCTCATGCCAGAAGAAGTATAGTTTTAGAAAAACAACCTTTTCAATGCTATTTAAGCTGCTCCTATCTGCTCAGAAATGCTGGAACTAGCTAAGGGGATTTAAGATGCTGATCCTTGGTGGTAAATAAGATCAAATTTAAGGATGTAGAAGAGATTCACGAAGCATCAGAGTGGAACGTAGCCTAACCAGTTATACACAAGATTTGCTAATAACTCTGAAATACTAAAGTCCTCCTATGTTGCATATATGCATCAGTTACATTAGAATGTCAACGTGAAAGCTGATTGTTGTGATAAATCAAAACAGAGGTTTAAAATATGCAATTAAATTATGAGCCAATGTCTTAACAACCGAAGAATAATAAAGGTAAAGAAAAAATTAAATTTTGGCATCAGTATTTTTCAGATTAAAAATTACTGAGATCACCAATAATGAATGTCAGGATATTGTTTCAAGAATTAAAAATAGAAGAGGTAAAAATCTGGTTTTTCATCGCAATCATAAATGTATGTATAATTGGCTTTTATTTTCGCTTTACTAAAAATAGGCTCAAATGAATGGTGGGATGCTTATAGACAATCAATAATTAAGGGGCTTACAAAAGAGCAAACCCATGGCTTAATTAATAATCCCGTTGATTACCTCAAGCTAATAATAACATTTTCGCTTTGTCTACAAGTTTTAAAAGATTTAATTTTCTAGAATTAGAATGCTTACGGTTGATTTTATTTGTAAAGTTGCCTAGATTAATTCTGAGCAGTCTAAAAATTTTAGAGCGATTGGCGTTTCGCTCAATAACACAAGCTGTTATCTGATCCATGATCAGATTGGTAGATACAGAGCCAGTATTTTTCATTGTCAGAAGAGAACGAAAATTAAACAGCATTATAGATGTAATACAAATGAGAACAGATGTTAATGAGAGGTATTTAAGTTTACTATTCATAAAGTAAGGAATAGAGAGATTTCGATTTCACAATTTGAAAAATACTTTGTCACGTTGCTTAATTTAGTCTTGGTGTGTGTGCCGCTCTCTTGCCCGTTGCAAGAGATGAGGGTTTAGAAAGTTTGTATAGAATAGTTAAAAGATATGCTTATTTTATCCATTTCATACTTAAAAAGCTAATTAAAATGTTGATGGGATAATACTTGCTTTTCATGTGACCAAATGTAGCACACAAGGAAGTTATATAAGATGCCATGAACGTAGTAGATCCTTGTTTTAATTGGTGGGTCGTACAGGATTCGAACCTGTGACCAATTGATTAAAAGTCAACTGCTCTACCGACTGAGCTAACGACCCATCTGAAGTTAGCTTAGGTGTGATATGGCCGACTATATTACTTATTTTTACTAAGGGTGCAATTGTTTTTTTACTAAAAATTTTTAATTTCTTATTAAGTATACAATTTTCCAAGAAATAAATAGCAATATTCTTTCTGGGTTATTCACATTAGAGTGAGGCTAATTTCTTCTTTGGCAAGAAATGTACTTAACTCCATCTGGCTAACAAACCAGAGAGGGATCTACTTTTTCTCCTTTACTTGCATTACTAACTATACCTTTTTGGAGATTACTAGTTTTTAAACAACGGTAGCAAAATAAAAATCTACATCATCTTTGTTTCTCTGATTATTAGATTTGCTCTTTATAGTAAAAATAACGCCAGTATCGTGTTTACCTCATAGTCAGCCATTTTCATTTGCTGGTTTATTAGTCGTGGAACAGTGTTATTAGTACTATTTGTATTTTCCTTGATTTTATTTGAATTACTCGTCAATAAATCCAACTGCGTATAAAGATCTTTTTGTCGCTCAATAACTTGACTTAAGTGATATTGATTTTCCTGAAGTTGGCCACGCAATGTATCAATCTCCCGCTGAGCATCCGATAACTGCTGCTGAATTTGATATAATAATTGCCCTTGAGAATTGACCGCTGTCTCAATTTGCATTAGACGATCACTTATAGATCCTGAGCTGATATTAATGATTGGGGTCTGGTCTGTAGCAGTAGCGACTGCTGAAGCCGCTACTACGCCAACTAATAATGACAGACTCAAGTAAAAATGCCTGAAGTTAGTGTTCATATAATACTCTTATATATTATTAATACACAAGTATTGCACGACGGTTTTTAGCATATGCTGATTCATCATTACCATGTATAGCTGTTTTTTCCTTACCATAAGATACTATAGCAATTTGTTCACCGTTTACGCCTTTACTCTGTAAATATATTTTTACAGCATTAGCTCGGCGTTCACCAAGTGCAATATTATACTCTGATGTACCCTTTTCATCAGTATGCCCTTCCACAGTAATCTTAATTGAAGGGTTGCCGCGTAGGAAAGTTGCATGTTGATCTAACAGCTGTGCATATTTTATGCTAACATCATACTTATCAAAATCAAAGTAAACAATGTTGTTACTTTGCAATTCTTGTATTTCCTGATGAGCCAGCACTTGCTCAGCTGTCAAGCTAACATTGCTATTTCCTACATTGTTTTCAGCACCTATATTGTCATTGTTTTTTTTTGAGCTACATGCTGCAACCGCTAGCATAGGTAAGGCTAAGATTAACATCTTAATAAGCACTTTATTCAATTGCATCTTCTTCGATCCTTTTATTGTTATTGCCCTACTTATTTAGTATGCGTCATAAATACGGCGACCATGCAGGAAATTTAACCCTTCCATCAGTCGCCGGCAGACGCGCTTTGAAACGCCCATCCGTTGATACCAGGTGTAATATAGTAGCTAATCCTTGTGAGGCGCTATAAATTACCATAGTACCATTAGGTGCGATACTTGGCGTTTCATCCAGAAACGTATCTGTCAAATATTCAACGTTACCCGTTACTAGATCCTGTTTAGCAATGTGCTGTTTACCATTACTTGAGTTGACCATTACCATAAATTTACCATCATGGCTAACGCTTGGATCTTGGTTTTGATTGCCATCCCAAGTAATACGCTCTGGCTCATTAGCATTGATATTTAGTTTGTATATTTGTGGACGCCCAGCTTGATCAGAAGTGTAAATAAGCGTTTGACTGTCTGGCATCCAACTAGGTTCAGTATTGTTACTGCGAGCATCTGTTATTTGCCGAGTTTGACCAGTGACTAAGTCCATTACATAAAGATTTAAACTTCCACTCTTTGAGAGGGCAAAAGCAAGCTTGCTACCATCGGGGGAGAAGGTAGGAGCACCATTATGACGAGGGAAAGAAGTAATCTGCCGGACTTCACCTGTCGCTAACGTTTGTATAACTAATGCTGAACTACTATTTTTAAAGGTTACATAGGCTAATTTTTCACCATCAGCTGACCAGGCTGGAGACATCAATGGTTCAGTCGAGCGGTGAACAGTAAATTGATTATAACCATCGTAATCTGAGACCCTTAATTCATAAGGAAACTTTTCATTATTAGTTTTTAGCACATAAGCGATACGGGTACGAAATGCACCTTTAATACCGGTTAATTTAATAAAAACTTCATCACTAATAGTATGTGCCGCATAACGTAACCATTTAGCTGCTACTTTTAATTGGTTTTGCATCAAAACTACGCCAGGAGAATTCATCACATCAACCAGTTGATAATTAATAATATATTGACCATCAGCAGCTGGTTGTATCTGACCAACAACAACCAGATTAATACCTAATGCCGTCCAAACATTCGGTGTGACTTCCGATGCGGTGGTTGGTTGTTGAAGCATATGACTGGGATCAATAGGATTAAATTTACCGCTATTGTGTAAATCAGCAGCAACTATTCGTCCTAGATCGTCAGGTAAAGTACCGGTTCCTGTCCATTTAAAAGGCACAATAGCAATAGGCGGTGCAGTATTGATGCCTTGGATAATTTCAATTCGAATTTCTCCTTGAACAGATACTGCCCATAATATTAAAAAACCTAATAATAATTTAAATGCCTGCTTCATTTTTTCCCTTATCACATATTCACTTCGTAATAATTAATTTAAATCTTAACAAAGATGAATGCACAAAACTAGATAACTGAAAAACTTTTCTTAATTTTCTTAACTTTATGCTATTTCGTAACATTCATTAACTAAGGCTTAAATACTAAATAACTTCCCTGTTCATTAAATGCATCATAAATACTACGACTAGGCGGTTTAGGCATTCTCGCTGTTTTGGTTGCGCGTATCGCTGCGTCACAGAGTGATTGATCATTTGCTGTATTATTTTTAGCTGTAATGCTAATTAGCATGCCGTCAGGAGCAAGTTTTATGCTTAATTCGCATGTTTTCCCGTGATAAATATCAGCATCATAAAATTTGCTCTCAATTGCGATTTTTATCTTACCAGCATAATTAGCTAGATCCGAACTGGATGCTCCGCTTTTTCTATTTCCTCTTTGAGGACTCGCTACTGCAGTTCCTGTTTCTTGACTTGGCTTTTTGGCAGTTAATCCACTAAGAAGCAAGTTAAGCGCATCAGCCTGTTTTTCTGCATCTGCTTTTTTTTTAGCTGCTAGCGCTAGCGCCTTAGCTGCCTTTTCAGCTTTTTCTTTTGTCTCTGCTTGTGCTTTAGCCTTGATTATTTCAGCTTCTTTTTTAGCTCTTGCTTTTTTCTCTGCCTGCTCTTTTATTAGCCGCTCTTGTTCTGCTTTAGCTTTAGCCATCGCCGATTTTTCTTCAGCTCTTTTCTGTTTCTCTTTGGCTTGTTTCTTGGCTTCTCGTTCTATTTTAATATGCTCCTCTTCAATTATTTTTAATTGTTTTTGTTCTTCTTCCTCCTGTTTTATGAGTTTTTCTTCTTGCTGTTGAAGACGTTTATTTCGCTTAGCCTCGGCTTGTTTTGTATTATTTTGCTGTTGTTGCAGCTGATTATACTGTTTTATTACTGCGCCGGGATCATCAACCATAATTGCATCAACTACTTCACCACCACCAAGTTTAATAATTTGTTTTAATGAACCCAAAATAATAAAACTAAATAATAAAATGTGAAGTATAATAGAGAGTACGACAGAGGAGCGACTGAGTTTATTTTTTTGCTCTTTTGTCTTTCTCACAACAGATTTCCAAAAGTAATAATTATGCTATTATATCAAATAGGCTGAATCATAAAGCCAACTGATTTAATGCCGGCTTCATGAAGTATATTTAGAGCTTTAATAACTTCTTCATAAGGTACATCTTTAGCGCCGCCAATTAAAAAAATGGCCTGTGGGTTTTTTACCAATGCTGCTTTTGTTATTGCTGCAATCTGTTTTGACCGTAAAAATTCTTCTCGATAACCATCAATAATAACACTGTATTTTCCTATTCCAGAGACTTCAAGAATAATAGGTGGATTATCACTACCTAACACAATTTCTGATTGTGCAGCATCGGGTAATTCTACTTTTACACTTTGCGAAATAATCGGCGATGTTGCCATAAAAATCAATAATAGTACTAACAGTACGTCCAATAAAGGAACGATGTTAATTTCAGATTTCAGTTCACGTTTATGTCGAGTCCATGTCATTTTTCTGTTCTCCGCATTTATTGCTTTTTAGAAGAAAAAACTTGACGATGCAAAATGCCTAAGAATTCTTCGATAAAATTATTATAACTTTGATCTAATTTATTAACTCTCTGATTCAGTCGGTTATAAGCTATTACAGCTGGAATGGCAGCAAATAAGCCGATCGCCGTTGCAATTAATGCTTCAGCAATACCCGGGGCAACCATTTGTAATGTTGCTTGTTTAACCGAACCTAAAGCAATGAAAGCATGCATAATTCCTAAAACGGTACCGAATAATCCAATATAAGGACTTATTGATCCTACAGTACTTAAAAAAGGAATATGCGATTCTAATGATTCTAACTCACGATTCATTGATATTCGCATAGCTTTAGATGCGCCGTTTATCACTGCTTCTGGTGTATAAAGATTGGTTTGGCGTAAACGAGTAAATTCTTTAAATCCAGCATAGAAAATCTGTTCTGATCCAGTTAATGTATCACTCCGAGTCTGATATTCTTTATAAAGACGCGATAGCTCATCAATACCGGACCAAAAACGATCCTTAAAAGCTTCAGTTTCTCTGGTTGCGGTATTTAAAATTTTATTTCTTTGAAAAATAATTGCCCAAGAAGCAATAGAAAATCCTATTAGGATCAATATGATGAGTTGAACAAAAAAACTTGCTTTTAGGAATAAATCTAAGATATTCATCTCAATCACTGCTTAAACTCCGCGACAATATAACTCAGGAAGCCCTTAGTTTGGCTTCATTTTAGATGTATAAATAACAAGAATAATTACTTATGCTGTACAAAGTTATTTTCTTTGTTGATTAATTAACCGTTTAAGAAATATTAATAATATAGGTTAAATATGGGCAATTTTTGTTTCAAGAATCAATAAATCATCCAATTTAACAGGATGTAATAATTAATTACTATTTTACGTACGACAAAAAGTAAAATTTTATTGTAATTTCTGCTGTTTAAATCCTTTTTCTTGTAACATTTCAGTTTACTCACACGCTCGAAAAATGCACATAACGTGTGTATGATACACTACACCTCTCGCATTAATACCCTCATAATAAATACAAATAGGCACTAAAAAGCAAAACAGGATATTTTTACTCCCCTTGCTAACAATAAATTAGCCTCACTATACTTAAGTGAATCATCTATTGGAATGATTTATAAATAAAGTTACAAAAATACTGAAATATAAACTTATCTTAAGACAAAAAACTAATAGAAAAGAAATAAAATACTTTACAACCAACAATTAAACCAGCAGGTAATGGATGAAAAGATAACAACCCAAAACGTTTTTTTTAGGTATTTAGTGTCCCGGATAATTATTTAATCCTCATCGCACAGCCATCATGTCAAGATAGATGGCTACTGATGGATATAGTTGATGGGAAAATATCATAATTGATGAGGCTCCATAGTCAGGCAATTACAACAACTAAAATTAGTGCTGCTCTTCAGGCAAGCAAAGAGCCTGTCTCTACTTTAGCTAAGCGTTATGGAGTATCCGAACTTAGCATTGTTAAAGTGCAAAAATAAGATGATGTTGATGATCGGCTATGTTGTAAGGTTGTTGGTAGAAATCCCTTATCCTGATAAAGGATTTTTGTTATATAGCTTACCATGAAAAAACAAATAGTCATACAGATCAAAAAGATTCCTTTCTTTAACTCCTTGCCAACATAAAGCTGCATATTATTATCTGGTTCAACGACAATCTCTCGGATGATGTCGATTCATGCATTGAAGCAATTCATTCCACTTTATCTTCACCCATATTGTCAGAGTGGAGATGTTATCCGCTGGGGATATTTATTAATATTACCGCGATATTTTTGCAAAATCCCCGGTTACAGAAAAAGATTTAATAATCTTACTAGAAGGCTTCTAGTGAAAGTATATCACAAGGATAAATGGTGAGTTATCCTTATTTCTTCTATATGGGATTTTAGAGATGGTGGTGGTATCTCCTGCTGATTGATTTCGTGAATGATTTTCAATAATATAGAGATGATATGCCATGAAAAAGTCTACCAGATCGGTATTTACCAAACCAAATATTACTTGTGATCCCTTGCATGAACTCATCCTAATGGTGCCAGGTAACTGATAGTTACCCTCATTGAGGCTGAAAGCTCGAAGCTATGCTCCGAGAACATCCTGAACGTCGCCTTTGTCTACGGGCGACACGTCATCCCTAACAGTTATTTACCACAGCGAACTATACAGACTGCTATAGGAGATCTTAAGATTAAAGTGACCTAATGTCAGTCAGTGGGGGCTCCGCAGCGGCAATGGAATATGCTTCAATACCTCGTTGCTACCGCCTTATTTTAAGGGTGTAAAAAGCGTCAAAGAGTTGCTACTATGGGTTCTAGCTGCGAGATATATTTACCGGTGATTTTCATGAAGCTCTGTGACGGTTCTTGCTGAAAAGCACATAGAGTCCCTCTCTGTAGTACCATCATGATACTGAAACAGTAATTGGTTGAAAAAACCAGAGGTACAGCCAATGGGGTTGTAAATCTCCCCTCCCCACTGCGGGATTTAAGCTATACGCCCTACGTTTATTTCTTTGGCAATGGGATTATGCACTTCTGTCAGCTAAGATAATCACCGTTGCTTGGTGGTATATTATCGGTATCAGTGAGCATGGACGTAAGGAGCTAGTTGCGGTCGAAGATGGTTATCAAGAGTTAGGGCTAAACTTCTTAATGCCATGCGAGCCTTTTGCTTAACCGTATTTCCCAGGCCTACTATAGGAGACGGCGCCCTTGCTTTTTGAAATGCAATAGCAAAATATTTCTAGACAGGCAGTAGCAAGGCTGTTGGGTAGAAAACAGCTAATGTGCTGGCGTCACTTCTCAAAGGCATGCAACTAGAAAGTTAATGTTTAGCTACTGGAGGTCTAGTTAGTAGAAAAGTCGCGATGCCGCTAATAACGCCATTGATGTTTTGTTGGTAAGATTTTTAGCAAAGTATCCTGCAGCGATGAAGAGGCTGGAGAAAGATCGAGAAGAACTATTGATATTCTACGACTTCCCATCAGGAGCACTTGGCGTCAATAAGAACGACGAATCTTATTGAATTAGCTTTTACAACACTGAGGCTACAGAAGCCGACGAGGGAAGAACTGTGATTAGAGAAAAACAACCATTTCAATGCTATTGAAAGCTGCTCCCGTTTGTTCAAAAAAGCTGAAATCAGCTAAGGGGATTGATCTGTTTGACCCTTGTTGTAAATAACGTCCAATTTAAGGATGGAGAACAGATTTTATGAAGCATTATAGAAGTGGAGTGTAGCCTTGACTGGCATACACCAGATTTGCTAATAATTCCTAATCTTCTTCAAGCCAGATAATTCGGTAAATAAAATAAACCTATACTATAAAATCTACTCACCCATTCTTTTAATTGGCTGATATATTTATTCACATTTTGAATGTAGAATTCCTTATTAATAACTTTCAAATTATCCAACATTATTAACCGATAGTGACTAATTTCATGCTCCCTGGCAAAGGTTTTCATATTATTTAGCTCCATCCGAGCAAAGGATGGACTCCTTATCGATGATCGGCTCAAGAAAACGGCTAAGATACTTTGCATTAAATTCTTCAAGAATCTTATCGCTCACATGACGTCGATCTGGTGCGATTAAGACACCGCGATCCCTTCTTTTCTTTTATCTCCCCATCTCTCCCACATTTTCTAGCTTTCCTATGTTAGATATAACGCTTCCCTTTTAAGGATTCAAGGAAAATATTTCGTCGACTTCAACAATAGTACTTAGTATTTATGTTGGTTTGTCCTCCAGTAAAGGAAGGAAGCAGTAACCAACATCTAAACGCTGTTTTTAAATCAATACCTATTTATTTTGCTGACTGATATAAAGTCAAGCTATTTAACATACATCGCAGATAATTAAATGATTTATCCTTGTGATGTAGTTTCGCCATAGGACTTCCAGTAAGATTGTTAAATCTTTTCCTGCAATCGGAAATTTTTCCAATGATATCGCTCTAACCTAATGAATGTGTCCGCCCCCAAAGGATAACATGTTTTTTGTGATAAATATGGGCAAGATAAAGTGGAATGAGTTGCTTCAATGCATGAAGCAGCATCATCCAACAGATTATCCGCCGACCCAATTAATTAGATACAGTTTTATGTTGATAGGGACTGAGGAAAGTGTCTTTGATTTGTATGACTATTTGCTTTTTCATGGCAACCTCTGTAGCGAAAATTTTCATACAGTATAATGGATTTCTACCAACAACCTTTGCCAAGATAGCCTATTAAAATCAATATTATGACAGCGGAAACACATAAAGAGCCGGCAAAACGAAAAATAATAAAATTAATTATTATTTATTGAGAGAACTAGAATAATTATCTGTACAGGAGCTAGAGCCATAAAAAGCTGAAATAGCAATATGGCAATTTCAAGTTAGTGCACTTGAATTTTTAATCAGCTCCATGTTTCTCACTGAATCAATATTAAAAGCGTTAGCTGAAAAAGAACCAGAAATGGAAATTGCATTCTAGCGTTGAGCAAGAATTAGAATTACTCAAAGATAGCCAATAATTTAGTATTATGACTGTATAGAGGAAAGAAAAGTTGTGCTCTCATAATCATCTTAATAAAAGTTCTCATAATAAGATACTCTGTCCACAATGTGATTTATTGCTGGCATTACCAGTTTTAGAACAAGGTACTAAAGCCAGTTGTCCACGTTGTCATACTGTTTTATCTTCCAAGTGGAAGTATCTAGCTAATCAACCAACTGCAAGTACAATTGCGATTAGCGCATTAGTTATGTTATTTATTGCTAGTTTATTTCCTTACGTAAAAATGAGTATTATGGGTATTGAAAGTCAGATTTCACTATTTGATATTGCTTATGCCATGTTTGAGGTAAATTATGCTAGTCTTGCGTGGGTTTTTATTCTTTTTGTCGTTGTTGTTCCAGCTTTTTGTATGGTTGCTATTATTTTATTATGTCAACGAGTTAATCTTTCCCTTTGCTTAAAAATAAATCTTGCTAGGAGTTTATTTCAAATAAAAACCTGGTGCATGGTAGAAATTTTTCTAGCTGGTGTGTTGGTTAGCTTTGTTAAACTAATGGCTTATGGTGAAATTACTTTGGGTATCAGTTTTGTTCCTTATTGTTTTTTTTGTTTGTTACAGGTTAGAGCATTTCAATGTTTAGATCGTTATTGGCTATGGCAGCAAATAGGTGAAGTGCCACAGCTTGAGATCCAGCTGCAAGAAGGTAAAAGCGGTATTAGTCAAGATGTCAGGTCCTGTCATATCTGTATGGCCATTTTGCCAGCCGAACGCAAATACTGTCCTCGTTGCCATGCAAAAGGTTATGTTAGGCGGCCTAATAGTTTACAAAATACAATGGCATTATTGCTCTCCTCATTAATCCTTTATATTCCAGCAAACCTTTTTCCTGTTATGATCACAAATACATTAGGTAGTAAACTAGACTCTACTGTTATCTCTGGTGTTATTTTATTATGGGGTAATGGCTCGTATCCGGTCGCCATTATTATTTTCATTGCTAGTATTATAGTACCCAGCTTAAAAATAGTAGCAGTAGGCTGGTTATGTTTTGATGCTAAAGGTTATGGCAATCAGGATCCTCTGCAGATGTACTTTATTTATGAACTAGTTGAATGGGTTGGACGTTGGTCAATGATTGATGTTTTTGTGATTGCTGTATTATCATCACTGATGCAAATGGGACGATTAGTTAGCGTTTCACCTGCGCTTGGGGTGATTTTATTTTCTGCTGTTGTGATTTTAACTATGTTTTCGGCAATGACTTTTGATCCGCGTTTAACTTGGGATCGTTGTAATGTTGTATCGCCTAGTAGAATTCGCTTAAGAAAGGGGGTTGCAAGGTGGTGGCTAATAAAGATAACACTGACTCGCAAGCAAAGATCAGTAAACTAAAAAGCTGGTCGCCGATTTGGATCATTCCAATTGTCACCATATTTATTGGTGCCTGGATCTTAATTTATCATTTTAAGCATTTAGGTCCTGAAGTGACATTGATTACTTATAATGCCGAAGGAGTTGAAGCGGGAAAAACTAAACTTAAAAGTCGTAGTGTTGATATTGGATTGGTGGAAAAAGTTTCCATTGATAATAACTTTAAGCGTGTAATTATTACAGCACGTCTAAATGACGGCATGAGGGATTTGTTAAAGAAAGATACCGCATTCTGGATTGTTAAACCGGCTATTGGCAAAGAGGGAATAACTGGATTAGGTACACTATTTTCTGGTGTATTTATTGAAGTACAACCTGGCAATAGTGAACAGTATGCTGAGAAATTTGACTTATTAGGTTCGCCGCCATTACCATCACCTGATGCTAAAGGTATTCGAGTGATTTTGACTAGTGCTCATGCTGGTAGGTTAAATACCGGTGCCCCAGTGCTGTTTCATGGCTATCGGGTCGGTTCGGTAGAAGCGAGTTCGTTTGATATTAAAAGCCGCAATATGCATTATCAGCTTTTTATCAATGCCCCTTACGATAGTTTAGTAACGGAAAATATTCGTTTTTGGAGAGATAGCGGTATTGCTTTTGATCTATCGGCGCAAGGTGTTCATTTAGAGATGGGCTCTTTAACTACATTATTTAGTGGTGGGGTTAGTTTTGATGTTGTGGAGGGCTGGCAACCAGGCAAGCGGGTAGAAGATAAAAGTCTATTTAGACTTTATGAAGATCAAAGAAGTGTTCAAAACTCTTTATACACTGTACATAAAGATTTTATTTTGTTCTTCTTTGATTCAGTTCGTGGATTACAACCTGGCGCCCCGGTTGAATTTAGAGGAATTCGCTTAGGAACAGTGATAGAAGTCCCCTTTAATTCTGAGAAATTCCGACAAAAATTAGATAATGAATTCCGTATTCCAGTTTTAATCCATATTGAGCCTGGTCGGATTAGTAGCGATATTGATCTAGAAAAAGAGTTTTCGGTGGCATTGAGAGAAGGATTAAGAGCGGCTTTAAAATCGGCTAATTTAATTACCGGAGCATTATATGTTGATTTAGATTTCTATCCAGGAAAAGAGCAATGGAAAGAGTCATTAAAAGTTGCTGATTACGATATTATTCCAACGGTTAGTGGTGGATTATCACAGATTCAACAAAAAGTGATTGAGGCATTAGATAAAATCAATCAGGTTCCTATTGAACCTATGATAAGTCAAGCCATAAATACGCTAGTAGAAAGTCAGAAAACTGTTCGTGAAGCACAACGTACCTTTTCTGAATTGAGTAAACTGATGACGAACAAAGATTTTCAAAATATTCTTGCTGATCTGCAACAGATGTTGCTTGAATTGAATCGATTAATGCAAGGTTTGCAACCAGGATCTCCTGCCTATAATAGAATGATTGATAATATGCAGCGTCTTGATCAGGTATTAAGAAATATTCAACCTGTGATCAAGACATTAAATAATAAGAGTAATGCACTTGTTTTTGAGGCAAAATCGATGAGGGATCCTGAACCGAAGAAGATGACAAAATAATGAGATATTTGGTATGGATTTTTTATTTTTTACTTATCGGTTGCAGTAGTGGAATTAAAAATTCTTATTATCAATTACCAACGACGCCTAGCTTAGTGACTAAAAAAAGTGATTTACTAACGCAAAAACAGCTTTGGGTACAGACAGTACAATTATCTGGAATATTGGCAAGTAATGGTATTACTTATCAAACTAGTGATGTTAATTATGTTAATGCTAGCAATCATTTATGGGCAAGCCCGTTGGAACAGCAGTTGATGCAAAATTTAGTCAATCAGTTATCGATTGGCTTACCTAATCGATTGGTATCAGCTCAACCGCTGGAAAATAGACCTGATAGTCTTAATGTGATTTTAATCGCTTTTCATGGCCGCTATGATGGTAAAGTGATTATTCAAGGAAACTGGATTTATAAAAGTGATAAAGGTATTATCAAGCAAGATTTTAATCTGTTGCTTGATCAAGATGAAAATGGCTATTCGGCATTAGTTAGAATGTTAGGAAGAGGGTGGGGTCAGATTGGAGAATCTATAGCGAGCCAACTATCTCTTGAGAGTATAAAATATTACCCCTTCAGTAGCTAGATAATAGAAGGGGTGGTTTTAACAAAAAAGATCTGGTTTTAAAAGCTACTAGTATCTTGAAATAAACCAACTTTTAAATCGTTTGCTGCGTAAATACAGTTATCATCAAGCAATACTTCACCATCAGCTACACCAATAATTAATTTTCGATTAATAACACGTTTTAAATGAATAAGATAGGTTACTTTTTTTGCAGTTGGCAAAACTTGCCCAGTAAACTTGACCTCATCTACGCCAAGTGCCCGGCCTTTACCTTTTCCACCGAGCCATCCTAGGTAAAATCCAACGAGTTGCCACATTGCATCTAAACCTAAACAACCAGGCATAACGGGATCATTAGTGAAGTGACAATTAAAAAACCATAAATCAGGTTTAATATCAAATTCAGCTTCAATAAAGCCTTTATCATACTTTCCGCCAGTTTCAGTCATTTTTATTATACGATCCATCATCAGCATATTACCGGAAGGTAATACTGGTCCGTTTTTGCCAAAAAGTTCACCTCTTCCGGAAGCATCTAAATCTTCTTTACTATAAGAACTGTGTTTATCAACCATTTTTACTAAATAGCCTTATTAAAAATAATAAGTTTAAATAATAGCTTACACTTGTAAGCTAAACAACTCCGATCAGCTATTTTTTAATTTAACCACTTTAGAAGCCCCATAAATTTAGGTCTTTCTTGGTTATTAGCCTGAGTAATTCGTTCGTGTATTAAAGCTAACAGATGTAAATTTTTAGTATCATATTGTTGTTTATAATAAGCATGTTTTGTCAAAATTGAAATTGCTTCAGAAACGTGTCCAACAGGGCAAATATGAAATACGCCAGATTTGATTGCCGTAATAAGATCGGCTTTTAAGCATAAATGACGAATATTAGCTGCAGGAATGATAACGCCTTGCTGACCGGTTAATTCACGTTGGAAACAGACATCAAAAAAGCTTTCAATTTTTTGATTAATACTACCTATAGGTTGTACATAACCGAATTGATCTACTGCACCTGTCACCGCAATTTGCTGATCGATAGGCTGAAGAGAAAGTGCACTAATTAATGCACAAAGCTCAGCTAATGATGCACTATCACCATCAACTTCATTATAAGACTGTTCAAATACAATTGAGGCAGAAAAGGGTTGTGGCTGTTCAAGTTTTAATTCGTAATTGAGATAGGCTTGCATAATCATCATGCCTTTAGCGTGAATATTACCCCCTAGCTCAACTTTACGTTCTACATCAGTAAATTCACCATCACCAAAGTGAGCAACACAAGTAATACGTGATGGTTCACCGATAAGTTCTGGATGCCCTAGATACTGCATAACAGACAATCCATTGATTTGGCCAATGATTTTACCTTGAGTTTTAATAAAAACTTGTTTTTGAAGAATATCATCTAGATTGCGTTTAACTAGGTAACTATCTTGCCATTGGCGCTGCTGCATTGCTCTTTGGAAAGATTTTGCAGTCAGCTGATTATCTTGTTGAAATTGATTTGCTTCAGCTAAACAACGAATGAGCCATATTCTATCTAACGGTAGAATAAATTTGTCTTCAGTATATCGAATTGCTTGAGTAATGAATGGTGCCCACGCATCAGTTGTTAAAGCAGGGAATTGACAATCGGTAATAATTTGTTTAACAAATTGCATCCATAGCGATAATTGACCACTATGTTCAAAACCTAATTCAAATTCATATTCGCCGTACGTAGCGTGAGAAAAAAGCTCTGGCTCTTTTATTTCAAGTTTCTCAAGGCTAAAGTGATCGCCGACTAAAATAAGTTTAATATCAAGGGGTATTGAATCAATTGGATAGGGTAAAAATTGATTCTCATTTACTGGAAGCCATTCAAACTGTTTTTGCATTATCATCTGTTTTAAACGCTGCCACATTAATGGCTGCGCTAATAATGTACCAACAGAAAGTAATAATACTCCGCCATTGATTTTGTGTAATAGTCCTGGCTCTAAGTGAACACTATTTTGATATTGATGGAGACTACCAAATAATTGCGGCATTTCTATCCAATTACGGAAACAGACTGAATGACAAGGAGTAAATGATCCTTTAGTGTCTGTTTTCCAATGAAATCTTCCATTTGATTGTTGATAATCTCCAGTGATAGCCACTGAAGATGGATTAATATTTTTAATGCATTTTGCTAATTCAGATAAGTAACTTTGGGATTCTAATGCTTTAATGATAGCAAAAGGAAAATAGGTTGGTGTTAATAAAAACCTTTCGAGACTATTATATAGTCTAGGTTGAATGATGGCCAAAGTAGCATTATCTAGCTTATCAGAAGAAGCAAAAAGATTAAGATAAGGTTCATAATCAGGTGCTAAATTCTGCCATATTAATTCATTACTAATCACGCTATTTTCAACTTATAATTTAGATAAAAAGTTTATAACTTATCCTCGATATCCTGATCATATAAAGTTAATGTAAAAGATATTTCAGCAATACCTTATTCTTTTTTAAGAAACAGGGCCATTTTATTATGAAAATAAAATATTTGTTTCCAGCATTATAAAAATTTTTATGATGATATGATCGTATTTTTATACATTTTAAATATAATTTAATTCATAAATTGTAGCAATAAATGCAATAGAAAATGATAAAAGGCTAGTCAATAAAAATATTTTTGATTGAAGTTAGTAACTAATGGTTAGTTGTTTGGTCTTGAATCATTATATATAAACCATTGTTGCATAGTCCTATTCATTGGAAGATGGGTACTGAGGGATATAGTTGATGCAAAAATATCATGATGATAAAGCTGCATTATCAGGAAACTACAACACCTAAAATCAGAGGTGCTCTTTAGGAGGTCAGCAAAGACCCTCCATCTACTTTTACTAAAGGTTATGGCATATCCAAAATTACACTTGCTAAAGGGTAAAAATGAGATGATATTGATGATCACAGTCATATTTCCCCATCATTTGCTGACGAGTGGCTCTTGGCTGTCGGGAAGCTCAAGGAACCTATAGTTATTTTCTTGTGAAAACATTTTTCCCTCTCGATGATCTGTATTTGCTAGCAGTTAGTTATAGGCAAATTCCTGAACTCCGTTTTATCTTTAATCTAGGCCTGAATCGCTGTTTACGTAGACCTGAAGTCTGGAATTTAGTTGCAATATAAGCAGAAAATTACCAAAGTTGAAGCATAAAGCGTTTAAAAGCTACAAGCCTTATTATATCTGCAAATAGATGTGAAATATCTTCAGTAAATGCTAAATGAAACTTCACGACGTTATCTTTTCGTGGGTATAGATCGCGATAATCGCAACTTGATGGGTTTTTTCTCTTTACAAGGCCAAGACAATGCCAATGTTCGACGCTTCTTACATGATCTTAATTGAGCATCTGCCATGGCTATCCATCAAGTACTTATAAATGGCAAAGAATTTACAGACTGTTTTTGTCTGTAAAACGTTCAGCTACCGGAAAACATGAATTGGGCCGTTTGTGTATATAGTTTTGATATAGAAGAGCAACTTAGCTAACCGAGGTGTCTTCAAATAAATCCTATGGTTGAGCGATTTAATTGGTGCATAAGAAGATGGGCTGCAAAGTCTTCATTTCAATTCTTGTCAAGAGCTTGAGATCACTCTGCATCGATATGCTTAGCTGTACAATCAGGAATTACCCAAATCAGTATTGGGTACTAAAACTTCATTGCAGTCTATGAAAGATTAGTTCAATGTTAAACTTGAATTATTCAAAAAACCATACTTCCTTCTTCCGGAAGGAGTTATGCTCATTTGATATATGGGGTTTTGGAGATGGTGAGGTATCCTGCTAATTGATTTCATGGATAATTTTAACAACAGAGAGATAGTATCCCATGAAAATCTACCTACAGGTATCCGCGAAACCAGATTTATCTCTCTTGATTTGCATGAACTTATCCGTAATGGTGCCAGGTAGCTGATAGCCATCGGTGTTGAGGCTGAGCTCGAAGCAATGCTGCGATAACATACTGAAACGCCGCCTTATTGACGGGCGGCAAATGCTCAGTCGTCTATAAGGATTATTTGCCACAGTCAACTGTATATACTGGTATTGGGAATGTTGAGATTAAACTGCCTAAAGTTCATAGGGAGGAATAGAAGCAGCAGAATTTGCTTCAATAGCTCTTTGCTACCGCCTTATATGAAGTGGGCAAAAAAAGCGTCGAAGAGAATTGCTTTGCTTTTGTACCTGCAAAAAGCATTTCTAGCGGTAATTTTCACGAAACCATCATGTTGGCAATTCTAGCTGAAAAGCACATGTTCTCTCTACCAAGTAGCATCACTAGACTGAAACAGCAATGGCTTGAAGAGCACAGGCAAAATACTGCCTCTGGAATTTAAGCGATAAGGGATACATTTATTTCTTAGGCGATGGCATAGATAGTCCTGTCAGGCAAGATGATCGTCTTTGCCTGCTGCCTCATTATTGATGTCATTGAGCATAGACGTAGGGGATCTCATTGCTGTTGAAAATGATTATCGAGAGTCAGAACCGAACTGAGCTGAACTTCTTAATGCCCTGTGATCGGGAGGTTGGCTTAATCGTATCTCCCAGGCTTACTATGGAAGAGATGAGACGATGCCCTTAGTTTTTAGAATGCAAATGGCAAAAGATATTTCCGGACACGCAGTGCAGGTGCAACCACCACCAATGCTGTTGGGTACAAAAAACAGGTAATATGCTGGCTTTACTCCAAAAGGCATGCAAGCGAAAGTTAAGGCTGAGCTGCAGAGAGGTATGGCTACCAGAGATGTACGATGCCGCTAATAAAGCCCTTGATGTTTTGTTGGCAAGCTTTTCAGCGAAGTATCATCCTGCAGCGGTGAAGAAGCTGGAGAAAGATTGAGAAGAATTATTGGCATTCTATGAGTTTCCTGTCATAGAGGCACTTGGCGTCAATAAGAATAATGAATTCAATTGAATTGGCTTTTCGACAGTGAGGCTACGAAGTCAACGCACGAAGAACTGTTGTTCAAAAAAATAATTATTTCAGCAGTATCGCAGCTCTTCCAGTCTGCTAAGAAAAGCTATAACCGGCTAAGGAGATTTTTACTTGCTGCTGAGACCTTGGTGGGAAATAACATCAAATTTAAAGATGCTAAATAGATTCACGAAGCATAAGAGCTAAAATACGATTTTTATCAAAAATATAAAAATTTACTAATAACTCAAGTGAGTTTCATTATTTATGAAGCGCGTCCGAATGTAACGATCGATGTTGCCTCATTTTGTTTGAAAACCAGTAATGCGATAATTTTACATAATGGTAAGACCTCATAGATTAATCAAGCTATCGATAAAGTTATTCAACAAGCGTTCCAATAAAACGGTATTCCACAGGCAGGAGTTCAAGTCCATTTATGATCCAGATAAAAATTAGTGGCACAATAGCTAAAAATAGATTGCTATATAGATATTGTTGATATCCTGCGTGATGGTGCAGGCAGGTAGGGTTATACATAAGCTATTATCTCGCACACAATCAATTATCCCCAGTAATTACTGCTTCAGGATTTATATCTGTCATATTTATGTTGATAAGCATATTACTTTGTAATAAAGCAGTTCTAGTGACTAGTAATGCTAAAGTTAAGCGTTTGAGTGCATATAATTCATTGGAAACTTTATTAGTTCATAAAAAGTTATTATAGCTACATTTCTACCGATTTTGGCTGAAAAAATGTAAGACTACATGCCAGTTGAGATGCAATGTCCTATTTAAAGCCAAGTCGGCAAGGCTTGTTGAAGTGATGCAGGAGAATTATCGTAATGAATGTTATCGCTTGATCTTAACATTGCAGCTGTCAATGATATTAATACCGTTATTAACCATATTCTAAATTATGGAATACCCCATTCTGATGCTATTTTTACTCAATTAATTTAACAAGGTGATTATTTTGTTTATCTTGTTGATTCTGGAGCTGTTTATGTAAATGGCGTACAATTTAGTTTAGGTGCAAGAGGGTATTGCGGTAAGTACAGAAAACTGAATGCAAGAGATCTGATTTGATTAGATGCATTAATAACCTATAAATAGATTAGTTATGGCAATAATTTTATTGGTTCTTGAGTTTATTACTTCACGATTTTTTGAGCTACACTGTTCTTATATGGCCTTTATTTTAATCATAGTAATTTAGGATTTTTACTTTTATATATTTTATATTGCGCTTATAAGCTGACATATATATTCTAACTAATTAAATAAATTATCAATTAGGACGAGTTGACATGCTTTATTTTATTGGACCAAAAGGTGCAGGGAAGACAATAGTAGGAAGAACGTTAGCTGAATCTAGGATGTATCATTTTTGATAGAGATTCCTTAGTTAAACAGAATGCTAAAATAAGTATGCAGACTTAGTTGAACGAAATGGTTGGGCTCACTTTTGTGATTTGGAATTCAGTATCTTTCGCTAAACACAACAGCCAAACTCAGTGATCTCAACGGGTGGAGGAATTATCTTACTAAAAGAAAATTACGATTTTATGAAAAAATAGGTGTATTATTTATTTACAAGCCTCATCTGAGGTATTGATTAGGAGTTTATCTGCTGATCCTAAAATTTCACAACGACTAACATTAACAGGTAAACCATCAGCAGAATAGCTAGGTGAAGTAATGAATGAAATGAATGAAAAGAAGGCTATTATTTAGATACCGCTGATTACATTATTAATGCTGCTTTATCTACAACAAAAATTATTTACTAAATAGTCTGTTTTTTGCAAAACGATAAAAAATATTTTGTATGATCTCAATTTTGCTATCTTAGTCATCTTTAGTGATAGATGTACTCTAAAATGATTAATTATCATTAATAATGAGAAAAGAGATATGCTAATAAAATTATTATGCTTAATATGGTTAAGCTTATTTCTGGTATATGCGATTTCGGAGATGCTTGGATTTCTCCTCCTGCAGAAATGAAGAAACTGGAGAAAGATCGAGAAGAACTGCTAGCATTTTACGAGTGATGAGGCTACGAATCTCTTCCGCGAGAAAGAGATGTGATTCAAGAAAAATAACCATTCAATGGTATTTAAGCTATTTCTAGTCTACTCAGAAAAGCTAGAACTAGAACCGGCTAAATGGGATGGGGGATTTTGACCTGCTTTTATCCATGCTAGTAAACAAGGTCCAATTTAAGAATGAAGAAAAGATTCACGAAGCATCAGAGCGATGTGATGGCCTTTGAGCAGTTATACACTAGATTTACTAATAACTCTGTGAACATTTCCTTTAAATATTAATAAACCATTTCTACTAAAAAATAAGCTCTTGCTGGTTTTTTAGTAGAAAATAAATTTTAATTATTTTTTTAGCCTGTGATGCAACGCTTCCAAATCTGCAAGATCAACTGCAATTCTTACTGTTTCATCAAGGTATGGATCTGGTAATTGATAATTTTTAGGTAAATCATCTATTGATTTTAATAGTGATTTACCTTCTCGAGTAAAGCGCTCATTAATACGACGTAATTTAATTATATCAGCTTCTTTATTTTCCTTTTCACGCTTAATATAATTAAGGGAAATAATATTTTTACTCTCCTTCATAGCCCGAGCCCGATAACGAGCGATATCCTCATCAATATATTTAAATTCAGGATTTTTTGCTATGCGTTCCTTATAATTAGCAATTAAATTATCAACATATTGGCTAATATTATTACCAACTACACTATAGCTAGCTGGCATAATACTATCCCAAGGTAAGGCATTACCTTCAAAATTCTCGCCAGGTTCAGCTGGATCTATACCAGTTGGCATAACAATATCCGGTGTTACACCTTTTCGCTGGGTACTACCACCATTGATACGATAAAACTTCTGAATAGTATATTGAATAGAGCCTAAAGCAGGCCAATCCGGACGTAATATATCATCATAAACACGACTTAAAGGATGGTATTGCTGAACGGTACCCTTACCAAAAGATGATTCTCCAACAATTAATGCACGACCATAATCCTGCATAGCAGCAGCAAAAATTTCTGACGCTGAAGCACTAAAACGATCAATTAATACCGTAAGTGGGCCTTTATAATAAAGGATATCATCATCTATATCCTGATGAATTTTACCGTTGTTATCACGTACCTGAACAACTGGACCAGTTGGAATAAATAAACCGGATAATGATACGGCTTCGGTTAAAGCACCACCGCCATTGCCACGTAAATCAATAACAAGTGCCATTGCATGACTTTTAGTTATTTTTTGTAACTCTGTTTTAACATCATTAGTCAATCCAACATAAAAACCAGGAATATCAAGTACAAGTACCCCAACATTTTTTATCGTAAGTTTTGCCGCCCTATCTTCCAGTCGAATATGCTCACGAATTAGTGTCACGCTATGAGGCTTGGCAAGTTTTGAATCTGAAATAACTTCAAGACGAACCTTACTGCCTTTTGGTCCTTTGATCAGAGCAACAACATCATCTAGTCGCCAGCCAACAACATCTGTCATCGACTTGCCAGTTTGACCTACACTAATAATTTTATCGCCGACATTTAATATTTTACTTTTTGCGGCTGGGCTACCTGCCACCATTGAGTTGATAATAATATAATCTTCATCTTGGCGAAGTACTGCGCCTATACCTTCCAATGATAAGCTCATTTCTGAGTTAAACTGTTCCGTATTACGTGGAGAGAGATAGTTAGTATGCGGATCTATTTCTCTTGCAAAAGCATTCATAATCAACTGAAAAACATCTTCACTTTGGGTTTGTGCAAGACGTTTTAATGCAAAATTATAACGTTTTGTTAAAATTGGCTTAATTTCTATGTCATTTTTACCTGACAACCTCAAATTTAACCAATCAAACTTAACTTTAGCATCCCACAGTTTATTTATCTCCTCAACAGTTTTAGGCCAAGGCGCTTTACTTCTATCAAGCTCAATGACATCGTTATTATCAAAATCTAGCGACATATTGAGCCGCGATAAAGCATAGTGAAAACACTCATAGCGTCGCTGTTGTGCTAAATTAAATATTGCATATAGCTCATTTAGATAACCAGTTTTGATCTGCTCTCCTACTTTGCTTTTCTCACTAGAAAATTTATCAATATCCGATTGTAAAAAAAAATTATGGCTATAATCCAACAGATTTAAATAGCGAGCAAAAATCTTGCTAGAAAAATTTTCATCCAAATTAAATCGACGATAATGAGAACGTGTAAAGTGTAAAGCAATTCTTTTGCTAATAATGGCATGCATGGATTCCTGTTGAAGCTGAGGAAGCTTCTGAGTTGTTAATAGTGTTGGAGGCACTACAGTATTTGCAAATGAAGTAGCCATTGCAGATATACCAAAAACAAAAGCTAGTTGAATATAATTATTCATGCCGTAATTGGATTCCGTATCAGAACTTTAAATGCTCAGCGCGTACAATCATTGCCAATCCTGTTGGCAATTGTACCCGAACACCATCCTTAGCTATCTCAACCACTGAGGCATCTACAATACTTTGACCAAGCATAACCTTTAATACTTGACCAACTTTTAAGGTAGAAATATCTGTTATAGATTGTAATTTGTTCAGATTAGGGATTTTACTATTATCGGCTTTTTTAGCTTGATTTTTAGAGTAAGCATGATGTTTATTTTTTTTATTTATTTCCTTAGTTGTTGAGCGAGAAACTTTATTTTTTTTAGCAAAAGTTGCCGATAAGATCTTTTGGTTAACTATTTTCTGAACCTTCTGTTGAAATTCCCGTTTTCTTAATTTTTGCTCTGTTCGTTGAGCTTGAATACGAGCCTTTGCATCTATTAGCTGTTGACAGGCATACTCTACATGTTCTGATTCCAGAACACCACAATCATTGCCATCCAAATCAACACGTTTAACACCTTCTTTAACACCATATAAATAACGCCAACTAGAAGTATACATCCGCAAAGCGGATCGCAATTGGGTTTTACTGATACCATCCTCTTCAGTCAGTCTCGCCACAATATCCTGAAAGATTCCAATCTTTAGTGGACGAGCATCACCTTCAGCAATAAAGCAATGAGGAAAACGCTGAGCCAAAAAAGCAATTATTTCTTTACTATTATTCAACTTAGGTTGATTTTCCATGAAATTTCCTGATTACAACGGTTTTGCCAACCAATGCAGGCATGCACATGCGCTATTATAATAGCGTGCAGATAATTTCTACGCAAAGCAACTGTTAAATTACATTAATTTGTAGATATGTTGATATAACATAAGCATTTAATAAATGCTTACAAAGTCTTATAACTAAGACTTTTAGATCATTTTTATCCTCTTAATCAAAACGATCAAAGATAGCAGTATCAATATCTAATATGCGAATTAACTGTCCATTGACTGTTTCTGCTAGCAGCAAAACATTCTCTGAATAACTGAAATTATTCCAACTAATGTACTCTGAAAAGAATGGATATCCACTCCGAAATACCTTATACTCTATTTTCCATAAAGATAGTCCAACAAACACCTTTTCCTTATGTAATAAGTAAACATACAGCTTTAATTTTTCCATGAAAAGGTCAAACACAAGTGTATCATGACTTTTTAGATAAAAGTCTACCCAATTAAGATTTGGTAATCCTTCAAAATAGTGCACTCATATTTACAACTGTGGTAATAAAATAATTATCATCAGCAATTAAGCTAGTTAAATTACAAGAAAGATCATGATAAAAGACTTTTTTCATAATATTTCGTTTGTCAAATTTTACATATACTCATCTAGGAGATAAATAAATCCCAATGTAACAATTTTTATCTATCAGGGTTAACAATTCGCTGTATTAATCGTTATATTTTTATATATGTTGCAATTTAATTGCCCGGTTACAAATTACATAATTAATAAAAATTAATTCAAATTTCACCTAATTATTAAATATGAAAAAAGTTTCAGTAAAATTAGGAGTTATTCTCATTTCTGGTATATGAGATTCCGGAGATGGTGGCATATCATCTCTCTGTTGTTGAAATCATCTAGAAAATCAATCAGCAGGATAGCCCACCATCTCTAAAACCCAATACACCAGAAATTAGTATAACTCTTAAATAGTTAACTATCGATTTAATTAATCAAGGTTTTGATCTACATGTTTGGTGTAGAATTATTAATCACTCGTCGCGCAGCAAAAACAAAATCCTATTAGACAGGATTAGATTAATGAGCTATTATTTATTGCAGGTAAGTTAATTATCTATCGCAAAATTGCAAATAGTTTTACTCAAATCCAATGCAGAAATAAATATCAAAATATTAGAATAAGTGATTTTACTAAAAACACAAAAATGCGGGGATTTACTGGAGCTTTATTCTAGAAACGGTAATTTTTATTACACTAGTCACAATTTTAATTGTGTACTGGCAACTTAGATTGCAACACCATCAGTAGCTACTGCTCAATATAATATTGAAATTAATAAAATCAATCATGTAAAAATTATTAAATATTAGCAGAGGATTTTACTCAAGCAATAGAAGGTGAAGATCAGTTTAAACACTTTGAAGGTATTGATTTAAGGAGTTATAAATGTAAGAGAATTTTGATCGGATATCATCCGCCTTGCTATGGTTTAGATGAAAAACCCCTTGAATTACTAAAAATATATCGTATTGTTTATATATTTTATAAAGCTAATACACTCTTTCATAATCTAAATATACTCAATAAAACCTATAAATTCATCGATTAGTATTATTCGATCAATTTTTATACCAAGAGCATATCGAAATGTGCTTTCTCCTCTTGAAAAGATAGCATATTTAAATAAGATAAAAACGCCATATTTTTAATGGCGTTTTGTTTTATAATTCATAACAGAAAAGAATCTATCTACTGATGACTAATATTATTTTTAATATAAGTAATAAATATCAAAATAATATTGATGTAAGCAATTTCTTTAAAAGATTAATAATCATTTAAAAGCTAATATAGAAAATACCAATAAATAATTAGAATTTTGGGTTTACTGCAAAAATTATTTATAATTTGATATTATGTTTTTCCTCTTCACGACGATACCAATAATAGGCTCCTCTAGCGATCATTCTAAGCTGCAAAACTAATCGCTCTTCTAAAAGTTGCCTTTTTTTCTGATCAATATCTAATGCTTCTGCCCCCGCACTAAACACAATAGTAACCATGGCTTCTGCTTCTATTTCAGTAAAATACCGAGACATATTACTTTCCTGTTGCAAGTAATCGGCCAATTCAGCAATAAAATGCTGAATTTCTTTAGTAACCGCAGCACGAAATTCAACCGATGTACCTGAACGTTTACGCAACAATAATCGAAAGGCATTTGGATTATTACCAATAAATTCCATAAAAGTAGCAACAGATGTTCGAATAATACTGCCGCCTTTTGCAATACGCTGTCGTGCTTGATGCATTAATTGACGGAGCATAAGACCGCTTTCATCAACCATGGTCAATTCTAATTCATCAACATCACGAAAATGTCGATAAAAAGAAGTCGGTGCAATACCAGCTTCTCGAGTAACTTCACGTAAGCTAAGCGTAGTAAAGGTACGCTCAGCATTCAATTGACTAAAAGCCGCTTTTATCAGAGAACGACGTGTTTTTTCTTTCTGTTTTGCTCTGACACCTATAATATTACTCACAGTAATTAATATACCTCTTCAATAATAATACAACTAGGCTACTATACCAAATTTTAACAGAGTTGAAGTGTCATTAAGTTTAACTAGTATATAAGGAATTTTTGTTTATTTATTAAAATACAAAGCATAAATCTTATATTTAAGCTTGATTAAAGAAGATGGTGTTAATCTGAGGAATTATGCTCATTTCTGGTGTATGGAGTTTAGAGATGGTGGCATATTTTTTCTGATTGATTTTATGGATCATTTCAATAACAGAGAGATATGATATGCCATGAAAAATCTACCCTACAGATATCCGTGAAACTAGATATTACCTGTGATTCCTTGCATGAACCATCTGTAATTGTGCCAGGCAGCCTGATAGGCGCGCACCGTCTTTGAGGCTGAAGCTTGAAGCCATTCTGCGATAACATGCTGAAACGCTGTCCTTGTCAATAGGTATCATGCCGTCGTCCGTAACTGTTATTTACCACAGCGAACTATACACAGACTGGTATAAGTGATGTTGAAATTAAAATGCCTAAGGGTCAGGGGATCGCAACGGCAACAGAATATGCTTTAACAGCTCGTTGCTAGCGAATTATCTAAAGGAAGCAAAAAGTAGCAAAGAGTTTCCTACACCATATTGTAGTACCTGTGAGGGCATCTTCCTCCGCTAATTTTTACGAAGCTCGGAAGCGGGTCGGTGCTTCCCTTGGTAAAAAAAAGCACATGCTCTCTTTACCATTACACTATCAGCAGACTGAAAACTAATGGATTGAAGAGCAGAGGCAATGCTTCCTACGTGATTTAAGTGATACGCGTTATGTTTATTTCTTGCCCGGATATGGCATCTATAGTCATCTCAGACAAGATCATTCCCTTTTACGGCTTGGCCATTTATCGGTCTCACTGAGGATGGACATAAGGAGCTCATTGCTGTCGAAGATGCTTATGTCAGAAGCGAACTTAGCCGAACTTCTCAATACCCTAGCGGAGTAGCTTAACCATATCTTCCAGTGTTGCTAGGGGATGTGCTGCCCTTGGATTTTTGGAATGCAATAGCAAAAAGATATTGCAAGACACGCAGCACCAACACTGTTGTGTACACAAAACAGCTAATGTACTAGCGCTTTACTCCTCAAAGCATGCAACCGAAAATTAAGCCTGAGCTGTGGGAGGTCTAGCTAGCAGAGAGCCTCGATCCGGCTAATAAAGTCATTGATGTTTTATTGGGAAGGTTTTCAGCAAAGTATCCTGCAGCGATGAAGGAGCTAGAGAAAGATCAAGAAGAACTGCTTGTATTCTATGATTTTCCCTCAGAGCACTGGGCGTCAATAAGAACGAGGAATCTGATTAAATTAGCTTTTATGACAGTCAGGCTAACGAGAATCCGACGCCTGAAAAACTATGGGTTAAAAAACAACCCTTTCAATGCTATTTAAGCTACTCCCCCGTCTGGTAAGAAAAATTACAACCGGCTTAATTGGATTTGACCCTCCCGTGATCCTGGTGCTAAATAACGTCCAATTTAAGAATAGAGAAGAGATTTATGAAGCATCAAAGTAGAACGTAGCCTGAACATCATACACTAGATTTGATAATAACTCTAATCTATCTGAAATCTATATTTATATTTACATAATATAGGTTATACCGAATGCCATAGATTCAATTTGATACTATCGTTATTTATTCTGGTATTCCAGCCTCTTGGGGTAGAATGTGCACCAATGGTGGTTGGTAAAATAATTGGGAAAAGTTGCAGTTATTGAATGTTATAATAAAATTGGCACTTGGGGTTGTATCACTCATGTAGAACCCTTTCTTTTAAAACGTTTCGGCATTTTTCAACCGAATTATCGAATTTAATCAAAACTCATTATACATCGATAAATCCCGGGTTCTACGCTCTTCTTTTCCCGACATATTTAAAGAAGCTGAGACCGTAATTAATTAACAAAGACATATACGACAAAAATTATTTTACAAACGGAATAGTTGTGAAATATTTGCTGGTGAAGCCTCTTTCATTGAGTAAGATACATATAAATTTTTTTATAATGATAGTAGCTATTATCTATACTATATATGCTTAAAATTATTACACAACCGGCTCTTATCTTTATTATCTTTCTGATGTTAATTTTCAGCATTCACGCATTTTTAAATAGCGATTGAATTTTAACACTCAATCATAAATTCAAGCATGTTATTATTTATTGTGCAAGGGGGAAATTGGCTGTTAATATGCTTCAATTTTTAAAGGGTTAGGGGTAAAAGTTAATCTTATTAATACCCGTCCATCCTGTGTAAGTATCTTTATTCTCGTTTCTATACAAAGAAACGTCTGACATTTTATCATATTATTTTTGGAATAATGGTTTTGTTATTTGCTGTAATGAAGAATATGAAAAGTTTGAAGGAACCGATGATTTCTTAATTATTCATCTGAAATGGGGTAAAAGGTCAAAGCTGATTTTTTATCATATCTTAATATAAGCTGTACAGGAAATACTGATAATTTAAATTTGGAGGCTACTGCTATTCCTATCGATAATCAAGGTCTGATTAAAGTTCATGGTACCTATCCTACTCATAATAAAAATATTTATCCTGTTAGCGATGTTATTGGCTACCCCCCGTTTAGCTTCTTTGGTTTATGATCCAGGTCTTCTCGCTGCCATGGCGAGAAGACCTGGCCACAGCGTACGATACACATTTAATTGAAGATGTTCGACAACCTTAATCTATACTATTCCAAAAATCAGTTCTGTCGGTAAAAAAGAACAATAATTGACTGCCATGAAAATTATTTATGAATTTGGTCGCGTCAAATTTAAATACTTAGGCAGAGCACAGATAGCAGGGAAGAAGAAATTATTCATATTGGGCAGGCGTACAATTATGGAAAAAGGTGAACCTAATACTATTGGATATTTTATTAATAATACCTTCAATTATCCAGCTATGACGGAAGCATTTTGAGTTGCTGCGCTAAATGGCTTAAACTCTCTATTTTAAGCAAAAAAACTAATATTTAGGAGTAAATAAACAATTAATTTTTACTATAATATCAATATATTTGTTTATGAATTACCTCAGAAAACTGTTCATGATAACTTCTAAGCGGTGAACCAGTACGATAAATTAAAACAACTGAAGGTGAAGGGAAAATAATTAATACAATCAAGATAATAAATAACAACACGTTTTATTTCTTTCGCTATAAATAAATATGGTAAAAGTGCCGTACCACTTCCAGCTTCCACCCCATCTTACGTAATATTTCTAAACTGGTTACATGAAAGTAGGTATTATTTGCCACCAAATCCTGGAAATATCCATCACTTAATCACATAAACAGTGGTCATCTTCCAACATAAGTAATTTTTGTTCTACAAGCTCACGCATTTCAATTTCCTTACGATTAAACTATGGATGCCATTCATAAATTGCTAATCGCATAGGTTCCTCATAAAGAGGAATTTCAATAAAAGCTTTGATTTCTTTTACTTGAGCTAATATTGCATAATCAAATTTGCTATTATTTAATTATTCTAACAGATGATGTGTTTGTAGTTCATGTAAATACATCAGCAATATTAGGAAATAAACGATGTAATTCTGAAATGATGTGAGGAGGTAAAAAGATAAGGTCTGATAGTAGGATTAATCCTATGTGATAAGGGTCCTAAGATGATTTCAGGTTGAAAGGAAGCCATTTCCTGCAGTATTTTAATTGTATTTTTTCAAAACTGCTCTTGCTTGTTCAACTAACAATAATCCACTCCTGAATAAAAAGAACCTTTCGGCTAGTTGGCTTTAATAACATAATACATGAATCGTCTTCTAATTTAGGAATTTAAGCGATTAAGATCGGCTGATACTAACATAGTAGACATCTGCAGCAGGTTGAAATGTTTATGCTTAGCTAATGCAACAAGGTACTCCAAATTATAAATATTCATGCCTATTCCTTCCTTAAATAGGAATTTGATGAATAAACTTATTTATTCATCAAATTAGATCTGGTTTTTCTATCAACGAAAAAATTTGGCAAAAAATTTTTTTCATAATTCATAGACAAAAATGAAGAAATTAAATGCTTTTAGATTAAGTTGTTTATTGCCAATGTTAGCTGCTATTGAGCAGTTAACATTGCACAACTAATTTACAACCATAAACCAGTATTTCAATTCCCTATTTATTGAAATTTAGAATCACTAAGCATTGATTTTAGATATTACCAATAAAGACTTCACTGAACTTTTATAATTAAATTAATAATCATTGGTAAATTTAAATCGATATATTCAAATAATTTTTCATCAAAATAAAATTTATATAGCAAAGATTTTTAATTCTTAAATAAGATTATTACATCGAAATATATTAATCGCTCTGATCCTATACATCATTAATTTTCTTTTATCCTGTATATGTTCTTCTTATCAGTTAAAGGAAAAATTAGGATCATCAATCCTTTCATTAATAAATCTTGTACACTGAACTAAGATTAATTGTTGTATTCTTATTTAAAGAAAGAGTTATTAGCACATCTGGTGTATAATGCTCAAGCTACCTTCCACTCTAATGCTTTGTAAATCTATTTTTCATCCTTAAATTGGATGTTTTTACTACCAGGATCAGGAGGTCAACTCCCATTAGCCGCTTGCAGCTTTTTTGAGCAGAGTGTAGCAGCTTAAATATCATTGAAATGGTTGTTTTTCTCGAACCACAGTTCTTTGCGCCTCGGCTTTGTAGCCTTATTATCGCAAAAGCAGATTTAATCAGATTCCTCATTTTTATTGATGCCCAGTGCTCTGCTCTAAGGAGCAGTCGTAGAATGCCAGCAATTTTTCTCGATCTTTCTATAGCTTCTTCATCGCTGAACAGCGATACTACTTCTCTGAAAACCTTGCCAACAAAATATCAAGGGCTTTAAGCTGCATCACAACTCTCTGCTAGCCAGACCTCCATCACCTCAACCTTAACTTTCGGTTGCATGCCTTTCTTTCGGTTGCATGGCTTTCTTTTGGGGTGAAGCCAGTTCATTAGCTATTTTGTGTACCCAACAGAATTGGTGCTGCATGTCCGGGAATATCTTTGCCATTGCATTCTAAAAACCAAGGGTACTGTTTCCCATACCCACAAGCCTGGGATATAGGGTTAAGCTCTACGTGCTTGAATGGCATTGAGAAGTTAGGCCAAGTGCGCTTTTAACTCTCGATAAGCATCTCTTAGACTGCAATAATCTCCTTACGTCCATGTTCAGTGATGCTGATAATGACTAGCAGGCAAAGGGATCATCTTGCCAGACAGGGCTGTATATGGCATTGGCATAGAAATAAACGTAGCGCGTATCACTTAGATCCCGCAGGTACCATTTGCTTATGCTCTTCAAGCCATTGCTGTTTCAGTCTGCTGATGGTACTGGGAGATAGACCAAGTGCTTTTTCAGCAAGAAGCGGCTCCCCAATAGATAGCTTCGTGAAAACTCACTGGTGTGGAGATCCCTCGTAGCAGGGTACAAAGCTATGGTAGCAAATTCTTTGTCGCTTTTTACACTCTTCAGATAAGGTGGTAGTAACGCTGTTGAAGCATATTCCGTTTCCACTACGATCCATAACCTTAAGCACTTTAATCTCAATATTGCCAATACTAGTCTGCTATAGTTCGCTGTGGAAAATAACCATTACAGAGACGGAGGATGATGCCCGTCGAGAAGGCGGCATTCAGCCTGTTATCAGCCTAAATGGCGGTGGCTATCAGTTATCTGTGGTACCATTACGGATGAGTTTATCTAATGGATCAGAGGAAATATTTGATTTTGTGAATATTTCTGTATGCTAGACTTTTCATGGTATATTATCTATATATTATTGAAATAATTCATAAATTAATTAGTAATATGCTACCATCAGCGAAACTCTATACAGTAGAAATAAGCATAACTTTAAAGAAATGCATGAGTAGTGAAATTTTAGTTATTAAGGTTGATAACACTGAAAACTAAACTATCCACATTTATATTGAGTTATACTGTCAATAAATTACCATAGCATAAATTAGTTCTCTCAATGAAAGATACTTACAAAGTAATGAAACATTAATTAATCTACTGGCAAAATGCTTAACGAGGTTAGCTGGTAAAATAAGGCTATCTTGGCAAAGCTTCTTGCTTTACTCGCAGAGTAATATGTGGCTAGATCTGTATTTCAATTGTTGTGATTTCAAACAATCTTCTCCAAGCCATATAATTCGGTAAATAAAATAACTGTACAGCATGGGATCTACTCAGCCATCCTTTTAATCAGCTGATATAGCTGTTCATATTTTTAATCTAAAATTTCTTATCAATAACTCTCTTATTATTTAGTCTTATTAGATAATGGTGATTAATTTTATGCTTGCTGGCAAAGGTTTTGTACTATTTACCTTCATCAGAGAAAAACATGCACTCTTTATCGATGATCTGCTCAAGAAAACGCCTAACACACTCTGCATTAAACTCTTCAAGAATCTCATCGCTCATATGATGATCCTGTTGATCTCAGTTGATTAATACAAGGATTCGTTCTTTCCTTTTATCTCCTCCTCTCCCGTGTTTTCTAGCTTTCCTAGATGGAATATAACTCTAGCCTTTAAAGGATTTAGGGAAAATGTTTCGTCAACTTCAAGAATTCCACTTTAGTATATTTATCTTGGGTGTTATGAGCTTAACCAAGGAAGTAGTGATGCCATATAAATAATGTTTTCAAATCAATCTCTGTTTTTTTGCTTCATCCCGTAAAGTTAATCTATTCAACATACATCGCAGATAACTAAACTATTTATCCTTATAATATGGTTTAGTTATCTGCGATGTATGTTGAATAGATTAACTTTACGGGATGAAGCATAGATACACTGGTATTGGTGATGTTGAAATTAAACTGCCTAAGGTCAGGGATCGTAGACCAACGCTGTTGTACAAAAAACCTAAAATGTGCTGGCTTCACTCTCGAAAGGCATGTAACCGAAAGTTAAGACTAAGCTGTGGAGGTCTGGCTAGCAGAGACCCGTGATGCCGCTAATAAAGCTATTGATATTTTATTGGCAAGGTTTTCAGAAAAGTATCCTGCAGCGATGAAAAAGCTGGAGAAAGATCGAAAAGAACCGTTGGTGTTCTATAACTTTCTATCAGAGCATTGGCGTCATAATAATAACGACAAATAAAATTGAATCGGCTTTTCTACAGTGATTCTAACGAATTCGAGGCGGAGGAAGAAGAACTGTGGTTAGAGAAAACAACCATTTGATGGGTATTTTCAGCCATTTACGTCTGCCAAGAAAAATTAAAATCGGCTAAGGAGATTTAACCTGTTTGACTCTGATGGTAAACAACGTCAAATTTAAAAATGGAGAACAGATTCACGAACCATCAGAGTCAAAGGTAGCCTGACAGTCATACACTAGATTTGCTAATAACTCTGATAAATATAAAAACATATTTAAATAGATACCTAACTATATACTATTCTTCTCCCTATTGAGATTTATATTTCAAGCAAAATAAAAGATATTTTTTAACATTGATAATTATACTAATCATTGAAATAATATAGACAAAATTGATCTAATTTCTAATTATTGAATAATTTAGAAAATTATTCAATAATTCATGTCCTTTAACGTCAGGCAGTAACTTCAAAAATAGCAGGTAAAGTTCTAGCATCAATTACTAAATAATGGTAACGATTAACCTGTAATGTGCGATTTAATCCTTTAAAAATACCTTGTTGGTTATGATGAATTGCTGAGATGCCATACCATGCATTACTTCTCTCGCTTTAATAATATAAGCATCAAAAGCCTGACCAATCTGCTTGGTGGACAAGGCAAACACCTAAATTGGGATCCTATCGACAAAATATGAAATTGTATTTAATGAAATACCCGCTTTATTATAAGTACATGGACCCGCTGAAATAACTAAATGTGTCAGTGCTAATTTTTTATCTCCGAGATAGTTATTTCATCATTACGTTTAACTACAACATCAATCTCTAATTCAGACAGATATTGTAAAGGTTATAGGTAAACGAATCATAATTATCAATTATTAAAAGCATAATTAGCTATCTAAATAATTTTTATAGGAATAATTCTTTAATTCTGACCTTTCTTATTAAAGAAAAGTGTACAAAGATTGTTATACCATAATAATAACGTTGAGCTAACATACAATAACTGTAGAAAATAGCTTAAAAAAATTTATTAATTTTTCATTTTAATAAATAAACAAAATAATTATCAATTAGAATAATGATAAATGATAATTATGAAGTATTATAAACTTCGTTATAATATTAATCATAAGGTTTTTAAATTATTTGATGTTATTCGGTAAATTTCACTAATATATTTACTTGCGCGTTATGATTATTTCTAGTGTATGGTGTTTCGGAGATGCTGACGTATCGTATCATGCAAATTAATTTCATGAATAATTTCAACAACATAAAATGATGTTTCATGAAAAAAGTCTACCATACAGGTATCGTATCCGCGAAACTAGATATTACCTGTGATTCATTGCATAAACTCATTCATAACAATTATTTGCCACAGCAAAAATCATACAAATACTGGTATTGGTGATATTAAGGTTAAACTGCCTAAGGTCAAGAGATCGCAGCGGCAATGGAATATGCTTTAACAGCTCCTGCTACCGCTTTATCTGAAGCGTGCAAAAGCATCGAAAAGTTACTACTATGGCGTTACTTGCGAGTCATTTCCGGCGGTGATTTTAGGAAGCTCTGGAGGCTCTTCTTAGTGAAAAAGCACATTGTCTCTCTGCAGAGTACGTATATCATCATACTGAAATAGAAATAGCTTGAAGAGCACAACAGCCAATGGTGCCCTGTATGATTTAAGCGATACACGTTACGTTTATTTCTAGGCTGATGAAATATATAGTCCTGTCAGGAAAGATAATCGCCTTTACCTACTGGTCATTATTGGAGTCACAGAGGATAGACGTAAGGAGCTAGTTGTGGTCGAAAATGCTTATCGAGAGTCATAAGCTAATTTGACAAAACTTCTTAATGGCCTGCTAGCACCTACTTAACCTTATTTTCAGGCTTACTACAGGAGACTATACCCTTGATTTTAAAATAAAATAACAAAGATATTTCTGGACATGCTGCAACAACCCTGTTGGGTACACAAAACAGCTAATGTTCTGGCTTCACTCTCCAAATGCATGTAACCAAAAGTTAAGGTTGAGAGCTTGAGCTACGCGAGGTTTCTCTAACCAGAGAACAATAATGCCGCTAATAAAGCCCTTGATGTTTTGTTGGCAAGGTTTTCAGCGAAGTATCCTAAAGCAATGAAGAACTAGGAGAAAGATCAAGAAAAACTTGCTGGTATTCTACGACTTTCTATCAGAGCACTGGACGTCAATAAGAACGATGAATCTGATTAAATCGACTTTTGTTATACTGAGCCTACGAAGCCGATGCACGAAGAAGTGTGATTCGAAAAACAACCCTTTTAAAACAACCCTTTCAATGGTATTTAAGCTGCTACAGTCTGCTCAGAAAAGCTGTAAGCTGCTAATGGAATTTTGACCTGCTGTGACCCTAACAGTAAACAACGTCCAATTTAAGGATAGAGAACAGATTCACAAACCATCAGAGTCAAAGGTAGCCTAACCGTCATACACTAGATTTGCTAATAACTTTTTTAATCATTATTGAACTTAATTGAAGTAAAATGGGTTTTATTTTTATGTAAAATCCGACGTGCAATAACTTCACTAGAATGATTTTCTAATCCTTCTATCTTATATAAGATAATCATGATCTAATTGCTGCCATAAAGGTTTAAAAGCTTTATAAATATCGCTAAAGTCAATGACTTAGGCTGTTTGAGGATCACATTTAGCAATTAATTTTAATCTAACCATAAATTAGTGCCCCCTATCTATGTAACCGACCACATTTATGCCATGTGGGAACATGGAGTAGAGTCAATGGGTGTAGCTTCAAATTGAAAGTCTTTAAAAGTTGTTGCGCTTATTGTGTACCACCCATCAATTGTATTAATGTAAAGATTTTATCTGAATGAGTGCATTTTATATTATAAGCTTTTGATTAATCTTAATATTTATATTAAATTAATTTAATCATTATTAAAAATAAGATATAAGTATATTACCTTATTACCTTATTATCTTGTGTCATAACTTAATGAAGTCTAAAATAGAAAAAATAATTTTTTATTATAATTTTTATCTTTAAATAAAAAGCAGTTAAGTAATAAAACATTTTAAGTTGATCAACTTATTAGATAAAAAAAGAAACTTTTTTTTGACATGTAGCAGCTATACTTTGTCAATAGTAAGACTAGTTTGACTCTATTTCATATTTATTTATGAATTTCTTTATTAATACTTATCTGTGATAATGGGAGATCCTCATAGCGTAAAGCGTAAATTGTGAGATGCTGAGTGAGTCTTGCAGGGGGAATGCTTCGATGCGTAAATTAGTCCTGATATTATTTGCATTGTTTTGCTGGTTACAATATTCACTATGGTTTGGTAAAAATGGTGTCCATGATTATTTACGTATAAAAAGTGAAGTTGCAGCCCTAGAGACGTTGAACATGACATTTAAAGTACGCAATAAACGTTTATTTGCTGAGATAGATGATTTGAATCAGGGAGGTGAAGCTATTGAGGAGCGAGCTCGAGCTGAACTTGGTATGATTAAACCTGGAGAGTCTTTTTATCGAATAGTTAATAATAATTCACCCACTCATAAATGAAATTTTAATTAATAATATTTTATTAGACTACAATTTATTTAATAATATTATGATAAAAATAGTAATTCATAAGAAAACAGTCTAGAACAATGAATAAATTTATATCTAATCATAAAATGCAGGTTGCTGCTTTAATACCTGCCGCCGGTATTGGTAGTCGGATGAAAGCTGATTGTCCTAAGCAATATCTGGAAGTAGCGGGAAAAACTATTATTGAGCATACCATATTTGCCTTACTTAAGCAGCCAAGAATTTCCAGAATTATTGTTTCGTTGAATAAAGATGATATCTTTTTTCATCAATTAGCGATTGCAAAAAATAAAAAAATAAAAACAGTTACTGGTGGTTATCAAAGGGCTGATTCAGTTTTGGCTGGACTGAATTATTTATCAGATAAATTACAGCTAGATTCCTGCTGGGTTTTAGTTCATGATGCAGCTAGACCTTGCTTACATCAAGGTGATTTAAATAGTATTATTCATTTTATTGATAGTAAGCAATCTTCTTATGGTGGTATTTTGGCAGCACCAGTAAGAGATACTATGAAACGTTCAGTTCAAGGGAAAATAGATATTAGTCATACTGTTGAACGAAATGAACTTTGGCATGCACTGACGCCACAATTTTTTCCTTTAGTTTTAATTAAAAACTGTTTGACTCAAGCATTAGCGCAAAAAGCGGTAATTACCGATGAGGCTTCGGCGCTTGAATATTGCGGTTACCATCCTCAATTGCTGGAAGGTAGAGTTAATAATTTAAAGGTTACTGAACCAGAAGATTTAATGTTAGCAGAATTCTATCTTTCCCGTGCTTTATAAGACTATTGTTAGGAGTATCAATCATGCGGATTGGACATGGATTTGATGTACACCAATTTGGTGGAGATGGCCCAATTACAATGTGTGGAGTAAAAATTCTCCATGAACAAGGATTAATAGCGCATTCCGATGGTGATGTCGCCTTACATGCACTGATAGATGCTATTCTTGGTGCAGTAGCATTAGGCGATATCGGTAAACTTTTTCCTGATACCGATCCAGCTTTTAAAGATCTAGATAGTCGCAGTTTATTACGTGAAGCGTATTCGCAGGTCCTGAAAAAAGGATATTGGATCAGTAATCTTGATATCACAATTATTGCTCAAGTACCAAAAATGCTCCCATATATTGCTGATATGCGCAAAAATATAGCAGATGATCTAGGTTGCCACATTGATGATGTCAATCTTAAGACTACTACGACGGAGAAACTTGGATTTATTGGTAGAAAAGAAGGCATTGCTTGTGCAGCAGTGGCTTTATTAGTAAAGGATAATAGTCATGATAGTGACAGCACTTCAGTAGCGGCATGGTAAAGCAGTAGCACAAGCGCAAGCAGAGCAATAAAATTACCGGTTGAAGATTTTATTGTGCCTGAAAATCTGGTGTTTTTACCTGAAGGTAAGGCTGAAGACTTGATGGTATATGTTAGAAAAAGGCCTGTAATACTTATTTGTAGCCTTTAGACGAGCCAACTTGATTTGTTGGTATTTTCCCATATACTATCAATAATTATGCTGAATTAAAAGATCTGGAGTCAGTAACTAAACAGTGCTTTTATTTCCATTTATCAGCTAAGGAAGAATCCTGATTTTAGCCAGTTTTTAGTAGCGGGGAGAGGAGATGCTGGATGATGCAAAATTTGCTAGTAAAATTACAAAAACGTAAATTACGTATCGGTTCATTAAAAGGTAATGATTTTGACCTAGCTATTTTGGTGAGCAGCGTTTTGGTCTAGCAGGTAATTATCTTGTACAAGCTGAGTGTTAACCAAAAGATAAAATTGAAGTTAAACAGCGTAAAAAAAGTAGTTTTTATCTCCATGCAGTTCGGAGAGTTATATTAATTTGTCTATGTTGCTAAAGGTTGTTTTGTTGATAGCAATCCCTTCTTCTGTTATGAAGAATTTTGCTACAGAGCTTGCTATGAAAAAGCAAGAAGTCATAAATATGTGAAAGATACTCTTTACTCACTCTCTGTCAACATAAAAGTCCCTCTCATTAAGAGAGGAACGGCAATAATCTATCAGATGATCTTGATTTATGCATTGAAGCAACTCACTCCGCTTTATCCTGTCCATATTATCACAGTGAACAGGTTAACTGCTTAGGGAGGGATATTCATTAGGGTTACAGAGATATCGTCGAAAAATCCTAGATTGCAAGAAAACATTTAACAATCTTACTAGAAGTCCTCTAGTAAAACTATATCACAAGGATAAATGGTTTAGTTATTTGACAATGTATCTTGAATAGATTCACTTTACGGGAATCAGCGAAATAAATAGGCATTAATTTAAAAACAGCGTTTAGAATGGCATCACTGCTTCCTTCCTTCAGCGGCGAGAGCCAATATAAATGCAGTAAGTGGATATTGTTGAAGTCGATGAAATATTTTTCCTGAATCCTTTAAATTGAAGGATTTATATCTCACATAGAAAAATCTAGAAAACGCAGGATAGGAGGAGATAAAAGGAAAGAACGAATCCTGGTCTTAATCACACGAGATCGACAGGCTCATGTGAGCGATAAGATTTTTGAAGAGTTTAATAAGAGTATATTAGCCATTTTCTTGAGCCGATCATAGATAAAGAGTCCACATTTTGCTCGGATGTGGGAGCTAAATGCTATAAAACCTTTTTCAGGGATCATGAAATTAGTACCAGCGGCTAATAAGGTTGGATAATTAGAGAGTTATTGGTAAGGGAGAATTTTACATTCAAACTGTGAACAGTTATATCAGCTGATTAAAAAGATGGGTGAATATATTCCATGGTGTATGGTCTTTTATTTACCGAATTATCTAGCCAAGAGATGATTATTTAAAACCACAACAATTGAAATACAGAGATGATGGCTACAAATTGCTCTGCAAGCAAAGAAAAATAATCTTTGCCAACAAAACAACATAACCTTAATTTTTATGTCAGTGAACATATGCTTAATAATAAAGTATCTCAGATAATGGACAGTGATGTTATCTAATTAACAGGTAGTGCTAGTAGGTTTCTTGCTAAGAATGAAGAGTTATCTCAATTACTAAGATTGCAGAGGCTAGCGAAATTTAAATTACCGCTCCAAACTATATGCTGAAAAGAATTATGAACTCAATCAGAAGCAAAATTATTTGAACAATAATATTTTAATCTATTTTTCTATTTTATTGCCACTCCTGCATGCTGCAGGAATAAATTTTGTTTGATAAGCGATCATTGTTATTTCACAGAAAATGTATTGAAAATGCTTAGATATCTCACATATCGGAAGATATGTATCTTTTTTTTGTTATGTTGCTAAAGGTTATTGCTTTGCTCGCAAAGTAATTTGTAGCCATCTCTGTATTTCAATTGTTATGGTTTTAAATAATCTTCTTCAGGCCAGATAATTCGGTAAATAAAAGACCCTAGGAGTTATTAGCAAATCTGGTATATGGAGGGCCAGGATGCTAGCTTCCACTCTTTGATGCTTCATAAATCTGTTCTTCATCCTTAAATTAGATTTTGTTTATCCCAGGGTTAAAACAGGTCAAATCTCCTTTAGCCGGTTCCAGATTTTCTTAGCAAACAATAGCACCTTAAATACTATTAAAAGGGTTTTTTCTCAAACTACAGTTTTTTGGTGTTGACTTCCGTAGCCTCAGTGTTGCAAAAGCCGATTCAATTGAATTCGCGTTCTTATTGACGTCCACTGCTCTAATGGGAAGTCGTAGACTGCCACCAGTTCTTATCGATCTTTCTCTAGCTTCTTCTTTATCGCTGCATGATACTTTGCTGAAAACATTGCCAACAAAACATCAAGGGCGTTATTAGCGGCATCGCGGGTCTCTCTGCTAGTTAACCCCCACCGTAGTTTTAGCCTTAACTTTCAGTTGTATGCCTTTAGAAAGTGAAGCCAACACATTAGCTGTTCTATGTACCAAACAGCGTTGGTACTGCGTGTCTGGGGATATCTTTGCATTGCATTTTAAAAATCAAGACTATTGTTTCCTGTAGCAGGCCTGGCAGATACGGTTAAGCTCCACGCGCTCCGCATGGAATTGAAAAGTTTGCCCCAGAGTTCGCTTCTGATTCTCGATACCATCACGTCCATGCTTAGTGACGCTGATAATGAACAGCAGGAAAAGGCAATCATCTTGCCTGACAAGACGGTGGTATATGGCATCGGTCAAGAAATAAAGGTAGCGCGTATCGATTAAATCGCGCAGGCAGCATTGTTTTTACTCTTCATGAGCCATTGCTGTTTTAGTCCTCCTGATAGGACAAAGAGGCCATGTGGTTTTTTATTAAAAAGCAGCTCTCAGTGCTTTATGAAAATCACCGGTGGATATGCTTCGCAGGTACAGCCATGGTAGCAACTCTTTGAGTCTTTTCGCACGCTTCAGATAAAGCACTAGGAATGAGCTGTTGAATATATTCCGTTGCTGTTGCGATATACCCCTGACATTAGGCAGTTAAATATTAACATTTTCAATACTAATCTGTATAGTGTTTGCTGTAGAAAATAATCATTACGGACGAAGCATGACGCCAGTGTCGACAAGGCGGCGTTCAAGCATGTTATCGTAGCATGGCTTTGAGCTCAGCATCAAAGTAGGTGGCTATTAGCTGCCTGGCAGCATTACGGATAAGTTCATGCAAGGGATCACAGGTAATATCTGGTTTCGCGGATATCTGTATGGTAGATTTTTCATGGCATATCATCTCTCTGTTATTGAAATCATTCACAAAATTAATTAGCATGGATAATGCCACCATCTCTGAAATCCAATACACCAGAAATGAACATAACTCCCTTCATGAACATGAAGGCCTGTATCCCTTTTCCTAGCGCTAAGCCTTCTAATTGCTGGGTAAATAATAAACCAAATTTTATTGTTGTAATCTTAATTTCACTGGAAGGCTGCAAGATTACCCGTTATTTTTGCAGTAATCATCTGCATTGAGACTGTAATTGTATTGCCTAAAAAATTGTAGTAAAAATATCCTTACAATAAGTAACATCATTTTCAATTTCATATATTAATCTTTGTTATGATTTAAAATAGCGACGATAAGTAAACTAAAATTAGGCTACTAAAATCAGTAGTCTTGTTTATGGATATAAAAGAATAAATTTTATTTATTCTTTTCTATCCATTTTCCATCGATATAAAATGCATTCCAGCTAGTAGGTTTACCATTTTTTTCTGAGGAAACATATTGTTGTTTAGTCTTACGACTAAATCTAACAATCGTTTTATTGCCATTAGGATCTACCGATGGCGCCAGGGTTAAATAGCTAAATTTAGGTGGCAGACGATTTTTAAAACGCATTAATTCTTCAATCAATGGTGCGCGGGTCTCTCTTGATTTTGGAAAAGAGTTAGCGGCTAAAAATATTCCCGCCGCTCCATCTCTTAATACAAAGTAAGCATTAGATTTTTCACAAATTAATTCCGGCAGTGGAATAGGATCTTCTTTAGGCGGAGACACTTCACCACTCTTTAAAATCTTGCGAGTATTTTTACAACCCTCATTTTTACATCCCATATATTTTCCAAATCGCCCAATTTTCAGATGCATTTCTGAGCTACACTTATCACATTCAACAACCAGTCGATCATAACCTTTAATTCGGAATTCACCTTCTTCAACCTCATAACCATTACATACAGGATTATTACCACATACATATAATTTATATTTATTATTAATAATATAACTATCCATTGCTGTGCTACATTTATGGCATCGCCGGCGGGCTCGCAAAGCATGCGTTTCCACATCCTCCTCTTTGCCTACAAGAATATTCGATAATTCATTCTCAGGAATTAAATTAATTGTTTTTTTGCAACATTTTTTTGCTGGTAAGGTATAACCAGAGCATCCCAGAAAAACACCAGTAGAAGCAGTTCTAATTCCCATTTTTCGGTGACAATCCGGACATTCAATCGATGTTAATACCATCGGATTGTGACGCATACCTCCTTCCTCGGGTGCCTTATTTGCGCTTTGGAGCTGCTCGGTAAAAGCAGCAAAAAATTCATCTAATATACTCTTCCAGTTGATACGATTTTCTGCTATCAAGTCAAGCTGATCTTCCATTCGAGCAGTAAAATCATAGTCCATTAACTCACTAAAATTTTCATCTAGCCGATCTGTAACTATTTCACCTATTTTTTCAGCATAAAATCGGCGATTTTCAATTTTTACATAGCCCCGATCTTGGATAGTTGAAATAATAACTGGATAGGTTGATGGCCGGCCAATGCTACGTTTTTCGAGTTCTCTTACCAGTGATGCTTCGCTAAAACGGGCAGGAGGTTTAGTAAAGTGTTGGCTAGAAGACAATTTATTTAATTCAAGCTGACTACCAACTTTTACCATTGGTAATGTTTTATCTTCATCACCTCTACGCAATGTAGGTATAACTTTTGCCCAGCCATCAAAACGCAAAATATGCCTTTTAGCCTTCAATTCAAAATCTCCAGCTTTGACGGTTAATGTCATTGAGTCAAATTCTGTCGGTGTCATTTGACAAGCAACAAATTGGTTCCAAATCAGCTGATAGAGTTTTTTAGCATCCGCTTCTATTTTTTTTAGAACATCAACACCAATGTCAATATTAGAAGGCCGAATAGCTTCATGGGCTTCCTGAGAACTTTTTTGATTGGTATAGATATTTGGTTGTTTAGGTAAGTATTTTTTACCAAATTTATGGTCAATATAATTGCGGGCCATGCTTAAAGCGTCCTCACTCAAACTAGTTGAGTCAGTACGCATATAGGTAATATAACCTGCTTCATAAAGCCGCTGTGCCAGCATCATGGTTTTTTTAACACTAAAGCCAAGACGTGTACTTGCCACTTGTTGCAGAGTTGAGGTAATAAAAGGGGCGCTTGGTTTACTAATGGTTGGACGATCTTCACGATCTGATACCTGGTAATGTGCATTTTTTAATAATGTAACGGCAGCATTAATTTGTGCTTTGGTGACTGGCTTAAACAGGTTACTCTTTTCGTGTGTCACTTCCATTTGAATTAATGCTGTATCAACAGTCAATAAATCGGTATGAAGCTGCCAATACTCTTGTGGGACAAATGCTTTAATTTCGCGTTCTCGTTCAACAATTAGACGTACAGCGACTGACTGAACACGACCGGCAGAAAGGCCGCGAGCAATTTTTTTCCATAATAACGGTGAAACCATATAACCAACAACCCGATCTAAAAAACGCCGAGCTTGTTGAGCATTAACACGATCAATATTTAATTCACCAGGATTATTGAAAGCTTGCTTAATAGCATTTTTAGTAATTTCATTAAAAACTACTCGACTAAAGCGCTGATTATCGCCGCCAATTACTTCTCGTAAATGCCAGGCAATCGCTTCTCCTTCACGATCGAGATCCGTTGCCAGATAGATATGCTCAGCATCAGAAGCTAACGATCTTAATTCAGCAACTAGTTTTTCTTTGCCAGGTAAAATTTGATAATTCGCTTCCCACCCATGATATGGGTCAACTCCCATTCGATTTACAAGCGCCTCATATTCATTTTTTTTTACTTTTTTAACCTTGTTGGCTGTATTTGTATTCTTTTGTGATCTGGAACTACCACTTTTTGTTAAATCACGTATATGCCCTACGCTACTTTTAACAACATAGTTATTACCAAGATATTTATTGATCGTCTTGGCTTTTGCCGGGGACTCCACAATAACAAGAGCTTTACCCATAGTTATTTTTACCTAAAATATTGTCCAATCGCATTGACTTACCAGCCAGGAGCCAGATGGAATGAAATCTCTTTTTATATTGCGTCAGATTAACAATATATCAACTTTTTTTGCTCAAATACCGCGATGCGGCATAAAGATAAAAACCTTTGTTAATTTATACTGTAATCACATTAATTAATATAATTAAATCAGCAAAATAATGATAAAAGTAAAGCATCGTAAGTAATAAAAAGCCTAAATTCTACTCGATAAAAATGATACGTAACCAGTTATTCTATTCATAGGTATTATTATACCAACAAAACTATCTCAATAAGTTATGAATAGATTATTAAAAATTAATAAAATTATATAAAAAGTATCAGAAACTTAGTTTAAACAGATATAAAATTTTTTAGAAAATTAATTTCCAAATAAAATAGTTTAATGAGTTATGCTTATTTCTGATGTATGAGATTTCAGAGATGGTAGCGTATCCTGCTGATTCATTTCGTGGTTGATTCCAGTAATATAGAGATGATATGGCATGAAAATCTACCCTACAGACAGGTATCCATTAAACAAGATATTACCGCTGATTCCTTGCATGAACTCAACCCTAACGGTACCAGGTAGCTCATATTCCAGCGCTATTGAGGTTGAACTAGAAGCTATGCTTCAAGAAGATGCTGAACCCCGCTTTGTCGATGTGGGTCATTGCCTGTCTTCCGTAACGGTTATTTAGCACAGCGAACTTATACATACTGGTATTAGCAATGTTGATGTTAAATTGCCTAAGGTTAGGGATCATAGCGGCAACGGAATATGCTTTAATAGCTTGCTACCACCTTATCTGAAGCGTGCAAAAACTGTTGAAGAAGTGTTGCTACCGTGGCTTGTATCTGTTAGGTATCTCCATCTTCCCACGGTGATTTTCATGGATCTCTGTTAGCGCTATTTTCGGTGAAAGCACATGGTCTTTCTACCAGTACCATTAACAGACTGAAACAGCAATGGCTTGAAGAGCATAGGGAATGGCGGTTGTGTGATTTAAGGTATACGCGCTACTT
>JBQMRN010000005.1:0-181597 GCA_052171895.1 Arsenophonus sp. NEOnobi-MAG3
TTCCCATCAAAGCATGGGCGTCAATAAGAATGACGAATCTGATTGAATTAGCTTTTACAACACTAAGGCTACGAACCACCGTGCAAAGAACTGTGATTAGAGAAAAAACAACCCTTTCAATGCTATTTAAGCTGCTACAGTCTGCTCAGAAAACCTGGAAGCCCCACAAACCCCTCTAAGAAAATTTGACCTTCTGACCCCCTACCCCTGTGGTGGTAAACAACATCTAATCTTAGGATGGAGAATAAATTCACAAAGCATCAGAGCTGAGCATAACCCGTCATATACAAGAATTACTAATAACTCATCACCTTTACATCAACCATAAAACTGGCACTCCAATTTGAGAAAAACTTTCCGGCATTTTCTATAGCGTTACAGTTTTACCTCTTCCTATTTCAGCAGTAATTAATCCATATCGATTTACCAGCGAGCGCAGGCAAGATGGTTAATTCAGTTTCATTATTTTAGCGATAATGAAAGATTTTATCTAAATTTATCCTCTGTAATCAGCACAATCAGTATAATTTTGTTACCAAGCTTGATAGCAAATTTTAGTTAAATTTTTAATTACTAGACAAAATAGTAAATGTGATTATTAAAATATGTTTAATTAACATAAAAATATACCCTCTATAGGCTAAAATAGCTGATAATGGTAAATTTGCTATTTTAATAAAAATGAGTAAATTACAAGCCAGATAAATAAACTATTGATAAAGAAATTTTTTCTGACAATGAATTTAATTGTAGCTAAAAATTCTTCTTTATGATGATTAAAACCGATGTTTTACCGCTTTAGCCAGTATAGTTAGTAACTTTTCGGTGTCTTGCCAGCCTATGCAAGGATCGGTAATAGACTGACCATAAGTAAGAGGCTTGCCGGCAATGACTTTCTGGGTACCTTCTATTAGAAAACTTTCTGCCATAATCCCGGCAATAGCTCTTGAGCCTTTTTGCAATTGTTTGGCAATATTTTTAGCAACATCTATTTGGCGTTGATGAATTTTTTGGCAATTGCCATGGCTAAAATCAATAATCAATTGCTCAGGTAACCCCAATTTACCTAACTGATGGCAGGCAAGAGCAATATCTTCAGCGCTATAATTAGTCTCTTTTCCTCCTCGCATAATAATATGCCCGTAAGGGTTACCTTTCGTTTGATAAATAGTTATTTGGCCATTTTTATTAGGCGACAAAAATACATGGCTGACACGTGCAGCACGAATAGCATCAATAGCAATATTAATATTCCCGTCAGTACCATTTTTAAAACCTACCGGACATGAAAGTGCTGATGCCATTTGTCGATGAATTTGGCTCTCTGTTGTTCTAGCACCGACGGCTCCCCAGCTAATAAGATCGGCTACATACTGACCAGTTATCATATCTAAAAATTCAGTTGCCGTTGGTAGCCCGAGTTGGTTAATATTAGTTAGCAGCTCACGGGCTAATCGTAGACCTTTATTAACTTGGCAGGAATTGTTTAGGTCAGGATCGAAAATTAAACCTTTCCAGCCAACTACTGTTCGTGGTTTTTCAAAATAGGTACGCATCACGATTTCAAGATAATCTTTATATTCAACTCGCTGTTTAGCCAGCATTTTAGCGTATTCAAGTGCCGCTTGGGTATCATGTACCGAGCAGGGCCCAATGACCACCAATAATCGTTGATCTTGGCCAATTAAAATTGATTCAATCGCTTTTCGTGACGCTGTCACATTTTCGATGATTTCTTTGGATAAAGGAAATTCATCCTCCAGTGCTTGCGGAGTAATAAGGCTATCAATAGGTTGAGTTCTTAACTCATCGGTTTTATACATATTTATCTTATATATACTTCAATATAGTCGATTTTCTTGCAAATAAATGAATAAATGAATTATTACCAAATTTGGCATATGACGGTCAGGATTAGCTCCTCTTATGATGCTTTGTGAATATATTGTCCATCATTAAATTAAACGGTGTTTCCCACCAAGTCAGCAGGTGTGAAATCCCCTTACACGGTTTCCAGTTCCAGTTTTTCTGACCAGACCCTAGCAGCTTAAATACCATTGAAAGACTTATCGTTCTAGAACTACAGTTCTTCGTACATCGGCTTCGGTAGCTTCAGTGTTGTAAAAGCTATTCAATCAGATTCGTCGTTCTTATTCATCCCCAGTGCTCTGAGGGGAAGTGGTAGAGAATACCAGCAGTTCTTCTTGATCTTTCTCCAGCTTTTCATGAGTGAAGGATACTTCGCTGGAAACATTGCCAACAAGACATCAAAGGCTTTATTAGCGGCATCACAGCTCTCTGCTAGTCAGACCTCCCGTAGCTCAGAGCCTTAACTTTCACTTGCATGCTTTTTTTGGAATGAAGGCGGCACATTAGGTGTTTTATGTACACAACAGTGTTGGTGCTGCATGTCTTGGAATATCTTTGCCATTGCATTCCATAAAAAAGCAAGGGCACCATCCCCTGTAGCAAGCCTAAGAGATACGGTTAAGCCAGGCGCTCGCAGGCCATTAAGAAGTTAGGCTCAGTTTGCTTCTGACTTTCAATAAACATCTTCGACCGAAACTAGCTCCTTACTTACGTGCATGCTCACTGACGCCGATAAGAACAGTAGCAAGCAAAGGCGATCATCTTTCCTGACAGGCCTGTATATAGGCGGCCTAGAAATAAACATAATGGGTATCGATTAAATCACACACAAGCACCATTCCCTCTGCTCTTCAAGCTATTCCTGTTTCAATCTCCTGCTCTCCTGCTGCTACTGTAGAGAGACCATGTCATTTTTCACAGATAAGGGCCAAAAGAGCTCATGAAAATCACAGGGGGGGAGATAGCTTGTAGGTATAGAAATGCTAGCAACTCTCCAAGGGTTTTTACACGGTTCAGATAAGGCGGAAGCAAGAAGCTATTGAAGCATATATTCCGTTGCGTTGCGATTTCATAATCTTAGGCAGTTTAATCTCAACATCACCAATAGCAGTCTATATGGTTCACTCTGGCAAATAACCGTTACAGACGACGGGCGTGTCATGGCCATCAAGAAAGCGGCGTTCAGCATGCCTTCGAGCACTGCTTCAATAGCAGTGGGGCTATTAGCTACCAGGAACCATTACGGATGAGTTTATGCAAGGGATCACAAGTAATATTTGGTTTCGCAGAGTGGAATACATACCTGTATAGGGTAGACTTTTCATAGTATATCATCTCTATATTGATGAAATTATTTACGAAATCAATCAGCAAGATATGCCACCATCTCCGAAATCTCATACAGCAGAAATGAGCATAACTCAAATAAATTAGCATTACTGTAACTGAAAATAAACTGGATCTAATGCTTGTTTAAGCATAACACTAAAATAGTGAGCATTTTTACGCTAATTTTAAATTGTTAAAATAAAATATAGATGGGTTAAAGTCAGAATGTATTAATGATTTTAGCTAAAATCTCTTTCTTTGAAAGAGAAATTAGTTGTATTTAAATAGTGAATATTATGTCTTCTAAATAAAGCTTCTACCCAGTTAACTCTATCCGACATTGATGCAAAGAAACATAAGAACTTTTCATAGCATTCATGATTAGAAAATTGAATAGCTCTTTAAGTGAAGAGAAAAACCATTCATTATTATTGCTAAAAGAAAATAGAATCAGTGTTTTTAGTCTATTGTAAGTTAAAATTTCATCGGAGTGTGTATTCTTTTACCTAATGCACTAATTTTAGAGACATTAAACCCTAGATTTGGCTTAATAAACTTCGTTTTTCCATTTTATGCATTCTTCCTGATAACAATTCCGTTGCCTGTTTACCAAGCTGAGCGTGGATAAAAAGTAGCCTATCGTCACACAGAATGCATTTGTACGGATCTGTGCTCAGAATACTTTTATCAGAACCTGGCATGGTGGGGAGGAAGAAGCCATGATTTTTCCTGTTTTTTGCAAGCCGTCATTCTCCATCGCCTTATACACACCATCAATAATACTCTGCCTCATTTATGATTCAACAAAAAACCATAGTAACGCACCATCTTAAAATGCCTCGCCGGAATACGACTAATATAAAGCACCGATCATCTCTTCCTGCGTCAGGGTCTGCTGCTGATACTGCTTAATCCAGTGATCATAGTAATGATGTACAACCACTCCCCCATCGGTAATGCCGCAGTTTTGACGTGGATACTACCACCGGTGGCGTTTAAGGTAGCGCCAAGGTATTTTTCACGCTATGCCACACCCCATTTCATCTTTTTAGCAAAGTGCTCTTTCCAGTAATATCCGTACTATGCCTTCAAGTAAAGCTCCCACTGCTTCCTGCCCAAGATATGCCCAAAACCAAGAAAGATTACTAGGATTTATTAACTCATATCTGTGATGCAGCAGATAGATGACAGAGACTTCCAGATTTCTTCGACCGCTCTTTTTTTAAAGAACAGCTCACACGCTATACAGCATCTTTAATATCTAGACCGCCACGGGTAAACTGGAAACATAAACATGTGGATGTTGATTGAGTTATTGACCATAAATATGCAAGGCACAGAAGATATAAATTCAATACCCTGTTTGCGTGCTCATTTAGCATAACGAGGGTAGCGGCGCGAAACAGACCGTTGATCAGCTGCCAGTTATTGTTAAAAAAGGCTAAAGAAGATGGGGGGCAGACTGAAAGTAATGTGTTGCCAATCAGAGTCGTGTAAATATGAACCTGTTATGCTAACCATTGCTAAATAGCTTTGAAGTCGCATGAACTGCAGGATTTTGACTTACAGCTTTGGCAGAAAAAACGGCGATGGGAATATTCAGGAGAATATTCAGGAGAGGGACAGCAGTAGCGATGGGGGAAGAAGGAAGGGAGCGGGAACCATAACCCCATAGCACAATTGCTACAGGCAAGCATTCGTTCGACAGATAGACGGATAGACGGATCCATGAGTTAATACTATCATCGTGTTTTTTAAGAAAGTTATTCAAGCCGTCATCAATGCTGAAAAAGAGTTTAGTTGTGCTGGGGTGCTATACATCTGACTAAATTACCCTCTTTTGATGAGTATCTTGCTAGACAAATAGAAATCGTCATCCTGCTACATTCGTTAGGTTCTATCGACCTAGTTATCTTTATGTTTGTTCATGGGCCGAAGGAGACGAGTTATTATCCCTAGTTCAGCTATAGGTGACGAATTTATCAGCAAGTATACTTTCACTCATTTCCCACTCAATCTAGTTTTATGCAGCGTTAGAGTTATGCTCATTTCTGATGATAGAATTTCGGAGATACTCTAGCGTATTCTATATACTGCCTGATTAATTTCTGGGATAATTTCAACAACAGATAGATGATATACTATGAAAAATCTACTCTACGGATATCCCGCAAAAACCAGATATATTACCTCTGATTGCTTACATAAATTCATCCGTAATGCTGCCAGGCAGAGCTGATACCCACCACGTTGAGGTTGAGCTCTAAGAGGTATGCGGCGACAATGTGCTGAACGCCGCCTTATCAACGGGGCTGGTCTCATCCATCCTCATCCGTAATGGTTATTTGCCACAGCAAACTATACAAACTAATATTGGCAATCTTAAGATTAAAGTCCCTAAGATCATGGGATTACAGCGGCAACGGAATATGCATTAACAGCTCCTTGCTATCGCTTTATCTAAACTATGCACAAACGTCGAATAGTCCTACCATGGCTGTACCTAGGAGGCCATCCTCTACCAGTGATTTTTACAAAGCTATGGGAGCGCGGTTCTCGGTAAAAAAGTACATCCTCTCTCTACAATAGCAGCAGGAGATTAAAACAGGAATAGGAAGAGCAGAGAGAATGGTGCTTGTGTGTAATTTAATCGATACGCGTTATGTTTATTTCTAGGCCACCTATATACAGGGCTATCAGGAAAGATGATCGCCTTGCCTGCTACTGTTATTAGCGGCGTCAGTGAGCATGGAGGTAAGGAGCTAGTTTCGCTCGAAAATATTTATTAAAAGTCAGAAGCAAACTGGGGCGAACTTTTCAATGCCCTGCTAGCATGTAACTTAAGCGTATCTCCCAGGCTTGCTACGAAAGACTGGCTGCTCTTGGTTTTTGGAATGCAATGCCAAAAATCCTCTCGGATACGCAGCAGTAATGCTGTTAGATATAAAAACAGCTAATGCGATGGCTTGGTTCAAAAAAGCATGCAACTAAAAGTTAAAGCTAAATCAGCTACGGGATGTCTAACTAGCAGAGAGTTGTAATCCTGCTAATAACGCCATTGATGTTTTGTTAGCAAGGTTTTCAGAAAAGTATCCTGTAGTGATCAAGAAGCTAGAAAAGATCGCGAAGAACTGCTGGTATTCTACGGACTCCCCGTCAGCGCACTTGGCGTCATCAATAAGAACGACGAATCCGATTAAATTGCCTTTGCTACATAGAGGCTACGAAAGCGACGCATAAAGAACTGTGGTTTGAAAAACAAGCCTTTCAATGCTATTTAAGCGGCTACACTCTTCTCAGAAGAGCTAGAATCACCTAAGGTGGATTTCACCTGCTGATCCTGAAAGTAAACAAGATCCAATTTAACGATGGAAAACAGATTTACGAAGCATCAGAGTGGAACGTAGCCACCTGACCACCATACACCAGATTTGCTAATAACTCTGCTAGATGATTAAGCAATTTAATGGGCAAATAAAAGAATCCTACACCATGGAATCGACTCAGGCATCTTTTTAATCGGCTGATATAACTGTTCAGAGTTTGAATATGGAATTCCTTACCAATAACTCTCTAAATTATCCAACCTTATTAGGGATGCTAATTAATTTTATACTCACTGGCAAAGATTTCGTACCATTTAGCTCCATTCGAGTAAAGGATGAACACTCTTTATCAATGATCGGCTCAAGAAAACGGCTAACACACTCTGCATTAAACTCTCAAGAATCTCATCACTTACATGACCATGTCAATCTCGGGCATGAAACACGAAATTTGTTCTTTCCTTTTATCTCCTCCTTTCCCGTATTTTCTAGCTTTTCTATGTGGAATATAACGCTTCACTTTAAAGAATTCAGAGAAAAATGTTTCCTTTGCTTCAACAATAGCAGTTACTTCATTTATGTTGGCTATCAACGCTGAAGCAAAGAAGCGTTGACACCATCTAAACGCTGTTTTCAAATCAATCCCTGTTTCTTTCGGTGATTCCCGCAAAGTCAAGTTATTCAAGATATATCGCAGATAACTAAACCATGTATTCTTGTGATCTAGTTTTGCTAAAGAACTTCCAGTATAATTGTTAAAGCTTTTGCTGTTATCGAGGATATTACAACGATATCGCTGTAACCATAACCAATCGGATAATATGTTCACTGTAACTATATGGACAGGATAAAGTAGAATTAGTTGCTTCAATACATGAATCTATATCATGCAATAGATGATCAGCTAACCATCTAATGAGCTGTAGCTTTATGTTGGCATGAAAGTGAGGGAAAAGTCTCTTTAATATATATGGTTTTTTATGGCATCGCTTTGTAGCGAAAATCTTTCATAACGTATAACTGATTTCAGCAACAACAACCTTTGCCAACATAGCAAAAAAACGCAGTAATTTTGTTTAATGTTCACTTTTTATGAAAGTGAAGAAGCGATACAAAACAATGACTTTATCTTTGCAGATAAAGAAATTATATTTTTAAAAAATTTTTATCATATTGTTATGTGAATATTATAGATAATTGTAAGCAGATATTTATTACATTTAATATACCTTATAACCAATTGACTTCTGTATCAAAGTGGTACAGTTCGTCAGGAAAAGATTATGCTACAAATTTATCATTCTAATCTTTTAGATTTTCATAAAGAACTTATTTCTAGTTTGATCAAAAATAATCCCTTGACCCATGCCTTTGAAAAAGAAATTATTTTGGTTCAAAGTCCAGATATATCCCAATGGCTACAAATAGAGCTTGCGAAAAACTTAGGAATTGTAGCTAATATTTCTTTTTCGCTACCAGCAACTTTTATTTGGGAGATGTTTACTCAGGTTTTACCTGATCTCCAACAAGATAGTGCTTTTACAAAAGTGGCAATGGCTTGGAAACTAATGACAATTTTGCCTTCCGTGGTACACGAACCTGAATTTAAACCTCTAAAACGATATCTCAATGATGATATCGATAAACAAAAATTATATCAGTTATCAGCTCGGATTGCAGATCTATTTGAGCAATATTTAGTTTACCGTCCACAATGGTTAGAAACTTGGCGAAAAAAAAAACTAATTGAAGGGATAAGTGATAATCAACAATGGCAAAAAGATCTTTGGTTAGCGTTGATAGAATATACGGAAAAGCTTAATCAACCTAAATGGCATCTGGCAAATCTCTATCAGCAATTTATAGAAAGTTTGCAATCTAATCTGCCTTCACATATTAAATTGCCAAAGCGTGTATTTATCTGTGGTATTGCTGCATTACCACCGATTTATTTGCAGATATTAAATACACTTGGCCAGCATATAGATATTCATTTAATGTTTACTAATCCATGTCGTTATTATTGGGGGGATATTCAAAGCTACGCTTCTTTGGAAAAACTTGAACGACGTAAGTTAAAAAATTATCGAGATCAACATGAAATTAGGCGTTTCAAGGGAGAAAATTCACCTAATAATTTATTTAATGAAGAAGGTAAACAATTTCTGACTAATCCATTATTAGCTTCTTGGGGTAAATTAGGCCGTGATAATCTCTATTTTCTGTCTCAGCTGGAGCAAACTAATGAAGTTGCTGCTTTTGTAGAGTTACCACGCGATTGTTTGTTACATCAAGTTCAGCGAGATATTTTGGATTTAGAAGATCATTCTCAACTTGGTTTAACCAAAGCTACTTATAATAATAGTTTTTCAAAAAGGCAATTAAATAAACAAGATAAATCATTAACATTTCATTCATGCCATAGCTCACAACGTGAAGTCGAAGTATTGCAAGATTATTTATTAGGTCTATTTGAAGAAGACCCAAATCTAAGACCAAAAGATATAATTGTAATGGTTCCTAATATCGACAGTTATGCTCCTTATATACAAGCGGTATTTAGTCATGTATCTCCTGAACGTCGACTGCCTTTTTCTATTTCAGATCGAAAAGCCAGGCAAATGCATCCTATTTTACAAGCTTTTATTTCGTTACTTGATTTACCTCAAAGTCGTTTTACCACAGAGCAAGTATTGGCTTTATTAGAAGTGCCTGCTTTGGCTCGTCGATTTTCTATCTACGATAATGAATTAGTTTTATTACGTCGATGGATTAACGAATCAGGTATACGTTGGGGGCTTGATGATAAAAATCTTGCAATGCTGGAGTTACCAGCAACAGGGCAAAATACCTGGGCTTTTGGTTTAAATAGAATGCTTCTTGGTTATGCAATGGATAGTCAGGCTGGGGTATGGAATAAAATTTTACCTTATGATGAATGTACGGGATTATCTGCTAAATTAGCTGGACAACTTGCCACTTTTATTGATTTATTGGCTACTTGGAAAAATAAACTTAATCATGAACGAAAATTGTCAGAATGGTTGGCATTATGTCAATCTCTGTTAAATGCTTTTTTTGAGACTGATGAACAAATTGAACCGATATTTATCTTTATACTCCAGCAATGGCAAAAAATCATTGAGACTGGAATAGTAGCAAAATATGAAGAGATGGTTCCTTTATCGCTTATTCGTAATGAGTTAGTAACATGTTTTGATAATGAAAAGATTAGTCAATATTTTCTTGCTGGTGCAATTAATTTTTGTATTCTAATGCCTATGCGTTCTATTCCTTTTAAGGTTGTGTGCTTATTAGGTATGAACGATCGGATATATCCATGCTCAATACCTCCATTGTGGTTTGATTTAATGACTGAACAGCCACAGCGTGGTGATAGAAAGCGTCGAGATGATGATCGTTATCTATTTTTGGAGACTTTAAATTCTGCTTCCCAACTATTTTATCTTAGCTATATTGGACATGCTATGCGTGACAATCAAGCACATAACCCATCAATTTTGGTAAATGAATTACTTGATTATATTAGCCAAAGTTTTTGTTTAGAGGGTGATGAACATTTAAATATTGATCTTAGCAGTAATAGAGTAAAAGAACATTTAGTTACTAAACACACGCGAGTTCCTTTTGCAACAGAGAATTATTTGCCTAATAGCCTTCATCATAGTTATGCCATTGAATGGTTATCAGCAGCCAAAAAACAAGGTAATCCACAGCCTGAATTCCGTACACCGTTAACGCCAATGATAGAATCTGATAATGAAATATTATTAGAGCAATTACTCTATTTTTATCGACACCCAATCCGTGCTTTTTTTCAACAAAGGTTAAAAGTTAATTTTTTTAATGAAGAAGTACAATTACCTGAAAATGAGCCTTTTATCGTAAATAATTTACAACAATATAAATTTAATGAACGCTTACTTAAAGCTATGATTTATGAAGAGTCACTAGAGGAGCTCTTAACTACTTTACGAGCAACGGGTGGATTACCGGCAGAACATTTTGGTCAAATTTATTGGGAAAAACAGATCCAAGATCTGCAACCATTAGCTGATAAAATAAAGATAAATTGCCATGAATATTTTAATCAACTATTTGTTGAACCCTTTGGGAATATTCGTTTAGCTGGACAATTACGAAATATTCAGAAAAATGGTATCATTCGTTATCGTCCTGCAAATTTAACAATTAATGATGGTTTATCACTATGGATAGAACATTTAATTTTTTGTTTAACTATTAGATCTAGCGAAAGTTACTATTGGGGGAGAAATAATAGTGAATGGTGTTTTAAGCCTGTGAAAAAATATCAGGCAAAAGTATACTTACAACAGCTTATTAATGGTTATCAAGAGGGGATGAATTCGCCATTGCCACTTTTTAATAAAAGTGGCTGGAATTGGTTAATGTCATGCTATAACAAAAAAAGTGATCAATTTGATTTTGAGTCTGAGACTGTTTCGAAAAAAGCAAAAATGGAACTTATCCAATCTTTACAAGGTACATATAATCAGCCTGGTGAGATGAAAGATAGCTATATTAGTCGAGCTTTCAATAAAATTGATAGCAATTTGCTTGAAACAATACAAAAAAAGACACGTACTTATTTATTGGGAATGGCGATTTTTAGAAAAGAGAAAAAAAGATTATAATAAGATGCTTAAAATAACAAAGAGTTATTAGTAACTCTGCTGTATGAGACACAGTCAAGCTCCGCTCTTATACTTAGTGAATCTATTCTCCATCCTTAAATTAGAGGTTGTTTATAACCAGGGTCGGTCAGCATCTCAATTCCTTTAGTCGGTTTTAGCTTTTTTGAGCAAACTGGAGCAAGCTTAAATACCATTAAAAGAGTTATTTTTCTCGAACTACAGTTCTTCGCGCGTCGCACTTTCCTTGTTCTTATTGGACACCCACTCCTATGACGGGAAGTCGGAGAATACAAGCACTTTTTCTCGATCTATCTCAAGCTTCTTCATCGCTTCAGGTATACTTCGCTGAAAACCTTGCCAAGAAAACATTAAGGGATTTATTAGCGGCATCGCGGCTATCTCTTGCTAGCCAGACCTCCGTAGCTCAAGATTAACTTTCGGTTATATGTGAAGCTCAGCACATTAGCTGTTTTGTGTATCTAATAGCGTTTGTGCTGCGTGTCCTGAAATATCTTTGCCATTGCATTTTAAAAAATGCAGGGCACATTTCCCCATAGCAAGCCTAGAAGATACGGTTAAGCCATACGCTCAGAGGTCATTGAAAAGTTTGGCCAAGTTTTCCTTCTTACTCTTATAGGCATCTTCGAGGGCAATTAGGTCCTTACGTCCATGCCAAGTAACGCCGATAATGACAGCAGGCAAAGGCGATCATCTTGCCTTAGAGGACTATATATATGCCATCAGCTAAGAAATAAACGTAGAACGTGATACTTAAATCACATAAGAGTATCTACCCATTGCCTATTATATTCAAGCCATTCCTCTGTTTCAGTCTGCTTGATAGTACTGACAAAGAGAGACCATGTATTTTTTTAGTGAGAAGCACCACAGGACTTCGTAAAATCACTTGTGGATATATGCCTTTTAGGTATACAGCCATAGTAGAAATTCTTCGCCGATTTTGCATGCTTCAGATAAGGCGCTACTAATGAGGTATTGAAGCAGATTCCATTGCCGCTGTTGATTTCTGACATTAGGCACTTTAATCTCAACATCACCAATAGCACACTCTGTATAGTTTGCTGTTGCAAATAATCCCTACGGACGAGGGGGGGAATGACAGCTCAGGTGATAAAAGGACGGCATTCAGTATGTTGTCTCAGCATGGCTTTGAGCTTAGCCTGCCTAAACGGCGGCATTTATCAGCTGCCTGGCCAGTATTACGGATGAGTTCATGCAAGGGATCAGAAGTAATATCTGATTTTATAAATATCTATAGGGTAGACTTTTTTATGATATATCATATTTCTGTTATTGAAATTATTCACAAAATCAATCAGCAGTACACGCCAGCATCTCCAAAACCATATACAGCAGAAATGAGCATAACTCTCTATGGTAATTTTTATTTGTGGGGTATCTCAGTGAGCTAAAAGAGTTTATACTGTATGGTATTTATTTAGTTGAATAAAGATTTAAATTGTGACTGAGTCAGGAGAAGTAAATGTTAAAGCGTGAAATGAATATTGCAGATTATGACCAAGAACTATGGCAGGCAATGGAAAATGAAGTTCAGCGTCAGGAAGAACATATTGAATTAATCGCTTCAGAAAATTATACAAGTTCAAGAGTTATGCAAGCTCAAGGTTGCCAACTTACCAATAAATACGCCGAAGGTTATCCTGGTAAACGTTATTATGGTGGTTGTGAATATGTTGATATTGTTGAACAACTCGCTATAGATCGCGCAAAAACTTTATTTGATGCGGATTTTGCTAATGTTCAGCCACACTCAGGTTCGCAAGCTAATACTGCTGTTTATATGGCTTTATTACAACCAGGTGATACGGTATTAGGCATGAATTTAGCCCATGGTGGACATTTAACCCATGGTTCACCCGTCAATTTTTCTGGCAAACTTTATAATATCGTTCCTTATGGTATCGATGAAAAGGGTAAAATTGATTACAATGATATAGCCACTGAAGCACAAAAGCATAAACCTAAAATGATTATTGGTGGTTTTTCGGCTTATTCAGGCGTGATAAACTGGGCTAAAATGCGTCAAATTGCAGATAGTATAGGCGCTTATTTATTTGTTGATATGGCGCATGTCGCTGGTTTGATCGCCGCTACAATTTATCCTAATCCTGTTCCCCATGCACATGTCGTAACGACGACTACCCATAAGACTTTAGCCGGCCCTCGTGGTGGTTTAATTTTAGCTAAAGGTGGTGATGAAGCGTTTTACAAAAAACTAAATTCTGCTGTATTCCCTGGCGCTCAGGGTGGTCCGTTAATGCATATTATTGCTGGTAAAGCAGTTGCACTAAAAGAAGCAATGGAACCTGAATTTAAAACTTATCAACTGCAAGTGGTTAAAAATGCAAAAACGATGGTTAAAATTTTCATTAAACGCGATTATAAAGTTGTCTCTGGTTGTACAAAAAACCATTTATTTTTATTAGATTTAGTGCATAAAGGGATCACTGGTAAGGAGGCAGATGCTGCGCTTGGTCGTGCTAATATTATCGTTAATAAAAATACTGTACCGAATGATCCTCAAAGTCCATTTATTACTTCAGGTATTCGTATTGGTTCACCTGCCATTACGCGTCGTGGTTTTAAAGAAAAAGAATCGGCTGAATTGGCCAATTGGATATGTGATATCTTAGAGAAGATTGATGATAAAACTGTGATCCACAATGTAAAACAAAAAGTTTTGTCAATTTGCCAGCATTTTCCTATTTATGCATAAATAACTTAAAATTTATTAATCCGTTTCAGCTCGTTTTAGTTGTTAACGGAAATGGGGTTTTTACATAAAAATCAAATTGAAAATAATGATTTTTCATTAATACATTAGCTAGTATCAGATTATTTTACTTTTTTTTGTTTATAGCATTTTACCTTTTATTGAAATTTAGCTAAATGGCAAAAGCCTTGAGGCCAATATAATCGGTATCTTGTTAACCGCAGGCCTTATCCGCTTATTTTATTGATTCTTTTATATCGCACCGATAGTAAAATGAGCCAATCTCCTCATTACGTACCACTTTACGTTTATTTGCTGGCTTAACCCTGATCTTTGCTGTTGAATTTATTGTAAGTTCCAATTAATTATAATTATTACTTATCATGTTGATTTTCAATCTGTTTTCGTCGATGATACCATTAACCAATGCCTTCTGGCCGCGCTAAGCTTAGCAAAAACAGTTAACATTTGATTATGACAAATTGAGAATTTAGTGTTCCGATTGCATTTATTATTAGCGATTCTTTTTTTAGATCGGTTAGTTAGCGAATAACTAAGGACATAAAATAATTATTTACACATTACTTATCAGTATAATAATTATGCTGTTGACGATGTTATTACAAACTTACTGTTTTATGCCTAAAGGCACTTATCAGTAAATCGATAATACAACTTGTATCACTAAAGCAATTATTGGCCAATAACTCAGCCTGGCGTTTTTACTATGTATTAGCTTATTAGAAGCTTCTCATACTCCCTATTATGGTTTTTCTTCAATTTATTGGCAGGAAATTTGGTTATTCCGATAGCATTATTTTCCTGTTATGATCTTTAAGAATTGTTGCTGAAGTGATTGTATTTATCTTTAGTCATCTCTTTTCCGTTATTGACAGGTAAATGGATTATTATTGTTATCAACTAGGTATTCGCTCATTAGTTAGAGGATTAATGTTGAGTTTTACCGCTCGCTTTACTGATACTGATAAATTTAGGCAACTTGACATAGTCATGTTTTTACTGATTATCTCATTTTGCGACAACCCATTTTATTAGTGCACGTGTAGTAGCAGTAGAATAAATTATTCCTCTACAAGCATTTTATTCGGCATTAGGTAGGAGCTTAACGGTACTGACAATCGTGGTGGATTTTTATATGAACATTTACCTTGTTCACCATAACTGAAAATATTGGTTAATGATATTGATTGTTAATTCAGGATTATTTATTCAATAGAGTAGAAAATAATATCATTAAGTCGATAGAATAACCAAACTATTAATCTAATAGTTATTCATTTAACTTAAATAAGAGATAAATATTAACAACTTTAACTATCTAGTTAAAGTTTTTTATCTTAAGATTAAGCAAGTTAACCAATCATTATCTCCCTTTTAATAGCTGAAAAGAATAGGGATTCTATATTCAATTAAGAAATAAAAACCAATAATAAGAGCAAATATTAAATATTTGTGGGTTATTTTATCAATAAAGGCATGATAAAAATCGCTGCTATTTTAGTAACTATCAAAATTAGTAAATAATAAAGTCTCTCTATATCAAGAGATAATTAACTAAATATAACTATTAATTATTGCCATTTTATCGCATTTTTTAGCATTTTAATGCTTCGCTTAACTCAGTCTGCATTTCTGATACTATTTCTTTTACCATTCGTGGACTGCCAGCCAGGAGATTGCCAGAGGTCAGATAATTATGACCACCAACGAAGTCGGTTACAATTCCTCCGGCTTCACGAACTAATAATTCTCCAGCCATAAAATCCCACGGTTTTAAGCCTATCTCAAAAAAGCCATCAACCCGGCTGCCTGCAACATAAGCTAAGTCCAAAGCCGCTGAACCAGTACGGCGAAAATCAGCGCATTTTTTAAATAATTTAGTGATAATATTAATATATGCAGCTGAATGTTGTTTTCCTTTAAAAGGAAAACCGGTGGCAATAATTGCCCCTTCTAATTCATTATTACTTTTAAGACGAAGGCGGTAACCGTTTAATTGTGCTCCTTGCCCACGTACTGAAGTAAATAGCTCATTAAGAATAGGATTATAAATAGCGGCAATTTCTGTACGGCCTTTAATCCGTACTGCGATGGAGACGGCAAAATGGGGTAAGCGTTTAGTAAAATTGTTTGTGCCATCCAAAGGATCAATAACCCACTGAATATCTTCATCTTTACCAAGTATTTTACCACTCTCTTCCGTAATAATAGTATGATTAGGATAAGATTTTTGAATGGCTTCAATAATGATTTGTTCTGCTTTTTTATCAATATTGGTCATGAAATCATTTTGGCCTTTTTTTGCTATTATTTCGATAGAATCAGGTTTTTCATAGCTTTTAGCAATAAAATTACCTGCTTGGCGAGCTCCTCGTATAGCAATAGTTAGTATTGGATGCATGGTTATTTCCACTGAAATATTAAAAATAATAATTAAGCCAATTTAGCATTGTAACAGAGATTCGTCAATATGACTATAATTATAGTAGATTAGTCTGATGATTAATAGAAAATAAAGAGAATCATACTAGAAAATATTCACATTATTTTGATTAAAACCTCTCATACCAGAAATATGGGTTCAACTTCGATGAAACGATGAAATTAACTAATTTATATTTAGTTAATCTACTCATATTGTCGGATTTGTAATATATTACATTATCTGCTATGCTGCTTAATCAATATTATTGATTAAGCATCTATTGTAGATGATATTAGATCAAGGTTTACTTGATGCCAGTCTAGTAATTATAAGGAGTAGTGTGTACGTTTGTACTTTATCTCATGCCCACAGGTAACGCTTGGAGAATGTAAAAAACCAATCAGCAAGGCAATAAATTCTCGTTAATATCATTTTTAGCTGCGAACATCTTGACCTAACAAATGAAGAACTAGAGAAATGCCAATATCATCCTCATATTCTAACAAACCCTAAATATAGTTCACTCAATTTAGCAATAGCTATTTAATTAATCAGTTATGAAATTCGTATATGGCATACACAAACCCTTGCAATAAATAAAAATCCTCGGTAGATAATTAATAAAGATAGGATTTAATATCCACGAATTGAGGATATTAAACATTTTTATATTCATCTTCAAAGTAGTGCTCAATTGTATTTATATTTATCAGAAAGCATCACCACATACCCTAGATAAATCATGAATGAATTACGACGTTTATTTACTCGAGCGTGCCCTAAATTTCCAGAACTCTATATTTTGCGTTGTATTCTCATATCAATTGAATGGCATAAATAATAGTTGAATAAATTAGGGTATGTTGATAAAAGTTATTGCTTTTCTTGTAGAAAAATTTTATAATTAACTCAAGAATTTAAATTCTTGTGGTTTTAAATAATCTTTTCCAGGTAAGATAATTCAGTAAATAAAAGAACTCTACAGAAGAAATCTATTTCACCATCCTTTTAATCGCCTAATATAACTATTTACAGTTTAAATATGGAATTTTCCTTAGCAATAACTCTCTGATTATCCAATCTTATTGGGTGATGATATGATGACTAATTTCATGCTAGCTGGAAAAGGTTTCATACCATTTAGCTTCATCCGAGAAAAGGATGAACTCTTTATCGATGAACGGCTCAAGAAAAGGACTAACATATTTTCCATTAAACTTTTCAAGAATCTCATTACTTACATGACCCTGTCAATCTAGGTCGATAAAGACCTCAATTCGTTCATAGTTAAGAAATTGAATCCCTCTTTAAGTAAAGAGCAAAAACCCCATCTATCTATCGGCTAAAAGCAGATAGAATCAGTTTAGTAAGTTTATTGTAAGTTAAAATTTTATTAGACTATCTATTCTTTGACCGCCTAATGCACTAATTTTAGAAATATTAACCATAGATTTAGCTTAATAACCCTCCTTTTTCCATTTCATACATTCTTTCTAACAACAATTCAGTTGCCTGGTTTTTCAAGCTGAGCATCGCTAAAAAGTAGCCTGTCGCCACACACAGAATGCATTTATCGGATCTGTGCGTAGGAATCCGTTCATCAGAACGACGAACTTCGGTTTTTCCAATTTTTTAGGAGCTGTCTTCATCGCCACCATACACCTTCGGTAAGAATGTGTGTCTTGTTTACGATTTAAGAAGAAACTATAGTAACGCACAATCTTAAAATACCTCGCCGAATATAGATAATATAGCAACCGATCATCTCTTTCTGCATCATGGTCTGCTGTTGGTACTGCTTAGTCCGGTAGTCATAGTAATGATACGAAACCCACTACCCTCTGTCTAATCCTGCTGTTTTGATGCGGATACCAAGGAAGCATTTAAGGTAGCCAGCGAAATATTTCACGCTATGCAACACGCCACTTTACTCTTTTTAGCAAAGTGTATTTGCTAGTAACGTCCCGTACTGTGCCTTCAGGTAATGCTTTCCACTGCTTCCTGGCACAGATATCCTAAAATCAGGAAAAACTATTGGGATTTATTAGGTCATAACTGTAACGCAACAGACGTATGATAGCGCACGCCTGATTTCTTCGATCACTCTTTTTTGAAGAACAGCTCCACGCCATACAGCATGCTTAATATTCAGCCAGCTATGGGTGGTGACGGAGACATGAACATATGGATGTTGATTGAGTTGTTGACCATAAATCTACAAGGCATAGAAAATAGTAATTTCAATATCCTATTTGCGTGCCATCTGCAGCATAGCGCAGATGGCGGCGAGAAATAGAGCGTTAAGTCGCGGTTACTTATTGTTGAAAAAAGCCAAAGAAGAGGGGACATACTGAAAGTAATGTGTTACCAGAATCACAATCGAGTTAAATATTAACCTTCTATGTGCTAACCACTGCTTGCTAGCCTTGACACCGTATAAACTGCAGGCTCTTAACTTATAGCTTTAGCAGAAAATGGAGGTTGGAACATTCAGGAGAGGCACAGCAGTAGCCGCAGGAGGAACATCCATGCTACAAGTTGTCATAGGCAACATTCGCTCAAGAAATAAATAGATCCACGAGTTGATATTTATCGTATTTTCAGAAAATTATTTCAGCCATCATCAATGCTGAAAAGCAGTTTAGTTCGGGAAGATAAACATCTGGGTATCTTACCAAATAAATAGAAATCATCATTGTTGTCACCTATTCGTCATCTCTATCGGCCAAATTATCTTTCTATTTATCCAAATGGGTGAAGGAGACAGGGGTTATCCCTACTTCCCTATAGCTGATGAATTCATCGGCAAGTATACTTTCAGTCATTGCTCCCTCAATACAGTTGTATCCAGCGCTATCGACTTAGTATGGATAGCGTTTTGCTAAAAACCCAAGATAATTATCACTATAGGCGGATAATACTTACATGTCGAAATTTTTTGTGACCAAGTTCAGGCCATTGCTATATGCCCCTTTTTGGTTGTCATAAAAAATTTACTCAGTTTGTCATTATTAATTTTAGCAGGAGATCATAAAGCCTATTTGGATAAATAGGCAGTATAACACGTGAAATTGCATATTGTCTTCCTGATTTACCAGATTCTCCTCCTGTAGGATATTAATTCCAAGCGATCTGGATGAATTATTAAGAAGAAGAACATATCCAAGACTATAAAACAGTACTCAGATCATGAGTATCACTCAAAGCAGTGTAGCGACCACTGCTCACACCATAATGTGTGCTAGGTTCTTTTCTTTTATCTCCTCCTCTTTGCTCCCACACGCTTTCTCGCTTTTCTATATGAGATATAAACTTTCCTTCCCTTTAGAGGATTCAGAAAAATGTTTCGTCGACTTCAACAATCCACTTAGTGCATTTATGTTGACGGCTGTCGGTGCTGAAGCAAGGAAGCAGTAGCGCCATCTAAACGCTGTTTTCAAATCAATGTCTATTTATTTCGCTAACTCCCTGTAAAGTCAAGCTATTAAAATACATCGCAGATAACTAAATCATTTATCCTTGTGATGTAGTTTTGCTAGAGGATTTTCAATAAGATTGTTAAATGTTTTCCTGCAATCTGTGTTTTTTAATGAAATTGCTGTAATCTTAATGAATCTCCCTCAGTAGATAACATGCTCAGTGTGACAATATGGGCAGGATAAAGTGGAATAAGTTGCTTCAATGCATAAATCAAGATCATCCGACAGATTGTCGCCGAGCTAACTAATAAAATGCAGCTTTATATTGCCAGAGACTCAGGGAAGAGAAGAGTCTCTTTAATTTGTATAACTATTTGCTTTTTCATAGCAACCTATATAGCGAAAATCCTTCATAATAGTATAAGCGATTTCTACCAACAATCTTTGCTAAGATTGCCATAAATTAGCAGGTTAAATAGTTGACTGAAATACTTAGAAATGACACAATTTTTATCACATTTAACTATGGGGATATATTATGATAGTCACATCTAAAGGTTACTATGCAGTAACATCAATGCTTAATCTAACATTGCATTCAAAGACATGGCCTGTACCATGAGGTGATATTATCGGAACACCAAAGGATTTCACTTTCTTATCTTAAGCAACTATTTTTTAACTTCGTAAAAAGGAACTGATTGCCAGTGTTCGTGGTGAGCCATAGCGGCGGATATTTATTAAGACGGTAAGCAAAAAATTTTTATCGCTTAAGTTATTTCTCCTGTTGAGAAGTTTGTTGATGTAACTTGCTGTCAAGGAAAAAGAAGGACGTTAAGGGTAGATGCGTTGTTTGACTCATGCGCTGTTGCACGATTAAGTGACTGTATTAATAGTTTTCTTAGTAAGACTAGCTTAGAGAAATTGCTCAATAATCAAGAAGCACAAGAAGTTGCTTATTCTCAAAATAATGATAAACAGCACGTAAAAGCGATTTATCAACCAGAACTTATTATTAATATACAAGCATAAACTGAATGCTTCTGCAAAATAAAATAATTGCAAAGTGATAAAATTTTGAGACGTTTTTCGTCTTAATTGGAGCTACTAAATTAATGAAACTACCGATTTATTTAGACTACTCGGCGACCACACCGGTTGATCCTCGTGTTGCTGAAAAAATGATGAAGTGTATGACGATTGATGGCAATTTTGGTAATCCATCATCGCGCTCTCATGGTTTTGGCTGGCGGGCTGAAGAGGCTGTTGATATTGCAAGAAATCAGATTGCTGAGTTAGTGAATGCGGATCCTCGCGAGATTATTTTTACTTCAGGAGCGACTGAATCAGATAACTTAGCTGTAAAAGGTGTTGCTAATTTCTATCAGAAAAAAGGTAAGCATATCATTACCTGTAAAACCGAGCATAAAGCAGTTTTGGATACTTGTCATCATCTTGAGCATGAAGGTTTTAAAGTCACTTATCTGTCACCAAAAAATACTGGTCTTATTGATTTACATGAACTTGAAGCAGCTATGCGTGATGATACAATTTTAGTTTCTATCATGCATGTTAATAACGAGATTGGTATCATTCAAGATATTGCCTCTATTGGTGAACTTTGCCACAATCGAGGAATTTTTTTTCATGTTGATGCAACCCAAGCTGTCGGTAAATTACCAATTGATTTGAGTGAACTCAAAGTTGATTTAATGTCTTTCTCAGCACATAAACTGTATGGACCAATGGGAATAGGTGCACTATATGTGTCTCATAAATCTCGTATTCGAGTTAAAGCCCAACAACATGGTGGTGGTCATGAACGAGGGATTAGGTCAGGGACATTACCTGTCCACCAAATTGTAGGAATGGGCGAAGCTTATCAGATTGCTAAAACAGAAATGGCGGTAGAAACTGATAGACTATACAATTTTCGCCAACGTTTATGGGACGGTATTAAGAATATTGAAGAAATTTATCTTAATGGTGATCTGATAAATGGCGCCCCTCATATTCTGAATGTCAGTTTTAACTATCTAGAAAGTGAATCTTTGATGGTCACACTCAAAGATTTGGCTGTTTCATCAGGTTCCGCGTGTACATCGGCAAACTTTGAACCTTCATATGTACTAAGAGCATTGGGAATGAATGATGAGTTAGCACATAGTTCAATTCGTTTTTCCTTTGGTCGCTTTACGACAGAAGCAGAAATCAATTATGCCATCCAACTAATCCCTAATGCAATAGGTCAGTTGCGTGATCTTTCTCCTCTATGGAAAATCTATAAGCAGGGTGTCAATCTTAATAGAATTGAATGGGCTCATCATTTATAGATGAATAGACGGTTTCACGAGTTTAATGAAAATCTACGTAACCTATATTAGTGATTAGTTTGATATTGATAATCTAATGCTGGTGGGGAGTGAATAATGATCGGGCATCTTCATATGTTGATGTCATAAAGCTTTAGATCAAAGTTAATGACGCAGCGCATTTCAAAGAGATGCGCGTTTTAAAACTTATGGCTATAATTCGCTAATTGCCTCTAGTTCATTAGTAACGAAATGGATGAAAGGTAAGACACTCGATAAAACGGAGAGTATCAAAAACATCGCTATTGTAGAAGCAATAGAATTGCTCCCGGTTAAAATTCATTGTTTTATTTTGGGAAATGATGCGATTAAAGCCACATTGCAGACTATAAAAACAAACGGAAAAGTAAATTATTAATATAAAATCGTTTTTAATCGTGATATTATTTTAATTTTATCTATAAAGAGAGTATCTCTGTCGGCCTCTGTGCTACTTTTAATTATGAGATTTTGTATTTAATTTTCTCTAAAAGAAAATGCTGCAGAGATATTCTGAGTTTCTTATATAACCGAGAAAAGGTAAAAGGTTACGTTTAGACGTTAGGACTTCTGGGGCTACTCAGCTGTAATTTATATGCTTGAATTTATCGATATCAGTAATGAATACTGATACAGTATTTAAAAACAAAAGTGTAAAAATTATTGTTGATGGTAAAAGTATTGTTTATCTCAATGGAATAGAATTGTCTTTTCTTAAAGAAGCTCTTAATGAAGGTTTTAAGTTTAAAAAACTTAACAGCAAAAATAAATGTGGGTTAAGTGAAACCTCTTTAATGTATGAGAGTTTATTTATTATTTATTAAGTCGAAATCTAAATAGATGACGTGATAAAGTTTTAACCCTCTATTTAATATTTTCAACCTAAAGTATTTAGGAATTATTTTATCCTTTTTAATCTAGTATTTTATATTCTATTGATCTTGAGGAATTAACTTACCATTATCAGGAATTACAAGCCTAAGTATCACTCTAATCGCGAGTTATTAGTATCTAGTGTATGACGCGGTCAAATGGGCTACGCGTTACGTGATAATGCTTTGTGAATATGTTCTCCATCCTTAAATTAGATGTTGTTTATCACCAGGGGTTCAGCAGCTGATAATCCCCTTTTCTGCTTCCAGCTTTTCTGAGCAAACAGAAGCAGCTTAAATACCATTGAAATAGTTCTTTTTCTCGAACCACAGTTTTTCTTGCGGAGGCGCTTGGTAGCCTCAATATCACAAAAATTGATTCAATCTGATTTCTCGTTCTTATTGACGCCCAGTGCCATGATAAGTCATAGATTGCCAACAGTTCTTCTCGATCTTTCTCCAGCTTCTTCATCGCGCTTCAGGATATTCGCTGAAAACCTTCCCAACAAAACATTAAGGGCATTATTAGGAGCATCACTCCTCTCAGTTAGCTAGAACCTGCCCCCACCCAAACTCCAAGCCTTAACTTTCATTTGCATGCCTTTTGTGAGAGTAAGGGCAGCACATTAGCTGTTTTGTGTACCCAACAGCATTGGTGCTGTATATCTAGAAATATCTTTGGTCATTGCATTCCAAAACCACCAAAAGCACTGTTTCCCGTAGCAAGCCTAGAAAATACGATTAAGGCACGTGCTAGCTAGCCATACCACTAATAAATTGATGCTAAGTTCGCTTCTAACTTTAAATAAGCATCTTCGACCGCAACTAGTAGCTCCTTCGTCCATCCTCGGTGACACTGATAATCAGCAGCAGGCAAAAGTGATCATCTTGCCCTAACAGGGCTGTATATGCCATCTGCCAATAAATAAACGTAGCACGTATCCCTTAAATCACGTAGACCCCATTACCTATGCTCTTCAAGCTATTGCTGTTTTACTCTGCTGAAGGTATTCTTGCATAGAGACCATCTGCTTTTCACCGAGAAGTGCACCCAGAGCTTCATGAAAATGATCGGTAAAGATACCTACCACAAGGTACAGCCATGATAGCAATTTTCGCCGTTTTTGCACGCTTCAGATAGGTACTAGCAACGAACTATTAAAGCATATTCCACTGCCGCTGCGATCCATAATCTTAGGCAGTTTAATTTCAACATTACCAATATTAGTCTGTATGGGTTCGCTGTAGTAAATAAGCGTTATGAACGACAGATAAATATGCCTTCAAGCTCAACCTCAAGACAGCGGTGGCTATCAATTGCCTGGTAGCATTACGGATGAGTTCATGCAAGAGATCAGAGGTAATATCTGGTTTCACGGATGTCTATAAAGTAAACTTTTTCATAGGATAACATCAATATATTCTTGAAATGATTAACGAAATAAATCATCAAGATACGCCACAATCTCTGAAACCCCATACATCAGAAATGAGCATAACTCAAAAATATACGATGGTAATAATTAAAAAGTCGAATTATACTGGGGTACTAGAGCGAAGATATCTCTTCTCGTATCCAGCAGGATTTAACATGATACAACTTGATATGTTGCCAGAAGGATACGATTCCAATAGGGAATGGGTTTTTGATGATGAGAAAATTATTAAACGCATTAATATACCCAAGATCAATTGCAGTAGCAAGCAAGTAAGAAATAGCATCTGCTAATTGGTGAAGCAGCAAGAGTTATCCCACCATTACCAGATGCTGTAAATCTTAGGATGGCAATGGAAGCTGAAAAATCTTTACTACTGACTTAGAAAAATATCGTCCGCTGATAAACAAGGCTGGCTAGCACTGCACCACATATTAATTTGCTAAAAGCCCTATAGAAAGTAGAGTAAAGTTAAAATCAAGCTTCCCTAATAATGGAGTTAAATGCAATGTTTCGCGCTCTGATTTCTAAAGCGGTTGTCAAATAAGGCTGAAAATTTGCGGAGCTATCTATATTGACACAAATATACCGCTTCTTCCTTGCGAGAGGCCACTTCTTCTAGATTTTTCTCCATTTTGAATATTCTGCGTTTGCTGTCTCCGTCCGCGTTGCTGGAAAATTGGATACCGCTTACTTGTCCAGTAAAATTTTGAATGATATCTTCCTCCCTTTGTGTTTAATATCTGCCATCTGTTATTATTTTCGTCTAGCATCCCAGCAGAAGATAAATTCACCACGTAAATCATAGAGTTATTCATGAAGGATAAACTAACGCTAACAGTGAGTACATATGCTGTTCAAAACTATCAGCGTTGCAAATAAACCAACTTGTGGATGCTGTTTCAGTGAACCCATGCAGAGGAACAGCAACAGAAACTTTTAAGGTAATATTTGTAGGATATAATCGCATTTATATCTACAGTGCAGCAGTTACCTACACAGCCCCTGATTAAGTTTTTTCTATTAACTTTACGATGAGTTTTGATGTTACCTTTTTAGCTAGATTTACGATTTCTAACAAACCAAGACTTTATAATAAAAGATTTGCCTATTTTTGCCAAAATAAGCCTAAATATCATATACTTACAAGGAAAATACATAAAAAACGATATGTTAGTAAAGGTTGTTGATTTTCTCGCAAAGAAATATGTAGAGATACCTCTGTATTTCAATTGTTGTGATTTAAACAATCCTATCTAGGGAGAGATAATTCGGTAAATAAAATAACCCTACATCATGAAATCTACTCAGCCATCCTTTTAATCGACTGATATAACACTATTTACATTTTGAATGTGGAATTCTTTACCAATAACTCTCTGATTATTTAACCTTATTAAAGGATGCTGACTAATTTCATGCTAGCTGGCAAAAGTTTCGTACCATTTACTTCCATGCGAGAAAAGGATGGACTCTTTATCGATGATTGATCGGCTCAAAAAAATGGCTAACACACTCTGCATTAAACTCTTCAAGAATCTCATCGCTCACATGACACCCTGTTGATCTCAGGCAATTAAGAGCGCAATTTGTTTTTTCCTTTTATTCCTCCTCTCCCGCGTTTTTTAGCTTTCCTATCTTGGATATAACGCTTCCCTTTAAAAAATTCATAAAAATGCTTTCGTCGACTTCAAGAATAGCACTTAGTGCATTTATGTTTGTTTTCGCCGATGAAGCAAGGAAGCACACTGACGCCATCTAAACGCTGTTTTCACATCAATGCCTATTTATTTCTCTGACTTCTGTAAAGTTAAGCTATTCAAAATACATCACAGATAACTAAACCATTATATCCTTATGATATAATTTGACTAGAGGAGAGTTCCAGTAAGATTGTTAAATCTTTTCTTACAATCGAGGATTTTGCAACGATATCTCTAGTAACCCCTAATGAATCTCCTCCCCTCACCGGATAACATGTTCACTCTAATAATATGCCAGGATAAAAGTGGAATAAGTTGCTTAAATGTATGAATCAACATCATCCGATAGATTTTCTCTGAACCAACTAATAAAATGCACCTTTATGTTAGCGTGGGAGTGAGAAAAAATCTCTTTAATCTGTATAACTGTTTGCTTTTTCATGGCAATCGCTCTAGCGAAAATTCTTCATACAGTATAAGGGATATCTACCAACAAACCTTTGCCAAGATAGCCAGATTTTAAGGAATATCATCTCTCTGTTATTGAAATCATTGATGAAATCAATTACTAAGATACGTCAGCATCTCTGAAAACCCCATACACAAAAAATTAGTATAACTTGATTTGCTCTGAATAAGTCTGCTACTTTTAGCTTTATATTTGACAAAAATGTTCGTCGCTTAAATTAATTTCTTCTAAATTTCTAGCAAAGAGATAGGGTATTTAACAAATAAATCTTTCCTTTCTTTAATGAATATCTTTGGATTAATCCTATTATTTAATAATATTAAAGGAGTTATACTCATTAACTAGTGTATGGGGTTTCAGAGATACTGACGTATCTTAGTAATTGATTTCATAAATGATTTCAAAAAAATAGAGATAATATGCCATGAAAAGTCTACCATACCAGGTATCCAAGAAACCAAATATTATCTGTAGAAGAAATCCTCCTTGCATGAACTCATCCGTAATGCTGCTAGGCAGCTCATAATTAGCGCCGTTGAGGCTGAGCTTGAAACCATACTGAACTGGGTCGGCTTTGTCAACTGAAAAGCGCTCACCCATGCCGTCGTCCGTAACGGTTATTTTCCACACAACGAACTATACAGACTTGTATTGGCGATGTTGAAATTAAAATGCCTAATGTCATGGGTCACAGCGGCAAAGGAATAATACTTCAACAGCTTGTTGCTAATGCTTTATCTGAAGCCTGCAAAAAACATCGAAGAGTTTTCTATCATTGCTTCCCATCTGCGAGGCCATATCCGCCGGTGATTTTCACGAAGCTCTGGTAGGTGATTCTCGGTAAAAAGCACATGATCTATCTATCAGTCTACCTATCAGTAGACTAAAACAGCAATGGCTTGAAGAGCATAGGCAATGTGGTACCTACTTAATTTAAGCAATACGAACTACATTTATTTTTCTGCAAATGGGATATCTTGCCCTATCAGGCAAGATGATCATCGCCTTTGCCTGCTGTTCATTATTGGCCTCACTGAGGATGGACGGATGTAAGGAACAAGTTGCGCTCGAAGATGCTTATCAATAGTCACAAGTGAACTTAGCCGAACTTCTTAATGGTCTTAGCAACATGGCTTAACCATATCTCCCAAGCTTGTTACGGAAGACACTGGCATTGGTTTTTGGAATGCAATGGCAAAAATATTTCCGAACACGAACCACAAACACTATTGTGTACAAAAAACAGTTAATGTGCTAGCTTCAGTTTACAAAGACATGCAACAAAAAATTAAGGCTGATCTACAGAGAGATGTTTTGGTAGCAAAAAGCCCGGGATGCCGCTAATAACTCTCTTGACATTTTTTGGCAAGGTTTTCATCGGTATCCTGCACGATGAAGACGCTAGAGAAAGTTCTAAAGAACTAGTGCTATTCTACGATTCTCCATCAGTGCACTGGGCATTAATAAGAATAACGAATCCAATTAAATCAACTTTTGTGATATGAGGCTACCAAGCGCCGCTGCGAGAAAAACTGTGGTTCAAGAAAAACAACCCTTTCAATGCTATTTAAGCTGCTACAGTCTGCTCAGAAAAACGGGAACCACACCTAATGGGATTTAACCGTTATTTACGCTAGTAGTAAACAACGGTAAATTTAAGGATGGAAAATAGATTTACGAAGCATCATAGCAGAACCTGACCAGCATACACCAGATTTGCTAATAACTCATTTTTCTTCTCTAGCAGTTGGGTTCTTTCCAATTGTTTGCATAAAATTATCATATTTCTTAGATAATTTTCTTTCTACTCCATCTAAGGTAAAAAAATTTATAATATGTTCAAGTAACCCTTTCAGTGAAATCGCAATTCTTTTCCTTCTATCGAATTGGTATTTATTGCATAATTAGCAAAAATTGAAAATGATTGGTATCCTCCATATTTATGATTGCCATATTTCCTCTTTTCTAATAAAAAATTTCAAATAAATACAACTGCCTTATTTTGATTTCTTATATTACAAGAATAAATATAATAATATTATTGAATATATAATTAGTATTGATATATAATATAACAAATATTATACATCTAATAATATTTAATTATAATATTTTTAAATTTAAAATTATGATGTAACATCATAATTTATGTTAATTTAGTTAAATTATTTATTTAATTTATCCAGACTATTATCCATTAACAGATTATGAATATAATTTTCATATTCATATTTATTTTCTTGATGTTGCTCATCATAAATTATGATAATAACCTATTATCCATAGTTAAATTCTATCAGTAGACTTTTAAAGATTTCTTAATGAGTTAGTATATATTTTACACATAACTTAGCTGTTAACTTTTAAATGTAAATTTATTAAGCAATTATTATTGCTCAGTTATTAGCCGAGGATTTAATCTAAAATAGTTAATAGATAAATTGTATATAGGAAATAATTAATTTTATTGATCTTTTATAAAAAACATACGATTTATAAAAACTAGACCAACAAAAAACAGCACGTATAATCCATCACCCTTATTAGGCCCCTTGGCTCAGTGGTTAGGGCAGGCGACTCATAATCGCTTGGTCGCTGGTTCAAATCCAGCAGGGGCCACCAAATTTTATCTGTATAGTAGCTAATTAATACCACTAACACTCTAATATGAGTGATTTTTGTTATTATAAAGCCAGAGATTTTAGCTTGTCTTTGCATGGAATGGATTTGTCAATAAAAGGTTAGAAGCTAGTGGTGAAAACAATTATCGATAACATCAGTGCAATTAAAACAATCATTGCTACCATAAACCTGGTAACGAATTAATATTGATGAATAATTAAATTATCAGATATCGAAATTTAATCGATAGTGTTTAAGAGTTATTAGTAAATTTGGTATATGCCTGTTAGGCTACGAGGTGCCACTCTGATGCTTGTGAATCTGTTCTCAATCCTTAAATTTAATATTGTTTTTGCCAGGGTCAAAAAACAGGTCAAAATCCTCTTTAGCTGCTTCCAGCATCTTCATCGCTGCAAGATATTTTTCTGAAAACCTTGCCAATAAAACATTAAAGACTTTATTAGCGGTATCGTGGATCCCTCTGCCCTAGCAGAAAGAGACATTCCCGTAGCTCAACCTTAACTTTCATTTGTATGCCTTTTGGTAGTCAATCCAATGGTGCTACGTCTCCGGGAATATCTTTGCCATTGCATTTTCCAAAAGCAATTGGTGCTTCCTCTCGTAGCAAGCTTGGGAGATTACGGTTAAGCTAACTCACTCGCAGCAGCCCATTAAGAAGTTTAAGCCAGTTCGTATCCATGACTCCTGGTAAGCATCTCTTCGTCGACCGCAAGCTAGTTCCTTACATCCATGCTCAGTGACGCTGATAATGACCCCAAGCAGGAAAGGTGATCATTTTACCTGAGAGAAGTCTCTATCCACTCGACCAATGAATAAAGATAGCGCGTATAGCTTAAATCACATAGGGATCTCATTGGCTGTGTGATTTAAGCCATTCCTGTTTCAGTCTCATGATGGTACTTAGCAGAGCGATCCATGTAGTTTTTCACAGAGAAGCGCGCGGGCGCCCCCATAGCTTCGTAAAAATCTCCTGGATGGAGAGATGTGCATCACGAACAGATTATGCCATAGTAACAAATCTTCTAAGCTTTTTACATGCTTCAAATAGTCGTTACCAACGATCTATTGAAGTATTATTCCTTTGCTACTGCTATCCCCTCCCCATTCATCTTAGGAATTTTAATCTCAACATCGCCTATATACTCTGTATAGAGTTCCTCTGGCAAATAAGCGTTATGGACGATGGCATGTGTGTTGCCATCAAGTCGACAAGGTGGTGTTCAGCATGTTATCGCAGCATAGCTCTTCGAGCTTAGCCTCAACACGGCGGTTAGCTATTTAGCTGCCTGGAAGCATTACGGCTGAGTTCAGGTAAGGGATCACAGGTAATATCTGGTTTCTTGGATACCTCTAGGATAAACTTTTTCATGAAATATCATATCTCTCTATTATTGAAATCATTCACGAAATTAATTCAGCAGGATACGCCACCATCTCCGAAACCCCATACACAATAAATGAGGATAACTCGTTACCTAAACAACATTTAATTATTAATATTAATAGAGCGTTTTTATCACTTTATGTAATTAAAGTGATAAAAACTTTTACTAATGATATGTTTAGTTAATGGTAACTATCAAAAAAAACACTCATCTAGATGGTAGGTTTTGCTATGCTAAAGATAAATAAGCGTTTTATTCATCCAGAAAACTACGCAACACTTCTGAACGGCTTGGATGGCGCAGTTTACGTAACGCTTTTGCTTCAATTTGCCGGATCCGCTCGCGTGTAACATCAAACTGTTTACCCACTTCTTCTAATGTGTGATCCGTATTCATATCAATACCAAAGCGCATGCGCAGAACTTTTGCCTCACGGGTTGTTAAGCCAGCCAGAACTTCGTGAGTAGCTGATCTTAGACTTTCCGAGGTAGCAGAGTCTAATGGTAGATCTAGAGTAGTATCTTCAATGAAATCACCAAGATGTGAATCTTCATCATCACCAATTGGTGTTTCCATCGAAATAGGCTCTTTGGCAATTTTTAGTACTTTACGAATTTTATCCTCAGGCATTAACATGCGTTCTGCCAATTCTTCAGGTGAGGGTTCCCGTCCTATTTCCTGTAACATTTGACGAGAAATTCGGTTCAATTTGTTGATCGTTTCGATCATGTGCACTGGAATACGGATAGTGCGCGCTTGATCAGCAATTGAACGGGTGATCGCCTGTCGGATCCACCAGGTTGCATAAGTTGAAAACTTGTAGCCACGACGGTATTCAAATTTATCAACCGCTTTCATTAAACCAATGTTGCCTTCTTGGATTAGATCAAGGAATTGAAGACCACGATTAGTATATTTTTTAGCAATAGAGATAACTAACCGTAAGTTAGCTTCAACCATCTCTTTTTTCGCTCGACGAGCTTTTGCTTCACCAATAGACATACGGCAGTTAATATTTTTTACCTGTTCAATGCTTAAACCGGTCTCTTCTTCAATCTGTTGTAGTTTTTGCAACGAGCGTTGTATCTCTTCTTCGACTTCAACTAATTTTTCAGACCAGGGTTTATTCATTCTTTTTGCTGGAGCTAACCAATTGGCATTGGTTTCATTACCTGAGAATAAGGTAATGAAGTTTTTCTTCGGCATTTTACATTGTTCAATACAGAGTTTCATGATGAGGCGCTCTTGAAAGCGAATACGCTCCATCATATCACGCATATTATTCACTAAATAATCAAACTGTTTTGGTACTAAACGGAATTGTTTGAAAATTTCAGACAACTGCTCGATTTCTTCTATTGAATTAGGATGGTTACGGCCACTTTTTTGGATTTCAATAGACGTACGTTTATATTGTTCATGAAGCTCTGAAAATTTCTGGTGAGCGAGTTCTGGATCGACATTATTTTCATCACTGTCATCACTATCGTCGTGTTCGTCTTTATCTTCATCTTCGTCATCATTTAGGTCTCTTCTTTCCGGTAATACTGAACCAATATGCGTTGCTGTCGTTGCTAAATCCTCTTCAATGTTTGGATCAACAAAGCCGCTAATAATATCAGATAGGCGGGTTTCACCTTTTTTAACAGGCTCGTATTGGTCTAATAGATAAGCGATGGCTTCAGGATATTCAGCAAGAGAACACTGAACCTGATTAATACCATCTTCGATGCGTTTAGCGATATCAATTTCACCTTCACGGGTCAGGAGTTCTACAGTGCCCATTTCACGCATATACATCCGAACAGGATCTGTTGTGCGGCCTATTTCACTTTCAACACTGGATAATACCTGGGCAGCAGCCTCAACAGCATCATCGTCAGTATCAGTAGCAATTTCTGCCAGAATAAGATCGTCAGCATCAGGCGCTTCTTCCATCACCTGAATGCCCATATCATTAATCATTTGAATGATATCTTCAATTTGATCTGAATCAACGATATCTTCTGGCAGATGGTCATTGACCTCAGCGTAGGTCAGGTAGCCTTGTTCTTTACCTTTGGTAACTAGCAGCTTCAGCTGTGACTGCGGGTTTTGCTCCATAATACGCTATCCACACTTCATAATTTGGGTTTGTGTTAGTCGGTGAAAAGAAGTCAACCAACAATAAAATTAAAGGGAATTTAATTATTTTATGTGCCATGTCCTTCCTTTATATCATGGTAACTTACAGGTGTTTGCCCTATGTTATCCGGTGACTTAAAAGCCGGATATTTTTTACTTTTTTAAGATTACTTTTTTATTCTTGCAACAGTAATTAAACGAACTTCTTCACGTTCTTCACTAGTTAAACCTTCTGTTCTCTCTTTTGCCATTAAAGATGCGAATCTTTTATCAAGCACGGTAATAAATAAATGCTTCAAAGCATCCTTGAAAAATTTTTTCGCTATATCTTCTCTCTCTATATCGTTCCAAGTTGCCAATTTTTCAAGTTGCTTAACAAATTTATTATTACGGTAGCATTCCAATAATTGACAAGTATTTATCCCAGGATGGGATTGACAAAGTTCAACTAACTCTAAAAACAGCGTTAATCCTGGTAACTGTGAGTGCTTAATTTCATCAAGACTAGGAATTAAGGTAATAAAATTTGGATTTTGTACCAATAATGCTATCAATATTCGCATTGTTGTTGGTTTAATTTTTGGTATCTGATAATTTTTTTTTCTAGCTGATCCTTTTTCGATCATGGCAAAAATACACGAAGTATCAGGAATACCAATAAATTTACCCAATTCTTGTGCTAAATATAACTGTAAAGTATCATCAGGTACTTTTTTAATTAAAGGGATAGCAAGACGATTTAATTTTGCTTTACCTTCATGACTCCCTAAATTAACTTGTGCAACTAATCTATCAAACAAAAATGTAGACAAAGACTGTGACTTATCCATTCGTTCTTCAAAATTTGTTTTACCTTCTTTACGTATTAGTGAATCAGGATCTTCACCATCAGGTAAAAACATAAATTGTAGCTGGCGGCCATTACTTAAATAGCAAAGTGCTATTTCAAGAGTTCGCCATGCGGCTTCGCGACCTGCTTTATCCCCATCATAACAACAAATAACCATATCTGTTATTCGAAAAAGTAACTGGATATGCTCTGACGTTGTTGATATACCTAATGACGCTACAGCATAATTAATACCAAATTGCGCCAGAGCCACAACATCCATATAACCTTCAACAAGTAATAGTTTAGAAAGTGAAAGATTATTTTGTAATGCTTCATATAAACCATATAATTGACGGCCTTTATGAAAAATTTCAGTTTCTGATGAATTGAGATATTTTGGTAATGTGTCATCTAAAACACGCCCACCAAATGCTACGACTCGTCCCCTACGATCTCGTATTGGAAACATTATGCGTTCACGAAAACGATCGTAAGTGCAACCATTATTATTGGTAACTAACATACCAGCAGCAACTAACTGTTTAGGATTCTCAAGACGCTTAGCGAAATGCTTGAGTAGGTTATCCCAGCCGATTGGGGAAAAACCAATAGAAAAGCGATAAATTACTTCATCACTTAAGCCGCGCTGTATTAAATATTGTTTTGCATTCTGTGAGTCTAATTTATTCAATGAATGTTGATAAAATTGATTAATATCATTCATTAATTGATAAAGATTTTGTCGCTGATACTGCTCTATTTGGTTTGAATTATTACTGATTTTATAAGGAATTTCCAGTCCGTGCATGGTAGCCAGTTCTTCAATTGTTTCAACAAAATCAAGGTTGTCATAATTTATTAAAAAATCAATGGCATTACCATGGGCACCACAGCCAAAACAGTGATAAAATTGTTTATCGGCATTAACTGTAAATGAGGGCGTTTTTTCATTATGAAATGGACAATACGCATGATGGTTTTTGCCTTGCTTTTTTAGCGGCACTTTAGTATCAATAAGATCAACGATATCGGTTTTAGCCAATAAATCATTGATAAATGTACGCGGAATTCGTCTAGCCATAAATTCTTCATTAATGAATGATAACAAGCCGTTCTTCCTGTTAGAAAACAGGACCTTCTTGTAATGACTGCTGTCGAATTGTTAGGATTGTTGAACCATAGTAAATTAGTATAAACGAGTACGACGTGCGTTCTCACGAACCAATTTTTTAGCATAACGCTTTACTGCTGATGCTTTTTCACGTTTACGTACAGTCGTTGGTTTCTCATAGAACTCACGACGGCGCACTTCAGCTAGTATCCCTGCTTTTTCACAAGAACGCTTAAAACGACGTACTGCTACTTCAAATGGCTCGTTTTCACGTATTTTAATTACCGGCATATGCCTTTCACCTCAAAAAAAATCAATTTTTACTTTGCTAGCAATATCACATAGCCAGCTGTCTCTTTAAAAAGGTTTAAAACTTTACTTCAATGTATATAGCTTTGTAAAGTCCTGTATAAAAATGAAATGCAGAAAATTATCCATCCAATTATTTTTAATAAAAATAGTGGTATAAATTTTAAATGATAATGGATAATAACACATATTATTATATATATTATTAATATATAACTGATCTAATCCAGATAGAAAGTTATTTATTTGATGAGAAGTTGCATTTTTACATAAATGATGAATAACTTATGTTATTAATGAGGTGGTGGGTAATATGCGTATTTTAGGTATAGAGACATCTTGTGATGAAACTGGTGTCGCAATTTATGATGATCAACTAGGTTTATTAGCCAATCAATTATATAGCCAAGTAAAATTGCATGCCGATTATGGTGGAGTGGTGCCTGAATTAGCTTCTCGCGATCATATTCGTAAAACAATTCCTCTAATTAAAGTAGCACTACAACAAGCAGGTTCAACCGGCGATGATATTGATGCTGTTGCTTATACCGCGGGTCCTGGTTTGATAGGCGCTTTATTGGTGGGAGCAACAATCGGGCGTTCATTAGCATTTGCCTGGCGAGTGCCGGCTATCCCTGTTCATCACATGGAGGGGCATTTACTAGCACCAATGCTGGAAGAAAAAAGTCCTGAATTCCCTTTTGTGGCATTATTAGTCTCTGGTGGGCATACTCAATTAATTAATGTAGTGGCGATTGGTCAATATAAGTTATTAGGTGAATCAATTGATGATGCTGCAGGTGAAGCTTTTGATAAGACAGCGAAGTTATTAGGCTTGGATTATCCTGGAGGCCCAGTACTCTCATTGATGGCTCAACAGGGACAGGCTGGCCGTTTTATCTTTCCTCGCCCGATGACAGACCGCCCTGGGTTGGATTTTAGTTTTTCAGGATTAAAAACTTTTACTGCTAATACCATTCGTAATAATAGTATGGATCATCAAACCGCTGCTGATATTGCTCGGGCATTTGAAGATGCCGTTGTGGATACATTAGTGATCAAATGTAAACGAGCTTTAGAACAAACTAGTTCTAAGCGTTTGGTTATGGCTGGTGGTGTAAGTGCAAATCGTACATTACAGCTAAAAATGGCAGAATCGATAACAAAAATTGGCGGCCAGGTTTTTTATGCTCGTACCGAATTTTGTACTGATAATGGAGCAATGATAGCGCTGGCTGGTATGATTCGTTTTAAAAATGGCGTAAATAATAGTCTGGATATCACTGTTAAACCACGTTGGCCACTAGTAGATTTATCACCGTTAGCAACAACAACTGTCCATAAATAGACTTAAAGTCTAAAAATTAATATAGTGATTAATCATTTTTCTTGTTTTTTAGTGGATTAAATAATTTCTTTATTTGTTTTTCCCTTTTTTTCTTTATTTTTTGCCATATACGGGCTTTCTTGCCCTCTCCATAGACGCTGAATGTTATCATGATGGCGAAAGAGCATTAAATATGAAAGCAACGCGACAGGGAATGTGAATTTCGGTTTAAACCACCAAACATAGAAAAGGAGCTAATAGAGCACTGACAATAGCTCCTAATGATGAATATCCACTGAGTAGTACAGTCAGTAGCCATGTACCTGCAATAACGTTAGATAACCCCACACAATGGTAACAATTGAGCCAAAAGCAGTAGCAACACCTTTTCCACCTTTAAAATGAAAGAAATAGGGTAAATATGCCCTAAACAGGAAGAAATGGCAATAATTCCAAGATAAAATGGGGGAATATTTAAATAATAGGCTAACCATACTGGAATAATCCCTTTTAGGATGTCGAAAATGAGCACAGCTAAAGCAATGGCTTTTTTGCCAGCGATACGTAATACGTTTCTTGCTCAAGGATTCTCTAAACCATGGCGTCTTGGATCAGAAAGACCTATCAAGCGCCAGATCAACACGGCGCTTGAGATTGAACAACAGAGGTAGGCGAAGATAATCATGCCAAGTGCAATTACACTCATATCATTACTCCAAATAAGCAAAATCTTTTAATTTAACATATTAATAATACTTTTATTATATCATAGTATTATTCACGCACTCTGTTTCAAAGATCAGAGTGATATTAAAACATTAATAAAATATACAGTATAGTTATTAGTAAAACTAATAAACTATCTATCCTAGATTTATTTTTGAGTTGTAATGAATTATTTTCAACTTTTTCTTTTTTTTTTTTTTAATCTAAGCATAATAGTTTTTATTTTCCTATTATTGCAGCAAGTTTTATTAAAACGTGTGTAATCTCATTTAGCCATTTTCCAAAAAAATAAAGAGAAGTATCTAAAAAGCGATTATTTATTGCAATTAAAAAATGAGAGAAAGGTGAATGGACATTATATTTATTGAACAGTTATCAGTATTTACAACTGTTGGTGTTTATGATTGGGAAAAATTTATCCAACAAAAACTGTTACTCGATATTGAAATGGGATGGGATAATCAGCACGCAGCTAAAAGTGATAAAGTGGAATATTGTTTAGATTATGCTCAAGTTAGCCAAGTAGTAATTAAACATATAAAAACACAAAAATTTGCATTGATAGAACGGGTTGCAGAGGAAGTTGCTGATATGATTTTAAATCAGTTCAATAGTTGTTGGGTACGAGTTAAAGTTTGTAAACCAGGGGTGCTAGTGCAAGCTAAACAGGTTGGTGTAATTATAGAGCGAACAAAAGCTATTTAAGCTAGCTTAAATCGGTAAAATGGTTTGTTGTTGCCACCAGTCAGTTAATGTCTGTATACGTTTTCTGGTAAGCTCATTCCTAATCGCGATACCTTTAATACCTTGATCAATAAGATTTTTGCTTGATACTTGTTGTACTGTTTTAAATGCTGCAATAACAAATTTAGCTTGTAGATAAGTGATTTGCTCTCGTCCTATCCTGGCGCGGGCATTTGCTTCACAGGCAATGACAAGTTGATTAATACGCTCTGGCTTCCGCCAACTATCTAATTCATTAAATAGATTAATCATACTTTCAGGTGTTAACTGATTAATTTGGTGGATTTGTTGATGGAAACGGGCAACTAATTTAGCTAATTCTTTCATCCTATTAGGAATACGTAGTCGATTACACATAGCCTCAATTAGCAAAATACCCTTGCTACTCTTATCTGGCGATTGTTCAAATGGAGTCAGCGTTTTACAAAAGTCATGGCAGAGAGCTGCGAAGCGAGTTTCGACATTGTCAGTTAATGATGCCGCTATTTTTAAGGTTAAAAGCGTATGTATTCCAGTATCTATTACAGGCTCTGATTCTAGCGCTAATGGTATACCAAATAATTGATTAATTTCAGGGAAAAGAATAGCTAGCGCGCCACAATTATATAAGACATGAAAATAAATTTCAGGCGAGCTTGATTGTAGTGCTTTTTCTGTTTCTCCCCACACTCTTTCTACGCTAATTGTATTAAGCTCATGATTATAAACCATTTTTTCCATCAATAATTCTGTTTCATTAGCAATAGTAAATTTTTGCTTACTCAATCGAGCAGCAAAACGCGCTACTCTAAGTATTCGTAAAGGATCTTCGGAAAAAGCAGCAGAAACATGGCGTAGTAAGCGATTTTTTATATCTTGTTCACCATGGAAAGGATCAATCAGTTGTCCATCTTCAGTTTGCGCGATGGCGTTGACAATCAGATCTCGACGTAACAAATCCTCTTCTATAGTTACATCAGGTTCTGCATAGTAAGAAAAACCAGTATAGCCTACACCCGTTTTTCGTTCTGTACGGGCCAGAGCATACTCTTCACCTGTTTTTGGATGGAGAAAAACTGGAAAACCCTTACCTACTTGCTGGAAACCTAATTTAATTAAATCATCCGGAGTAGCTCCAACCACTACCCAGTCACGATCAGAAATAGGCAATCCTAATAGTTGATCTCTTACCGCGCCACCAACAAGATAAATCTGCATGGTATTTCCTTTAATTCATCCAGTGTTCATTACGTTTTTTACATCGTAGGATAATATGCGGTAATAATAAATCAAAAATTAAACCTGCACTATCCCAATGCCGCTCAGCGCCATACATAAAACACTGTAGACTGAGCTCATGGTGATTATTATCAAAATTAATTTGCGCAATTTCTATTTTTTCCTGAGCGAATTAACTAATTTTTCAGTTTTTTTTCTATTGTTAGATTAGTAATAGTTTGATCACTTGTTGCCACTTTGCTTTGCATTTCACTGATTTGATTATTTCAGTTAGTATCAATGTTAGTTAATTTTTACGTAATTCTTGATTTTCCTTTTAAAGTAAGGAAATACGTGCTTTTATAGTAGGTGTGTTCTACTGAGTTAATTTTTTAAAAACCAGGCAACTCCCCTCCTCCTTTTTAATCATGAATTTTTGGGGTACCCTGAAAAATAGCATGGATTTTCAGGATCTGTGCTTAATAATTGAATTTGATCACCACTTTTTAGGCTATCAACAGTGCAATAATTCTTGCTTATGGGCCCTTTCCTCGGAGAATAAAAATAGAGAGTTCATCAGAACTATAAAGCATTTCTTTCGCTTGAGTCCATATTGAAAGGTTTAATCCTATCAATGCTAAATTAATAAAGGGAATTTTTATTGTATTTAAGTATCTTCAAATTATGAAAAAGTGCTATTAGCTGATACTAATGCGTTAAATATAACGATGCAAATCTAAAAAGATAAAACAATATTTGTTTTAAATTAATTTGCTCTTATTTAAAAATTTCATTTTATTATTTTTAGATAAAAATAGAATAAAATTCTAAAATAGTTTATTTTATTAGTGTTTAGTTGTTTAAACACCTTTAATTAATATTAAATTTTTTTGTTTTTAGAAAAATTTACTGTTGCTATAAGAAAAATAAATCACATTTTATCTACTGTTTTTTCTGGCTTATTTATATTAAAGTTAGAGTTCCCTTCTTCTATCGTTAGTAATAAAATATCCGTTTTTAATCAGCAACATAGTGAATAGAAAAAATAAAAATCATAAATTATGTATGGACCCCTAAACATTATAAATAAAAATAGGAACGTTTATTCTTTTTAAGAGAAAATTTTAGAAAATCTAGAGTAGAAATATACATCATCTAGAAATTGAATTAAATTTATCTATTTATCTAAAAAATATTAAGCGGATCCCGGATTTATGAAAACAATATCTTTTTTCTATATCCATAGCTCCTTAGATAAATTATTAAATATTTATTTTTAAATAAATTATGCTTATTTCTTCTGTATTGAATTTCAGAGATAGTGTGCCATTCTACTTATTGATTTCATTAGTGATTTCAACAACAGAGAGATGATATACCATAAAATCTACCCTAGAGATATCAAAAAAAACTAGATATTATCTCTGATCCCTTGCATAAATTTATCCATAATGCTGCCATACAGCTGATAAGCTACCGCCGTTGAAGCTAAGCTCCGTGACAACATGCTGAACAATTATTTAATCATAGCGAACAATACAGACTGGTATTGGCGACGCTGATATTAAACTGCATAATGTCAGGGAGATTACAGCAGCAATCCGGAATATGATTCAACAGCTCGTTACTACAACCTTATCTGAAGCGTGCAAAAAACGTCGAAAGAGTTGCTTGCTACCATGGTTTGTATACCTCTGCAATGGGTGGCATATCCATTACTGATTTTCACGAAGCTCTAGAGGCGCCTCTCGGTGAAGAAAAACATGCTATCTCTGCCAGTACCATTAATCAGTAGACTGAAAATAGCAATGGCTTGAAGAACATAGGGAATGGTGCTTGCGTGATTTAAGCGATATTCGCTAGATTTATTTCTTGGCCTATGGCATATACACTCCTGTCAGGCAAAATGAATTGCCTTTACACCTACTACTTATTATCGGCGTCAGTGTCCATATAGGTAAAAAGAATTAGTTGCGATAAAAGATGCTTATCGAAAGTCAGAAGCTAACTACTATGGATCTAACTTTTCAATTCTCTGCAAGCGCATGGCTTAACCGTATCTTCCAGACTTGCTACATAAGAGATAGTACCATTGCTTTTTGGAATGCAATGGCAAAAATGTCTAGACACGCAGCACTAACGCTGTTGAGCACACAAAACAGTTAATATGCTAGCTTTACTCAAAAAATGCATGCAACTGAAAGTTAAAACTGAGCTGAGAGGGGAGCTGCGAGAGATCTCTGACTAGCAGATAGTCGTAATGCCGCTAATAACACCATTGATGTTTTGTTAGCAAGGTTTTGATCAAAGTAGCTTCTTCAGGAATGAAGAAACTAAATAAAGATCGAGAAGATCTACTTGCATTCATGACTTCCCGTCGTTACAGCACTTGATCATCAATAAGAACGACGAATCCAATTAAATTGGCTTTTGTGATATTCAGGATACGAATAGCCGCGCCCAGACACGTAAAGAACTGTGGTTTAAAAAAAACAAACTCTTTGAATGGTATTGCTGATCCAAGCTGCTCAGAAAAGCTGGAACCGGCTAAAAGAATTTGAGCTGCTGTGACACCCTGTGGTGCTAAATAACGTCTAATTTAAAAATAAAGAACAGATTCACGAAGCATCAGACCGGAGCGAAATCTGATCCTTATACATCAGATCTTCTAATAATTCACTACCTATCAAAGCAGTCTCTTTTTATATACTAAAATAGATTTTCAATGGCTTAAAGCTAGCTATTAGCATATTCTTCCATTTTTGCTACCTATTAAATATATCCCCTCCCCCTCCTCCTATAGCAAATATATAATCGTCTCCTTTACTACCATTTATATCATCGTCTTCTTCAGAACCTGATATGCTGTGTTTCCTTCACTACTTAACACACTTAAATTATTATTATAATCTTTAATGTCTGAATTAAATGTCATTGAGTATATTCTCTTTATTTATCAATTAAATTTAAATTAGGGAATATGATATTCCGTCAAAATTAAAATTTAAGATAATGAAACATTATTTATACCTAGTAATTAAAAATTACAACAACAAGAGTGTGTCTTTTTCTCAAGAAAAACCGGTCATTTTATGGGCGCGCGTGGCGCGCCCCCATTGCAAAAATTTAATAATAGTAGACTGGGTGTTCTTCTTATCGAAAAATAATGCTTGAATCCATTCAAGAATTTGCATTCTATGAAAAAACATATAAAAAGTAAAAATTATTCTCGTTTAAGTGTTTAGTTTTTAGGAAAAAATAGCTTGAAAATAAAAATTATAACACTCTAACTCCTGTTCTTAAATTAAGAAAACTATAAATTTATATATGACTAATCAGTGCATCAGCAAACTCACTGCATTTTAATAGCCTTTTAGCATCTGGCATTAAACGATTAAAATCATAGATAGGTAAGAGTTTTTTGGAGGCAATCGTCCATTGCATGCCTATAATGATTAATTCAGCGGGCCCCTATACCCTACCCTAATCCATCCAATATGACGTAACATCTTATCAGCAGAGAAGATAATATCGAGCCTGGATTAACTTTGTTTTAACATGCATATTTTGGCTATTCCATGGGTTGCTTCAAAGAATGCACAACTATTATCTATATTTGCGCCTGCTGTACTGGTGGGTAATATGCTAATGCCTCCAACTTGTACTACTAATGCATCCAGAAATATAATCGCCATTAAGCTTCATAGAAGTAATGATGTCATATTCAGCTTAGCGCAATAAAACTTACTCTAAAAAATTCATCAGCAATCACGTCTTTAATAAGAATATCTTTACATACCTCTAGATGCTTAATTTCATCTATTTGCCACCATCAACTAATTCCCCCATCAAATTCTTGTTGTGCTAAGTGATATCCAAACAAGCTTTAAATTCACCTTCAGTGAATTTCACTATATTGGCTTTATACACTAAAGTGAGCGATTTATGATTATTTTGGATAGTATACTTAATTGCTGCTTCGTACTAATCGCTTCGTTCCTTCTTATGAACAGGGCTTTATACCGATACTACAGACTACAGTTGGTTTGGAAATAAATTTTATTTACCTCCATCTCATTATGTAGAAATTTAATCATCTTAACTACCTCAGAGCTACTGGCTTTCCTCCATTCAATACCTGCATAAATATCTTCAAAATTTTCGCGAAAATAACCATATTAGTTAATTCTGGCTTTTTTACAGGGGTATAGAGGTACCTTAATAATAGCTCACAGGTTCGTAAACAAATATAAAGATCGACTTCTCACCGTAATAGGTTTTTTACTCTTCATCAACCACTTTTAACCTTACTAAAATAATATCAGCACCAATAGCCTCATCTCATTCAATGTAAGGAATTATTGGATTATTAGGGACATCAAGCTTACCTGCTGCTAGTGTAATTTTTACCTTGTTGAAATAACTACTTTGCTTTCCATCAAACTCTCCTTTTATTTCTTAGCGAAATATCTATTAACCTAGAACAGGATATAAGTGGATTTAACCTGCTGTCACCATGGTGCTAAACAACATCTAATCTAAGAATAGAAAACAAATTCAGGAAGCATCAGAGGGAAGCCGGAGAAGCCTTGGCCATCATACACAAAATTTTCTAATAATTCTTCCTTAACTTATCCTAAGAATATTGCATGGTACTTAAATAATTTTCTACGCCAATGTTTCCTAATTTAAGATAAAATAGGGATCTGATTTTTTATTACTCATTACTATGAGAAATTTGCAGCATAAAAAGATCAAAAGAATATATCATAACAAAAATAGCGAAAGTGTTATTAAACATACAATTAATTCACGCAAAATATTACTCTTTAATAAAGCGTTTGATGTATTATCATAATTTAGCAATCAAATTAGTTAACAAATATTAAAAATTACATTCCTATTCTAATATTTATGCCGCAAGACGCTTTAGATCTCCATAGCGATGGTTTCTGTTAATCCTAATTAATTCTTTGCTCCAAGAGCATTATATATACCCTCGTCGAACAGACCATCTTCATAGAAGATGGCTATTGATTGATATAATTGAGGGCAAAATATCATGACGATAAGGATCCATGATTAGGGAACTACAACACCAAAAATAAGACCTGCTCTTAAGACTAGCAAAGAATTGATTAACTTTTAATTAGAGTTTGATGATAACAATAATAGTAATCAGACTAATGATAGTAGAAGCACCATAACAAATCCATTTCAAAGCTGAAATCACTATTTTTAGATCATGCATTCCATGATGAAGTCGATATAGCCCACACAAAATAGATAAAATAATCATTAATAGCAAAAAACAGGCAATAAAGCATTATGGGATTTTACCATAATGCTTTCATAAGTGAACATTTCTGGCGCAAATCTAGAGGAATTAAAATTACTACTATAAAGAATAATAAGCGGAGAGATAATTGCACTTCACATACCACACCAGCACTAAATAATCTCTAAAAATAGGTTCATCGGACGTTTAGAAGGGTGATTAATCATTGTTTTTCTTAGATTATATTAACGCTACAGATAAGATAATAAATGTTACTAGAAAAGTAATACCCCAGAGTAATTTTATGATCGTTTCTTGAGCTATTTTTTTATTTTTTATCACAATATTGATAGCTTTAGGGAGCAGTTCGAACCAGGTTTTTGTATGAAATAAAGTTGCTATTAAAGTGAAAACATTAATTAATAAAATGATTGGATTATGGAGCAAACCAACATAATTAGACCAACTTTCAGCTCCTTCTGTTAACGACAATACGCCATAAAGCACGACTAAACTAAACCAAATTTGAGGGATTGCGGTTGCTTCCCGAATAATATAAAAACGATAAAATCTAATCTGTTTCCACCAATTTGATAACATTTTTCTTACATAGGGCTTACGTTTTGTTGTCATTCTTTTTTCCTTACCTTGGTTTCAAGATAGCGATAATAAAATCTTCTGCACTTGCTGCTTTTCCTTGTTGAATTGCAGCGGCAAGATTAACATGTTTAGGACATATTTCAGAGCAGTAACCGATAAATGTACAGCTCAATACCCCATTATCGCTATTTAGTAAAAGCATCCATTTTTTACCTTTATTCTGATTGTAGAGGTTATAACGTTATACAAGTGTGATTGCAGCAGGACCAATAAATTCTGGATTAAGGCCAAATTGAGGAGAAGCTGCATAACAGATAGCACAATTAATACACAACCCGAGAATTGATGATAGCTAGCATTTGACTAAGTGTTTGGTTATTGGTAGCATCGCTAACTTTAGGATTATTATTAATAATATAAGGTTTAATTAATAGCTTCAAAGCTTTCAATAAAATTGATCATATCTACCACTAAATCTCTTTTAAGAGGAAAATTTTTCAATGCTTCTACTTTTAAAGTATAGTCCCGTAAAAAAGTTTTGCAGGCTAATTTAGGCACCTGGTTAAGTATCATGCCACAAGAGCTTTATCTTTCCATATGACAAGACCAGCAGTAGGAGAGATCAAGTGATAAGTGGTCTTTAATATAACAAAGAGCATCTAGCAAAGAGGTCTATTCATCATAAGGAACCTCATAAGTAAGAGAATAGGGGACATCGTTAGTTTCAGGATTATAGCGCATAATCTCCATTTTTAGTTTTTTCATCTTAGGCATTTGCCTGCGCCTTCTTTGCTTGCTCTTGTGCTGTTGCTTTAGCAACATAAAGGTGTTTAGCCTGTCCTGATTTGCTAACGTTTATATTAATATAAACTATATACGGAGCACTTTGTGAGTTATAAAAGGAAAAAGAATGTTTTAGGAAATTAACATCATCACGTTCAGTACAGCCTTCATCCAGACGCTGATAGGCACAATAAGCTTTCTTTGCGATAGAAAGCTGAGTGAAGTATGCATTTTCTTTTACATCTAGAGTAAAACCCACTTCAAAATAGTATAGAGAAGTTCAGTATTAAAAACGCTGCTATAATCTATAATTTCAATATGTTTAAAGCATCTTCAAGTTCAGCTACTTTATCCATAGTTTTTTTATTAATTCAGGTATACGATAAGATGCCACAACCTTCCTCCATTGCTATCCACATTTCATCACGGATATTAGCCAAATTCTCTTTACCTTTTTGGTTTATCAGTTTGGTTAAATTGGTTTCAATTTCATGCGATTTTAATTTAATGGTGTTATTATCTACTGGAGATGCTTCAGTTGTATATTTATTCTATTCTGTACCAGCTAATTGCAAAAAACGACTAATTCAGGTAAAGAGTTATAATTCAGGCGGTTTGTCCTATCTAAGGGAATCAATGAACATTTGCTACAGGAAACAGACCTTTGATTGATATTCTATATTTATGATCTGTTTTTATTCTCCCCATTGCATAATGAACGGTCTTGGGAACAGGAATAGGGTCAGTAACTTGGTCGAGACTCCAAGATAAGCTTTGGCTAATTTAAAAATAAATGGCAGGCGTTCATGTAGTTTCTATTCCTACAGATTCTGTAAGTCAAGATGTATAACATCATCACTATACGATTTATTATATCGCTGACCTGTCCCCCCCTAATGCCAAAAAGCTTAAGAATCCTTCTTTCGTAGACTTAATTCCATCTATTTATTTTCTAATTTACCTAGTGAAATTTCTAGATATAAATCATTATCTTGTAGATAACCATAGCCATCTTTGTTGATGAGGATCCCGCCTTTACCTCTATAGCATTCAGTTATAAGTATTTTCAAGCCTGCCAAACCAGTTTGATGATATTGAATAAATTCCATATTATATAATGGAATACCATATCATAATACCTCTCCATACCATCACCGGTAACAATTTCAGGGTTAGTTAGTATTATAATTGTAAACACGGCTAGTCTACAGCCGATAGACATAATAACAGCATTTGCCCTAATTTGAATATGAGAATCCTCCCACGCTATCATATGGATAGCGGCCAGGCCCATATACTCCTTCTTCTTCAACAAGAAGGTCTAATACAAAATATCTAACTATATCTTATTTACATAATCAATCTACCCCTGAAACTATATCATTAAAGTGATCATCATAGGTATCATGAAATTGAGTGATTGCCGCTACCCCACCTTCTGCAACGACAGTATGACTGCGCATAGGGATAGAACTTTTAAAACAAAAACAATTTTATCTGCAAGATTTAGCTTAAACAGCAGCAATTATTGCGCCATTAAACCAGCTCCTATTATTACTAAATCAGAATTAAAAATTTGCATACTATGGTTTCTCTATTACTAATTGAAATAAACTGCATCTTATTATTGCATAATAATTTTATTAAAATAAATTATTAACAATAATTTATTATTTATAAAATAAAAATAAATTGTCACTGACAGTAATTTAATTCAGGTATAAGTTTTTGATGATTTTACTTATAAAAAGTGAGAGCTAATAGATTTTTTAAAAATTAGCTATTTTGATCAAGTTATTAGAAAATCTGGTATATGCTGCTCCAGCTTAAAATCCACTCTGGATCCTTCGTGAAGCTGTTCTCCATCTTTAAATTTGACGTTGTTTACAACCAGGGTCAGCGATCAAAATTTCCTTAGCCGCTTCCAGATTTTCTGAGCAGACTGTAACAACTTAAATAGCATTAAAAGGATTGCTTTTCTTGAACCACAGTTCTTCTGGCTTCGGATTCGTCGTTCTTATTGAACGCCCACTGCTCTGACAGGAACTTGTAGAATACCACTACTTTTTCTCGATCTTTCTCCAGCTTCTTCATCACTGCAAGAAATGAGATACTTCGCTGAAAACCTTGTTAAAAAATATCAATGGATTTATTAGCGACATCACAACACTCAGCTAGTTAGACATCCCGCGCGAAGCTTACACTCAACCTTAACTTTCAGTTGCACAGTTGCATGCCTTTTGGAAGTATGAAGCGACCACATTACCTGTTTTATATACAAAACCAACAGCGTCCTTGCTGCTGTACGTGTCCTAGGATAGCTTTGCCATTGCATTCCAAAAACTAAGGCAGCAGCACCCTCTCCTAGTAAGCCTAGGAGATGAGATATGGTTAAGCACGCGCTCTCACCCAGGGCATTAAGAAGTTCAGCCTAGTTAGCTTCTGACTCTTGATAACCATCTTCGATCAAAACTAGCTCCTTATATCCATATTCAGTGACGCCAATTAATGAGGAAGCTGAAAAGGGGATCATCTTACCTGATAGGAATGTATATGCCATCGGCCAAGAAATAAACGTAGCGGGTATCGCTTTAAATCATGAAAATACCATTTTGCCTATTTTCAAATCATTGCTGTTTAACCCTGCTGATGCTATTGACAGAAAGAGACCATGTGTTTTTTCATCTAAAATCGCTTTTCCCTCAAAAACTTCATGAAAATCAGTGGTGGAGATACCATCGCAGGTACAACTATACTAGCAACTTTTCGACGTTTTTACACGCTTCAGATAAAACAGTAACAACGACCCCTGTTGAAACATATTCCGTTGAGGATGCGATCCATGACCCTAGGCACTTTAATCTCAACATCATCTATACCAATTTGTATAATTCACTATGCTAAATAACCGTTACGGACAACTGGCACATGGGACACGCCTCTCGATAAATTTGGCGTTAAGCATGTTGTCGCAGTATATGGCTTCGAGCTTTACCCTAAATGCGGATGGGGGGTTATCAGTTACCTGGAAGTATTACGAATGAGTTCATGCAAGGGATTACAGGTAATATCTGGTTTTGCGGATACATGTATGGTAGACTTTTTATTCCATAACATCTCTGTGTTCTTAAATCATTGACTAAATCAATCAGTAGAATAGACGTCACCATCGCCGAAAAACCCTATACAGCAGAAATAAGGATAACTCTCACAGCCATATTCCCAATTGTTTCCAGACGACGCTGTAGCCTGTTCAGGAAGCCGTAGTCGTTTTTCTAGTAAAACCATTTTTCCCTCTCTACAATCTGCTTGCAATCGCGAGTCAATACGTGAATTCCTAAACCCTGTTGTATCTCAATCCTAGGCTAGATCCCATCCTTATACAAGCAAGGATGGGGAATTTGTATGAAATGAAGCATAAACCCAAAAAATCGAAGGATAAGGTGTTTTAAAAGGTACAAGCTTGGTTATCTTCAAGTAGATCTAAAATATTCTTCCGCAAATACCAAACGAAACTTCATGACATTATCTTTTCATAGATATAGATCGCACCACTCGATGCTTTTTTATCCGTCTTTACAAGGCCAAGACCAGACCGCGGCAAATGCGCTAAACGCTTCTCTTACGTGATCTTAACCGAGCATCTCCGATAACCATCCATCGGGTACTACAAACAATGATAAAAAATTTACAGACAACCTTTTTGGTCTGAGAAATTCTTTAACTACGAAAATAGGAATTCGCCTGTGTTTGTGTACAGAGTTTGGCATAGAAGACAAACTCTTACTCCCCACCCGCCTGGTGGCATACCTTAAACAAATGGTATAGTCGAGCAATTTTATGGCCCATATAAAATGGGCTCCAAAGGCATCATTTTAATTCTGTTCTGAAGAACTTGAGATCACTTTACATCAATATGTTTAGCGGTACAATTAGGAATTACCTCAATGAATATTGAGTAGTAAAAGCTTTTATAAGCTATAAAAGATTAGTTCAAAGTTAAAGATAAATTATTAAAAATCATCTATCTTCCTGGAAATGACAGTTAATCAATAGGATTAGTAAATGGGTACTTTAAGTACCATCGGTTATTTATTGTTGGTTAACTATCTTAAGTTATCAATATTTATCAGTTTACTACTTTCCCCCAAGCTGAAATTTATGATTATTTGCCAGTATCTCGTATCTAATGGTTAATAATATAGAGAACCGGAACGAGCGGTTGCTATACTATCTGTAAATTAATCTAGTTAATGCTTATCACAAACAATAAAGCTAGATTGTTAGAAACTATCTGGCTTTATTGTTTGATTAACTTTTGATTAGAGTTTGATGATAGTAATGATAGCAATCATACTAATGATGGTAGCAGCACCATAAAAAATCCATTTCCCAGCTGGAATAGCTATTTTTAAATCATGCATGCCATGATAAAGTCTATGTAGACCACACCAAATAGGTAAAATAATCATTAATAGCAAAAAAAAACGGCCAATAAAGCTTTGGCAAAAAGCCATAATGCATTCATAATTGAACATTTCTGGCGCAAAATCTAGAGGAATTAAAATTGCTACTAAAAGAATAATAACCGGAGAGATAATTGCACTCCACATACCACCAGCACTAAATAATCCCCAAAAAATAGGTTCATTAGAACGTTTAGGATGGTGATTAATCATTGTTTTCCTTAGATTATCTTAACGTTACAGCTAAGATAATAATTGTTACTAAAAAGGTGATACCCCAGAATAATTTTCTGATCGTTTCTTAGGCTATTTTATCACAATATTGATAGTTTTAGTCAGCAGTTCGAACCAGTTTTTTGTATAAAATAAAGTCGCTATTAAAATAAAGTTGCTATTAAAGTAAAAAGATTAATTAATAAAACAATTGGATTAATTGAGCAAACCAACATAATTAAATCAACTTTCAGCACATTCTATTAACGAAAATACACCATAAAGCACCATTAAACTAAAGAAAATTTAAGGGATTGTAGTTACCTTACCGAACAACATAAAAATAATAAAATCTAATCTATTTCCACTAATTTGATGATATTTTCATAACACGTTTTGTTGTCATTCTTTTCTACCTTATCTTGGTTTCAATATAGCGATAATAAAATCTTTTGCACTTGCTGCTTTTCTTTGTTGAATTGCAGCGGCAGGATTAATATGTTTAGGACATACTTCAGAGCAGTAACCGACAAATGTACAGCTCCATACTCCATTATCGCCATTTAGTAATGGCATCCGTTTTTTTTTACCTTTATCGCGATTGTCGAGGTTATAACGTTCTGCCAGTGTAATTACAGCAGGACCAATAAACTCTGGATTAAGGCCAAATTGAGGGCAAGCTGCATAACAGAGGGCACAATTAATACAACCAGAGAATTGATAATACCTACCCATTTGACTAGGTGTTTGTTTATTGGGGCCATCGCTAACTTTACGATTATTACCAATGATATAAGGTTTAATAGCTTCAAGGCTCTCAATAAAATGGGTCATATCTACCACTAAATCTCTTTCGATAGGAAAATTTCCCAATGCTTCTACTTTTAAACCATCAGTATAGTCCCGTAAAAAAGTTTTGCAGGCTAATTTAGGCACCTGGTTAAGCATCATACCACAAGAACCGCATATTGCCATACGACAAGACCAGCGGTACGAGAGGTCAGGTGCTAAGTAGTCTTTAATATAACCAAGAGCATCTAGCAAAGAGGTCTGTTCATCATAAGGAACTTCATAAGTAACAGAATAGGGGACATCGTTAGTTTCAGGATTGTAACGCATGATCTCCATTTTCAGTTTTTTTATCTTACCCATTCGCCTGCGCCTTCTTTTTGCTTGCTCTTGTGTTGTTACTTCAGCAACATAAACGTGTTTAGCTGGTGCTAATTTGCTAATTTTATATTAAAATAAACTATGTATGGTACTACACAGGGCCACTTTGTTAGTTATAATATAAAAGGCAAAAGAATATTTTAGGAAATTAATATCATCACGTTCAGTGCAGCTATCATCCACAGACTCTGATTGGCACAACAAGCTTTCTTTGCGATAGAAAGCTGAGTGAAGCATGAATTTTCCGTTAGATCTAGACTAGATCTCTATTTGATAGTATTAGAGAAGTTCAATATTAAAACGCTGCTATAATCTATAATTTCAATATGTTTAAAGCATTCTTTAAGTTCAGCTACTGTTATCCATAGTTTTTTGCATTAATTCAGGTATACGATAGATGCCACAAACTTCCTCCATTGCTATCCAGATTTCATCACAGATATTACCAAAATTCTCTTTACCTTTTTGATTTTTCAGTTTTGTTAAATTGATTTCAATTTCACGCGATTTTAATTTAATTATGTTATTATTTACTGGAGAGGCTTCTAAATAGCATTTTATCTGATTCTATGCCAGCTAATTGCTAAAAAACAAGTAATTCCGGTAAAGAATTATAATCCAGGAGGTTGTTTTCCCTATGTTTTTCCCTATGTAATGGAACTTATGAATATTTACCAAAAGCAAACAGACCTTTGATTGATATTTTAGATTTATGATCTGTTTTTATTCTCCTCATTGTCTAATGAGAAGTTTGGCGAACAGGAATAGAATCAGTAACGGGATATCGACTACTAGATAAGCTGTAGCTAATTTATAAATAAAGGGGAGGCGTTCATATAGTTTCTCTTACCACAGATGGCATAAGTCAAGATGTACTACATCACCACAATACAATTTTATTATACGGCGGCCTCGTTTTTACCGCCACCCAGAGGGTCTGGCTACTCATGCAAAAAAGTTTGAGAAATCTTATCTCGTAGATTTAGTTCTATATATTTATATTCTAATTTATCTAGTGGAATTTCTAGCCATAAATCATTATTTTGTAGATAATCCCATAGCCCTCATTGTTAATGAGGATCCCGCCTTTACCTTTATAGCATGCAGTTATAAGTATTTAAAGCTTGGTAAGCCAGTTCAATGATATTGAATAAATTCCATTTTATATAATGTAATGCATATCGTAATACCATCCCCATACCATCACTGGTAACAATTTCAGCATTAGTTAGTATTATAACTATTAACACGGCCAGCTTACAGCGGCGCCAATGGTGCCATAATAACAGCATTTACCATAATTTGAACATGAGCTTCCCCCCAACGCCATCACCTAGATAGCGACCAGGGCATGTTCTTCTTTTCAAGAAGAAGGTCTAACAAAAAATATTCAACCACATTTTGTTTACATAACCAATCTACCCATGAAAGTATATCATTAAAGTGATAATCATAGGTATCATGAAATTGACGATTGCCGCTTTCCCCACACTTCTGCAATGACAGTATGACTGCGCATGGAGATAAAACTTTTAAAACCAAAATAATTTTCATACAGAGAATTTAGCTTCAACAGCAGCAATTATTACCATTAAACCAGGGTCTATTATTACTTAATCAGCATTAAAGATTTGCATACTATGGTTCTCTATTACTAATAAAAATAAACTACATCTTGTTATGGCATAAATTATTTTATTAAAATTAATTATTAATAATAAATTATTATTAACAGAAATTTGATTCAGGTACAAGTTTCTGATGATTTTTATAAAAAGTGATAGCTAATAGACTTTTTTTAAAATTAGCTATTTTGGATTGAGTTATTAGAAAATCTGGTATACGCTGTTCCAGCTTAAAATTCAATCTGATTCTTCGTGAATCTGTTCTACATCTTTAAATTTGACGTTATTTACCACAACCAAGGTCAAGCTGTCAAAAAATCCCCTTTAGCCGCTTCCAGCTTTTCTGAGCATACTGTAACAGCTTAAATATCATAAATGCTTGTTTTTTCGAACCATAGTTTTTGCGCGTTGCCCATCCCTCTTCGTAACCTGACTGTTGCAAAAGCCGATTCAATCGGATTCATTGTTCTTATTGATGCCCAGTACCTCTCTGACGGGAACTCGTAGAATGCCAGCAGTTCTTCTCGATCTTTCTCCAGCTTCTTCATTGCTGTAGGATACTTCGGTGAAAACCTTGCCAACAAAACATCAAGAGCTTTTTAACACCATCAGGGCTCTCTGCTAGCCAGACCTTCTGCAGCTCAATCTTAACTTTCAGTTGCATGCCTTTTGGGAGAGTGAAGCCAGCACCATTAGCTGTTTTGTGTACCCAACAGCGTTGGTGCTACGTGTTCTGGAATATCTTTACTATTGGATTCCAAAAACTAAGGGCAGCATCATCCACATGTAGTAAGCCTAGGAGATGAGATATGGTTAAGCCACGCGCTCTCACAACCAGGGGATTAAGCAGTTCAGCCCAGTTAGCTTCTGACTCTCGATAACCATCTTCAATCGAAACTAACTCCTTACATTCATATTTACTGATGCCAATAATGAGGAAGCTAAAAAGTGAGATCATCTTACCTGATAGGAATCTATATGCCATCGGGCAAGAAATATAACATAGTGCGTATCGCTTAAATCACACAGGCACTATTTTGCCTGTGTGATTTAAGCGATTGCTGTTTCAATCTGCTGATAATACTGCAGATATACCATGTACTTTTCAGCGAGAAAACTCCCCTTAGAGCTTCATAAAATTACCGGTAGATACCTCTCATCGGTACAAAACCATGGTAGCAACTCTTCGAGACTTTTTACACGTTTCATATAAGGCGAGGCGGTAACAAGAACTTGTTGAAGCATATTCCGTTGGCGGAGCGATCCCTAGTCTTAGGCATTTTAATCTCAATATCGCCAATAGCAGTCTATATAGTTCGCTGTAGCAAATAACTGTTACGGATGAACGTGGATGGGGACACACATGCCCATCGACAAGGCGGCCTCTTCAGCATCATCCCGCAGCATGGCTTCGAGCTCAGCTTTAACGCTACGGCGCCTATCACCTTCCTAGTACCATTACAAATGAGTTCATAATAAGGATCACAAGTAATATCTGGTTTAACGGATACCTGTAAGGTAGATTTTTCATGGTATATCATCTCTCTGTTATTCAAACCATAGACGAAATTAATCAGCAGGATACCGAGCATCTCCAAAACCATACATACACCAGAAATGAGTATAACTCTTAGATAGGTTTATATCCTGGTAAGTGGAAAGGTCGAGCTTGTTTAAAGCAGACGTTACCAATTCCTAATATAGTTCACATTAAAGGTAAATTTTTAGTTGTAAAAGAATTTATTAAAATAAATCAGTTAAATCAAGATGATGGATATTTATAAGCCAACAAAGCTATTTTGCTTGTCGTGAGATAGAGAAGAAAGCAGTATTAATAACTTCCCCAGTAATTAATAAAAATTCATAAATGGACAGCCTTCCCCTCCCCTATCACTATGGCTGTGCTTTTCTTCGGTTTCTTTTTTTTGATTGAACTAGATAAGATGCCTAAATCATCTCCACATGATAATGATATCCAGCAATATCTATTGATGCTTATAAAATATTATCCAGTTCATGCCTTCGTTCGCCTTTAGTGGCAGATATGCTGTTTTATCAGGTGATAGTTTTCCCATTAATATTAATCGATGCCTATTAATTCCATATCAAGTAACATAGATCCCATGTTAGTATAGTGTAACTTCCAACTGCATGTTAAAATATTTAAGTTTATGTTTACTAGCAATGAGATTTATTCATGTCAGATAATCAGTTAAAAAAAATCATCGTTGGTATGTCCGGTGGCGTTGACTCATCTGTATCCGCTTATCTGTTAAAACAACAAGGTTATCAGGTTGCCGGTTTATTTATGAAAAACTGGGAAGAAGAAGATACTGAAGAGTATTGCTTAGCAGCTATCGATCTTGCCGACGCACAATTAGTATGCGATAAACTAGATATAGAGCTACATACCGTTAATTTCTCCGCTGAATATTGGGAGAATGTTTTTACCCATTTTCTTTCTGAATATAAAGCTGGCCGTACACCAAATCCTGATATTCTGTGTAATAAAGAAATAAAATTTAAAGCATTTCTGGAATTTTCTTCTGAAAATCTAGCAACAGACTATATTGCCACAGGCCACTACGCTCGACGTAAAACTGTTGCTGGACACCATCAATTATTACGTGGTTTAGATAAAAATAAAGACCAAAGCTATTTCCTTTATACTTTGGATCAAGCTAAACTAGCACAAAGTCTTTTTCCAATTGGTGAACTAGAAAAATCAGCCGTTCGCCTTATTGCTGAGAAAGTTGGTTTAATTACAGCCAAAAAGAAAGATTCAACAGGAATTTGTTTTATTGGTGAACGTAAATTTCGCGACTTTCTTGCTCGCTATCTGCCAGCTAAATCAGGTGCAATAATAACAGTTGATGGAAAAATTTTAGGTGAACATGCAGGTTTAATGTATCATACGCTAGGTCAACGTAAGGGATTAGGTATTGGTGGTGTAAAAGAAACTAACAACGATCCCTGGTATGTTGTCGATAAAGATATTAAAAATAATTACCTAATTGTTGCCCAAGGTCATAACCACCCACGTTTAATGTCCACAGGACTTATCGTCCAACAAATTCATTGGATTAATCCAGCACCATTAAATGAAACTAATCAATTCACTGTTAAAACACGTTATAGACAACCAGATATCCCCTGCACAATTAAGCCACTTAGTGACAATAAAGTCGCCGTACAATTTGACTACCCTATTGCAGCCGTTACACCTAGTCAGTCAGCAGTTTTTTATCAAGGTGAAATTTGTTTGGGCGGTGGTGTTATTGAAACACGTATTCAGGAGTTAATGTGAGCAAAAATTTTTATGATATTACTCTTGCATTTGCGGGTATTTGCCAAGCATGCCGTCTAGTTCAACAATTAGCTCATGAAGGTAAAATTAACGACAATGCGGCAAAAGTGATGATTAATAGCACACTAAATATTAATCTAACATCTACATTAGCTGTTTATGGCAATAACGAAAAAAATCTTAGTGTTGGATTAAATACTCTACTTGCTATACTTACTGCTTCAGGTAGTACGTTTTCCTCAGATTTAACGCGCTACTTATTAAGTCTTATTGGATTAGAACGACGACTAAGAAAAAATTCATCGGCAACTGATGAACTTAAACGACGTATTGAACTACTTCAACAGAAAAAAAATTATTTTGAACCTATGTGTAGTGGTATTTTCAATGCGCTGGCAGGTATTTATGTGGATGTTATTAGCCCTATTGGCCCGCGTATTCAGGTAACGGGTTCTCCTGACATTCTACAAAATAGCTTGATACAAGCTAAAGTACGCACATTACTTTTTACTGGCATTCGTAGTGCTGTTTTGTGGCAACAAGTCGGTGGAAGCCGCCTACAATTAATGTTTTTACGACAACGCTTGATCACTCAAGCAAAAGAAATTTTTTCTCATTGTTAATAAATCTGGAAGTCACTACCAATGAAATTATCTTCACTGACTGCTGTATCACCAATTGATGGCCGCTACGGTGATAAAGTCAGGCTATTACGTTCAATTTTTAGTGAATTTAGTTTGCTGAAATATCGTATACAAATAGAGGTACGCTGGCTACAAAAATTAGCAGCATGCGCTGATATTAAAGAAGTACCAGCATTTAGTACCAAAACAAAGAATTATCTTGAGCAAATTGTAGCTAATTTCAATGAAAATGATGCAATTCAGATCAAACAAATTGAAAAAACAACTAACCATGATGTAAAAGCAGTTGAATATTTTCTAAAAGAAAAAATAGCAGCCATCCCTGAACTTAAAAAAGTGGCTGAATTTATTCATTTTGCCTGTAGCTCTGAAGATATTAATAATCTTTCTCATGCATTAATACTAAAAACTACCCGTGATCAAGTGGTTCTTCCTCAATGGCGAAAAATCATTAATACTCTAAAAAGAATGGCACATCTTTATCGCAGTTTGCCGCTACTATCAAGAACCCATGGTCAACCAGCGACACCAACCACTATAGGTAAAGAGTTTGCTAATGTTGCTTATCGTATGGAGCGGCAATATCAGCAACTTGAGCAAATCGAAATTTTAGGTAAAATTAATGGTTCAGTGGGTAATTATAATGCCCATTTATCCGCTTATCCTGATATAAACTGGCATCTGTTCAGCGAAGAGTTTGTCACTTCATTAGGTATCAAATGGAATCCGTTTACAACCCAAATTGAACCTCACGACTACATTGCTGAACTATTTAATTGTATTGCTCGTTTTAATAGCATTTTAATCGATTTTAATCGGGATATCTGGGGTTATATTTCTCTTAATCATTTTAGACAAAAGACTGTTGCCAGTGAAATTGGTTCATCAACTATGCCGCATAAAGTTAACCCGATTGATTTTGAAAATTCCGAAGGTAATCTCGGACTAGCCAATGCCATATTAAATCATCTAGCAAATAAATTACCGATTTCACGTTGGCAACGGGATCTCACTGATTCAACTGTATTACGTAATTTAGGCGTTGGTATTGCTTATGCTTTAGTGGCCTATCAAGCAACCTTAAAAGGCTTGAGCAAACTAGAAGTTAATGAGCAAAATTTACAATCTGAATTAGATGATAATTGGGAAGTCCTGGCTGAAGCTATTCAAACTGTTATGCGCCGCTATGGAATTGAAAAGCCTTATGAAAAGCTAAAAGCTTTAACCCGCGGGAAACGCGCTACAGCAGACGACATCAAAGCGTTTATTGATAGCTTAGATTTATCACAAGAAGAAAAAAATCGTTTAAAAACAATCACACCAGCTAACTATATTGGTTATTCAGTCAATCTAGTAGACCTATTAAATTAACATTAATAGGTCAATAATATTAATTATTCACCCTACTGTTTTGTTTGATTAAGGAATCAAACTACATAATTATTTCCTTTTCATTCAGTAATATTTTGCCGTCATCTAATTATCCTTATAATATAGAAAAGTTATGCTCATTTCTGGTATATAGGATTTAGAAGATGCCAGTGGCATCCTACTGATTGATTTCGTGGATAATTTCAATAATTAGTTATTAGCAAATCTGGTGTATGGCAATCAATCTAGCTTCCACTCTGATGCTTCATGAATCTGTTTTCCATCCTTAAATTGGACGTTGTTTAGCACCAGGGTCACAGCAGCTCAAACCCTCCTAGCCAGTTTCAGCTTTTCTGAGCAGACTAGAGCACCTTAAATACCATTGAAATGGTTGTTTTTAAAGAAGAGTCCTTCACTCGTCGGCTTCTAGGCTCACTGTTGAAAAACTGATTCAATTGGATTCCTCATTCTTATTGATGCTTAGTGCTCTAATGGGAAGTCGTAGAATGCCACTAGCTCTTCTCAATCTTTATTCAGCTTCTTCATCGCTGCAGAATACTTGCTGAAAAGGTTGCTAACAAAACATCAAGCGTTTAATTATCGAGATCTCGGCTCTCCACTACCAAGAGCTCCATCAGCTTAACCTTAACTTTTGCTTGCATGCCTTTTGGGAGAGTGAAGCCAGCACATTAGCTGTTTTATATACCCAACAGCGTTGCTGCTGCATATCTAAGAATATCTTTGCCATTGCATTTCAAAAACCAATGGTAGCGTCTTACGGAACAAGCCTGGGAAGATACGGTTAAGGCACGTGCTCGCAGGCCATTGAGAAGTTAGGCTCAGTTCAATTTTGACTCTAGATAACCATCTTCGACCACAACGAGCTCTTTACGTCCATATTCAATGACGCAAATAATAACTAGTAACTAAATGGGATTCCCCATCTTGCCTGACAGGACTGTCTATGCCATAGGGCAAGAAATAAACGTAGTGCATATTGTTTAATTTATGCAGGCACCATTGCCTATGGTTTTCAAGCCATTGCTGTTTTAGTCTGCTAATGGTAATGCAAAAAATTATCTACTTTCAGGGAGTGCCCCATAGGTTCGTAAAAATCACCGGCACAGATGCCTTGCAGCTACAGGCATGGTAGCAACTCTTTAAAGTTTTTTTGCACGCTTTAGATAAGGATGGCGGTGGCTATGAGCTATTAAAACATATTCCGTTGCAGCTACGACGATCCTTCTGACATTAGGCACTTTAATTTGAACATCCCCATACCAGTCTGTATAGTTCGCTGTGGCAAATAACCATTATGGACGACGAGCTGACATGCATAGAACAGCTGTCAAGAAGGCGGGGTTCAGGATGATGTGTTTGTCACAGCATGACTTCGAGCTCAGTTGTCAACGACGGTGGTTTATCAACTGCCTGGCAGGCATTACAGATAAATTCACATAAGGGATCACAGATAATATCTGGTTTTGCGGATATCTGTAGGGTGGACTTTTCATGGCAGATCATCTCTATGTTGTTGAAATTATTCACGAAATTAATAAGCAGGATAGATACGCTACCATCTCCTAAAAGAGCCCATACAGCAGGAATGACCATAACTCAGCTTAATTTCTAGTATTATTTGATGAAAATGTTCTGAAAATACGTTCGCGAGTACCATTGCACAAGGCAAAATAATGCTTAATATCAATTCGCTATTCAGCTAAATTATAAAAGATCGACAATCCTCCCACACTACCAGCAGAAATCACTTGTATATCCAAACCACTTAAAATGATTTGCTCTATCATTAACTTCACAGACTTTCGCTAGACAAGAATAATCAACACAAGAACCTATATGTATAGGTATATCAATCAGTGTTAACTAATATTAATTAATTTTTAAATCGCTAATGATAAATCATTAAACTAGATACCGTGCTTATTATTTTCTCCATCAGTGTTAGTTTTACTATTTCCATGGTCAAATCCTGGATTTATTCGTAACAAAATCGAATGATATCGTTTGACTTTTCCTAATTAAACGAACATGTTAATAAATCCTACATTAACTGGAATATATAACTCTATTACCCGCTCACAATACTTTGCTTTCAATGAAATCTTCAGTGAACATAATTTCGGGTTGTTCTCTTTCTGAACGGAAACCAGCAACTAAAACTCTTTCAATTTAGCCTAATAATACAGCGTTAATTTTCACGCCTTGTTTGATTCATCAAGCGTAACATATGAATATTTAGCATGCTTTTTATGCAAAACGGACACATCGAACACAGCTAACTACTTAATTGCCTTGGTAAGGGAGTTATGCTTATTTCTGGTGTATGAAATTTCGGAAATAATGCCTATCATGTTGATTGATTTCGTAAATAATTTCAACAACAAAGAGATGATATGCCATAAAATCTACCTTACAGGTATCTGTCTAAAGCAGATATTACCTGTGGTTCCCCTTACATGAACTCATTCGTAATCCTGCCAGGAAGCTAATAGCCACCACCATTGAGACTGAAGATTCAAGACTCCTACCACCAATGCTCCAATAAAATGCTGAATATCACTTTGCCAACGGGGGTTACCATGCGTTATCAGTAAGGGTTATTTGCCACAGCGAACTATACAGACTAGTATAGGGGATGTTGAGATTAAAGTGCCTAATCAGGGATCGCAGCAGCAACGAAATAGGTTTTAACAGCTTATAGCCACCGCTGTCCTTATCTAAAGCGTGCAAAAAACTTCAAAGAGTTGCTACCATGCCTCTAGCTACGAAACACATAATATTCATCGATGATTTTTATAAAACTCAGAGGAGCGCTTTTCAATGAAAAAGTAAATGGTCTCTCTAAGAGAGACACCATCAGAAGACTAAAACAGCAATTGGTTGAAGAACATAGGCATGGTGCCCTGCATAATTTAAGCAATATGGGCTACCTTTATTTCTTGGCCGATGGCATATACAGTCCTATCAGGAAAATGATCACCTTTGTCTGATGGTCATTATCAACGTCACCGAGCATTGACATAAGGCGCTAGTTACGGTCGAAAATGCTTATCGAGAGTCAAAAGCGAATTGGTCCAAACTTTTTAATATCCTGTGGTGCATGGCTTAAGCGTATCTCCCAAGCTTGCTGTGGGAGAGGATGTCCTTGGTTTTTGAAATGTAATGTCAAAGATATTCTCGGACATGTAGCACCAACGCTGTTGAGTAGAAAAAACAGCTAATATGCTGGCTTCACTCACAAAAGGTATGCACAAGCAAAAGTTAAAGCTGAGCTGATGTAGCTCTCTCTGGCTAGCAGAGAGAACTGTGATACTGCTAATAAAGCCCGTGATGTTTTATTGGCAATGTTTTCAGCGAGTATCCTGCAGATATGAAGAAGCTGGAAAAATCAAGAAGTACCATTAAAATTCTACAATTTTCAGTAAGCGAACCACTAGGCGTCAATAAGAACGATAAATCCAATTAAATCGGCTTTTGCGATAATGAGGCTATGAAGAAGCCGACGATGAGCGAAAACTCTGGTTCAAGAAAAACAACTCTTTCAATGTTATTTAAGCTGCTCTAGTCTACTCATAAGAGCTAGAAGTAGGTAAAGAGATAACCTACTGCCCTGCCAGCCCATTGCTAGTAAACAATATCCAATTTAAGAATGGAGAAATGATTCACGAAACACCAGAGCGGAGCCTGACGATCGTTATACACTAGATTTACTAATAACTGATAAATCTCTTCATTAAATAGATAAGCCATAAATTTTTACGCCGTTTAATGAACAAAACGCTTTAAAGTTTTCAATTGCATTAATTTCATCAAAAACGGTAGCATAAAACTGCAAGGATAGTAAGCGAATTAAAAACATCGCCACTACTACACTACAACAGGTAGACTCTTTTTTATTTTATGTATGCGGAGGGAGCGTATGGCTCAACCGGCACAGTATCTGTACTAAGAAAAAAGCGTTGACAGCCACTCTTGTTATTGCTTCAGGTAATGCTTTTAAATGGATATCGCACTTCAGCTTCAGAACAAATAGACAATATAAATAAAATTTGATACCACCAATTATAACATTTAATTTTCATTAAACATAAAATGTTGTAGTGTGATTGGTAGCAGCCAGGTTTTCATTACTAGCAACTATATAACTACATATTGATCGGCCTCTTTAGTAATAAAGATGTTCAAACACAACCTTTAGCCTAGGAAAATATTTTCTAATAAGCTCCATCATTTGATCAAATCAATAGAGTTTACGATCAAACATATCAATATCACTGGTTCTGACTTCATCGTAAACTAATAGTAGTGTTCCTATTTTTTCATTTTGGCAAAATCTGAATAAATATTTGCTATCTTTGATACTCCATATCTAGAGTTAATCCTTGCATTGGCTGGGTAAAGTTTACAGGAAGTAAATACCCTCACCCCTGGTTAAACCCTTCTTCTTACTATTTCTGAGTCAGTACTATCCGTTAAGTAGTAGGTTCATTAATGGTGTAATAGATACTCAGCAGTGGGCGCGCACAAAGGTTCCATTTCTCGATAAGATTTTGCTTGGTCAATATTAATAATTGGAGGTACCAAGTTTGGCATAACAATAGCGGCTCGGCCAAAAAATCGGTTAATATAGTGGACACAATAAGTTTTAATCTATCATCATCTCTAAAATGAAAATACCAGTCGTCGTGTTTGTGGGGCGGCAAAAATTTATAGTTATCATGATTTGGTCATGAAATTGACTCCATATTAATGCAGATAATAAAAAAGATGAGTTGTAAATAAGTTAACTAGATATAATAAAGTGAAGAAATCTATGATAGATACCAGATTAATCTAATATTTAAATTATAAAAGCAATAACCATAACCAACTATAAGTTAAGATTATTTGGCTCCTCCAACTGGATTCGAACCAGTGACATACGGATTAACAGTCCGGCGTTCTACCAACTGAACTATGGAGGAACTGAGAGACCTAAAAATTGACTGATACTAACGATGTCCTGAGCCACTGTCAATGTTAAATATATAATATTTTTCTGTTTGTTTATACTGTAAACACATTGCATTAAAAATAAACTATTTATCTGAAAATATTATTTTTATCAATTAGAAATTTATATAACTAATATATAGAAATTTCTATTTTTATTTTTTTGATAATACCTTTTATCTCAGGTTTTTGATTGCATTATTGATAGTTTATTCAGCAAGTATTTATTAATAGCAGCATCTAAGACTTATCTCTTTTCAGTAATAACCGTAAGTTATTACTAAATCTGGTGTATGCCGGTTAGGCTACTACGCTCTAATACTTTGTATATCTGTTCTCCATCCTTAAATTGGATGTTATTTACCACCAGGATCAGTACTCAAATGCCATTCTTAATCGGTTCCAGGTTTTATGAGCAGAAGGGAGTAGCTTAAATCCCATTGAAAGGATTGTTTTTCTCGAATCACAGTTTTTCGCGCGTTACCTTTGCTAGTCTGACTGTTACAAAAAACCAATTCAATTGGATTCGTCCTTCTTATTGATCCACCAATACGATGACAGGAAGGTATAGAGAATGCCAGCAACTCTTCTCGATCTTTTCCCATCTCCTTCATTGGTATAGGATACTTTGCTGAAAATCTTATCAATAAAACATCAAGGGCTTTATTAGTGGCATCGCGGCTCTCTGGTTACTCAGACCTCCCTCACCTCAACCTTAGCTTTCAGTTCTATGCCTTTGGATACTGAAGCCAGTACATTACCTGTTTTATGTACACAACAGCGTTGGTGCTGCGTGTGTCCGGGAATATCTTTGCCCATTGCATTCCAAAAAACCAAGGGTACCATTATCTGTGCTCTTCAAGCTATTACTGTTAAAATTCTGCTGATGGTACTTAAAGATCATGCTCTTTTCATTAAGAATCGATCCAAGAGCTTCATAAAATTTACCGTTAGGATATGGCCTTGCGCAGGTAAACAGCCATGGTAGAAACTTTTCGATGCTTTTTTGCATGCTTCAGATAAACCGGTAGTAATGAGATGTTGAAGCATATTCCGTTTCCACTGCAACCCCTGATATTAGGCACTTTAGTCTCAATATCTTCTATACTAGTCTGTATAGTTCGCTAATAACCATTACGGATTGATGGCATGGAACACGCCAGTCAACAAAGCGGCATTCAGTATGTCGCCGGCGCATGGCTTCTACCTTAGTCTCAATAGCGGTAACTATCACAGCTGGCTAACACCATTACGGATAAGTTCATACAAGGGATCATAGATAACATTTTATTTCGTGGATACCTATATACCTTAGTGTAGACTTTTTTATGGCATATCATCTCTCTGTTGTTGAAATCATTCATGAAATTAAGAAGCAGGATAACCTAGCATCTCCTCTAAATCCTATAGACTATAAATGACTATAACTCAGATCAATTTTGATTTTTTATTAATTTATTGGATTAATAAAGAATCTTCTTGAAAAAATTTTTTTCTTAACAAAAAGCATAAAACTATTGATATTATTAAGTACTCGTGCGTTAATAAGTTAAAGCTTAATAAACAGATCTATTTTATTTACGACATTTAACTTAATGTGTTATGAGTAGCGTTATCCTTGATAGCCTTTCGACCGTTTCTTGCTGAGTGCTTCCATGAATTAAATAGTGATGTAGGCTTTTGTATACTGCCGAAAGCGGCAATCTTTATTTGTTATATAGGAAAAGGCACATGTCTGACAAAATGAAGGGTCAAGTGAAGTGGTTTAACGAATCTAAGGGCTTTGGTTTCATCACTCCTTCTGATGGTAGCAAAGATGTATTCGTTCACTTCTCTGCCATTCAAGGAAATGGATTCAAAACCCTGGCTGAAGGGCAGAATGTAGAATTTACCATTGAAGATGGTTCGAAAGGCCCAGCTGCAGCAAATGTAACTGCTCTTTAAGATTAGTTAAATAAATGGATTTCTTGAAGCCTGTCGTATGCACCCGGCAGGCTTCTTTATTTTTTGCAATAAAATTTTTGCTATAAACAATAAAAATCAATGATTACGTTTTAATAAAAACCAATACTGAGCAGATGATGGAAGGAATTATTCAATTAATAGGGGCTTTTAACGAAGGTATAATGTAATTAATTAAATTACCTGAATATCTAACTGCTATCTAGTTTTTTAATAATAGAAGAGCAGGTGCATGCTTTTATGTAATCCCAAAAGAACATAAATAATTACAAATTAATATCTTGATAACTTAGTGAATTATTATTTATTCAGTGAATATCTTAGTCATAGTTAAAGCACAGAGTTATTACTAAATCTGCTATATAAGAGTCACGTTTCGCTCTGATGCTTTATGAATCTCTTCTCCATCCTTAAATTAGATATTGTTTACTACCAAGGTTAGCAGAGGTTAAAATCTCCTTAACCCGGTTTCAGCTTTTCTAAGCAAGATAGGAGCAGCTTAAATACCATTGAAAGGATTATTTTTCTTAAACTACAGTTCTTCTCGCTTCGCTTTCGTAGTCTCAGTGTTACAAAAGCCGATTTAATCTAGATTTCTTGTTTTTATTGACGCCAAGTGATCCTGAGGAGAAGTGGTAGAATGGCAGTAATTCTTCTTGATTTTTCTCCAATTTCTTCATTGCTTCATGATACTTTTCTGAAAACATTGCCAACAAGACATAAAGGGGATTATTAGTGGCATCGGGGCTCTCTGCTTAGCCAAAAACCTCCTGTGGAGCTCAGGCTTAATTTTCGGTTGTATGCCTTTGTGGACAACTGGAGGGCAGCACATTAGCTGTTTTGTATACTCAACATGGTTATTGTGCAGCATGTCCAGGAATATCTTTGTTATTTTATTTTAAAAATCAAGGCTATCCCCGTCTCCTATAGCAAGCCTAGGAGATACGCTTAAGCCGTCTGCTCGCAAGCCGTTGAGAAGTTTGCTCCAGTTTACTTTTACTATCGATAAGCATCTTCGCGCGCAACTGGCTCCTTACGTCCATACTCACTGACGCCAATAATGATCAACAGAGAAAGGCGATCATCTTTCCTGATAGGAGTGTATATGCTATTCCTAAAGAAATAAACGTAGAGCTTATCGTTTAAATGCCACAGGCAGCATTATCTGTGCTCTTCAAGCCATTGCTTTTTCAGTTTGCTGATGATGGCAGAGAGAGGATATACTTTTTCACCGAGAAGCATCCACCCATAGCTTCATGAAAATCAGCACTGGATATACCTCTAGCCGATACAGCCATGGTAGCAACTCTTCGCTGCTTTTTGCACGCTTCAAATAAGGCGGTAGCAACGAGCTTTTTAAGCATATTCCCTTGCCGCTGCGATCCCCTGATCTTAAGCACTTTAACCTCAACCATCCCCACCCAATAGTAATTTATATGGTTCACTGTGGTAATAACTGTTACGGACAACTGCATCTAGCCAGCAGTAGATAAGGTGGAGCGTTCAACATCTTGTTTTAGCATGGCTTCAAGCTCAGTCACAACAACGCTGGCTATCATCTGCCTGATACTATTACGGATGAGTTTATACAAGGGAATCACAGGTAATATCTGGTTTTGCGGATACCTCTAAAATAGACTTTTTATGGCATATTATTTCTCTGTTGTTGAAATCATCCACTAAATCAATCAGCAGAATAGACACCAGGATCTCCGAAATCCAATATACTAGAAATGAACATAATTTGCATTACATTAATAATAGTCGAAAAACATCAGCTTTTAGCGATGCAGAGAGCGCCAACTAATACCCCATCGATATCGAGTTAACTAAAAAGCTCACCACCATTGCTGGCATTCACTAAACCACCATACTAAATAATCACTTGTTCAACAATACCTAGATATTGGTTGGAAATATAGTCACGAATAAACTTATGTACCGCTTTTTTCTGGGGGCTGATTTGCCGGTACGGTACCCCATCGCCAAAATTAGTTTGTAAGCAATAACACTATTTTTAATGCCCCTGCCATCTAAGCTATTTAATACCACACCAATTTTGCAAGCGTAGACGAGTTGTTCAATTTTGCCAGTGCTATTTTCATCAGATTTACAAATCTGAAGTACCGGCGTTAATCCCCTTGCGATTTTAACATTGCAAATTTCCTGGTGATAAATTCATCGTTTTCTTGATGATAAGTTCTACGTTCATAATAACTGATAATAATATATTTTTTATCAATATCTTTTAGCACTTCTGCTGAAGTGTATCACCGGCAAAAGCGCTAGATAAATTGACATCAACATCTTGTTCGCCAAGTACTATCTTACTACAGGTTAAAACTTGTTTTGCTTGCGCCAGATAAAGCACTGGTGCTACAATTACAAAATCACACCCAGTAACACTATTTAATTCGTTACAAAAATTTCCAATTAGTTTTTCAAGCATTTTTGTACTAGCATTGAGTTACTAGTTCTCCCGTGACTAATGGATGCCGCATTTTTCCAAAAAAAATTTAATTAATAAATAAGATAAAGACAATTTATCATTATTCAGTTAATGCAAAATGCTAATATTAAAGATGCTATAAATAAATCACTTTATTTTTATCATTATATCTGATATTAGAGTTATCCTCATTTCTTGTGTATGAAGTTTCGGAGATGTTGGCGTATCCTAACTGATTGATTTCGTAAATGATTTCAACAACAGGGAGATGATTTCCATGGAAAAGTCTACCCTACAGCTATCCAAGAAAGCAGATATTACCTGTGATTCACTTGCATAAACTCATCCGTGTAATACTGCCAGCCAGCTGATAGCCACCGTCGTTGAGGCTGAGCTCGAAGCCATGCTGCGATGTCTCGCCTTTGTTGACTGGCAGTCATGCCGTCGGCCGTAACTGTCATTTAGCAAAGAAAACTATAAAGAACTGCTATTGGCGATGTTGAGATTAAAGTGCCTAAGGTCATGGGTATTGCAGAGGAAACGGAATATGCTTAAAAAGCTCGTTGCTACCGCCTTATCTAAAGCATCAAAAATCACAAAAAGTTGCTACCATAGCTAGTGTACCCACTCTGCGTGGCATATCCAACCAGTAATTTCATAAAATTTTAGAGGTACCTTTCGGTAAAAAGGTACCTGGTTTCTTTATTAGAAAAGTATCAGCAGACTGAAATAGCAATGCCTTGACACGAGCACAGGGAATGGTCGCTGCGTGATTTAAGCGATACGCTCTACGTTTATTTCTTTGGGAATAGCATATACACTCTTGTCAGGAAAGATGATCACCTTTGCCTACTTGCCAGTATCAGCGTCACTGACCATGAACGTAAGGAGAGCTAGTTTGGATTAAAGATAATTATCGAAATCAGAAGCGAACTGCTGGCAAAGCTTCTTAATGGCTTGAGCGCACACGTCGCTTAACCGTATCTCTCAGGCTTGCTACGAGAAACAGTGCTCTTTATTTTTAAAATGCAATGGCAAAGATATTTGCCCAGACACAGGCAGCACGAACGCTGTTGGGTACACAAAACAGCTAATGTGCTACATCAGTATGGTCCACAAAGGCATACAACCGAAATTAAGCCTTGAAGCTCTACAGGAGCTTTTTGCCTAAGCAGAGACCAGTGAAGCCGCTAATAATGCCATTGATGTTTTATTGGCAAGGTTTTCAGCAAAGTATCCTGCAGCAATGAAGAAACTGGAGAAAGATCGAGAAGAACTTCTGGCATTCTATAACTTACTGTCAAAGCAGTAGGCATCAATAAGAACGATAAATTCGATTAAATCGCCTTTTTTTTGCAAAACTGAAGCTATAAAGGTTGGTGGGGCACCCCACGCGCGAAGAACTATGGTTAGAGAAAAACAACCATTTCAATGGTATTAAGTTGCTCCCATCTTCTCAGAAAACCTGGAACCGGCTACGAAGGGAAGTTGACCTGCTTTTATCTTGTGGTAAACAACGTCAAATTTAAGCAATAGAGAACAAATTCATGAAGCATCTCAGACTGGAACGTAGTCTTACCGCCATACATCAAATTTGCTAATAACTCCTAGAGCCATTATGATATTTTTGCATCAATTATATCCCTGAGTAGACATCTTAGCCATGAATAAGGCTATACAACTAGGGTCTATAAATGACCAGAGAACAAACAAATAAGGAATAGTCATTTTTACTGGCTTGCCTTTAACATACTATTAAAGCAGTAAGCATAAAAAAAAGATTATTTTCGTGAAATAAGGTTTTAAATTGAGAATTTTTCTTATGTCTTATTGATAATTAGTTAATAATACATTCATTTCCATATAATGTTCTAATTTTTATTCATAATCTTTGACAATCGATTATGTATTTGAGAAAACATCTTGTAGGATTAATTATCTCATTTGATTAATTGAAATTAAACATCATTTCAAACAAATAGATAATATAGCCTACTTTTCATTATCAAATTAAAAATTAACCAGATAATTTATATACAGGATAAATTATCTACTAAATACTAATGCTCAGGCGGAGTTTAACCTTATTGCATCTTTTCCAATTCAATCATTAAGAAAAGAAAATAGGGAATGTAATGGGTATAAAAATAGATAAAAGAGAGATAACGAAATGATTAATAACAAAAAGCGTCCAGGAAAAGATCTTGATCGTATAGATAGGAACATACTTAATGAATTACAAAAAGATGGTCGTATTTCTAATGTAGAGCTTTCTAAGAGAGTAGGGTTATCACCAACACCTTGTTTGGAACGTGTGCGCAGGTTAGAACGTCAAGGTTTTATTTCAGGTTATACTGCTTTATTAAATCCACACTATCTCGATGCATCTTTATTGGTTTTTGTTGAGATCACCTTGAACCGTGCTGCTGCAGATGTTTTTGAACAGTTTAATGCCGTTGTGCAAAAACTGGAGGGAATTCAGGAATGTCATTTAGTCTCTGGAGATTTTGATTATTTACTTAAAACACGGGTTCCTGATATGTCTGCTTATCGTAAATTATTAGGGGAGACTTTACTTCGTCTTCCTGGTGTCAATGACACGCGTACTTATGTAGTAATGGAAGAGGTAAAACAGAGTAATCGTTTGGTCATTAAAACACGTTAATCAAATAGATGCAAAACTAGAAAAAGTTAGGTACACTATTACTTATGCATACAGTTTCAACGCTGAGCATTACACAGCGTTTTTTCATTTCAATCAATAGAAAAAACCTGGAGTGTTAGTTTTGGGCCAGGAATATACAGAAGACAAAAATTTTAAGTTAAAAAAGATCAGTAATGTCAAGATACTGACAGAGGTTATTTTACTTATAATTACTGTCTTAGCAATGTTTTTAATGGTGGCTCTAATAAGTTTCCATCCTTCCGATCCTAGCTGGTTACAGACGACTTGGACCTGGAATGAACCAATTAAAAATTTAGCTGGCGGTATTGGTGCTTGGTCAGCAGATATTCTTTTCTCTGTTTTTGGCATTTTAGCCTATGCTATACCATTAATTATGTTGTTAGGATGTTGGAATATATTTAAAGATATTGATAACCAAAATTGTCTAGATTTTTTTGTTATTTCCTTACAGCTGATCGGTGGATTAGCGTTAATAATTACATCGTGTGCTTTTGCAGCACTTAATATTGATGATTTAGCTAATTTTTCCTCTGGCGGAATTATTGGTAGTATCTTTACTAAAGCTATCTTCCCTTGCTTTAATATTTTAGGAACAACATTAGCGTTACTTTGTATATGGGCAATTAGTTTTACATTATTTACCGGTTGCTCATGGTTGACAATTGCAGAAAAAATTGGAGCACTAGTTTTTGCAACAATATCACTAATCACTAATCGTACTCGTCGTAATAAGAAGCATCAGGTGAGAGAAGGTTATGTTTCATCTCATCCAGCTAAATTATACGATGGCAACAATGTAGATTATATCGATCCTGATGATGTTCTTTTTTCAACTTCGCCAATTAATCAGCTAGCGAACCAGCGATTGAGCAATAATAACAAAAATGATGAATTGCATAATGATAATATACCTACTTTCATGCCTCATGAAATTGAAGTTACTTTTGCTATTCAGTCATCAACAGCAAACCAGGACAAATATGATAAAGATATCTTTAGCAAACCTTCAAATATACCTATTCCAAAGGACGATAACGTTAATTTAAATAAACTGATAGATACTACTACTACCGTCACTCAAGTTAGCGATGAAGAAAAAAGCAAAAATCCAAGTGAAATATTAATAATATCAGTAACAAAAGTAGATGCAGAAGCTGATAAAAGTACTACTTTTACACCAGTAAAATCGCAAATTAAAAAGGGAATTGGCCCAGAATTTCCACGTCCTAACCCTATTCGTTTACCGACACAACGTGAACTTTATGGTAATCGTCTGACGACACAAAAAGAACAGGAATTATTTGGTGCAAACCAAAACGCTTATAAAAATCCAGTAACGCAGCAGGATGATGCTGCTGCTAAGTTTAGTATTGATGATTGCAATGAAAATAAATTATATGAATAATTTTTGTAGCACCAAAAAAAACATTTTGACACTGATATAACTAACAATCTTAACCAGCTAACAGAAAACATTGATCTTGATAAGAAGCCAATTACATCAGATGAAACAGAATTAAATGAATTAGTTGAACCCCCACAGCCGCCATATTGCGAATAAATGGCCATTAGGTGAAGATGAAGAGGTACTGCAGGAGCAACTAGCAAAAGATTTCAGCGAAATATCACTATCTACTAAGGATAAAAAGCAAAACCTAGCGCCAAGCTTACCTACATAAGCAGGGAAGTAATTTTTATTCTTTTCTGGTACATAATAATCAACCATTACCAAAACCTACGGAGCCTATCCCATCATTTATAGACCTACTTACTAGCCAAACCCACATAAAAATAAACTGCTGTATATATTTGCGCTAGACAAACATCCCCGTTTAATTGAAGTGCGTTTAAGTGATTATCGAGTAAAAGCAGAAATTATTAGTTTTTTATCAGATTGGCCAGTTATTACCCGCTTTGAGTTAGAGTTATCCACTGGGGTAAAAGTGGTAGATATTTCTAACTTATCAATGGATTTAGCTCGTTCATTATCAGCAAACGCCATACATATTGTTGAAGCGATCCAAGGTAAACCTTTATCTAGCATTAGAATTGCCCAATAGAAAGCGCCATATGGTTTATTTACACGAAGTACTTGATGTGATAAATTTCGATGTAACTCTTCACCATTAATCATTGTATTAAGTAAAGATATTGAAGGTAAAGCGGTTATTACTGATTTATAAATACCCCATTTATTGATTGGTGTTGATAGCACTCATTCGGGCAAATCGGTTTTAGTAAACGCTATGATCCTCAGTATTTTTTATAAACCTAAGCCTGAGGATATTCGTTTTATCATGATCGATTCTAAAATGTTGGAGCTCTCTATTTATTTATTGAGAAATTCTGCATTTACTGACTGAAATTGTCACCGACATGAAAGATTGAGCTAATGCACTACGTTGGTGTGTTAATGAAATAGAATGTTGCTACAAGCTTATCTCTGCTTTAGGGGTAAGAAATTTATGGGGGGCTCTATATAACGATAAAATTAATGCTGCTGAACCTATGAACTGGACCGGACAGTAGAGGACGCCGATTCCTGATCCATTTTGCAAGCTAGTGATAGCATGGATAGTAGTCACCTGCACCAGGTACTGAACAAATAGCATTATATTGCTGTTATAGTTGATGAATTTGTCGATCTAATGATGATCGCCGGCAAGAATATCGAAGAGTTAATTGCACGTTTTGTACAAAAAGCGCGAGCTGGAAAGGGTATTCATCTAATGTTGGCAATTCAATTGAATGGCCATCGGTTAATATTATTACTGCTTTAATTAAGGCTAACACACCAACTTGAATTGTGTTTACTGTATTGTGTCAATCAAAATAGATTCTCGCACCATTCTTGATCAAGGCTTGGCTGAATCTTTGTTAGGCATAGGCGATATCCTTTACTCAGCGACTAACTCCTTTATTCCAGTTTGTGTTCATAGTGTTTTTGTTCGCGATCAGGAAGTGCGTGATCTGCTTAAAGATTGGTAAGAAAAAGGTAACCCAGAGTATATTGATACTATTACTAAGGGTGTTAAAAGGGTAAAAGTAGTAATGGTTTTAATGGTGATGAAGAGCGAGATCCATTGTTTGATCAAGCGGTTAAATTTGTAACAGAAAAACAACGCAGCTCAATAATCGGACGTTCAGTAATAATTCCGAATTAGTTATGATTGTGCAGTTAGAATTGTTGAACAGATTGAAGAGGGAAGGGATGCGTTAGTGAGCAAGATGATAATGGTAATCGCAAAGTTTTATCACCATCACCAAGGCAGTGATTTAATATCTTATCTTAAAATCAATAAATATCATGAATATAAAGGTCATTACTTGATAAAAAGATTGATTATGTTAGGGTTGTTAGCAATAAGTTTTCATATTAGCCAGGTATTGGCTGATTCGGCTACTGAACTGCAAATGCGCCTAAATAAAATAAATAGTTTTCATGCCAGTTTTACGCAAAAGGCAACAAGTATTGATGGTGATTTAATTCAGCAAGGTGAAGGTCAATTATGGATCAAACGGCCAAATTTATTTAACTGGCATCTTGTGTCACCAGATGAAAGTTGCTTAGTTTCTGATGGTATTAATCTTTGGTTTTATAATCCTTTTATTGAGCAAGTTATAGTAACTTTATTGAGTCAGGCAACGACGGATACGCCATTTATGTTGATAATCCGTAACGATCTGCAGGATTGGAAACGTTATCAAATTAGTCAAAATGGTAATAATTTTCTGCTGAAAACAACACAAAATAAGAGGAATTTAAAACATTTTTCCATTACCATCCAGCCTGATGGCACTATTCAAGAGTTTGCTGCGGTAGAGCAAGATGGCCATATGAGTTCATATCAGCTAAAAGGCCAACAAAATAGTCATCTTGATGACAACAAATTTAAATTTAATCCGCCAGAAGGTCTAACTATTGACGATCAAAGATCAATGAAGTAAGTAATTTGCCCCTTGATTTTCATCTAAGGGATTCCAACTATTGGCCGTAAAAATACGGCCACTCAAGATAGAGCAATATATTGCCCACCTCCATTTATTAGCTAAAGATATATAAGCTACTCATCATACACTATTCGTGCTGATCAAACTCTACATTCTATGATTTTGTGGCCCTTTCCTACGCGCCGCTAGGCACTAGGCTGGGAAACCGACCCTAGCTGAAATTATTGGTTCACAATACGAATGGTACCATTGAAAAGATATCAGCAGTAACCTCTCCTCAGTATCAAAGAGATCCGTAAGGCAATTGAAATTGCTTGCAAAAATTGCCATTTTTGCGAAGAAATATTTTATTTGTTGATGAATTCATCCTTTCAATAAAAGTCAACAAAATGCTTTTATACCTCATATTTGGTATAATGATTTTTATTGGTGGTGCAAACAACAGAAAACCATTCATTTGAACTCAACTTAGCCTTACTTTCACGCAAACGTGTTTTATCTATTGATAATTTTTATTATGAAGAAATTGCCATAGTTTTTCAACAGGGAAGAAATGTTGGATAGTTAACATATGGTTATGCTGGCCTGAAAATTATTTTCCACCATGTGAGACACATGATATAATCAAAGAATTAGTCAATGTTGATGCTCTAGATTGGTATTAATCTGAAAATTATGCGCAATATGGCTAAAATCAATGATAAAGATCAGCGCATGCATATTAGCCGTAAACTTACTAAAGCAAGTTAGTGGTGAAAGAAATGTTCCTTTTGATAATAAAGGCGATCGTTATTATGATCTAATTTTGGGACCACATAAATTTTATCGTGGCTGTGTTGAGCCAGCTGATGCAGCATTTTATTAGTATGCTAAAATTATCATTGCTAGCAGTCATCCGTTATATCTTGCTCGTCGCATGCTCTCTATTGCCTTGGAAGATATAGGTAATGCACCAACTAAATTAATGAAAGAGATGGGGACTTCTTATGGCAAGAATATCGCTATATCCACGATGAACTGAATGCCTAATGCTTCTAGTGAAAATTACTTTCCAAACAGAGATACAAGAAACCTGTTATGATTTTTCATCAAATCATGGCTTAGAGGGAAAATTAGCAAAAATTATCTCAGCTAGCAGAAGTGTATAAAAATAGCTCAACAAAACGTTATCGTTAAAAATCTTATTGTTTTTATTTTTAAATCATAATAATTTTATAGGTAAGCATGCTCGATCCAAATTTACTTCGTAATGAGCTAAACATAGTAGCTGAAAAACTAGCTCGTAGGGGATTTATTCTCGATGTAGATAGGTTGCGTAAATTAGAGCAAGACCGCAAAGATTTACAAATTAAAACGGAAACCTTGCAGGCAGAACGAAACTTTCGCTCGAAGACGATCGGTGCAGCAAAAGCGCGTGCTGAAGATGTTGAAGCCTTATGTAAAGAAGTTAATCAGTTAGCTGAAGAGCTGAATAGTGCTAAAAATAAGCTAATACAAATACAGGATAAAATTCGGAATATTACTTTAAGTTTACCCAATTTACCTGATGACAGTGTACCAAACGGCAAAGATGAAACTGAGAATGTCGAAATAAGTCGTTGGAGTGAACCGCGTCAGTATAATTTTGCAATCAAGGATCATGTGGCATTAGGTGAATTAACTGATGGTCTAGATTTTCTAGCCGCTGTAAAAATTACTGGTTCCCGTTTTCTGGTGATAAAAGGCCAAATTGCTCGCTTGCACCGGGCGTTAGCACAATTTATGTTAGATTTACATACCGAACAACATGGCTATACAGAAACTTATGTTCCCTATTTAGTTAATCATGCAACCCTTTATGGCACCTGCCAGTTACCAAAATTTAGTAAAGATCTTTTTCATATTAAACAGCCGGAAGAACCGATATCAAATCAGCAATATGCGTTGATCCCAACCGCTGAAGTACCGGTGACTAATTTAGTTAGGGATGAAATTTTAGCAGCAAATAGTTTACCAGTCCGCCTGACAGCCCATACTCCCTGTTTTCGTTCTGAAGCAGGCTCTTATAGCCGCGATACGCGTGGTCTGATTCGTATGCACCAATTTGATAAAGTTGAGTTAGTGCAGATAGTTGAGCCAGAAAAATCTATGACCGCACTGGAAGAATTAACCGGTCATGCAGAAAAAGTATTACAGCTGCTAAAATTACCTTACCGTAAAATTATTTTATGTACTGGCGATATGGGATTTGCTGCTTGTAAAACCTACGATCTGGAAGTATGGCTGCCTGCTCAAAATACTTATCGCGAAATCTCTTCTTGTTCAAATACCTGGGATTTCCAGGCTCGTCGCATGCATGCACGCTTCCGTCATAAAAAGGATAAAAAACCACAGTTGGTGCATACCTTAAATGGCTCCGGTTTGGCTGTTGGTCGAACTTTAGTCGCGGTGATGGAAAATTATCAGCAAGCTGATGGATTGATTGAAGTACCAGAAGTTTTACGTCCCTACATGAATGGATTAGCGTATATTGGTTAATATAATTTCTGTTATTTGGTTGAGAAAAAGATGATAAGTAAAAAATAAACTTATCACTAATGTTAAGCGAATAACAGCCTAATTCAGTCAGCAATAAATAAAGTTATTTTTAAAAGTAACTTTATTTATTGCTGACTGAATTAGGCATAACAAAAGTGCCAAATACGATATCATCTTTTAATATTGATTTTAATATTGATAAGTAATTTTCTATTTATTTCTTATGTCAGAAAAATAATTTTTCTTTCTATTGGCTTAAATTAAGAAGTTTAATTCCTGAGTTATTAGCAAATTTTGTGTATGGCTGGGCGTGGGCGGTGTTCTCCAGGAGGCTGGATTCCATTCTGATACTTCATAAATCTATTCTCTATCCTTAAATTGAACATTCTTTACTGCCATGGTCAAGCAGATCAAATTCCATTTACCCGCTTCCAGCTTTTCTGAGCAAATGTGAGCACCTTAAATACCATTGAAAGGGTTATTTTTCTTGAACCATAGTTCTTTGCTATCTTTCTCTAACTTCTTTATCCCTACAGATACTTCGCTAAAAACCTTGCAAATAAAACAGCAATAGCTTTATTAGCGGCATTATCACAGCTCTCTCTTCTAGCCAGACCTCCCGCACCTCAGCCTTAACTTTCTATTTCATGGCTTCTTTTTAGAGTGAAGCCAGGACATTAGCTGTTTTATGTACCCAAGAAGGTTGGTGCTACGTGTCCGGAAATATCTTTGCCACTGTATTTCAAAAATCAAGAGCACCGTCGCCCGTAGCAAGCCTGGAGAGAGCGTTTAAGCTACACGCGCTTACAAGCCATTAAGCAATTAGGCCAAGTTTGCTTCTGACTCTAAATAATCATATTCAATTGAAAGTAGTTTCTTATTTCCATAGTCAGTGACGTCGATAATAACAAGCAATCAAAAAGAATCATCTTGCCTGAAATAACTGTATATGCCATCGGCCAAGAAATAAACGTAACGCATATCGCTTAAATTACGCAGGCAACATTGCCTGTTCTCTTCAAGCCATTCTTATTTCAGTTTGCTGATGCTACCTACTGCAGAGAGAAGACCATGTGCTTTTTCAGTAAGAAGCGACAAAAAAGCTTTGTAAAAATCACCACTGAATATTCATTATTCATGTACGTCCATGGTAGCAACTCTTCACCGGGTTTTGCATGCTTTAGATAAGGCGATAGCAATGAGCTCTGTGCAGCATATTCCGTTGCTGCTGTGATCCATGGCCTTAGGCACTTTAATCTCAACATCCTCAATATCTACATAAGTTTGCTCTGGAAAATAACCGTTAGAGACGACGGGCATGGTTGTAGACACGCCTGTAGTATAAGGCGGTATTCAGCATGTTATCGTAGCATGGCTTCAAGCTCAGCTTCAACGGCATGAGGTATCAGCTGTGCTACCTGGCACTATTACGGATAAGCTCATATAAGGAAATCATAGCTAATATCTAGTTTTTCTGATACTTCTAGGGTAGACTTTTCATGGTATATCATCTTTCTGTTGTTGAAATTATTTCAGAAATGAATCAATAGAATAGGCCACAATCTTCGAAACTCCATACACCAGAAATAAGCATAACTTGCAGCAAACGAATAATACTGTAAAACTAAATTTTAGCTACATAACATCCCTTAGTAGTGAAGTATTTTCAATAGAAAGTGTCGATGCAGGAATGACGCGCAGTGAGAATGAAAGATATTACCCAGTGACCATATTTATCGCTAATACTACGTCACACATACTGTCACTAGCAGTATAAAGATAACATCTCACATGGGGGTGTTGGTGATCGCAGAGTAGCAGGTCGGTGAAAGCTGTGCAGAGATCAGTGAACGTTTTGTTGTTGCAGGTAACAGTCAGGTAAATAAAGAATTAAATTTAGTCGATGTCTGTATTCATCTCTATGATGCTACTGGACTTGAGCAAATCAATAGCCTCGTCTATAACTAGTCCCATGTTATAGACTTTATGTCACATACTACTAGATAATCTTGCTGCTAACTGGCATAGAGACGATAAATCTATCTGGGATACGCAGTTATCACAAGAAATTTATACTAACTATTATACCTTGATACAACTAATCTAATATTAAGTAGCATAAATGTATTAGGCAATAATAGGCAGCAGTCAGCAGTAGAGCTATAATGTAGCTGGAATATTAATAAGTAGCTGGCTCTGACATTAAAATCAGATCGTGAACACCTGTTTATCAAATCATTAACCTATACCGCCAATGCTAAGAAATTACGTGAAAAGTATGGCAACTGGGTGATAGTAATTAGCTGTCTTACATCCCGGAAGATAGTATGGTTTTTTAAATAATTCAGCTTTAATTTTGAAGCAATCTTTCATAGACTGCATGGAGTTTTACTACCCAATACTGATTAGGGTAATTCCTGATTGTACAGCCAAACATAATGATGGCTTTGCAGCCCATCCCTATCTATGCGCCCATTAAATCGCTCGACAAGACCCATTAGTTTGAGGATATTTCAGCAGGCTAAATCAATTTTTTATACCAAGCCTCTTTATACAAAGAGGCGAATTCATGTTTTCTAGTAGCTGAATGTTTTCGCAGACTAAAAAAGCGATCTATAAATTCTTTGCTATTGTCTCTATAAGTACCTAGATGGAAGCATACTCGTTTAAGATTATCTAAAAAGCGCCGAGCATTAGCCGCGGTCTTGGCCTTGATAGTTAAGAAATTAAATCGATCTTTAAGTAAAAAAACAAAAGCCATCTCCTTTTGCTAAAAGGAGATAGAATCGGTTTATTAGATCTAGTATAACTGAAAATTTCATTGGAGTGTGTATTCTTTGAGATAATGGAATAATGTTAAAAACATTAATTCTACTATGCTTAGTTAATAAGCATTGTTTTTGCATTTTATGCATTCTTTCTGACAACAATTTCGTTGCTTGTTTCCAAAGCTGCTGAGCGTCGATAAAAAGTAGGCTATCGCCATACAGAATGTATTTCTAGGGATCTCTGTATGCAGGAATCCTTTTGTTAGAACGGCAAAAACTCCAGTTTTTCCAGCTTTTTAAGCTGTCATCTCTAGCACCTTATACACCTTCGGTAATAGTCTGCCTTGTTTTGTTTCGAGAAGGAACCATAATAACTTATCATCTTAACATACTTCGCCGGAATATGGGTAATATAGCGCAAGGTCATCTCTTCCTGCGTCATAGTTTACTACCGGTACTGCTTATACTTCGGTTGTCATAATAATGATATAAAAGCCACTCCCCCTCTCTCAGTAATACCGTAGTTTTAACGCAGATACCGGTTTACGTTTAAGGTAGCCTACACGAGGTATTTCAGTCTATGCCGCGCCAATTTTGTCTTTTTAGGGAAGTGCACTTTCCAGTAACGTCTGTACTGTGCCTTCAGGTAACGCTGCCACTACTTTTTTGCGCGGATATACCTAAGAGACCAGGAAAGAGATATTGCGATTTATTAGCTCATAGCTGTAACGCACCAGCTAGATGACAGCGCTTCGCCAAATTTCTTTAACTATTTTAAAAAAACAGATCACGCCATACAATATCTAGACCGCCACGGGTAAACAGGAGACATGAACATGCGGATGTTAATTGAGTTGTTAACCATAACTGTGCAAGGCAAAGAAGATACCAATTTCGATACCCTGTTTTTACATGCCCACTTAGCAGAGAGCAGGGGCGCGTGGCAAAAACAGGGCGTTGAGTAGCTGCCAATTATTGTTAAAAAAACTTCAAAGAATATGAAGTATAGTAAAAATAATATGTTGGCATAGTGGGACTTATGTCAAATATGAATTTGCTGTGCTAACCAATGCTCCGTGATATTGAAACCACATAAACTTCAGGCTTTGAACTTATATCTTTGATAAAAATCGCGATGGAAAAATTTAGGAAAGGGATAACAGTAGCGTCGGATAATCCCACAAGCATAAAGTGCAACAGGCAAGCATACGCTCGACAGATACACGGGGCTACGAGTTGATACTTTCACCATATTTTTCAAAAAATTTATTCCAGCCCTCATTAATGCTGAAAAACAGTTTAGTTGTGAAGGTGGATTTACACCTAGGTAAATATATCCTCTAGGTGGGTAGGATTTCAGAGAAATAAAAATTGTCATTTTATTCCAATTTATCAGATCTATCAGCCAAATTACCTTTTTGTTTTCAAAGGAGCTAAGAAGATGGGAATTATTACCTAGTTCCATATAGATGATAAATTCATTGTCAAGCATATTTTTAGGTATTTACTCCAGCAATACAGTTCTATCCAGTGTTATCAGCTATTTGCCTTCGCATTGGCTCAAAATCCAGGATAATCCTAACTAAAGAGGTGGATAATACTAAAAGAGGTGGATAATACTGCCTGTTGAGAAAAATCGGAGACCAAGTGATAGTGTCGGCTCATTGCTATTGGCCGCTTTTACGATGTCATAAAAAATTTAGTTGGTTTGTTATCATTAATTTCAGGAAGGGGATCATAAAGCGCTTCCAATAAATAGGCGATGTAACACGTGTAAATCGTATTTTATCTTCCTGATTTACCCGATTTATGCTTTTTCTAGGAGATTGATTCCGAATTATATCTGCATAAATTCCTGAAATTAGGCTATCTTAGCAAAGATTGTTGCTTTGCTCGCAGAGCAATTTATAGCAACGGCTGTATTTCAATTGTTATGGTTTAAAATAATCTTCTCCAAGCCAGATAATTCGCTAAATAAAACGACCTATACCATGGAATCTACTCAAACATTCTTTTAATTAGGCGATATAACTGTTCACATTTTAAATCTGGAAGTCCTTAGCAATAACTCTCTCTCTGATTATCCAATCTTATAGGCGATGGTAGCTAATTTCATGCTCGCTGGCAAAGGTTTCATACAATTTAGCTCTATCCGAGAAAAAGATGGGACTCTTTATCGATAATCGGCTTAAGAAAACAGCTAACACACTCTGCATTAAACTCTTCAAGAATTGCATTGCTCATATGAACCTGTCGATCTCAGGCGATTAATAGCACAATTCGTTCTTTTTATCTCATCCTTTCCTGCATTTTTACATTTTCTATGTGGGATATAACGCTTTTATTTAAAGGATTCAGAGAAAATCTTTCGCCTCCTCAACAATAGCACTTAGTGTATTTATGTTGGCTGTTCCCACAATGAAGCAAGGAAGCAGTGACGCCATCTAAACAGTGTTTTTAAATCAATGCCTATTTATTTTGCTAACTTCTATAAAGTCAAGATATTCAACATACATCGCAAATAAGTAAAGGATTTATCCTTTTGATATAGTTTCGCCAGAGAATTTCCAGTAAGATTGTAAAATGTTTCCTACAATCAGGGATTTTGCAACGATATTACTGTAACCCTAATGAATATCCAAGCAGTTAACATGTTAACTGTAACAATATTGGTAGAATAAAGTGGATAAGTTACTTCAATGCATGAATCAAGATCATCAGACAGATTGTTGCTGAGCCAACTAATAAGATGCAACTTTATGTTGCTAGGGAGTCAGGAAAGAGTCTGTATAACTGTTTGCTTTTTCATAGAAGGCTATGTAGCAAAAATCTTTAATACAGTATACGGACGTTACACTGAAAAGTGTATTCGCTAAAAAGACAAAAATGGCTGACGTAGCATAGCCTGAAATACCTCTGACGCTATATTAGCCATATTTCAGCGAGATATTTTAAGATAGTTCATTACTATGGTTTTTATCGAGTCGTAAACGAGATACGCTATTATCGAAAGCGTATAGCGATGGAGAGATATAACGGCTCGAAATCAAAGTTTACCTTTCTAATTAAAGGATTTCTTCGCATAGATCCATATAAATGTATCATGTGTAGCCAGAGACTACTTTTTATCGATGCTCAGCTTAAAGTTGCTAAACAGGAAAAGAAATTATTATCAGAAAGAATGAATAAAATAAAAAACTATGCTTATTAAGCAATAATAAACATAGGGGGCTTAATACTCTTTAAAATTAGTGCATTAGATCAAAGAATACAGAGTCCGATAAAATTTTTATTTACAATAGACCCAAAAGCGATTCTATATCCATTATTAGAAATAATGCATGGCTCTTGTTCTTCAGTAAAAGAACGATTCAATTTCCTATCCATCAAACGATTTAATGGATGCAATAGAAGATGCGCTGCAAAGCCATCATTTTAATGATGATCAAGAGCTTGAGATTACTCTGCATTGATATGTTTGGCTGTACAATCAGGAATTACTCCAATCAGTATTAGTAGGTAGTAAAAGTCCATTGCAATCTATAAAAATTTTGTTAAAAGTTAACACTAAATTATTCAAAAACCATACTATCTTCCGGGAAGTAACACTTATTATTTTTCATTTAATTTACTTTTTTTAATTTCTCTAATCTCCTACAATCGCACATCGAATAAATATTCTTTAAAATGGAGCATCTATGAACTTTACCAATCATAGTAAAGTTATTATTCTAGGATCTGGCCCAGCTGGCTATACAGCAGCTATTTATACAGCCAGAGCAAACTTAAATCCAGTATTAATCACCGGCGTTCAACCAGGAGGACAATTAACCACTACCACCAAAATTGAAAATTGGCCAGGGGATCATTCCAAGTTAATGGGGCCAGTATTAATGGAACGGATGCTGCAACATACTAAAAATTTTACTACAGAAGAAAATATTATTAATGATCACATTCATAAGGTTAATCTACGGCAACGGCCGTTTAAACTAACTGGCGATAATGGAATATATAGCTGCGATGCGCTTATTATCGCTACCGGTGCTTCAGCTCGCTATCTTGGTTTGCCTTCTGAAGAAGCCTTTAAAAGTCATGGCATTTCTGTCTGTGCCACCTGTGATGGCTTTTTCTATCGAAAACAAAAAGTGGCAGTTGTAGGAGGTGGAAATACCGCTATTGAAGAAGCACTTTACCTATCAAATATCGCTTCTGAAGTCCATCTGATTCATCGACGTGAAATATTTCGTGCCGAAAAAATTCTCATTCAACGGATGATGAAAAAAGTAAAAACTGGTAATATTGTATTACACACCAATTTTACTCTCGATGAAGTATTAGGTGACAATGGTGGTGTCACTAAAATCAATTTACGTTCAACCAAAAATAATAACCTAGAGATGCTTTCTGTTACTGGCGTATTTATCGCTATTGGCCATACGCCCAATACAAGTATCTTTACTGATCAGTTAGTATTAGAAAATGGCTACATCCAAGTCCAATCTGGAAATAAAGGTAATGCAACCCAAACTTCAGTTGAAGGTGTTTTTGCTGCCGGTGATGTCATGGATCATGTCTATCGTCAAGCAATTACCTCAGCAGCTACTGGTTGTATGGCTGCCATTGATGCAGAACGTTATTTAGAAGCATTCTACTGTAAATAAATATTATAATTTATAATAATCTTATAAATTTCTTTAGCAGGCGCTGTCGAATAGCGCCTTTTTATCTGTAACAGATTTATCTATAATATACCTCTAAAGTTGATATTAGATAAAATTAAGATCAACCCATTGTAACAATTAACTTATCACCGGTATATAAATCATCGCTATGGATAAACAAAAACAAACTGAACTGGTAAAATGGTTGAAACAACAATCAGCACCAGCAAAATACTGGCTACGCTTATCCATGTTACTAGGAATTATTAGTGGCCTACTTATCGTTATACAAGCCTGGCTTTTAGCTACTATTTTACAAGTATTGATTATAGACAATGTAGCTCGAGAAGAATTGCTTCTTCAATTTATATTACTCATTTGGGTATTTATTATACGAGCAATAATTAATTTTATACGAGAAAAAATTGGATTTATTTGTGGAAAAATTGTTCGTCAGCAGATCCGGAAGATGGTGCTAAATAAACTTAACCAATTAGGGCCTGTTTGGATTAAAAATAAACCAGCTGGAAGTTGGGCATCGATTATCTTAGAACAAATTGAGGATATACAGAATTATTATGCTCGTTATTTACCCCAAATGTATTTAGCCGCTATAATCCCGATTATCATTCTGATTCCGATTTTCCTGATTAACTGGGCTGCTGGCTTAATTTTATTGATCAGCGCACCTCTAATCCCCTTATTTATGATATTAATTGGGATGGGCGCTGCTAATGTTAATAGGCGAAATTTTGTTGCTTTAGCCCGATTAAGCAGCAGATTTCTTGATCGGTTACGTGGACTGGATACCTTACGACTTTTTTTCTGTGCCACCAAAGAGATAAAAGATATTGAACAAGCGACCGAAAAATTTCGTAAAAGAACCATGGAAGTCTTACGGATAGCATTTCTTACTTCGGCAGTGTTAGAATTCTTTGTGTCAATTTCCATCGCTATTGTCGCAATTTATTTCGGTTTTTCTTATTTAGGCAAATTACATTTTGGTAGTTATGGTATACCGGTTACCTTTTTTGCTGGCTTTTTGGCCTTGATGCTCGCAGCTGAATTTTTTCAGCCACTACGTGATTTAGGCACTTATTACCATGCTAAAGCTCAAGCAGTGGGTGCAGCACAATCTTTATTTATATTACTAGCCAACATAGAACAAGCATCGCCACAAACGCAAAGCAATCAGCTAATAACGTCGGTTCAACCATTAACCATCATTACTGCACACCAGCTAGAAATTTTTTCTCATGACAATATACACTTGGCTGGCCCGTTAAATTTTAACCTATTTCCAAACCAGCGCATTGCTTTAGTCGGCCAAAGCGGAGCTGGAAAAAGTTCATTATTAAATGTATTACTGGGTTTTCTACCCTATCGTGGCTCGCTAACGATTAATGGAATTGAGCTTAGAGATCTCGATATGACTGATTGGCGGAAACAACTTAGCTGGGTTGGTCAAAATCCCCATTTACCCGAAAAAACCATCATTGAGAATATACGTCTCTATTCACCAAAAGCTTCCCTAGCAGCGATCAATATTGCAATGGAAAATGCTTATGTAACCGAGTTTACTAAACATCTACCAGCAGGAGTTAATACCAAAATTGGCGAAAATGCCGCGCGCTTATCCCTTGGACAAGCACAACGAATTGCTGTTGCCCGCGCGTTATTAAAACCCTGTCATTTGCTTTTACTGGATGAGCCTGCAGCAAGCCTTGATATGCAAAGTGAACAACGTGTAATGACAGCACTTAATATGGCCTCTACTAAGCAAACAACCTTGCTGGTTACACATTTATTAACAGAATCTGCCGAATACGATCAAATATGGGTGATGAAAAATGGTTTAATTATTGAACAAGGAACTTACAACAAGCTAAGCCAGACTAAAGGAGCTTTTAGCCGCCTACTAACTTATCGTGCAAAGGAGATATAATATGCGTGTACTACTCCCTTTTTTTAAGCTATATCGTAGTCATTGGTTATTACTTAATCTTGGTATTATATTAAGCATTGTTGCGATACTAGCAAATATTACCCTACTGACCCTATCAGGTTGGTTTTTAGCTGGAATGGCACTAGGTAGCGCTACTGGGCTGTATACTTTTAATTATATACTACCGATAGCAGGCGTTCAATGCTCTACAATTATCCGCACTGCCAGTCGTTACGCCGAACGCTTGGTTAACCATGACACGACTTTTCGTGTCCTAGCATATTTAAGGATATTTATATTTCAAAAACTATTTCCGCTATCACCTAGCGGTATCGCACATTATCGCCAAGGAGATATCCTTAATCGTCTGCTAGCTGATGTCAAAAGCCTTGATCACTTGTATCTACGGATAATTTCTCCCATCTTTGCTGCTTTGGTTATTACTATTTTACTCATCTTAACGTTAAGCATATTAGACTCATTTCTTGCCCTTACTCTGGGCACAATTATGCTGTGTTTGTTAGTTATCTTACCTTTTTTCTTTTATCAGGCTGGAAAATCCATTGGATATGCTATCACTATATTTCGCAGCCAATATCGCGCTTGTTTAATCAATATTATTCAGGCACAAGCAGAACTAACTGTTTTTGGCGCAATACCTCGCTTTCTGGAAGTATTGACCGATCTAGAATCCAAATGGCTAAAATGCCAACAGCAGCAATCTAACTTAACTGCACTATCACAATCTATTATGATTTTTATATCCGGCTTTACCGCAACCTTACTAATGTGGATTGCAGCAACTGGTGTTGGTGAACAGCATAAACCCGGTGCACTTATTGCCCTGTTAGTGTTTTGTACCTTAGCTTCGTTTGAAGTTTTTGGGCCGGTGGCTATTGCATTTCAATATTTAGGACAAGTTATTACTTCAGCAAATAGCTTAATGGAGTTAATTAATCAAAAGCCAGCCGTAACATTCCCAGCTTCAGATATAATGACCAATAATCAGGTTGAGATTAAATTACAAAAAGTACATTTCAGTTATCCTCAACATCCAGAACCAACATTACAAAATATATCTTTAACACTCAATGCAGGTGAACATGTTGCGCTATTAGGTAAAACTGGCTGTGGTAAATCTACGCTGTTACAATTATTAACGCGTGCATGGGATGTCAGCTCAGGTCAGATCTTAATAAATGGCCATCCAATTAATCACTATAATGAGAAAACATTACGTAAATTAATGGCAGTAGTACCACAGCAAACGCATATTTTTAGTGATACTTTACGTAAAAATCTGTTAATAGCGAAAAATGATGCAAGTGATACTTTACTAATAAAAGTATTAAAACAACTGGATTTAAACAACCTGATTAAAAATCAAGGGCTCGATAGTTGGATTGGTGAAGGTGGTCGACAACTTTCAGGCGGTGAACAACGACGATTAGGTATCGCAAGAGCCCTACTTTATGATGCACCAGTAATTTTATTAGATGAGCCAACTGAAGGATTAGATGCAAAAACTGAAAAACAGATACTAATTCAGTTACAGCAACACTGCCGCGATAAAACCTTGTTAGTTATTACACATCGGTTGGAAGCTCTAGAAAAAATGGATCAAATATATGTGATGGATAATGGGAAAATTATTGAGCAAGCGACCCCCATAAAAAATTACTACAATTAAAATGGCGCTATTTTCAATTTTATCAAGCAAAAAACTAGTAATATAATTACAAAATTAGTTAATTAGGACAGTTAATCTGTTTCATATTAATGATGGATCTTATATATTTTCAGAGCCAGAATATGCTTTATATGAACCCAATGCTTTATAGACATCAGTGGTAAGCTTGGTGTTGTGCTAGATTACGAGCTGCCCATTATGGTAGTGCTCGCCAGAGCTAAATATATTTTTCTTGCCAGCAGAAATATACTTTAACCGAACAATAAAAAAAGAATGAGAAAAACGTCTTTTAGACATTACGCTAAATCATGACTTTGAACAAAGTTATCCAAAGCCGCCCTGCTACACACAACGGCAAAAATGAATCTGTGGGATCACCCAGCAAATAATATAAATCTATACTGCTTTGCATTAATTTTGCATTGATCATTCCGTTAAAGTTTAGTACAGATAAATTTAATTGCTTAGCTATATGGGGTTAATTTTAATAAAAATTTTCTAGTAAATTAATGTTCAACCTTATTAATGAGGATTATAAATATGCACTTATTGCTTTTTATCACCACTTTTTAAATTTTGGTGATAAACTCTTTTTGATTGTTAAATAATTAATGCATATACCGCTTCTTTAGGCGTGAAAGAGATCGATATCACTCAGGTACAATTTTTAAATTGTCTCTATCAATATCACGATCAACCTATCGATAAAGCGTGTTGGTTAAAGCAAACTATAAATTTATTCAGTAAAAAAGAAATTAATTACTTTGCTTTAGATGATTAACTGAAAAATATTTTTCTATCTAAACAAAAGCAACAGATAGCTGATTTAAGATCAATATAAAAATATAAGTGAGAAATTCATTCATACTATTAAAAACTAAGTTAGATGGTTTTTTGTGATGTTGTTGCATTTTATTTTTATTGTTTCCGTTGTTCAAACAGTATACTTGTTGTATATTTTTGTACTATCAAGCTTTGATACTGTAATTTTTCTATCTTAATAAAAAGAAAAGTAACTTTAAACTCTACAACTCCCTTACATAATAAGGGTTTTTCAGGATTATTTTACCCATAAAAACTTGCTGATTAACTCAGAGGATTTAGATGCCCAAAGAAGACAATATTGAAATGCAAGGTAGAGTACTAGATACTTTACCCAATACCATGTTCCGTGTTGAACTAGAAAATGGACACGTAGTTACTGCGCATATTTCTGGTAAAATGCGTAAGAATTATATCCGTATTCTAACAGGCGACAAAGTGACTATCGAGTTAACCCCTTATGATCTAACTAAAGGCCGAATCATCTTTCGCAGCCGTTAATATCTTTTACTCTCAATCTATTGCCATAGATGATTGGAATATCGTGTATGATTATAAACTATCTATAATTAGATTAATGCATCTTCCGGTTTAGGTTTTTTGCATATCTTCGAAATGATAGGTTAATTTTACCTCATCTTATTCACATCGATCTTAAGAAGGGGGACCACCGTGACTCAATTAGCCAAATAAAAGTTTATTAGATAAAGATTTCTTTAAATTATCCTAGATAAGTATGTATTCCTGTTGCCCCTTTTTTTGTGGAGGGGGCTTGGTTTTTTCCCCGTAGCCCTATTTCATAGCCTTTAGTAGAAAGCCATTTGGTACCGCATTACTGATTTTAATTGACAAACATTTTCATCAAGTTGAACCTATAACTTAAGAATAAACTTATCAATAAGTTTGGAAAAACTTCTGGTATCAAACCATTAAACTAAATAATACCATCTAATTGATTGTAAAAGTCAAACGCGAAAATTCGTTTTATCTCTGGTAATTCATCAGTACTATTATCCTGCTCAGTAAAACCAATCAATTTACGTTGTGTTTCTTGCACACCAGAATATTGGTGCTCACATCACAAAGATAACATTATGAAAATTACCCTTACGATCATTATTATTCGTTAAAGTAACATTATTCGAGTTATGCTCATTTCTGCTGTATTGGGTTTCAAAGATGCTGGCGTATATCCTGATGATTGATTTAATGAATGACTTCAAGAATAGAAAGATGATATGCAATGGAAAAACCTACCCTACAGGTAGGTATCCAAAAAATCAGGTATTATATCTGATCCCTTTCATGAACTCAACCGTAATAGTGCCAGGCAGCTCATAACCACAGGCGTTGAATATGAGGTTCAAAACCATATGCTATGATTAGATCCTAAACACATCGCCTTATCAAAGAGAGTCTCACACATGCCCGTTATTCATAGTAATTATTTCCCACAGCAAACTATACAGACTGGTATTGCAATGTTGAAATTAAAGTACCTAAAGTCAGAGATCGCTGAAAAACATCATATGCTTCAACAGCTCGTTCCTACTCCCTTATCTAAAGCGTGCAAAAAGCGGCGAAGAGTTGTGGTACCATGCCTCTATTTACCCCCCCCCCATTACAAGGTATCTCCCAAGTGATTTCATGAAGCTATAGGGAAGGGGGCAGCGGCGCGCATCTTTTTACTGAAAAAGCAGAGGCTTTCTCTGCCAATACCATCAGCAGACTGAAACAACAATGGCTTGAAAAGCACAGGAAAAATGGTGCCCCTTGCTGCATTTAAAGGATACGCGAGCTACGTTTATTTCTTTGGTGATGGCATATACACTCCTCTCAGACAAGATAATCGCCTTGCATGGTGGTCACATTGTCAGTGTTACTGAGCATGGACTTAAGGAGCTCATTGCAATTAAAATGCTTATTAAGAGTCAGAAGCTAACTTAACTAAACTTCTCAATGCCCTTGCGAGACGAGTGGCTTAAGCGTATTTTCTAGTCTCTTGCTACTGGAGAAACGGTGCCATTGATTTTTGAAATAGAATAACAAATATATCCCAGGATACGCAGATGCAGCATCAACATCAATGCTGTTTTAATACACAAAACACCTAATGTGCTGGCTTCAGTCACAAAATGGATGGAACCGAAAGTTAAGCCAGAGCTTATGAAATCTCTTGCTAGCAGAGAGTCATATGCAGCTAATAACGCCATTGATGTATTTTGTTGGAAAGATTTTTCAGCGAACTATCATTCTTCAGCAATGAAGAAGCTGTAAAAATATCGATAAGAACTGTTCAAGTTCTATGACTTCCCCTCAGTTCACTGAGCGTCAATAAGAACGACGAATCCAATTAAATCGGCTTTTCGATACTAAGGTTACGACGCCTACGCGAGAAGAACTGTGGTTAGAGAAAAACAACCATTTAATAGTGTTTAAGCTGCTTACTTTTTCTCAAAAAAACTGGAATCGGCTAAAGAGATTTTACTTGCTTACTCTGGTTGTAAAGAATGTCCAATTTAAGAATGAAGAACAGATTCATGAAGCATCATACTAGAACGTAGTCTGATCGCAATATGCCATATTTGATAATAACTCTCAATAAACAGGGTATGTTGGCAAAAGTTGTTGCTTTGCTCACAGAGCAATTTATACTCACCCACATCTGGTATTTCAATTGTTATTGATTTTAAACAATCTATCTCCAGGCTAGATAATTCAGTAAATAAAATAATTCTACACTAGGAATCTACTCAACTATTCTTTTAATCAGCTGATATAACTGTTCACATTTTAAATGTAAAATTCCTTACCAATAACTCTCTAATTATCTAACCTTATTAGGCGATGGTGACTAATTTCATGCTTGCTGGAAAAGGTTGATATCATTTAGCTCCACCAGAGCATAGAATGGACTATTTATCGATGATCACATCAAAAAAACAGTTAACAGACTCTGCATCAAACTCTTCAAGAATCTCTCATCGCTCACATCACCAACCCTGTCAATCTCGGGAGATAAGACCACACGGATCTTCTTTCTTTTTATCTCCTCCTCTTACGTGTTTACGTGTTTTCTGGCTTTTCTATGAAGGATTCAGAAAAAATGCTTTTCGACTTCAACAATACCCACTTAATGCATTTAAGTTGCCTTATCACTGCTGAAGCAAGGAAGCACTGACGCCATCTAAACGCTCTTTTTAATCAATGCCTGTTTATTTTGCTGACTCCTGTAAAGTCAAATCATTCAACATACATTTCAAATAATTAAAGTATTTATCCTTGTGATGTAGTTTCAGCAGAGGTGTTTCAGTAAAATTATTAAATCTTTTCCTGCAATCTGGATTTTCTAAGAAAAATCGCTATAACTCTAATGAATCTCCCCCAGTGGATAAGATGCTCACTCTGACAATATCGGTAGGATAAAGTGAAATGAGTTGCTTCAATGCATGAATCAAGATCATCTGACAAATTGTTCCCGAGCTATCTAATAAGATGCAGCTCTTTATGTTGGCAGGGTGGTGTGAGGAAAAGTTTCTTTGATCTATATGACTGTTTGCTTTTTTATGCCATCCTATCCTCTGTAGGAAAATCCTTCATATACTATATATAAAGAATTTCTACCAACAACCTTTGCTAATATAGCCCAATAGCTTTAGCCATTGCTAAAGCTGTTCCTGATGGCGCATCGACTTTATAGCTGTGATGAGCTTTAATAATCTCAATATCACTATATTTTCGCCTATCACTTTTGCTGCTTTTCCTAATAACTACAAGACCAAATTAACACAAACACTAAATTTGCTGCTATTACCACCCCATAGAGATAGATAGTTTTCACTGCGTCTTCAATCGACTTCTGTTTATTTTTATTAAAACCTCTAGTATCAATAATTATTATTTTAGCATATTTTTTACAAACTCTGAAGGTAATATTGCGTACATTTCGTGACGAGTAAAATCGATAAAAATATCAAATTTATCTAAAATATTAATTAACTAGTCACTAATTATAACATTTAAACAACCAATCTAACTAATTCATCGCTATCATAGTACCTTACTGTGCTTGAGCTTTTTTCTAATAGTGCCTCCTAAAACAACGCCATCCTATTGTGAAACTGCTTTAATTAATTCATATCCCCTTCTCCACCCGGTCAGCCATTCAGATTACTACTACCAACGAGATGGCAATACGAATATCTGAATTAATCATGTTTTTCTCTCTTGATTTAAGCAGATTAAACATCCTAAGTTCGACAAGCTTAACATTCATCCTAACCTAATGCTGGCAACAACCCTTAGTAAGTAAAAAACCATTAAAGTTAGTTTAATTAGAAGATAAATTTCTACGCTAAAAAATTAATTTAATAAAATACCAAAATAGGTATAAAATTATATTTGCTTAATTTCAACACGTAGCTCTTTTGGTACTTCAAAAACAATATTTTCTTCATGACCAGCAACTTCGATCATTTCACTGGCACCTAAAACCTTTAAGCATTCAATAACCTGACAAACAAGAATATCTGGTGAAGAAGCGCTAGCAGTAATACCAATAATCTTCATATTTTTCAGCCAATATTCTTGAATATCAGCAGCAGAGTCAATCAAGTAAGCCGGTTTACCTGCTCTTTGTACTAATTCAGCAAGACGATTGGAATTAGAAGAATTTTTAGATCCAACAACTAGTACAATGTCAGCTTTATTAGCCAATTCACGCGTTGCTTCCTGACGATTGATTGTTGCATAACAGATATCATCTTTACGTGGCCCAAGAATATTTGGAAAACGAGTATTTAGGGCGTCAATAACATGAGCGGTATCATCAACCGATAGGGTAGTCTGGGTCATAAAACAAAGGTTATTTTCATCTTTTACTTGTAACGTCCAGACATCTTTAGGCGCTTCAACCAAATACATACCGCCTGCCGGGTTATTATATTGTCCCATTGTGCCTTCTACTTCAGGATGCCCAACATGACCAATTAAAATCGCCTCTTTACCTTTACGGCTGGCACGCGCAACTTCCATATGTACTTTAGTTACCAACGGACAAGTTGCATCGAATAACATTGTTAGATGACGTTTCTTAGCTTCCTGTCGTATTGCTTGAGAAACACCATGAGCCGAAAAGATCAAAATAGCACCATCAGGGACTTCAGAAATTTGTTCAATAAAAATTACACCGCATTGACGTAAATTGTCAACCACATAACGATTGTGCACGACTTCATGACGAACATAAACTGGTGTACCATAAAGCCACAATGCGCGATCAACAATACTAATTGCTCGATCAACACCTGCACAAAAACCTCGAGGATTAGCCAGCAATATTTGCATCTTATCCCTCCCATTTCAGATCAATTCCTAACACTTTAATATTAAAATAATTTTCTAAGCCCCTAACAGATAATTAAAATCAACGGTGATAGACTTCTTCCGTTACCGCAGTTATAATGCCTGGCATTTCACTACCATTTATCGTGGTAAATAATATGATGGCAGAGACTTCAGGCATCATACCCCAAAACCTGAATAAATTCTTTTGGCATAAAGTATTGGATAATATCTAGGTTTTATTTACAAAATAATATCATCTCCGCCTATAGTAGGCGTCTTTTTTACCAACACTAAAACCAATTAATTGTTTTCTAGTGCTAGCGAGAGGTTTTTATCGCTAATAAAAATGCTGGTTTATCCTGATCATAGGTTGAATCACCAATTTAACTTCTCAAGTTTTATCGTGAAATGCACCAAACATGGCACTATCTGCTTGTAGTAAGGTTAACATGACAATAAAAAGCTATTGTTAAAAATAACTTAACCTGTTATCAATGTTATCAATGTAAACAAAGAATAAACTAAGATCCATTCGTTTTTTTTTCTGTATTGATGAAGCTATCAAGAATGATGAGTACCGCACCACTACAAATCGCCATATCAGCAATATTAAATGTTGGCCAATGCCAGTTACCAACATAAAAATCAATAAAATCAACTACAAAACCATGGACTAAGCGGTCACACAAATTCCCTAACGCTCCACCAATAACTAATGCGTAAGTAATATTACTCAATTTTTTTTTCACGCTTTGACGATACATTATTACGATAAGCACTACACAAATAATAATCGCGACAAAGGCAAAAAACCAACGCTGCCATCCTCCTTTATCAGCTAAAAAACTAAATGCTGCGCCAAGATTTTGAGCATAAGCAAAATTGAAATAAGGCATTAACGGTATTGATTCATATAATTGAAAATTATTTAAAATGAGTTGCTTACTACCAAGATCAATGATTAATATCAAAACCGTTAACCATAACCAGTATAAGCCAGTAAAGCAGATAGGATTTTTCATTAGACAAATTTACGTATTTCACCGTTTCCGGCTATATTAGTAACACAGCGACCGCACAATTCTAGATACTGCTCCTCCTCCTGACCAATATCCGTTGCATAGTGCCAACAACGTGGACATTTATCACCTTCCATCTGCTGGAAAGCAATTTTCAATCCACTCAGTTTACTATTCTGTGCCTGAACTGGAGCTTGGGTAATATTAATTACTTTAGCCTGTGAAGTTAAGAATACAAAACGTAACTCATTACCTAAACGATTAAGTATTTCAGCAAATTCTGTATCGGCATATAAAATCACTGCAGCCTCCAACGAGCTACGGATAAGCTTGTCTGCACGAGCTTGTTCAAGAATGTTATTAACCTCACTACGGATAATTAATAACTTATTCCAAAATTCATCATTAAGCGTTTCATTAACATCCAAGCCAAACAAGGCAGCATAATATTCCTCAGTAAAGACATATTTAGCATGTTTACCAGGCAATTGCTGCCAAATTTCATCAGCCGTGAAAGAAAGGATTGGCGCAATCCAACGTACTAATGCCTCTATGATATGGAATAAGGCCGTCTGGGAACTACGACGCGCCAAACTATCACTTTTTAGCGTATATTGACGATCTTTTATAAGTTCTAAATAGAAAGAACCCATTTCAACTGAACAAAACTGCATTAACCGCTGAACTACTGCATGAAAATCATAATTAGCATAATGCATAATGATTTCTGATTGTGCGACTTTAGCCCGCCCTACTGCCCAGCGATCTAATAACACCATTTGTTCTGGTTTAACTTGATGTAAGGCAGGATCAAAACCGTTTAAATTGGCTAATAAGAAACGTGCTGTATTACGAATACGCCGATAGCTATCGGCAGAACGTTTTAAAATTTCATTTGAAACAGTAATTTCACTTGTGTAATCGGTTGAAGCAACCCATAACCGTAGAATATCAGCACCTAAATCATTCATCACGTCTTGTGGACTAATGATATTACCAAATGATTTTGACATTTTACGGCCTTGTCCATCAACAGTAAAACCGTGGGTTAATACTTCTCGATAAGGTGCTTTTCCTTTCATCGCAGTTGACAGCATTAAAGACGACATAAACCAACCACGATGCTGATCTAAGCCTTCCAAATATAAATCAGCAGAATAACCTTTAAATTCAGGACGAACATCGACAACGGCATAATGAGTAGAACCAGAATCAAACCAGACATCAAGGGTATCGAGGACTTTAACATAATCAGCTGCATCACTCCCTAATAGAGTTACGGGATCAAGATCCCACCATGCCTGGATACCTGCTTTTTCAATATGTTTAGCGACTTTTTCAATCAATTCTAACGTATGCGGATGTAATTCTTCTGTTTGCTTATGCACAAATAATGCCATCGGTATACCCCAGGTGCGCTGACGAGATATACACCAATCTTGACGATTTCCAACCATAGATTCAATCTGACCTTGCCCCCAATCTGGGATCCATTCAACACCCTTAATCTCTTTTAGAGATTGTTCACGTAAACCATTTTTTTCCATACTCACAAACCACTGAGGTGTCGTACGAAAAATAACTGGTGTTTTATGCCGCCAGCAACAAGGATAACTATGCTGTAATATTTCTTTATGCAGCAGTGCCAATTTTTCCGCTAAAAGTTCGATAATTAACTGATTTGCTTTAAATACAAAAACACCATCTAAATTAGGATAAGTATTAGGTAAATAACAACCATTGTGACCGACTGGATTAGCTACTTCAAGTTTATATTTTTTGCCAACAATATAATCATCTATGCCATGGCCTGGTGCGGTATGTACAAACCCAGTACCCGTGTCTAAAGTAACGTGATCACCTAAAATAATAGGCACATCGAAGTTCATAAATGGGTGATGAAAATGCAGTAATTCCAATTCAGAACCTTTACATTGAGCTAAAATTTTCCACTCTGTTGCTGCTGTAATACGATCCATTACTGCTTCAACCAGTGATTTTGCCAAAATCAAACATTCATCATTATTGACTTTAACTATTTGATATTCAAAATCAGAGTTAACCGCAATTGCACGGTTTGCAGGTAACGTCCAAGGTGTTGTCGTCCAGATCACAGCTGAAACCGGCAAAGCTAACGATTTTATGCCAAATTTACTATAAACAGCGTTAGCATCCACAGCGCTAAAGCGTAAATCAATGGAAGGTGATGATTTATCATAATATTCAACTTCCGCTTCCGCTAAGGAAGAACCACAAGCAGTACACCAATAAACCGGTTTAGCGCCTTTTATTAAATGCCCATTTTCAATCACTTTGCCTAACGCACGAATAATATTCGCTTCAGTATTAAAATCCATAGTTAAATAAGGTTGTTCCCAATCACCAAGCACACCCATTCTGATAAAATCAGCTTTCTGAGCTTTAATTTGTTCTTTTGCATATTTACGACATTCTTGACGAAAAACGGCTGCAAAAACCTTATCTCCGGGTTTACTACCTGTAATCTGTTCAACATTATGTTCAATTGGTAAACCATGACAATCCCAACCAGGAATATATGGCGAATCAAACCCGGCCAGTCCTTTAGATTTAATGATAATATCTTTAAGAATTTTATTAACTGAGTGACCAATATGAAGACTACCGTTCGCATAAGGAGGACCATCATGGAGTATAAACATCTGTTTACCTATTTTGGCCTGGCGAATAGCTTGGTATAAACCTTCTTTATACCAACGGGCTAACATTTGTGGTTCTCGTTTAGCGAGGTCAGCACGCATAGGGAACCCTGTTTTCGGTAAATTCAGAGTATTTTTATAGTCACTCATTTAAATTCTCAATTTCAATTTTCAGCTAAATATCTTATTTATGACGACTGGAAGAATTGTCTTGCAGCCATTATATCCTTAGCAATTTGCTGTCTTAATTCATCAACAGAAGCAAATCGCTGCTCATTACGCAATTTTTTACGCAATACAACATCAATATAACGCCCATATATATCCATACGCACATCTATTAAATGAACTTCAATTTGCTTATCTACCCCATTCACTGTTGGCCGTGTGCCAATATTTGCCACTGCCTGCAATGGGTGATTGGCTAAACCATATACTTCTACCACATAAACACCTTTAAGAGGAATAACTAAACATTTAAATGATATATTTGCAGTTGGGAAACCGATCACGCTACCAAGCTGGCGACCATACACCACTCGACCACTTAATCGGTAAGGATGTCCCATAAGATTCTCAGCAAGGATAAGATTATCACTTAATAGTGCTTGCCTGACAGCGGTACTACTAACTCGCTGTCCAGCGTTACAAAAACTTTTAGTATTGGCCACTTCAAAACCATATTGTTCTCCTGCTTCACTGAGATATTTAAAATCACCCTGTCTATCTTTAGCAAAGCGAAAATCATCACCAATTGCTAAAAATTTAATCCCCAATTTTTCTACCAGCAATTGTGAAACAAAAGCTTGCGGTGTCAATGAAGCAAATGTGGGATTAAATTTAATACAGAGTAAATAATCGATATCATATTCAGTAAAGTAGTTTATTTTATCCCGAAAAGGCATTAAACGTGCTGGTGCATTTTTGCCCAAAAAAAATTCTAATGCTTGTGGTTCAAAAATCATGAGCATCGTTGGTACTCCTCCGAGACGCTGACTCTGTTGTTTTAAATGTTTTAATAATGCATGATGTCCTCGATGAACAGCATCAAAATTACCAATAGTTAACACACAACCATGATGATGTGCGCGTATATTATGTATACCACGTACTAACTTCATAATCGGCTCAATATATTAAAAATTATTGGATTATACCGCTTATACTACTTTGATGGTTAAGTCACTATTTGATTAATTTTTATAACAAAGATAATAAATGGTTCTTTGTAAGTAACACACAAATACTTAATCTAATCACTTTTCTATAATTTCATCCTACTTTTCTTTTCACATTTAAAACTGTATTATCACTCAGTAAACTGATAAAATTTCTAATCATCACAACAGATCTGATCTTATTGTTGTACACGATGCTTATTTACATAAATTTATACAAATTCATTGATAAATGAAGGCTAAAAAGGGATATTCCTCAGCTTTTATATTGTCATTGATAGAAAAATATTTGGGAGTTGGACCTTGGCTAATATCAAATCAGCTAAGAAACGTGCCATACAATCAGAGAAACGCCGGCAGCATAATGCTAGTCGTGGTTCTATGGTGCGTACTTTTATTAAAAAAGTTTATGTCGCTATTGCCACTGGTGATAAAGAAGCAGCACAAAAAGCATTTAACAACATGCAACCTATTGTTGATCGCTATGCTAGCAAAGGCTTGATCTACAAAAACAAAGCTGCACGTCATAAAGCAAATTTAGTGGCACAAATCAAATCAATGTAATTTATTTTGATTTTGCTAAAAACCAGCTTTAGCTGGTTTTTATTACTATTAAAAATAGCTATTATTGTTTATATAAAGTTTTATCAAAGAAGCCAGAAAAATCTTTTTACAGACATGTTGCACTTCTGAAAGCTAGATTATTTTTGCTGAAAATAATCTAATATTCTTCTTTTACTTTATCCATATATCCATATAACCAATTTCAACAAGTTCATTATCTAAAAATCTCACTTGCATATAGTAGCAACGGCGCGATAAATATTCCATTATGATATATGCCAAATGCTTTCAGCAACACTGCGCTACATCATCAAACTCACCTAGAATTACTACCTATAAATTATTTTTAGATCCAAAAAAACGAATAAGGACCGAACATACGTCTCCAACGCGACTTAGAATAAAAATAAACACCGTTATTCTAAACATACTTGGAAAAGATTTCTCCAATATTGGTTTGTGATAAAAAACTAACCTCACCCTACCCAAGCGTAAAGAAAAAGAACCATTCTTCTTGAGAGGAATTAACCGGCAATCAGAATCAGTTAAGATCATCTATAATTTATATTGATTTAATTACTCCCAAAAAAGCTCCTGTGTCGATTCAATTCAAAACAGCGTAATAGAGATCTATTCATAATCAATAATACTAGTTTCAAGAACGCGGCGTTATCAACCGTTTAGATAACGCCTCAGCAGCAAAAAACAACAAATTTATTTCATAACTAGAATTAACAATATCTAGCATTTCTTGATTTAGCACAAACATTTTATCAGGATAATAAAAAAACTAGTTGCCCTAGTTCTGACGGAAGCACCAATTGCCTCTTCCTTTAAATAATTTACCATTCAAACGTTTTCTAATGCCTTGATCTAACCTGTTATTGTCTAAGGTGCTAAATAAAGTTCTTCATCAGCGCCAAACTACCAATCCATTTTTACAAATATCCAAGAAGTAATAGAGATGATTAAAATTGAAATACGACATTCTCATATCTGATTCTTTTTGTAGCATTGATAACTATTTATATAGCTTATTTTCTTTATATAGATATAGCTTATTTTCTTTAGCTAAAGAAATACTTGCATTACAAATAAAAAATATCGTATCTCGAGCATAAAAATACTATTATTTTTATGTTTTTATAACTTAAAATTAACTTTATCTTGCCTAATTAACAGTTTTAGTGCTAATTGCCTTTTTTGGTAAAACACTATTCAATAATAATAATCCTAAGATCGCCGATAGCGTAGAACCGATAAGGATTCCAAACCGTGCATAAGTACTAAAATTATCTAAACTTTCAAATGCTAAATTAGCAATAAAAATCGACATGCTAAAACCAATACCGCAGAGTACTGAAACAGCAAATATCTGCTTAAGGTTAATTTTGGCAGGTAATTTTGCAACGCCTAATTTTAACGCTAGCCAACTAAACAGAAAAATACCTGTTGGTTTACCAATTAATAAACCTAATGCAACACCGATCGGTAAAGCACTGGCAAGATTAGTTAGAGTAACACCATTAAGTTGTATACCTGCATTAGCAAAGGCAAATAATGGCAAAATTAAATAAGCAACCCAAGGATGCAAAAGATCTTCTAATTGTTCAGAGGGTGAATTATTTTGTCCCCCTTTAAGTGGTATCAAAAAGCCCACAATGACACCTGCTAGTGTTGCATAGACACCTGATTTTAAAATACAAATCCATAAGATGATGCCAACAACCAAATAAGCAGATATATTTTCAACTTTACACCAATTCATCCATATTAATAGCAATAGAGAAAGCATAGCTAACCCTAGTGCCATGATAGAAACAGATTTGGTATAAAAAAAAGCAACAATGATAATCACGCCCAGATCATCAATAATTGCCAACGCAAGTAGAAATACTTTTAACTCTGTTAGTACACGCTTACCTAATAGCGCCATAATACCCAGTGCAAATGCAATATCTGTCGCTGCAGGGATCGCCCAACCCTGCCTGGCGATTTCATTATTTGCATTAAAAAACAGATATACCAAAGCAGGTAATAGCATACCACCTACAGCAGCCACAGCAGGAAAAATTACTTTATCGCGACCTGCTAATAAGCCTTCTATCAGTTCTCGTTTAACTTCCAGGCCAACAAGCAAAAAGAAAATGGCCATTAAACCATCGTTGATCCACCATAAAAATGGTTTATCAAAATTTAATGCGCTGATTTTAAGAGTAATGGGAATATTAAGAAATTCCTGATAAATACCTTGCAATAGGCTAGTATTAGCCATAATCAAAGCTAAAATAGCAGCAATAATTAACAGCACACCACTTGCTGCCTCTAACTTTAAGAACTGTCGTACAATTGCTGTCATTACTATAACCTCAGTGTTAATTAACTCAATTAATTTTACGCTAATACATGCAATTCAGAAAATTATTTTTAGCGAAAATAATTTATATATACCGAAGAAAGGAGCCCGTCACTAACTATATAGACGCTATTTTCTGATTAGCTGTTTAAAGTTCGGTTAATTTTAAAAAACACTTAGTTATCTTGATGTTAAAAAAAGCAGGTAATAAAAACTAGATAAGTCTAATTTTAATAAAAGTCCATGATATTATAAATAACTGAGCGGTTTTTAGCTTAATTTTCCCAAAAAATTAGCTTGCTCTCTTGTTGCAGTTTGGGTTGAAATCGTTTCTCAGGTTCTTGCCTTTCTTTGACTTCTGCATACTTTTATCAAAAATGAAGCTTCCATTTAAGTTATGCTTATTTCTGTATATGAGATTTCAGAAAAAGTAGCATGCATCTTGCTGATTAATTTCGTAAATAATTTTAATAACAGAGAGATCATATAGCATGAAAAGTCTACCATTACAGCTATCCTCGAAAACAGATATTACCTATGATCCCTTACATGAACTTATCAGTAATAGTACAAGGCAGATGATAATCACCGCCGTTTAGCCTGAGCTAGAAGCCATGCTGCAATAACATGCTGAATGCCCACTTGTTGATGTGCATGATGCAGTCGTCGTGCATAACAGTTATTTACTACAACTAACTATACAGACTTGTATTGGCGATGCTGATATTAAAATACTTAAGATCAGGAGATTACAGCGGTAACAGAATACGTTTCAACAGCTCGTTACTACTGCCTTATTTGAAGCCTGCAAAACGTCAAAGAGTTGCTACTATGACTATACCTGTGAAGCATATCCACCAGTAATTTTTATGAAGCTATAGGGGTACTTCTCAATGAAAAGACATGGTCTTCTCGAGTTACCCCATCAGAAGACTAAAATAGCAATGGATTGAAGAGCAGAGGCATATAAGAAGGTCGTTGCGGTCAAAGATGCTTATTGAGAATAAGAATCGAACTTAGCTAAACTTCTCAATGGCCTTCTAGCAAGATGGATTAACCGTATCTTCCAGGCTTACTATAGGAGATGCTACCGTTGGGTTTTGAAAAGTAATGGCAAAGATATTCCAGGACATGCAGTAGCAACGCTGTTGGGTACAAAAAACATCTAATATGCTGGCTTCACTACAAAAAGACATGCAACTGAAAGTTAAGGCTGAGCTGTAGTGGTCTGCCCAGCAGCAGATACCCGGGATGCCGCTAATAAAACCCTTGATGTTTTGTTGGTAAAGTTTTCAGCGAAGTATCCTGCAGCAATGAAGAAATTGGAGAAAGATCGAGAAAGAACTGCTGCTATTCTACGATTCTTCCTCAGAACAGTGAGCGTCAATAAGAAGAATGAATCTGATTGAATTGGCTTTTTTTTTGAGTAAGATCACGGAAGCCAACACGAGAAGAACTGTAGCTCTAGAAAACAACTATTTTAATGGTATTAAAGCTGTTACAGTCTACTCAGAAAAGCTGCAACCAGTTAAAGGGGGATTTAAGGTGCTGACCCTCCCCTGCTAAACAACCTCCAATTTTATGATGGAGAATAGATTCATGAAGCATCAGAGCGTAGCGTATATCTTGACCATCATTACACCAGATTTACTAATAACTCTTATTACAACATTATCGAGTAAAGATAGAATCGAGATTCTAACGATTATGTCGAAGAATATAATCATGCAACAAAATTATTAGGATAGGAGATAATGAAAAAATAAAATAATATAATAAGTACAAACTAAGACTCGCAGAACCACCACCTTGCCAATACTAAAACAAAGTATTAAACAGTGCAGCAAATAAATCCTACTACTTCCACCCAACAACATATCCCTCATCTAACAAGGAATTAAGATAAGCATTCGTACTTAGGGTATTTATTTTTAGGTAGCAATGAAGCGCCTAAGAATAATATGAGTTTTTGAATCAGGAATGTAATGAGCAAAATGACTCTAACTCACTAAAAAGGCGCAGGAATAATTGGAATAATAGGATAATAGGAATAAGTGAAGAGATACTGACTAATTTGTGCAAGGTTGGAATCATTAGTCAGGAACGTAAAATCTCTATAAAAAGAAATCATCTTATTTATTTATATTTATAAAAGAAGCTTCTATTAAAGCCATTAAAAACTTGATCAATACTCTCGCCAATAGAAAAGCGAGATTGATAACATCAGGAGTAAAATATCAATCTTCAAACATGCTAAAATTTGGTACAGCAATTACACGACACACACCGTGCGAAAAAATTAAAGAATCACTTGAGACAGAGGATAAAAGCAAGCTCAGGAGCTTGCACGACAAAAGGAAATCTAAATTATAAAATAGCAAAGTTAGATGATTTTCCTAATTTTACATTTTACGAAGCCTGCTTCAAATTCCTCGAAGAGAGGAGGTAAGAAAAATTTTATATGATGAGAAAGGTAGACTTAGTTTTTAGCTCCTTCATTTCAGTGCTACCCGATTAAAAGATATTATAGAAGCAAAAATATAGTGCTTTTAGCAAAATAAAAAATAAGCAGGAACAATCTAAAATGCAAAAATACAGTTAAGTCAGTAAAAAAAGGAATAAAAATACACTCTTAATAAAAAGAAAGAAATTTTTATTAGTAACAAAAGTAAGACATTTAGCACTCCTAAAATCAATAATGAGATCTGTTGAAAGAGATTGAAATGGATAGAAAATCACCTATTATTAAAGATTGTATCGACTAAATAAAACCGCATTAGATGGTTCTAACTGGATGTGAAGTTAGAAAGATTAATCAATGAATGTCCTAAAGCAGTTAGATCGACGGTTGAATTTGCGTTTACTAAGAATTTAGATCGTTCAAATATCATTATCTTAGCATAGTCACAAATTGATATGCAAAGAAAAGTTGCATTTGGGATAGAGCCAGAAAATCGGGAAAGGCAATAGGACTAGAGCTCTAAACGATACTGATTGCTGTATTTTCGACGCGAGAATTCGCTAATCATCAAAATAGGTATTCGTATATATGATGTCAGAAAAATGATCCGATGGCTCATACACACAAATTTGATTAGAAAAATGCGGATCTATTTTAATATAACATGGAGAACGGTATCAAAACGAGCGGAAATAGAAAATTTTCGTTTTCATTGCCTTAGAGATCCTTAGAGATATAGGGCAGTTGGTTAATTCAACCTACCGTTTTATATTTCTGTTCTAGAAGAAATGGGTGGATTGAAATTAGTCGAAATGGTAAGGCGTGTGATATGTACACTTAGAACCTAATGATGCCTAATCATTTTACTGATACGCTAAATAAATTAACAACGTTTTTGATAGAGCAATCGTATTATGTGTAGTAAGGTATTAGCCAGCAAAGGTACAGGACGCTTAAATCTAAAAATTTACCTTACTGCAGAAAGATTTTTATTTACAAGTACCATAAATATGGTACTCTAGAACTCCTTTCACTGGGATATTATCCCAGGGTAAACTTCCATCGCAGAAGCAATCCAAAAACCCTCAGCACCCTCACCTCCGCCAATATCACCACACAAGAAAAGTCTATTACTGAACAAGTTACTATAAAACAATTGTTTAACGATTATATCACTACTCAAAAAAAGCTTGAATCCCTCTTATAACAAAACAAGCAATAACCTCAACCAAGTGTTAAGCAGTAAATACATTAATCTAACTACATCCGCTAAGAAATAATAGCTATTCAGATCAACAGTATTCTTGTAAAGTTTATAGAACGTGCAACAAACGCCATAACCAAATAAAGTTACAGCTCTACCCTTCATGCTATATTTAATTTTGAATTATTCGCGGACAACGATCCGGCTAACATTAACGGAAAAATAATTTACATGCTTAACAGAAACCCGCTAACCCTCATTCCACTGCAAAAACATATAGATAAAGCGCTTGATCATTTTTGTCATGGGACGAACTCAGCAAGCTTATTAGCATTACTTGCAGTAACGAAATTACCTGCTCAATTCATCCAGACTTCCCTTAATTATAACCCTGCTGTATATCTTTTTCCTGGAGAGGGCATGCACCTGCACCCCCACCTCAAAACCAGCGTAGGAAATAATGACTAATACTCATGATCAATGAGATAAAAAAATAAAACCCTTACAAGTACTTCATCATATATTAAAAAATACTAATTTCCATTTTATTCCACTGAATAAAAACACCAGTAAGTTTCTTAAACGATAGAAAATGTCCAGACACGGTATTTCTTTTTCAAGAAAATACAAAAATGGGATTTACTGTTCGCTGAGTAAAGTAAACGAGTCCCTAAATTCTCTAAATTAAGCTGTTTTAATAAATTCACACATAAAGTTATTCGCCATAGCTTTAAAACCATAGCAAAGGGGGGGGGATGATTACTGGGTATTAGTATGGAAATGCGTAATAAATTTCAAAATCACAAAATTAGGTCTGTTACTTAGATTTGTTAGTAGTCATAGATATGAACTTGATCAATTAGAAGCAATATTTTCTGTAAAAATCGATTTCAAATCAAATTTTTATGTGCCCATTGGCATATGTTCTGTATAGAATCAGTAACCAATAATTTATTAATTATTAATATGTCAAAGGGATACAGAAAAGCACATACAAGTATTAATACACAAAATATTCGTTCCCACTTAGGATATTTACTGGGGTTCAATATTGGGATACAGAAACGTCGACGATATGGCCATAGTAACGGTATTCCTACTGGTGTTAACATATCAGCTAGAATGTGGCTAATATAACCAACTACCATTGCATGAATAAAATCTACCGGTATTGAAATGATAATTTCTGACAACAAGTTTGAAGAAAGAAATATGCTGGCCACTACAATAGCCAGAAAACTATGAGTAATACCTCTATGACCAAATACTTTGGTAATGGGTATCGAAAGCCATTTTAATCGCTGGCCTAACAAAGACTTGGGGTGATCGATATCTGGCAGCAGGCAAGTTAATATTCCGCCAATAATGATATGCCCCCAGTTCCCATGAGCTAATGCTAGTGATAACTCCAATTTCTTTGCAAAGATAGCGCTTGCTAAAGCAAAAATGAAATGCCCGCCAGCAGTCATAGTAACCACACATAGTTATATTTAGATATGATTATTTATTTGATGCATTATGCAGCTAATATAATTCAACAATCAACAATTTACTAAGTTAAAAACTCCGTCAATGCTAGATAGCTGTTGGTAACATTCATCAGAAGCGATCCGGCTTATTAGAGGTTCAGTAAATTTACTGGTAGGCTATGCGCTTAACGCAATTACTCTACACCCATGAACAATCCTTACTATCCTAACATCATGATTCATTGTTAAAAATTTTCTTTGCGATATTGCTATAGCTAGAGAATTTTGGAAATAGATTTTCAGCTCCTCATCTTCTGCAGCAGCGTTTCGCTTTCAACACTCTAACGATGGAGTCACAGGCAGCTTTATCAAAGATGATTGATTTACGTACCTAAAACCCAATTAAGATATACCATACTTTATAAAAACTAAAACTGAGAAAGCCTATATCTACAGATTGCTTGAGCAGCAGAGTATGCCAAAGAAAATAATAGCGTTTCGTTTAATTGCCTTATAGTATCGCAGCGCGATACAGCAGTACATCGAACAAGGCAATGACTCTTTACCTGTAATTATACTGCTTTTGTTCTATCACAGCAGCATATCCACCATATTCTATACAGCATCTAGAAAAATGGTAATCTTCCAAAGAATAACACAAAACGCACGAATTTATTATATTAAATAGTTAAAACAGGAAATACGATTGAAGGAAAGGGATTTCATATAAACTCTTGAAGAAAATACATTTACTTACTGGGAAATTTTATGACTATTGCAGAACAACTTGAGACTAAAGATGGGAAAGAGAGGTTACTAGCTAAGCCAGCAAGATGCTGAGCAAAAAGACTACAAGCTTAGCCAGAAGGATGGTTCAACGAAGGTAGCTCGGAAATTTCTAGCTATGGTGCAGAGCGTAATCTAGTGAAGATTGGTCGTAACTCACCCACCGGCATGTCATATAGTTAACTAGATAAACTATTAGTTTGATATAATCCCACACCTTCAAATAACTGCCTAAAGATGGGGATCTGTTAATCAGTATTTTTAATAAATACATTCATTTCTTCTTGAGGTAAATTTGTATATTCTTCAATTTTAGTAAAATCTCTCTAAACTTCTCTTCGCCAATAGATTCTAACCGCAAGGCCGCAGATGAGTGGAGCCGGCTTACTCGCTTGCGATTTTTCCTTTCTGGCAAATTTAAAAGTGATTAATTATTATCTTGGCTTAGTAACTTTAGAAAAAGCATAGTTCCTCTCCTAGAAAGGATGTTAACTAGTTCCATAATCTTTTCATTATTTATTCTTGATATAGCATTCATACTAGCTTATATATCAGGTAATTGCGATGATATTTAAGTGCTTATTTCTTTTCCATCATTTGCTAATCTATTAGTCTTTACCTTACTTGCTTTATTATTGTTTAAAACATTTAGCGCGATTTGGTCACATTTTAGTAATACATCATCGTATAGCAAGCATGTTGTATATAGTTTAAGTTCATCAACTTGTAAAACTTTTTTATTACTTCTACTTGAGCTTTTCCTCCCTGATTCATAAACTTTTACAGTACTCAACGATAAACCGACCATGTTTGTAAACACTTCTTACGTCAGTTTTTTAGCTTTTCTGATGGCTTGTAATTTTTCTGCATAATTAATTGAAGGGTAGCCACAAATACACTATTATTCATAAGTAGATATAAGGCTACTAAATGACAGTAAACACTAAAAATAACCTAAAAATTTACTGAAAAACTCAGCACATCAAGGTTATTCACCTAATACAATAGTAACAAATTATAGATCTATATTCTGAGATTTAAAGGACTTATACTAACTTAGGAGTACCTAGAAGCACTTTGAAGTAGATTGGATCGGATGATTAAGAATGACTAGGAAGTTAAATATCCGCTTAATTCAATTAGCGTAGAGAAATTTTCTAAGCTTTTTTGAAAATCAGAAATTTGTATTAGAAAATGATCCCAACAACAAATTGCCCATAGTTGATATGGGAGATCCAAATAAATCAAACGCTAGAGTTAATGAATGGTAGATATATCTCCTTGAATTCAATTGCATAGTCCGAGAAGCCTACTTTAACCGTCCTGTAGAAGAGCAAAGACGCTTGGACTAAATGGGTTGAATTAAATAACAAAAAATGAATTTTAACAAAAGCGAATAACTAGGGTTTAAGGGCTGTGAGGTACTTTTTAACAAAACGGTATCAGAAAAATAAAATCTATAAAACAGATGATAGGAAAATTGTGTCTGTAATTTGCTGATAGCTGCTGAGCATGAAGTTATTCGAAGCGAAGTTAAGCCTACTTTACATAGGAACTTTCCTAATGGGGGGGTATACCAATACACGTATACAAAAACACTGAATAACCAATAGGTGGATCTGTAAGTAAGTACGTTTCATATTTAGCATGAATCTTCTTATGGAGGAAATAGTCATCAATGAATGAATGCTAGCCAATGTTGCCGTAAACGGCGTCAAATGCATTATTTCAACCAATCTTGAATATCAACAATAAGATTAAGTTTACTAAAAAAACGCTAAACCTAAGAAATCATTAATAATCTATATAGCGTGTGGAAACCCCAACCAAAAATCAAAAACAAGAACAGGACCTTGTAAACATTCTTACGTCATTTAAAAAACAAGTAGACAGATACTCTGCTAATAGCAGCAATAATTAATCCCCTTACCAAAAGTTTATCTTTATATAGTTACAATAACCGCTATCGCCGAAGAAGGAAGCAGTATAAACATTCAAACTAAAAATAAAATTCTTAGGGCGATGAAACACTTAATAATCAAGAAAGTATAGGCTTACGTACTAGAAGGGTGAATACTTATACGAGCACTTGACTAATCTCTATATAGCTCAACTATTTTCCAATTTAAAGTTAGGTAAAATATGATATTTTAGTACTCTGCCACTAGAAACGACAGATAGCGTTAATGAGACACTCTATGACGTTATGCAAATAATAGCGGTGCAAATTCTGTATCTGATGCGATGCCATAATGCTACTACGAGTCTATCAGCTCTTATAATGCATTGACATGACGTAGAACAAAATACAGAAACGTGGAATGAACTGAGAACAGGAAAAGTTACTGCGTCTTAATTTAGCTGCTTCATGCCAAACGCTTGGAGTGACTTTTAGTGAACTGGCAAAGCGATATGTACTACAAATTGCTTTTGAAATTATCAAGGGTAAAAATCCGAATTCAGTTTCACTAATGAGCAGATGCAACATCTAGCTAATAAAATAAAATACGACCTAGATAATTATTTAAAGGTATACTAGATTCTTTAACTGTAGTGGATATTTGGAACGATGATAGCAAAATTCGCGTGATGACTGTTAAGAAAATTGTTAATAATAATGACGTGAAAAGTGGAAATCCTATTCTTCTAATTGATAAATATTATTAAATCGTCGCTGCCTGAAAAATTATCAATACATCAAGAAGGTTGATCTCATTTAAAATATAAGGTAACAACACTGATTTTCTCAAAGCAACCAATATTGGTTAACAGAGATTCATTACCATATATCAAAACACTATTAAATAATTTCATTAAACTTATAGTAATTGATCCGCTATACACTACCGCTGCTACCATGTTAAATCCTGTGCATGGGAGAGAGAATGGAAACAACCGAGCAATATCTGGCTGGCGTAGATAAATGATTAGCTTCTTTAAATTCAACCGGATATTAAAGCCAAACGCTAGTCTCTATCTGTTTTGTAGGGCAACATTAGTCCCTATAGAAATTATGGTAAGAAATTACAGGAGAGTATATTATGTTAAATCACATTATTTTGGCTAAACCATTTGGCACCCAGGGACAATAGAAGAAAGATACTCTCCGCTTATTTTCTCCAATACCAAACGAATATTGTTTCCAGCACAGTACGGAGGGAGGAAAGGGTACAGCAAAATGATGCTGGCTATGCATTGAATGTGCTGAGTTAAAAGGCGAAGTATTCGCTCCATTGATTGAATATTTCATCACTGCAAAAATTAACTTAATATCACTGGCAAAGAAATTTAATAATATATAGGAAACTATATGCCACGATGATTCGTTCTCGTATTTCTTAGTGGTAGCTACCTAATGAAATATAGTATGAACATTTGCAATAATTCTTTTCATAAAAAAGTAGCAGAGAAAGAATTAGCCCTTTTTCTCTTTAAAAAGTCATAATTAACTGTATTTGACGCATGACGAACTTCAACGTAATTACTATGAACTCACAAAAAACTATGGCGATCTTAAAGCGATAATATGAAAATTTGCGCTGACTTTTTCTATCACCAAAGTAATCCCGGTAAATATTCTTATAAAAACTAGCAGCCTTGCTTGAGAATATTATTAACGCCATTACCAGGTCAAGGTGTCATACTGTAGCGGATTTCTTTATAGCTTCCAATTCGACCGGTAAAAGGAGGAATTAAATTAGATCGACAAGCTATCTGGGTGGAGTTAGAAAAAGATAGACTTTAAGAGACAAAAAAAAGAAACAGAAAATTTTATTACTCAAATCAATAACGAAGGTATGATTTTTGACGAAGAGCTAACATTCTCATAGAAGAAACATATTCTATCATTAAAACATATTAAAAATAAACAAAACTATCTATGAATAATATTGAAAATACACAACTGGCACACTGCTTATGGACCCATACGCGACGATGTTTTTATGCGGTGCGCTATCGCTTAGTGAATGGGCGCTGGTTACGTGGATTATCTGTTCAGTACTGACCGATTGGTTCAACTGGTAATACTGACACAAAGAATACTGTTTTAAGAGGAAACATGAAAATTATAACAATAAAAAGAGAACGTGATGATGAACAAAGCATTAAAACTTAACTTACATCCTTCAAATCAAGACTTAGAAAATCATCAAAAGCTGAATAATATCTTATTAGCAATAATGCAGCATATTACAATGTCATGGTGAATGTTATTGCGGAAAGTAGAGAGGAATTTTCTTTACTTCCAAGGTTGTGGGATACGGTCATTACGAAACCTTTACGCCCGATATGTAACACAATACTGGGCTGAACTACCAAGCGGCTTACCATAATCTCTCCAGAACTTCGTAAACGATTGATAACTGTTACGGCATGGCTGGCGCATTAGCACTTGCTGCCGTCTTGCTACAGTAGCACCAAGGTAAGCGCTATAATCTGTATCTTCATGTGGCGGCGGCATGCTCCATTGTCTATCACGATCATACCGGCACGGCAATGACGCGTTACAATAGGAGAAATTTATAGCGAAGAAGAATATAACAAGTTGATGACGTTGAATTTATAAATAGCACGCTCCACCCTTGAATTGTTGTGTCACTATTCCGCTTACCGATTTGCAGAAAGCCGCCTTGAGTTCATTTATTTACAACATCAGCATGGGGTCCATTTGCTAATTCAATTCTACTAAAAAAGTTAAACGTCGGAGATATTCAAGGCATTTCTTATCAGATGCACCGATAGAAATACGATGAAAGAAAGGTATCAAACAGGCTAATTAACCGCAATGAGGTAGAATTGGAACTTTGTTTAAATCTAGCTTCACTAAGCGATCCAAGTCAATAAGCCTTGCTTATCCATTCAAGGCTTTTCTATAGGCATGGATGGCTTTGGGCAGGGGCCAGCCACCAATTCGCAAAGAGTCAGATTGAATCTGAACCATTTGGAATAAGCCTTTGAATAACTTAATTAGTGCTTGCGGGCTTCTGATTAACTGATTTTCTGTACGCTAAAGGTTCATTTCAAAAGGAAAACGGAATGCATATTCAAATGCTATGTGCTATGTAGTAATACTTGTATCAAAAATATCCAGCATGAGCAGCCTTAAGATAGTTGATTATATTAACAATGACTGTGCATTAAAATTAAAAAATAAAAGCTTGGCGTTCCTCTCGTAAGAAGTATCGTTGTCTACAGCACAAAAGCTTTATTTGCAAGCTGCCGAAAGTTCTTGCTGAAAGATCAAAAAAAATATTTTACCAATTACACAGATGACAAAGGAGCATTTTACTCCCTGTTACTGATTCCAGAAGCGTGAATCCTGTTTGATAGCAATGAGCTACAGCTAGAAACTTAGAAGGAAATAGTGTTCGACAAGATGACTAAATTAGAAGGAGGTCAAAATATTAACTTGCTCAAGTTGTCTGGCTTAACAGAACTTAGCATTATTAATGAGATACAAGATCATGTCGCACAAGCTAAAAAGTATTCTTTTAGGAAGCCTGCTCAAAAAGGTAGGTTCCTAATAGAAAAGAAAAAAGATAATCAAAATAATTGAAGAACAGGTACAAAAACTCTCTTAACTTCTTCGTATGCGATCTTGGTGATTTCAGATATTAAAAATTAAACCAGGATGAAAAACCTAGAATTTATTGAAAAAACATGTCATCACTGAATTGATGAAGCAAGGATATGATTAATTTATACCACAGATCAGTGTAGACATAGCAAAAGAACATTATCGCCGCAATATTGCCACCAAAAAGGTAAGATGTTTGTAGATTGTTTAGATGTTGCAAAAGTCTTGGCTGGAAAGTACAGTACCAGCCTCAAATCAAAAGATAACGTGGAGTATCTCATGTAGATATTAATCCTGGCTATCTATAAGATAGTCCTTACTCATCTAGTAACCTAGCCAGCCTTCATACTCAAGAATTTGACACTAAAAATAGGTATCAATTTACCTCTAAAGAGTTTAAGAAGGAATTTGAAACTTTTAATGGGAGATGAACGCAAAAGCGATTTTCGTAAAGAAATAATTACCCCATCTGAATTAATCACAATTAATCATTTTATAGCGCACGATAAGGAATTATTTTGCCTGCTTATTACAACAAGATTAATCTTTACGCGGCACAATGGGGCTGCGTAATTTAATCACTGCTGATCATAGGAGTATAGTGATCTCGATGAACGCTCAATAGAGGATGTGAAAGCCTGACGATCTTAACTCATATGGCTAATGTTATTTTTCACTGAAATTGGTGTCAGTTATAGGCATTACGAAAAGCAGGATGGTAAGATAACAAGCCAGTCTAGAGAGGAAGTTCTCTGAGCACAATTTTAGTGCGACAGGTAAAGCAAAAGGCTTCGCTGAGAAGCTACACTTATGGCTAGCTTTCTTTTACCTTATCCCCAGCAGTGCAAACCTGAGCCCTTATCTGTGCTGAACAGGTTCAAAATCAAGACCGACTTAGCTTGCTTGATCTTGTACAAACTAATCTGGAATGAGATAACTATGCCGGAGCAGCACTTGATTTATTCGCTATTTGCTTCGCGATGAGCCGTACATCAGACAAAAACTCTACTAGATAGCCGACTTCCACCGCACAAAATTGCAACAATGGCAGGGAATGTCAATGTGCTGATCAAATCCAAAGTATGGTGTGTGATGTGGCTGACGGTCTGGCCGATACCTCAAGCGATAGACAGCAACACGGGAGTGGGGCAGCCCAAGATTAAAAAATAATAAAAACTGCTTCTACAATATTAGAAGGGAGCTACAGAAACGATTTAAAACACATTCCTTACCTGATCAACCGTGTTCACTCCGTATCTGGAATTGCAGAAACCAACCCCCTCTCTGAACTAACGGATTATGGCAATAGCCTGACTGAGTCTTCTGCCATGATGAAAATGGCGAGCAGTTAATCCAGTACATTCACGCTGGTTCATGGAATTACCAATAGAGTAGACAATTATGCGCCCATGAGAATACGATTGTCCAAAAAGTTGCAGCAACGTTTTCATAACGACATTTTTGGAAACAACTTATGAATTATAAAATTCCTCTTGTTATTAGCGCGCTTTACTGCCCACACTGGCTAGGTCTAAACAGTGTATTACCGAATACTGTATTAGGATGCTAAAAATCATGAAAGATTGGCATATTGGATAGGGAAAACAACAGATGTTGCATTTGAACAGCTAAGCGAGCAGATACAGAACCTCTCAGCTTTAGACGCACAACACACCAAAGAGGTTGAATATGATAATAACCGTATTTGCCAAGCTTGAGCACGATATAGCTGATAGTCGTTGTCAGTTTCGCGTTAAAGCAACCTATTCCAATATATCCAGCAATACCACACCCCCAGCATTGGATGAATGCAACCAGCGTCAGACTTACAAACACCACTTAACGAAATTATTTTATCCTAAGAAATAGAATTAAAACTAGTGAACAACAAATAATTGGCTTACGAAATTATATACAATAGTTTTTTATCGAATAAAGATAAAAAATTAAAATTAATAAGCTGAATTGATTGTCGTATAAGTATGCTAGAATTTAACGAAATAATACTTATTTATCAATAATATAGAAAAGAATATCTTGTTGCTATTTATCTTGGTAATTCCCGCTTTCACAATATAGTTTGTTATTAAGGTTTTCAGAAAACTTGCATACCTAGCCAGTATGTGCATAGTTACCTAAATCGCCAGATAAAGATAGCGATATTGAAGCTATTTAAAATACTAAAGATCCTTTTTGGAGACTTTGACTAGAACATAAAAAAGACATATTCATTCTATTCAAAGGTTAGGAAAATTATAAAAAGGAATTAAAAATAATATTAAATTAAGAACCACATTATAAAACAATAGGTCAGTATGTATTTTAAAAGAAAAAATTAAATTACGGATTAAAAGCTCTTAAACAGAGACTATTTCATATACACGAATTCAACATTGCTCCATTCTATTTTTTGTTAACAAACCAGAGATAAGGGTAGGGTATTATAAAATCATCATTGACGACATCAAAAAAAACTTACTAATAAAACTAAAGATATTTTTCTGATATTTATTGTTTAGGAATGGAATATAATAAATAAACTGTGTTAGCAGGATAGGATATAAATTATAATAATAAATTATTATGCTGAACTGAATTCCTAGACACCACATTGCCGCAAACATGAGCTGTTTCCAAACGAAATTCAGTAGTTCAAGCTAGTGTGAAGCACACCATCTAAAGGGTGAATACAGTACACCAATGCGGTAGAATTCACCAGCAACATTGGTATTGACGTGCTTGGGAAAGAAATCCTTTAAGTAGAAATTCTTAAGCGTGATAACTACCTTTCCACAGCCTACTTACACCAAGATATCACGCTACTGAAGCTAAAACCATTGACAAATATTAAGGAAAAGGCGTTTGAGTGCAATGATGATACAACCAATCTTGAGGCAATTTATCACAAATATCATAAGGCAAAGACGGTAAACGAAAATTTAGAAATTATCACCCTATTAATATAATTTAAAAAATGTATAAGTATAATTCAATGCCTTTTTCTAAGAAAAGTGCTGGAAAATTAACTGTAAAATAGCATGTTAAGAGCAACGTAGTAGCTAGTTTATTTACATTGCAGCAAATTAAAAATCCTTTTTACACTATTTCTAGCATAAATTAATATAAATTAAACAGGATTTTGCCTATATCAAGACCACCGAAAACCATTTCATACTTACTTTTAGTTCGGGCCAATCATTCAAAACCCTCCTTAACAAAAACGAAGCAAAACTTGAAAATGGGTACCTCAAAACTCCTAAGCATTTTATCAAGCAAAAAATATTGATTTGAGAGCATAACCGAAGATCTTAATACAAGCAATATCATTACAAATCTTGAAGGTATGGTGCTAGAACTACTAGTTATGGATTATCTTAAGTATGGTGGGGACAGGATAAAGACGTGATCGAGAAAGAAAGGTCATTCATATAAAACATAATCGCAGGATGGCAATGTCATGATTCTGCCACATCCAGAAATTGCCATGATGGGAGATGCCTGTAAGCCAGTTTACAGGATGAAAAGCCAAATTTGGTATGAATCTACCAGGTCAGTCGTTTAAAAGTCAATGTTAATGAGCTTGAGATAATAGATTTGTTCACCGCATTGTTAAGCAAGCGGAAGAATTGATGGCAAATATCGTGGAAGGGTGGAATCCACAATGCCGAGCGCGTAGTCTCTGGCAAGCTTATGCGGCTGAATATGTCCGCTTAGCCTGTTTACGCTTTTTGAAAGATATTAAAACCGAGGAAGAACACAGAATTTATTTCAGCAAAAACCTCTCAGGCCAAACATATTCTTAATTTCTATATGGCTGTTCCACACACACGTTAAAGGTAACCTTGCCGGTCAACCGATTAAGCTAATAGATTGGCACACCTTTATCCTGATCAATATTTTTGTTTTGTTATTCCATTGATTAATGAAAAGAAGCAAAATTATTCTCAACCCTGATGTGGCAACCATAATCTTGTGATTATGCAGGTTTTTCATACTGCCTATAACGAAGTAGCGCGAAAACCCCAAGTTCACACTTTCATCGGATATTGCGCTGTACATGATTGGTCCTGACAGTGGAAGGCGGTGCCTAAGTTATTTTCTGTCGAACTCACATGAGATCAAGCGCGTATTATATTTGAGAATGCCAAGAATATGATTAAAAATGCTCTGTTTTAACACTGAGACGCTTTTTTGAATTTAACAAGCTGGCAATATATCAGAAATTCTCGGCCTCACGCTTTCAATTGCTATTCTGAAATACTTACAGCCTTGATGATTTAAATATTAACTATGGCATTGTGGATAAGCTTCACGCTTACAAGATCTATGATGTGTAAAGAGAGGAGAAGGACGTGCTGGAAACAGCAACAGGCGCACATCTGCAATACCTTATTTTTACTATCACAACGTGAAAATTCAATAAGGAGGGCATTTGCTACGAGTTGTGAGATTATGCCATTTAAGATATTTCGCGACATTGAATAGCAAGGTTGATGACGCAATCAAGGATGACACCTTTTTTGCTATCATCTATATACTCGATGAAAAAGACGATCTGTTTGATGAAAAGATCTAATTAAAAGCAAACCTGGTTTGGGTATCTGTAAACGCTAGGATAATTTAGGTCGCTTGGCAAAAAAAACGAAAGAACATGTAGATTCCCCGTCAAAAATAATTTTTTACTAAGCACATGAATGTCTGGGTGGTGACGGCAGAATCTACATGGATGGATATGCATCGTTAGGAACAGTGCTCACCTATCGCTCCAGAAGATGCATAAAAAAACTTATCCAATCTGGGTGGAAGTTAACCTATGAAAATTGATATTTCTGCGGCAGTCAAAGTCTGAGGAACAAATGAGTGTCATGTTCACGTTGATGGGAAATTCTAGTTACAAAAAGGAAGGCTAGAACCTGCTCACACCAAATGGCAGAGATGTACTGCATGGTCGGCATTAGGATAGGGTTATTTTAACTGAGAGTAATGTTATTGAGCATAAAAAATCAAAGAAGAATTGCAGGCTTGAGTGTTTGGCAACAACCTGCAATAAATTACTTTCGCATCCTCCTTTCCCTAGAAGTGATACTCAATTCAGCCTTGCATTAAATCAGGAAGGCGCCTTCCCGCTCATTGAAGTACCACAACCTGTGAAAATTTTTTGAAGCAATGGAAAAGGTAGAAGCGCTGCTCTATAGCAAATGCTGCAGCATACACAAAACCCGTTAATGAACTGGATGATGTCAAATATCACGGTAAAAATTGATAAAAACGACAATATTTTCCTCAATAAATCAACTCTTGAAGCAAAAACTAATGGGCTGCTTACCTTATTTACCGAGATTAGTTGAATCATAGTAAATAGGTGGCAAACAAGAAACGATTTATCCAAGCATGTTATGAAGGTTGCGATACCGTCACTTTAAGCTAAAATGATCAAAATATTAAATTTATTGACACCCATCATCGAGATGATTGGTTAGTTGCTTATTGTCTACAGCGCTTGGTCGGTTTATCCTCCTTTTGGGTATTGTGTATCAGATATTTTCTGCCTATTGAATTCTTATATCACCGCTAAAGCGATAGCTGAAATAAAAATAGAAAGTAAAACATGTTTTTCCGGGTCTATTCAAAATAGCATAATGGATTTTGGGGCCCCCTACGCATATCTTTTGAATTAGCAAAAATCGTGGAGCTAAAAAAGCTATGAGTCATATACCGGTAAACGACTCAGTAAGCAAAGTGTGCCTTAATGGTTAACAGCCGTTTTCAGCTATATCCGTGTATTAACGGAATCCATTGAGATGTTGCCATACAATCTCTATAAAACAATTACTACTGGCAAAGAAAGCCACCTCATAATGACTTTTTAAACTCCTTTCAATACAGGGAAACGGGTATATGACCGCACAAGAATTTTAGGAATTAATGCTTGCCTACCTCTATTTACAGAGGTAATTTGTACACTTAAAAGGTGAAAAAACTGGATGAGGTATCTGAACTATTGTGCTGCTCGACCATGGTAGTGTTCAGGCATTACTTAATACTAATTGGCAACCTGTCTATAAAATAACCTTTCCTGATTGCTCAACGGATGTACTTTGACAAGAAATTATCTGGCATGTCCGACAACGTAACACTAGATAGATTAGTGAAAGTTAATATAATTGCCTACGCTCGGGAAAAACCCTATTGCATTAGATTTATCAACCGAAAATATGGGGCACACTCATTCAGCAAAGAGACGATAATATCCACCTGTTCTACGCGCACCGATAACGAATTCTCAGAAAAAGCTTATGCGTGCTTAAAAACTGATTTTGTAGATCATCATCATGGATTAGTTAATGGGCATCGACCTATGATTCTAGAAATAAACCTAGATTGGTGGCAAATTGGATTATCTGAATAAGATAATCAATTTATTGAAACAAGAAAATATCAACTGGAAGAAATTTATCGTTTTTATCACGTACCGTTAATCTGATACAGAACATCAATAAAGCAATTTACAGTAATACTGAAAATCTAGAGATTGACTTTAGTAATTATTTACTCGTGACCTATCTGACACGTATAGAACAACAGATAAATACTGGCTTTCTGAAAGCAAGGACGGTGATTTTCGCCAAGTTCAATACGTGGTAGGCTACTAACTACTTGGTAATATAAAATCGCGCTTTGAAGTTTATGCTATCTGCATAAACTGATGGATTTATTCACTGAACGACTGGCAAGTACTCAAAGATCTTAACCCATGACACCTTATGGAAATATTTACTTAACCCCAATGAACATGACCACCAATCCAGAAGCCACGAGAAAAGAAAAAAGGATTAAAAAAAGCATGATGATCAAACAGCGGCTTCATGTTTTGATAAAACTAAAATCACTTAGTGAATTTGCTAAATTTGAAGGTTATGGCTCCGTATTTGGTGTTAAAGATACCTTTGATGATGTGCTTATTCCTCTGGCGCATTTGCAAAAATCTTATGTGAGTGGCGAAAAAAAACGCTGCACGGCATGCTATAGAAACACAAATTGGATGAATCTATCAGTATTTATAGTGAAATTAAATAGGATGAGGTAAGTTTATTTGTTAATTGCTGATTGTTAATTACTGATGACCAGTTACCAAAAGGTACTTATGCACACTTTAAGGCAGGCTTTTCTTGATCGGTATTTCTATTCGCTATCAGTTAAAGGATTGGGAGTATAATCGAAAAATCTGCATTTTTACTAAAAGGAATTGATTTATTGGAAATTAGCCAAGTCACAATTTCATTAAATGACAAGGCGAGAATGAGTAAAATTAAAACCACCTTTTACCCCTGGTGAAAAATCCCTTCATCAAAAAGTATTGAGCAAGGGGCTGCCGTGTCCTGCTGATGTTTAAGGACTCTTACGAACAAAAATAAAGAAATTTATTTCCAGTGCCTATAATTCATTAAAATAGCAATATGCTGATATTAAATCAGGAATAAATGCATTGAAATCACTTAAATTTATCAAGAATGAATGCATTGAAATCAGTTAAATTTAAAATTAGAGTCAATCTAATGGCTATAGATAAACAAGACATCACTCAAATTTCTGATGAATTGCAACAAAATTTTGATGCATTTAAAGAGAAAAATAAGAAGCGCATTGACGAAATTTAGACTGAAAAGGTAAGCGCTAGCCGGAGAAGTAAAAAGGCTTAACAAAAAACTCTCTGAACTAGATGAGAGAAGAAAGGGTGGCAGTTGAAGAAAAGTTGACAGCGATTAACCGCTACAGGAGCAGCAGCGCTAGAGATAAGTGAACACAAAACAGTATTTCTTGATTTCCTTCGCAAAAAAAAGAGGATAAATTATGCTACCTCTAGCAGAAAGCCCTTAAAATTAATCTCAATGAAGACTGAGGATATGCTGTGCCGGAAAAGAACTGGATAGATTAATTTTGTCACTGTTGCAGTGATGAGGTGCTGATACGTAAAAATCTACGACTATCATAGTCGGTGGCAACCTACCAAAAAAACTACTGAATATTGGTGGCACTTCTTATGGCTGGATTGGTTAGACCGATGCTCGTCCAAATAGCAATACTTCAAAACTGGCGAATATTAAGGCATTGATGGGCCGGATTCTCTATAGGCTAATCCACAAGCAATGCAAACCATGCTAGATGATGTGTTTTTTCAACGTTGAGCAGTGGACCAATACCGAGCTCTAAGAATCAAATTTGCAGAACAGTAAGAAATTCCTTTCACAAAAAGTGACGCTCTAAAAAATCCAAAAGGTTTTTCACTTATGAATCCAGCGCTGAATAGGATAAAAACACAGAAATTTGGCAAAAATGGAACAGATGTTATCCAGTAATACAACAACCGGTCACTGCTGATGCGATCATTAAGCTCGTTTACAGCTTGCCTAAAGTGCATCATAACGGTGCAAAAAGTTCATGTTAAACAACAAAACGCTATTTACTTTATACACCCTGAAAGATACCTAAGGTAACTATCTGTGGGAGAGACCGGGATTGAAATTGGAACAATCATTAACTTTACTTGGCTTACGTTATAGCAGAAAATAAACAGATGCCAGATCCAGATATTGACGTCGATACAAAGCTATCGCATTCAGTAAATTTAAACGCGCCTAACATCATAGTTGACCGTATTGGGACGCGTATTTTCCTCAATCCTTATACATAAAATTCCTTTGTTTGTTTCTATACCACACGCTACAAAAGCCGGTATGCTAACCGATTCAGAAGTAATTAAATTAATGAAATTAGAGAATGAAATTAATGATCTTCTTAATCAAAGATTTATCTTGGTTACTGGAGAGATGCAATGATGCAATATAGAAACGATTCGTCATGGCGAGTATAAGACTCTGCCTCCCTGGGCGTAAGAAATCACTCCCATTATTACCATTCTCGTTAACATCGAATAACCACTGCTGATTGAGTTTGATCTAATTCAGTAAAAACAAAAAATACTGAAAATCCAATACTGCATTCGCGGTTTTTATACCCATAATCTAGTTACAATAGGAGTTAATTATCTTATTAACACTGGAAGAAATTAAGGCGCACCACGAAGTGGAACCAAATATGATGAATGTGTGTATATTTTGCTATAATTCTATGGCCGCTCTGTATAGGCAAGTACGAAAACTTATTTGAATAGAAAGTTATATTCATAAAAAGCAACAATCCCTGCCAATGATCCTACCGCAATCTATCTCACTGATGACATTAAACTCTCCATATTGTTAGTGGTCTCGTATTACAACGAAAATCGCTCTGCAGCATCGAATCTACAAAAAATTAAGTTGCCTATGAGTTTTAAATGTAATGTTAAGGCTTATCGGATCATCCCGCTATGAAACTGTATCATGTAGAAACCAGCACTACGTATAGGTATCCAAATTCTGGTGAACTTAATATACGAATCATAGTATTCGCCGCCATCGCAATAAGCCTGATCGATCACAAGGTGGGATTTAATGATGTCTATCCTGATAGTTTTAAGGCATGAGAAAAGGTCATGCAGGTAGGAGCAACAATCTATCAGAACTCTGCACAATTTTTAATGATTTAATCACAGATTTTATTACGCTGCGTTATCGCCTTGATCGTCATATTCCGCGTGATTATAAAATAGTGATGAGGGTGAATATATATAGCGTTTCCCAGATTAAACGAGTCCGTGATTTGAATCATTTCCATCGTTTCTGGGTGCTGGAATACAAAAAATTAGAACATTAACTGCCAAGGAGAATAGCGCATGGATATATTATATATTGATTTTAAACAATCTTAAAATCTGGTCTTTAATTGTACACGTTTGAGAAAAGCCTTTAAAAAATTTGGGATACTCTCATAGCCATATTACCAGACAGTTAGCCAGGCGCGTTCGCGGTATCCATAAAAGAACAATAGAAATACCCCCAGTGGTCAACATGGAAAACTAGCACGATCTATTGCTTACAACATGCAGATAGCCTCTAAAGGCTGTTCATGGCTAATGGTTAAGATACCCCCAAGCTAAAAATGGAAAAAGAGAAAAAAGCTATAGTGGGCGAAAAGGGGAATATCAAGACCAAATGGACTTACTTATACCCACCATACTATATTAGGTGTTCAGCATACTTCCTACAAGAAGTCTAAACAGCATCGTCGACAAAACGTCATTACAAAACATATCGTTAACGTATTTCACCATGTGAAAACTATATGGTTGAAGCGCTGGAAAAACTGAAAGGGTAGACACAATACACCCTCACTGAAAAACTAAAAATCATTTTGGGCTGAACCATTAGAAAAAGAAGAAATAATGAAACTCAGTCCAGTTATTAGCGCGATTCCTCTACATATATTGCCAACGCTTTGAACAACGGATAGGAGGCATAATTAAGATATAGAGTAGGCATATTGAATATACACATCTTACCATACCATCAGCGTATGTTGTCCAACTGGAGATACCGTTGGTGAGCAATAATGGTTACAAACTGATTATTAGCAAATTCTAATCGATAATTTCTATGATTCTGATTCTGAATAATAGCGACAAATTTTGCCAGTACGTTTCTTATTATTTAGTCGATGAAGTACTTAGTGAAATCTGGCATGCAATTCTTAGCTGATCGCCTAATCCTCCTGCTTATGGTGCAATTAAATACTCTAGCAGTGAATTTATGGATATGAAACCAAAATGAATTGATCTGGCAATTTAATTTTAAAGTGGAAATAGAAATCAACGCCAAAGATATCCGCCAATATGCCGACCTAAATAATTTACCAGATTTGTAGACCATTGCAATTGATGTAAACGAACATGCCAGCAGCGTTAACTCGCCTTTGAAGATAAAGTTAAAATGATGGGTAAAAACCTAAATTTGTTTTTATTAAACATAAAGACGAACAAAAGTGCCTATTCCTCAATGTATGCTGGATACAAAAGAATATTTCGATGACTATCTTCTAGAAAAAAGGATTATATGTTAAAATGATTTTTAGATCAAAAAAAAGGACGATGATATTGAAGAAGTGAGTTAATCTGATAATCCCACAATCGCGCAAGAGACTGGTAATATAAAAAACTAAGTTAAAAAAGCTAAAGAGAGGAGACCCAGGAATGACGATTAGCTTTAATACCGTGAACGCCTATCTTCGTGTTCCTTGGTTCTTATCCAAAAATAGATAACACTGCCGTCAATACGATGAAAAGCAAGCGAGCCATCTACCATGCTCTCATTGGCCATGCATTACCCAATACACAAATAAGCTTAAATTCAGCTATGATGATACCATCGTCAAAAATAATGCAACAATTAGCCGATCGTAGCAACTAGTTACACCGTATGGTGCAAAGTTATCGCTAGATTAATGCTATAGATGAACTATTTGTGATTGCAGTTTCTAAAACGACTACCACTGAAGCAAAAGGCGAAATTATGATTAGTTGCAAAGCAACCGATTCTTTTGTATCGTTATGCTGTATATCGGCAATCAACGTATTTTAGCTAGCATCAAGAAATAAGATACCGAGTATACGGTTGCAAACCGCCATTGGTAAAGCGATCATAGATAATGAGGACTTTATCCGTCACCACGACGATGAATGCTGAAAATCAGCCTAATAACAAAATATAAATGGTTAATCAGTAACAATAATCTATTGATGATAAACTACTATTCGCTGATAAGCGCTGCGAAGACACCTTCTTGTCTGAATATCAGTATTACCAGCATGAGTAATGATGCTGGCTAAGTCAATATGGATATGGTTATTAGTGCAATAGGTGACTTATTATTTGATTTCATTGATTGGCTTTTTTCTGATTCTTCCTCACTGTAAAACATGAGGAATGAAATGAACAACATGAATGGTTGCTGGAGTTCTTTTCAGAGTTGTACAGTCATGTTTATACTACTAAAAAGAACGCTTGGTGCGCTCCTTCATTTTTGTGACACGTTCAATAATCCACATCTCAGTATCGCTGAATACAAGAAAGCGACACAAACCAGGCTTGATGAACTGGTTGTAACACGACTGGCACGGTGCGCGATATTTTTAGGTAACGATCTGGCCAATAGAACCCACCCACATGGGTGAATTAAACGGGGTATTTTAGCTGCGCGTTATCTGGTAAACGCTTCACCTTAAGAGAGCAGAAATCAGTGGTTTCATATGGTATCGGTAACCGCCAATCTAGAATGGGGGGTGTATTACGTATTCAGTCCAATGTGACAACATATCAAAAAACAGTTACGATATCCCTAATAACAGCTATCTGGACAGTAAAATACTTTATAAGCAGTGCCTATGTTTTGGCGATAAAAATCCGTAATAACCAGCAAATACGGACGGCAAAAACTGGCTAGTGATGGTACTCAATTCGGAGAAGGGAAAACGATTTGCTACACAAACTGTAATTAAAGGAAAATTCTATGCTGCTTATCTTTAATTTAAAGCGCGAAGGTATTGTCGAAAATTTACATGCTTTTCATAAAAATCTGATCATCGAAAGTAAAGAGTAACAAGAAATAATGCTAACCGAATTGATATAGTTATTCTCAGCGGATTATATCAACCAACTACGGGTATTTGCGTTAGCGAATCAATTTAAGCTGCAATATAACAATGGCGAAGCAATGTGATGATGGACAAAAAGAAGAATAAGTGCGTTTTACATGTCAAGACAGATAACCAGCAATTATCAAGAAACGCTAACATGGAAGAGTACTGATGAATACGGTTATACGGGAAGATCTGGTGAGTATTTGATGGTAGTGTGCATTAAAAAGAAACACATCGTACCTCTTCCACTTTATATCAAAGCGAAATTTAAAATTAAGCAAAATTTTCCAATAGAAAAACTCACTACAACAGATAAAATGACGATTACTGTCGAATTAGCTAACGGCATGGTTTATGTGTTGTCACGCGCATAGCTATCAGGCGAATCTTCACATAATGCTAACAAAGGGCACTTGTCAAGATAGAATTTCTCGAAAATTAATAATTTTTAATGAAAACTATAGTTAGTAAACTAATTCAAATACACAATAAAATAAGGTAATCGTACTAAAAATTCAGAAATCCATGTTTGATCAAGTTGAAAATACGGTATTCCTTTTAATTAGTCTGAATGAGGCAATATGTAAATAAGTAGGAGTTCAGCACTGTCTTATCTTTCTGAACTGACAAGGAATGCCCCGTTCCTCCGTACAACAGTTAGCGCTATATGATGTGTTTATCACCTCGATATCATCATAGTTTTTTACCACTGCCAAGAACTTAGTAGTCTCAGACAATGATTCTATAACGTTGCCTACTACTTCTTCTGGCAACTAAATCCCCTTAAATTACCCCAGCATCTGTTAAGCCAGTTCTTTGATGTGGAATCGGAGGCGGCTGTTCGTATCAAGAAGGTGTAAAACAGGGTGGCTAACAGCATTGAGTTAAAAACAATTATCAATGCCGTTGATAAACTCTACGCTCTACTAAAGCGGATGCAGGGCATGAAATGAAGACCTTCAAGAAAGAATTTAGCGTGCTAATGGCAATCACGGTGGCATTAGGGGTGAGATTATTACCGCATTGGCTGTGGGCCTATCAAGCAGGCGATAGACTTTGAGTCGATAATCGTCTATATTCGAAAAGCGGTTAATTTTGATACATCAACTCAGTTTAAACAGATATTAAAAGATATTCTTAAGCTATCGACGAAATTGCCAACAGACGTAGACAGTATTGGACAGATTGTTGGCACAGGCGGTCAAGGCAAGAATAGCAAAAAAAAGAATTGATCTCTTTTTCTTAATTAGCTATAAAATAGGTATTCCCTTTGACCAAACGATTGAGCAACATTGGCAAATGATGGCACAGTGGCGTACCCGCATTCCAGTTGATGCAAAATGATGTCGTCTCGCTTGCCAATAAAATCAACTTCCTTACCAATAACGACCCAGGCAATGCCGCAAAAATTTCTAAAAATATGACCAGCATTGGGTCGCTTGGTGTAAAGTGGCGGGTCTCACACCTCCTGTAAAATTGCCGCCATTAGCACAAGCATTCAGTATTGATGTCGAATTATATGTGTCCACAATCAGCATAAAAAACTTTATACTAGCCTTAATATAAGAAAAATCAGCAATAAAATCATAAAAATCGCGTTTTACAAGTTAAAACAAGTCAAAAAAACTTGAAAAAGAGATGCAGGAAAGATGCAAAAAAGGTGCAATGTTGATGGTAGTAAAAGGAATTGAAAGGTACTTAAAAAAATCAGACCGCATTATTAAATGATTTGTTTGGTTCTATAAATCCATTTGAAAGGCAATTGCGCACCTGCTCAGCAACCTTGAATTACTGAAAGTTAACCTAGATAGAGTAGCCAATAAACAAAAACATGGCGGCTTGATGCAAAAGGAATATGCCACTCGCGCCGTGACAACAGTGAATGCCAATCCAGCTTTTTAAAAATCAGATACATGTTGACTGCAGCGTGAGTATCGATAGTATTTTTCTGTCTTCAATTGTTGAAGCGACAGAAAAATCTATCCGTTAATCAAGTAATTTCACACCTGGAAAAAAGCAATCCAGAATCCAGAATTGATTAAATCGTTCGATAACTTTAGCCTTTATTTAGCCTTTATCTGTTAGAAACCGCAGGATAGCCTTAGGCGTTGTTATTCATGCCTTCATAATTTTTAATACTGTGATTAAAATGTTAACGCTAGGTAAACTTGGTCACGTTAATGCTAATAGGCGATTAGGAAATAGTGCTTATAGGCATTCTAATTTTTATTGCAATGAAATTGATCGATCGATATGCTAAAATCGATTAAAAATATCACCCGTGAGATGAAAATATTAGCTAAAATAGTCCATCAGGTATCAAGAGTATACTGAAAAAAGCTTGGCTGGATTGGTGCCCTATCAATAGAAGTTAACCACTTATCGACAAGGTGGTTAATGTGGTATTTTGGTAGAATTGTTTTAAAATCTACGTACAGCGTGGGATTTGGGCTAGTTTCGCTGTTGTTCAATCATAGGCCATAGGCAATACTCACTTAGTTAAAGATGATAAGAGGCAGTGGCAATTTAAGAAAAATCAAAAATACCTGTATTTATTCAGAAAAACTGAGCAAGAAGACGGTGAAAGTCAGACTTATCTTTGAAAATACCCAGCCGAATATGGCATATCTTGCTTCTGTTAGTAATGCACCTAACACCCCTTGCTAAATTATGATCTCAGTTATAATAGTTTTGCTAAGCAGTAAAAAAAGGTGAAGAAAACAATATGAGTGTTTTTAACAATAGAAGTTGATAACTACAACAAGGCATATGCCTACGAATCAACAAAAACGATATGAGTTAATTTTAAATCTATAGATGAAATAAAAAATAGAAATGTATATCTTCTTCCTGAGATATTAATTCTTTCTGAAAGAAAATCTTTCAAAAATACTAAAGAAAGGAATGATTATTTTAATAATATAGCCACTAACTTAGAAGGGATTGATTTATCAAAAAAAAAAGAAAATTACTAAGAAATAATAATCATGAGATTTATAAAAATAAAATATCGTGAAGATAATAAAAACTAAGATATGATAGTAAATTTATAAAAATTTCCTATATCAGTAAGAGTTATTCTAAATAAATTAAATCCTAATATTAGTTACGACCTTCTATTTCGTTCCCCAGAAGGAGAATTCTGTAAATTTATATTTAATAATATAAACTGATCCAGATAATTATTTCAATTATATGATGGAAAAACTTCCCACCGTTAAACTAAAAAGTAACTTCTTGCTAATACAACAAATTTTGTTAATCAAAATTATATCTATTTAAATATCGAGGTTTAAATGAGGGTATGGAAAGCTCGCCTCTGGAGCCGCCTCTTTTCGTGGCATATCGTTTCAGTTAGACGATAACGAGGGGGCGTTCACCTGGACACTGGTACAGGTTCATGAATATCCAAATTGGGACAAGCCGTATACAGAAAAATCTTTAGGGGTGTGCCACCACCCGACGCTATAGCATCAGCGCCTATTTGATCATGGAATAATTTTTCATAATCCAGCGATCGGATGATAGTGGCTATCGATACGCTGGAGCCGATAACATTGCTAGATCCCTATTACGACGGAATTGTTGTTTGTATTGATAGCTAGGTAAGAGTGAATTATAGCAGGCACGAGGAGTAGAATGTATAGCGTCAGCTTTAGCATGGTTGAGGCTTACAAGCTATCATCTTTCTCAACAGCAGGTATTTGTAACGGGTTAAATGCTAATTTCTTCCAATTCATCCCTGAATAATCGCGTTGATAAAGCATTTGCTAACGTTTGCTTAAAATATTTACCGGATTTTGCACAGGCTGTGCAACATCTTAAGGCATACTAAAAGTATGATTAACAATGTCAGCAAAGCTTTTATACACTATCGATAGTACACTATCGATAGCGGCATTACGACCGCGTCAAGACTACTCCATGGCGATATTTTAGTGATATTAAACCCCGGCCCACGGGCTCATATTCGGTAAAAAACTTGCTCGACGAAATACAATACATTTGGAGTGCTGGCAGGCGCACATAGAGGATGCAGCGACACCGCTATAGTACAGCAAATCAAGATACTATCCAGTGTAATACTATGACATGATTTATCCCCGCGTGTGGTATGAAAAAGTGACAGGCTCAAGCGTATAAGCTGAGCGCGTTCAAGCTAATATAATGCTCTTATTGCCACGCTGTTTTAAGCACTACAGCGATCTTTGAAGTAGCTTGCCGATTAACATAATTACCACACTCCACGGGAGGTGTGTATAGTATACCAAGCACGTTACCGATTAATCAACGAGGAAAACATCAGGTACACGTCAATAATTTCCCATCCATCCCGCACATTACACGCGATTTTATATGGCAGGTAGTAATATTTGAAGGCATAGCGATGATAAGAGGTGGGATGTGTTGCTCACATGTGCGAGAAACCCTGAATAAAACCATCGATCACAAACAAGCATTAAAGATCGATGATCCCCTTTCCTTGCCTTTCAGCATCTTAAAAGCGCTGCTACACAGCTGGTATAAATCAAAAAAAACAGTCACTTGTACCCAAAAAGAAGTCCTACTGGCATTGCTTCTTGCCGCTAACTGGTATGACAATATGGCACGAGAAACTCATATTACCAGTTGAAATGTAGTTAATTATCCTAGCTTTATGCTGGTAAAACACTTGAGAATATCCGCAAGATAACTGAGTATATGATCTTTAGCATCAACAGGCGCGAATATGGCGAGCAGCTGCCTGGGGGTGGACGCTGCGTTCAAATTTCAACAAAAATAGAGCGACTTTTACGTGATTTCAATGTGAAAATTACCAGCCATACTTGCCGATAAATCGGAAAGTATAGCATTATAGCCAAGAATTAAAAAAAGATAAACTTATCAAACTTCTGATGGGGGAAAGATAAAGTATTAACCGACTTGATCGAAGCAATCCTAATAGGCTATGACGCTAAGAACATCTAAATTGGCCTCACTGGTTAGAGGTAAGACAGCTGATTTAATTGATTGCGCAGCCAACTCAACTATATTTACTGGAAAAACATTTTATTAAATAGCATCAGAACTAACAAAACCCTTTGGTATTAAAAGGTGGATCATTACCCAAAAAGCCTATAAATGACGCTACAGATTTTAGGCGAATTTATGGGAAGAAAAACTTTATTCATAAGGTGCTAAACAAAGCCCTAGAAAGCCAACAAATGCTAATCTTGGATGATGAAGACGGAAATCTATTAATATTGGAATTGTCGGCAATTATCGTGCAACAACTGCACTTGTCTTGGAAGAAATATTTTCACCTGTGATACTGAACAGAGTATCTGTAAACGTTTTTGTAAATATCAAGTAGGGTGGTGGCGGGTGAAACGATTGGGTGATAATGGAGATTTCAGGGAAGCGATATTAACTGCCATTTTGCCTAAAAAGCCAAAAGACAGCTAGATAAAACGCTATCGTCCGCACCTACATTCAATAATCCAGTAATGCAACCATGAGCATCCAAGCTGTAAAGCATGTAGCGAATTTGAAACCAAACAGCAAGCAGCCAGAACAGAAAAATAATTTATACGGTACAAGGTTGGCGGCAAGGTAACGGCAGTCTGTAGAAACCTAACCATCAGTTGATTATTTTTAATCCGGTACTTGGTTTTTAACAACCACGAACTACTGATTAGTTAGGTGCTGTATACGTAGGATGGGAAGTGGTAGGTTATGCAAATTACGTATGACTCTCGACCTGAAAATCGCCTATATTCCGCTGCTTAAAGGATTAAAAGAGAAAAAGACATACGATAGATATCAGCGACATACAGAAATTTTTGATAGTGATGCCAATCGAAATTTTAAAATATTCTTTTTCTTTAATTAACCTATTAATCAGTGCAGTAATGCGAAATATTTTTTGTTTGTAGCGCGACACAAGCATTTTCTTTTACGCGCCTATAGTCTTGAGCGGTAATATAACGCCTGAATAACACGACCGCTTCTTGCTAACAGGTTGATATATCCATGGATGGCGAAGGGTAAAATGAAAGGCGGTATGGAATACTTAGAGCCTTATGGTTTTACCTCGATGGCTTGCAAGGGAAATAAGCAGGATCGCGCTATTCTTCAGTGGCGATACCGCTCCTCCTTACGGCATTGATTAATCTCGCTGAGCGTTGCTATTAGTTTAATGTGTTGAAAAAGGAAGAGCTGGCTATTTAAAATACCGATGAAGGCGGATACCATCATGCCAAACACGAACGGTTGATAGAGGCAAGGGAGAGATACATTTTTTCTCAATGCTAAAAGTAAGATTGAAATAACGATAGCCAGCTTTATTGTTCAACCTAAAAAACAAGATCCAGGTAGGTAACCCACAGGTAGAAACATCAGGAAAATTTATGGCGCTTCAATCCATCATTGCACAATGTGATATATAGAACAAACAAGGCTCAATGAGTAGCATGCGAGTGCAGTATAACGGACATACACACAAAGGTGATAGTGCTAGGATTAACGAGAACCCCTAATCAAGTAATAAAATAAGATGCTAATTTTAAACGATAGGGGGCCCATTCATGCCTACCAGAAGGTACCGAGCAATTAACCAGTGCTTTGTGATTATCTCATTATTTACCTAGCGTTCTACTATGGCGCGGAACTTGATGATGATACTGATAGGCTGTTCTGATTGTGGTGATAATGTGCCAAACCGTACAAAACGAGCAGATTTACCTCTCGATGCATTTGCTGAAACGCACGATTTTAATCCCATAAGACAGCGCAGAAGGCGAAAGAATATATCGCTAAGACGCTCAAGTGGATGATAGAAGATGGTATTGCGCATTAGTTCGATATCGACGTCGTACACACACTCAGACATTGATAGATTAACCAAAACAGTCATCCTTACCTTTCCTCACCATAACACAAAAACGATAAGCATCAACAATCTCTTGAACGTAATTCATGCAAAAATAGCATTTCTTGCGCCAGAGACACACACTACTACAATTGATTAATACTATTCGCGGGAACTTTGCTCGTGCGGTTTAATGAAGACAATAGCGTATGTACCATCTTGATGCGGAGGTGTATGCCAGAGTACAAGCCGCAGGAATTTACACCTTATACGGTTATATCGATTATTCAGCGAGAAAGATTTTACATGAGCTGACAGATGAAGTTGGTTGATATAATCACGGCAACATCAAGCTCAAACCAACATAAAAGCGCAACGAAAACGAATGTTTTTATTCGCTTAGAATTGGTACAAAATGCATATCAATATATTCTGATACGAAAATACTCCGTAATGATGGAGAACTCTAGACTTTAATTTTAACCATAAAAGCAGTAAACGCTGTACTTTGCGTTCCAGTCATTGCAAAAAACAGAGGTCAGGCTGGCAATTGCAAAAACGGTATAGCACTATGTCTGGCAGACCCAATAACAGGACTCCTGTCATCTACCTAGTACCGATAATATCATGACGGAAATAAATATTGAAAACTTAGATAACTAGCGACAATATATCATCGTTACACGCTGGTACCATATGCCACAAAGCCAGGGCGGACAATGATTATATCCGCTTGGCGAAAAGTCCTGGAAATAAGCCGAGTATGGACATATCGATACAAGAACGGTATCTGCGCTGTTGAGGTCATGGTGGTGAGTAACGATGCTGACCCATCCACGGGGGGGTGGCACTGCATCCCCACACAGGAAATTTAACCAAACTCAAAGAGCACATCTTTTACCCCTTACCCCTGTGCTGCTAGTGACATAACGATCTTTTCTGGCACTACAAAACTTTTCCCATCTTGATAGCCTTATCAAGGGATATACTAGAAATATAGACAGCGGGGTTATCGCGAAAATTAAACCCTTCTTAGAGCGAGAAGAGAAACCCGGCAGCAAGCTTTTTATATCACCTCTCGCTGAAGCTATCAGTCTTGCACGGCAGGTAAAAGATCACGCATCGACTTATTGCGTCAACGAGAAATATTGAATTGTCTAATACGGAACTGCCGATCTTGGCAAGATGGCAAGATAACGTGGAAAATATAAGTAATAATGACTGTAATGAGCAATCTAGAGCAGGAATGAATATACGTAATTGTTGTTAGCGTTATTACCAGCTGAGCCTACATGCCGATGAAGAAGATTCGCTTATTAAATAGATGGCACCTTCACTATCACAGGCTCATCAACACGCCGATAGCCTAATAATTAAAATTAACCTTGCCTAATCAGTTTAATTAATTAACCGCTATGAAAATTTATGCGGATTGCCTGATAACTATTTAGCTAATAGAGCGCAAACGCTAGGAGCAAGACAACAAGTTCTTGATACAAAAGTTAATACGATTTGCGTTATAAATAAAGCCTACATTTTAAAATGTAACTAGAAATATTGAGTATCTTCTCCATCTGCAACGATCGAAGAATTTTAACATTTTTTTAAAATACAAGATCTGAGATTGGGTGACAAGTGGATCTACTACTGAAGAGAATGTACGCTGGATTAGCTGTAGCAGTTCTTGCTATGAATCAATTTGGACGTGTGGGAAGTATCGCAGTGGAATATGTTATTGAGCGTCAATCTTCTTCATATACACAAGTACTTTTTGCTTACACTACAGGAGAAAATGATACATAGGATTGATACCTCCAGCGCAAAAAAAGATAAATTCGAACAGGGTAAAAAGCGCTTCAGCAACAAGGTTCCCGACAACAGGAATATTGTCAACAAAGTTGAATAGTAATTTTATGATGCACTACAGAAAGAAATTTCTACGGTGGTTTAGGAACGTGTAGATATGCAGAGGTATTCGTCTTAATAAAAACCAGCATGACTACCTTTATCAAGCGGTAAAAAATTATTTGAGGTAGAAGCGAATAAAGCAAAACTCGCCTTAATTAAGTGTGCGACACTTAATTTAAATACACTAAACAAACAGCTTACAAAAGCCATTCTTGGCAATGATGCGAAATTTTCAAAAGCAGTGATTAATTTAATAAATTAAAAATTAGCAAAAAATCAAAATATGGCAGAAATAAACCCCCCAAACAAAATCTTTTTTAAACCTTAGTTTTATGGAATAATAATTAACATTTTATATCCCCTGTGAGGATTGTTGTCTTTTTCACACAAAACAAAAACCCTAATACATTATTTTCAAATATAAAGTGCTAATATTTTACCGAAATAAAACTATCTAACTTACCTAACGCGAATAATTCTAATCTATTAAATTAGGGGGAGACTAACTCCATTAAACTAATAGAAACAAAATTACTAGAACATAGACATGCTTTTTCAGGTATTACCTGAAGCTATAATTATGAAAAAACAACTAATACAACCGGACAGCACACGCATAGAACTATAGAAAATATGGTGGTAGTAAGGGATCATTTGCTTACGCTTAAGGTTGCGTTAAGTGGTAGCGTTAATGTAATAACCTCTTCGAGTGAAGCGCACTTATATACTAGTACTATCGCTACTCACAGACATACTGTTTCAGGTACAATTTAAAAGTTGGAAAGTGACCACGAAATTAATATAACGAATGCTTTTATTACTTTAATGGACTGGTGTATCGTACTCATTAAAATTTATTAATTTTGCTTAAATTTTTTAGCCACTCGAGATCGATCCAGCGCGGTATTTATATCGACCCAGTTAAGTAATACAGAGTATTTTTCTAGGCCAGCAATGAGACTTTTTTAGCTTTTATCATCATCTTAAGGTCTGATGCATCCTGCAAAAGCGCTATAATTTTTCTACCTGCTCAAGCAGATAATCTCGTTTATGGGTCGATTGCTCTTTAAGTTTATCTCCTGTGATAGCGTTGCGAAACAACCTGATCAACGAGAAAACATCATTTTGGTTAGGTGGTACAGCCTATTTATGAGATTCATATATTTCAGCTTATGCTGCATCGATCGAAACAAAAAGCACTGATAGCACATAGCCAATTGAACGTATAATTCCGTTGGTTTTATACTCAATTTTCATTGTATCTAGCTGAAATAACTTCTGACACTCATGCCAGTCTTGATCCGTATTCCGAGATAAGAAAAATCATACAAATAGCGTTGTTCTATCCGTTTTTTATTAAAAATCATGAGAATAGAGCGATTAAATTTTTAATATTTTCTTTACATCAACCACACATTTATCTAGCTACCCATTAATGTTTTTTATGAGACGGGGCTAGAAATATCTAATGCACATAGTCATCAATATTATCGTTCGTTATACACGCCGCTAATCACATAGAATGGATCATTACTATAGCCCCTCCCCTTTCCCTGCCTTACCATAGTTGAACCTACTGCATATGCCACCAGTTGAATTTCCTTTAAGAACCGAATATGGTATTAATATAATTTCAGGTAACACAGCCGTTTGCTACATGATCCATATGTTCTCAAATATTGCTTTGTGCTTCATTTGCAGGTGCGGTAATCTACCCACTTAACGCTTCATCTCAAACTCGGCCAGTAATATCACTATTTTATGATAAGCAAAGGTTCTTTCACTCCATTAAAATAGTTAAAATTTAATCAAGAGTGTGATACCTACGTTAACACGTACCGTCGGTACGTTTATCGAGTACATTTTTGCACAATTTATCGTTTCCGACAAACTAAGGTTTTATATAATTTATAATTAAGCTTAAATTTTAATCAAAACCAGCAATAATTAGAAAGTTAAAAAGGTAGTATAATAGACTAAAAATAGCAAAATAGACTATATGAAGATATCAAAAAATAATAAAAACAGCTATTTATATCAAAATCATTGATTACTTAAATTATGAAGATATTTTTTAAGGATAAAATCAGCAGAAAAATAGGCTAGAGACACACTTAAAGGCTTGCATTAAAACGTCCTTTAAATTGCTTAAAAGCAGGCGATACGTTAGTAGTTTGGAAACTCGATAGGTGGCTGCTCTTGGGCGCCAGCATAAAACATTTAATTATTTTAATCTCTTGACTGGAAGAAAAGAAGATTCATTTTTATAGTTTGACGGATTCAATTAACACCTCCTAATTCACAGATCTTTTTTTTCTTTCATGTAATGAGTAGGGTTGGTTAGCACAAATAGAACCAGAACTGATTGTGAACGTACTCAGGCGGATTTAGGAGTGTTGTATGGGATCTTATTAGCCAGCATCTACAAATATTGTTCAGTTAATTGAAATGGTCAAACAAGTCAAAGTGGCTTTGATGAAAATAAGAGTATATTTCTGTGCTCTGAGTGTAAAAATAGCTTGCTATTTATAGACGTTTTAGCTTCAAATATTATGAATTGTATCATCTTATTGTATCTATATGAATAGATAACAACATCTTATCTAAATGAGATATAGTTAAAACCGTGTAAGGGGATATGTAATGGCGCTTTCTATATATTGAATATTGAACTATTAAAATTTTCTGTGTATTGCTATAGCATTTGCGCTTTCTGCATGTATATTGTCATTAAAACGATAAGAAGATTCAATTGAGGCAATCTCTATAAAAAAATAGGACAAATGCTGATTGTTGGTCTTGATTGCTTTGAGTTAGGATGCAACAACCCAATTTACTTACTATTCAAATTAGATAGATTAGAGGGAGGGGGGGAGGAATTATTCTGTTTGAATATAATTTTAAGAAGAAATCTTCCAAAGAAATATTAAACATTCTACTTAATTATAGAAATTAATAATAGCATTAGAAATATGACTAAAGAAGCCAATCAACATAGAGCTAATTCAACAGAACCTTCATTACCTTTAATTATCGCAGTTGATTATGAAGGTGTGAGCTATAAGAGCGCTTAAATAGGCGCTATGCTTTTCCTAAAATCTATTCTGCATAACAACTTTCAAAATTACTCGCTAAGGAAAGGAATCAGCAAGCTTAAAAATATGGGTAAAACTTTAGAACCTTCAGTATTAATGCGAACTTTGCTACAGTTATTGATCTTTTTCATAGGCCAGAAATATTTATTAAATGATAAAGACTGTAGCTTTTTAAGCAGTCCTGAAAAGTAGAAAAGAATACTCAATTATTATCTCATAGTTATAGAAAATATAGAATAAGTTGTGCTTATAAACACTTTCCTTAGCATGATAGTGTAGTAGAGTGATACTAACTTAGGTTTTATTGATATAACTGATATACTTGGCAGCAAAAAGAATTAGAACTGTATCTATACCAACTTACTTAAAAAATAGATGCCAGATTGTTATGATTACACATGTTGTTAATGGTAATTTAGATCCTAGCGGCAAACCAGCTACTTTATCTAAGGCTATAATACAAGAAATTTACGAAATGAAATTGGATTTTAGAGTATTGTTAGCACCGATTACATGCAAATGAGGAGGGGTATCTCAGATAATTATACCTTGACTGAAGCATTAAAGCTGTCTATTAATGCTTGTGGCGGGCCCCCCGATATCAGATATGGTGATTTTTAGTAATTAGCAATCTTCTATTTAGAAAAATTCCTGCTGGTATCATTGAAATTATTTATGCTCATATGAAATCAGCTAAGATTAAAATAAGCTAAATTGAAAGCACATTATCAATGTATAATGCATACCTAAAGAATAAATTGTTACGTGCACGAAAAAACATTATCAACATAACTCACATAAAATAATGATATATAAATAGATTGTGAATCAATTTTTTGATAGAGATGGATATACCTAATTAATTTGAAGATGCAGGGTATAAAGCTAGATGGCTATATTTCCAGCGCTTTCTTCCTATCCAGCAGAAAGCATAGATAAAAGAAGTATCTTGCATACGGGTTTGCCGTGCATCTTGAAGTTTATTAAGTATATATCATGGATATTGTGTTATACATATTTTAATCAAAATTCTCAAACAAAATAAAATGGCTACTATAAAAATAACATACCATTTATCGCCTATTTTAGCTTCAAAATATTGCTAGTAACATCATGTACGGGATATTTAACTACCCTGAACTACTGCTAAAAAAATTAGGTCGGTGATGAATCAAGTTTAAATACATTGGCAGCAACCATAGAGACACATACTGACTTTCCTTCATTACCTCACAACAAACTCTATTCAGATTCCACATCATCTTCTCGCTCTCATCACAAATAGTGTAGTAGATTAATTTAAAAAAAGGTTTATGAAAATAGCAACCCGTTATATCAGATTTAACGAAATGTGCCAGCTAACCGGGCAAAAGCCATCCGACAGCTTGTGGCGAATATAAGCAAAAAAAGAAAGAATTTCCGGCGGCGCCGCAGAAAAGCTTAATATGAACGTTTCTTGGATAGCCTGAATCTATCTATGAAAAGCGGGTAAGTAAACAGCTTCCTAACAACACCTGTTAGAACACCTTTACTTATAACGGCACCTATCAAAATATCTACAAGATGTTGATTTATTGGCACGCCCTACAGGACTCGAACCTGTGACCGACGGCTTAGAAGGCCGTTGCTCTATCCACCTGAGCTAAGGGCGCCTTAAAAAGATGCTAATTTAGCAATAAAATAATGTCGTTGGCTTATCCAGCAGTTCCTAAGCACTAAGTCAACGTCTTCTCAGTGAAAATTATTTATCTGGTTATTTTCTAGCTATTAATAAAACTGACACCATCGCTTTCTTCTGACAAAATAGCAGTATCCAATGTTTTTATGGACTAATGAAATAAATGTCAGCAAAAATTATTAATGGAAAAATGATTTCCGAAACAATCAAACAGGAAATTGCCGAAAAAGTTAAATTGAGACTTTCACTAGGCAAGCGAGCTCCAGGACTTGCTGTTATTTTAGTCGGGAATGATCCGGCTTCACAGATCTACGTAAATAATAAACGTCGGGCTTGTGAAGTAGTTGGTTTTATTTCTCGCTCATATGATTTAGGGGGAAAAACCACTGAGTTTGAACTTTTACAATTAATTGATCAACTTAATAATGATAAAGCAATTGATGGCATGCTGATTCAATTACCGTTGCCAAAAACTATCAACTATATCAAGATATTAGAACATATAGATCCAGATAAAGATGTTGATGGTTTTCATCCTTATAATATAGGCCGTCTTTGTCAACGTGCCCCAAGACTTCGCCCTTGCACACCTCGCGGTATTATTACCTTACTTGAGCGCTACCAGATTAATTTACTTGGTTTAAATGCAGTTATTATTGGTGCTTCAAATATCGTAGGTCGCCCAATGAGTCTGGAATTACTACTCGCCGGGTGTACAACTACCGTCGCCCATCGCTTTACTAGTAATTTACGTCATCATGTAGAGCAAGCTGATTTACTAGTCGTGGCTATTGGTAAACCAAATTTTATTCCCGGTGAATGGATAAAACCTGGTGCTATTGTTATAGATGTAGGAATTAATCGGCTTGAGAATGGCAAAGTTACCGGCGATGTCTGCTATCAAGAAGCACAACAACGCGCTAGTTGGATCACGCATGTTCTTGGTGGAGTTGGCCCAATGACAGTGGCGACACTCATGCAAAATACCTTACAAGCCTGTGAAGAATATCATGATATTCAAAAATACTAACCACAACAATAGGCAATAAAATGGAAATTTTTATCTTAATTGCCAATCCTCCCCTCATATATTAGATTATATGATTTATTAAAATTACAAGATTGAATGGCTGATAGCAAAAAGGAATAGCTAAAGGTGTTAGGCTTTTAGCAAAGTGATGTAAAATTGATGGTAAAATTGAAACTTATAAACACTCTAAAATTAGCAAAAACAATATTCTCACTTTAATTAATAATCGTATAAATAATTAAAGAGTAATCATCAATTATAAAAAATATTTAAGATTACCACTTGTAATTAAGCTAATTTTTTGCTTAATTATACTCATTTTTAAAAATCCCTTTTTACTTTTAAAGTAAAAGAGTAAATATTTTAGAAAATTATTCTTATAACCTATAAATATCAAAATAATTTCTTCTATAGATAAAGAGAGCAGAAATTATTCTGCTACACTCTTCTAATATTTTAAAGGTATAAGAACATCTTACGCTTATTAACATTAATAATAAGATCACTTCGTTTTGTTAGTTAAGTAATGGCTTGTTCTAGTATGAGCGGTATTTTTGCAAATTGAACAACACATCATGTTAACGTTCTAAACTTATAATTAAATAATTCATATATAGGTAAAATGATCTCTTTTAGTTATAAAACTCTAAATTTTAATTTAAAAGTAACACTATTTAAACTAATATTCATTGAATGAATGAAATTCAAACTCATGATACCAAGGTTAGATAATAAAAACTATCTATTTCTTATTATTTTTATTGATTATTTGATATTCCAATATATTTACCACTACCTACATCCCTATTCGCTTTTCTTTATTAAGCAAAAAATAGTCCTTTTATCCTTCTCTGTTATCTGCTTGACGAGAGATTTTTAACGTTAAAAATCTGTTTTTTATTGTTATATTAAAGGATTATATAAAGATAGGGAGATTAACTTAAATCATGGAGATACTAAGAGAAAGAGTTATTAGTAATTGTTAGACGCGACCTAATGCACTTAAGGATCATTTTCATGATCCAATAACAACTTAAACCAAGGTCAATATTGACTTCTCCGTTATAGGTGAAAAGTTGTTTATCTGGAATAGCATGACGTTAGGAAATCTTGAAGCCAATATTGTATCAGTAAATGCTTAGTCGATTGTTTTTACTCTCCACGGCAGTCAAATAACCCAACTAATTTCAAGATAAAAATGGTAATTAGGATATAATTAAAAATTGGAATCATCGACATGGGCGAGCTCTCATGTACTTTTTATACGCTAAAAATAGTAAGAATTAATAATATGATAGCTGAGTAATGAATGAATAATGGCATATAATCAATGGAGCGAGCATAAATGGTAAGAGTACTTTTATTTTAAAGTAAACAAAATAACAGATAATATTAATCTTTATTATACCTGTATTTATACCTAGTGCCAATATCGCTAAAGTTAGTGCTACAAAGTGCAAACTGGCAATAAATAGTGTAAAACTAAGTGGCTGTGACAAAGTCATTTTACATTTCTTTGCCGATGGTGTTTATTATCAGACAAAAGAACACAATGAGATTGGAATTTCCACAACCCCTCTCTCCTATCATTGTTCCCAATGATAGTAATCTTTATATGGTCTTTGAAAGTAACGTTGCTGATAACAGAGGATCTCATATTTATTTTTAGCAGTAATATGGCCGGAGGATGGGAGCCGCCAGGTTTTAAGGATGTTGGCGGCGCTAAGTATCAAGTTTATTGTATTGGTTTTTTAGTTGCTAGAGACGGCACAGGAAATAATTGCGAAATACCTCCTCTGTTGCTCACCGTGCTGTGAGGGTGAATGATTAAACAGAAAAACAGTAACATTTTATGTTTAAAGATAGTAAATATTATCTTTTTACCGTTAGTCATTAATACATGTTTGATCCTGAATTATTATATAGACCCCTCGTCATAGAGCCCTATTCATGGCAAGATAGCTACTGCTGGATATAGTTGAGGGAAAAATATCATGATGATTCTCCATTGTCGTCAGGCAACGACAACACATAAAATTAAAGCCTCTCTTCAGTGCAGAAAGAGGCTGCATCTACTTTGGCTAAACGTTATGGCATAGGCATATACTCCGAACTTACCGTTGCTAAAGGGCAAAAACAAGATGATGTTGATGATCATAACCATATTTCCCCATCGTTTGCTTAGGACGCTTGTGTCGCCCAAGCTCATAAAGCCGTAGTCGTTTTTCTCCAAAAACGTTTTCTTCCTTTTGCGCCAATTTTACTTGTAAGTCATACGAAAATTCTTGAATCACCCCTTCCTATGTATCTCGATCTAGCCTGGATATCGCTGTTTACGCAAGCCACAGAAGGAAATTTTCCTAAAATTAGGCAAGGAGAGAGTGGAGGTAGGCCCTGGCCAGCAAAGCATAAAACGTTTTAAAGCTACTAGCCTGATTATCTGCACGTTGATCTAAAATATCTTTCAAAATGCCAAACAAAACTTCACGACGTTATCTTTACCTAGATTATAGATCGCACCACTCAATGGGTTTTTATCTGTCTTTACAAGACAAAAACATGGGCAATATCTTCAGGCTTCTTACGTGATCTTAAGCGAGCATCTACCATGGCTATCCATCAAAGTACTTACAGACAATGCAAAAAAATTTATAAACCCCTGTTTTTGTCTGCAAAAACGTTCAGCCACCGATCCGGAAAAGATGAATTCGACTGTTTATGTAGAGAGCTTGCTAATAAGAACAGTGAAATACTGACTTTAGCCCGTTGAGGTACCATCCTCAAACAAATGGTATGCTCTTAGTGATTTAATAGGCGCATAGGCATAGAAAGATGGGCGACAAACCCATCATTTTAATTCTCATCAAGAGCTTGAGATCACTTAACCTCGATATGTTTACCTGTACAATCAAGAATTATCCCCACCCCAAATCAGTATTGGATAGTAAAACTCCATTGCACTTTATGAAAGATTAGTTCAAAATCAAACCTGAATTATTTAAAAAAACCATATTATCTTCCGGAATATGAGAGCTATATTAAGCGATATTGCTCATATAATAATTTAAGCAAATAAACAAGTATATATGAATTCAGGATAGAAGAAATAGATGGCAAAAAGTGGCAAGGAAAGGGGATGCTATGTGCTGGCGAGCAACACACCCACATCGCGTATAAAATTATTAGTAAAACCCATGCTAGCAATTCCATATGCTAGCAGGATTGATTTATGGTATACTGGTAAATAAATTATACGAAGAAACATTCGGTTTAGCCACTCCTATTTGGGCCTTAACTATAAGCAAAACTAATTTTAAATTTGCTGATCAACATGTATTAACAAAAATGATAAAATATATTCAACTAACATCACTGAAATAAAAATTTTTACCTCATAAGAAAATATTCCATACTACATGGTAACCCAAACTCACCTAAAAAAAATCAATCTAACAACAACATATAGACTAAAATTTAATATTGTTTTTACTTACAACGCCAGACTGTTCCTTGCAGAGTATCCTCTAAAATAATACCCATTTTACTCAGCTGATCACGCGTTAAATCAGCCTTAACCCATAATTTATTTTCGCGCGCATCATTACGTTGCTTAATTAATGTTTCAATTTTTTCTATGTCAGCGCTGTCAGAAACTTGTGCTCGACTTTGTAAGAATTGTTCAGGATTTTGTGTTAGTAACCCCAATATATTGGTTAATTGACGTAATTGTACTGCTAATCCATTCGCCATTGCCATATCATAAACTTTTAATCGATTAATTTCTCTTACTAAATCAAATAGAACTGAATAAGCATCCGGCGTATTAAAGTCATTGTTCATTGCTTGCATAAAACGCTGCTTAAATATTTGATTATCAGTAAATTTAACATTATTACTATCTGTATCTCGTAAAGCGGTATAAAGACGCTCAAGGGCAGTACGAGCTTGTTTTAAACTTTCTTCGGTATAATTTAATTGGCTACGGTAATGTCCTGATAATAAGAAATAACGCACTGTTTCAGCATCATAATTCGTCAATACATCACGAATGGTAAAGAAATTATTTAATGATTTTGACATTTTATCCCGATCAACCATAACCATTCCAGTATGCATCCAATAGTTTACATAAGGTCTATTATGAGCACAGGTTGATTGAGCTATTTCATTTTCATGATGAGGAAATATTAAATCTGCTCCACCACCATGGATATCAAAATGTTCACCCAGTTGCTTAGCATTCATAGCGGAACATTCGATATGCCAACCTGGCTGTCCATTTCCCCAAGGAGAAGACCAACTTGGCTCATTGGGTTTAGACATTTTCCATAGTACAAAATCTAATGGATTAAGTTTAGCATCTGCGACTTCAACACGCATTCCGGCTTGTAATTGCTCAAGATTTTGGCGGGATAATACTCCATAATCAGGATCGCTATTAATAGCAAATATGACATCGCCATTCTCTGCAATATAAGCATGGCCATGCTCAATTAGTCGCGCAGTCAAGGCAATAATTTCTTTAATATGCTGCGTTGCTCTTGGTTCAAAATCGGGGCGCAAAATATTTAAGGCATCAAAATCTTTATACATTTCAACCAACATACGTGATGTCAAAGTATTACATGTTTCATTATTTTTAGCTGCCCGTTTGATGATTTTATCATCCACATCAGTAATATTACGTACATAAGTTAGATCATAACCAAGATAACGCAAATAACGGCTAATCACATCAAATGCCACAAAGGTTCTACCATGACCAATATGACATAAATCATAAATAGTAACGCCACACACGTACATACCAATTTTTCCTGTGGTAATCGGTCTAAACTCTTCTTTTTTATGACTTAGTGTATTAAAAATTTTTAACATTGAAACTTTTCCCATCATTAGCCGCGATACATGCGCTAAGTAGTTTACTTTGATTATAAGGCCTATAAAAAATGCTCTTAGCATAAAATAAATACTACTATTGGAGCCCCCTATATTTATATTTTGAGTTATAGCAACCTCAACACACAATGCGCAAGGAAATTTATTTAATATTTCACAAATACTGCTGCAATCAGTCCAGTATAGTATAATACATTTAATATTCTTTAAATTGATTATTTTTATTTTACATTACTTATAACGATTTATTAGGATAACTAGTTGCTAACTTTTCAGACCAATTTACGTGATATTCTCATTAAAACCTTTGATGAAAAATCGCCAATAACAGTAAAAATTTTTAAACTATTGTGATGATGGATTTTATGATAATAGGATTTTTCATCGCGTTATCAATGGATTTATGATCTAAGGTAGTGTTTTTGAACCCGAAATGTAGCAAAACCCAACTAAGAATCCAATCAAAAATGAAGCGAAGAATGGCTTAAAATGACAGTAATGTATGTACAGCTGGATTGCTAGAACCAATGATCCAGATTCAGCAACACAACAATTCTTTATTAATGTTGCCAACAACGACTTTCTAAATTTTTGTATTAGAACAATAAAATGGTTGAGATTAGTGTGTCTTTAGCGAAGAGTAGTTGAAGGAATGAAGATTGTTGATAAAATTAAAGGAATTGAAACAGGTTGTAGTAGCTTACATCAACCTATTAAGATATATACCTGTTGAAGATGTAATCATTAAAGGCGTAACGATTAACAAATAATTACAAACTATGACAATTTTATTTATTGCTGACTTGCATTTAAGTGAAAAAGAGCCGGCTATCACTGCTAGTTTTTTGCATTTCTTACGAGAACAAGCAAGTCAAGCTAAGGCTTTATATATTTTAGGTGATTTTTTTGATTATTGGATCGGTGATGATGATCCCAGTCTGCTAGTTGAAGTTATAGCTCAAAAACTTAAGCAGCTGGAAACTAAAGGTATTCCATGCTACTTTATTCATGGTAATCGTGATTTCTTACTAGGTAAGAAATTTGCTAAAGAAAGTGGCATGACCTTATTACCAGCAGAAAAAGTATTAACATTACATGGCCATAATATCCTTATATTACACGGTGATACACTTTGTACTGATGATATTTCCTATCAACGTTATCGAAAACAAGTATATAATCGCTACTTGCAAAAGCTATTTTTAGCGCTTCCATTATCTACCCGCCACCGTATCGCTGAAAAAATCCGTAAAAACAGTCAATCTGCTACCCAGCTTAAGCAAGAGTTCATTACCGATATTAATGAACAAACAGTAATTAAAAAATTTCAAAAATATCAAGTTGATTGGATGATCCACGGGCATACTCATCGATCTGCTACCCATGAAATTAATATTAATGGTAAAATATTATACCGAGGAGTATTAGGTGCCTGGGATCAAAGTGGCTCACTGATCAAAATAACACCTAAAACCATCGAGCTGCTTCATTTTCCTTTTTATTAACGTTTCCCATCTCAACTTAATCCTGATAAAAATTTAGGAAAACGTTTTCCTTCTTTAATCAGCCATGATATGATCTCACTTAATTTAGCATCAATAAATGATTTTAATCAGGAAGCAATAAATTAATGATCGCTTAATTTGATGCATAAAAATTATTTCATTATAATGCAAAAATTGCCATCATAATTGGTTCTAAAAGGGACTAAAGTACGATATGAAATATACGGCCGATATTTTTATGAATTAATTTACCCTATCAAATATAAATTATTTCTTCTCATTAAACACAATGAGAAACTCTTAACGTTCGCTAAATAAGAAAAAAAGGATCGGAGATTATTACCTCGGTTTCTGCTCTGGTAGGTGATATATTTAGCCGCTATACTAGCAGCAAAACGTTAGTTTCTATTTTTGCTGTCGCTATTGTAACAGCGACGCTTAATGCTACTGAGGCCTCTATTCAATTGTTCAAATACCAACCTAAAGGTATTCCTGTAGCTGTCTTTACAATTAATAAAGCAAGAAGCAGCGAATACGAAATTACTGGCAGCTAAAATTCCTTGCTAGCACAGATAGTGAGCTTTATGAGCTTTTATCAATTTGGTATTTAAAACAAACTAATGAAGTCTTAACCTATTACCTCTCCACTGGAGAGGTGAAATAAAATTAACTTGAGCCCATTAGTAATGGGCAGTTAGACCGCATGTTACGTCAAGAAAGGAGAATTCCCCGTTAGGAATTACCATTTCGTTTATCCTATATCGAGTATCTATGATAAATTAGAGACTATTCTTCTCCCTATTAACACAGCATCATAATAGCTAAAATTAATCGCTGGCCAGAAAAACTCCGATTACCTGTCAATTAGTTAGCCTGCCTAGTTTTATTAATCGCGATATCTTTCCGCAGCAACTGTCCAACCACTTGCCACAAAAATAATTGCTAGATTCTTTGTCATTAATAATGGCTCCTGCTCCTCACTAACAACCTGTTAGCAATCAAACAGAATGAATACAATTATTTACCGAATTAGCCAATTTTATTATTAAGTCTCTCAGTGCTAGTTATTACACGGCCATGGATAGTGGCATGTCATAGAGCATACAATCTATCAACGCTTCCTGCTGAAATTTAGAGTTATTAGCAAATCTGATGTCTGATGTATGACAGTCAGAATACGTTCCACTCTAATGCTTTATAAATCTGTTTTCCATCTTTAAATTGGAGTTGTTTACCACCAGGATCAGCAGGTTAAATCATAATTAAACCAGTTCTAGCTTTTCTGAGCAAACTGTAGCAGTTAAATAGCATTGAAATGGTTCTTTTTCTTGAACCACAGTTCTTCTGCGTTGGCGTCGTAGCCTCAGTGCCGCAAAAACCGATTAAATCGGATTCATCGTTCTTATTGATGCCCAGTGCTCTCTGAGGGAAAGTCGTGAATACCAGCAGTTCTTCTCGATCTTTCTCCAGCGTCTTCATCGCTGCAGGATACTTTACTAAAAACTTTGCCAACAAAACATCAATGGCGTTATTATCGGCATCGCGGCTCTCTGCTAGCCAGCTCCTCCCGCGGAGCTCAGCCTTAAGTTTTGGTTGTATAACCTTTATGTAGTGGAGTCAGGACATTAGCTATTTTGTGTACCCAAACCAAATAGCGTTGGTGCTAACGTGTGTCCGAGAATATCTTTGCCATTGCATTCCAAAAACCAAGAGCACTATTTCCCATAGCAAGCCTTGGAGATACGGTTAAGGCAGGTGCTCTCTCGTAGGCCATTGAGAAGTTTAGCCCTAAATTCGCTTCTAACTTTTGATAATTATCTTCAACCGTAACGAGCTCCTTAGATTTATGCTCAGTGACGCCAATACTCAACTAGTAAGAAAAGGTGATCATCTTTCCTTACAGGAATGTATATACTATCAGCAAAAAAATAAACATAGTGCCTATTGCTTATCGCTTAAATCACACAGGCACCATTCTCCATGTATCTTTAAAGCCATTGCTATTTCAATCTGTTGATGATTTTCTTAGTAAAGAAAACATCTGTTTTTTAGCAAGACCAGGAACACCCCCAAAAAAGCTTCGTAAAATCACCGGTAGAGATACCTCTTTTCAGGTACAGCAGCCATCTAGCAACTCTATTCTAGGCTTTTTATATGCTTCAGATAAGGTGGTAGCAATGAGATCTTGAAGCATATTCGCCGCTGCGATCCCTGACCTTAGGCACTTTAATCTCAACATAGCCAATATCTGTATAAGTTCGCTCTGGCAAATAATCGTTACAGACAACCAATATGAAACGCTCATAGACAAGGCGGCATTCAAGATCTTGTAGCAGCATGGCTTCAAGCTGAGCCTCAACGGCGGTGGGTATCAGCTTCCTATCGTCATTACGCGGATGAGTTCATACAAAAGATCACAGGTAATATCTGGTATCCGCATCTACCTATAAGGTAGATTTATAGTATGTCATTCCTATCTTGTTGAAATCATTCATGAAATCAATAATAAGGATAGATACGGCCAGCATTCACGAAACTCAATCACCAGAAATGAGCATAACTCTGATCCAGGACCACAAACATTTAAATCTGAACATACAGAGTTAATTGACAAAAACGCAATGAAATCTTTTAGTTAGATCTTCTCAGTATCATCAAAGTGGTAAATTACTAAAAAACATCACGATTTAGCAAAAAATTTTATGTTGTAATTGTTACAATAAGTCTCGATTTATGCCGAACGCAAAACTAATTTCTAGTAAATGTTATTTCTGTTAAAATCCATTATTAATGAAAAATTTGACTAGATATGAAAATATCTTATGCAAATAAATTATATAATAAATAGGCTATGTTGACAAAAATTATTGCTTTTCTCGCAGAGAAATTTGTAGCCAGGTCTGTATTTTAATTGTTCTGATTTCAAGTAACCTTATTAAGGCCAAATAATTTGATAAATAAAACGACCCTAGACCATGAAATCTACTTAGCCATTCCTTTTAATCAGCTGATATAATTGTTCATAATTCGAATCTGGAATTCCTTACTAATAACTCTCTAATTATGCAACCTTACTAAATTAAGGTGACTAATTTCATGCTAGCTGGCAAAGGTTTTGTACCATTTTAGCTCCATACAACAAGGATAGGCTGTTTATCGATGATCGGTTCAAGAAAACAGCTAATATACTCTCTATGCATAAAACTCTTCAAGAATTTCATCGTTCAAATGACCGATTGATCTCATGCAATTAAGACCACGATTTGTTCTTTTCTTTTATCTCCTCCTATCGCGTGTTTTCTAGCTTTTCTATGTGGGATATAAGGCTTCCCTTTAAAGGATTCAGGGAAAATGTTTCGTCAACTACAACAATACCATTTAGTGTACTTATGTTAACTGTCGCTACTGAAGCAAGGAAGCAGTGACGGCATCTAAATGCTGTTTTCAAATCAATGCCTGTTTGTTTCGCTTAGTTCTGTAAAATTAAGCTACTCAACACATACATCGTATATAACTAAATCATTTATCCTTATGATGTAGTTTCGCCAGAGAACTTCCAGTAAGATTGTTAAATGTTTTCCTACAATCAGAGATTTACAAGCATATTAGTCTAACCATAATGAATGTCATTAGCAGATAAGATTTTCACTGTAAGAATATGGGTAAGATAAAGTGAAATAAGTTGCTTCAATGCATGAATCAACATCATCTGACAGCTTGTTACCAAGGATAACTAATGAGATGTAGCTTTATGTTAGCAGGGAGTATGAGGAAGAGTATCCTTTAATCTATATGATTATTTGCTTTTTCATGGCAACCTTTATAGCAAAAATCCTTCATACAATATAAAGGATTTCTACCAATAACATTTACCAAGATAGCTATAAAGAGCAGTAATAAAAATATATGGAATAAATTAATATGGTTGATGAAATATCCCTTTCATTTCGGAATATTATTTCCGCGCTAAATGAAGGTAAAATAATAGCATATCCAACAGAAGCTGTTTTTGGGCTTGGATGTGATCCTGATAACGATAAAGTAGTCCGTCAGTTATTATCTTTAAAACAGCGATCATGGAAAAAAGGATTAATTTTAATAGCTGGAAATTATAAACAATTAATACCTTATATTGATGTTAATAAATTAACTAATTTACAAAAAGAAATGATGCTTTCAATAGGGTCTGAAGCTATAACCTGGGTAGTACCCGCTAGAAAAGAGATACCAAAATGGTTAACAGGAAAATTTGATTCACTTGCGGTTCGGATTACAAATTTTAAGTTAATTAAAAGACTTTGTTTTTTATATGGAAAACCATTGATTTCTACTAGTGCTAATTTAAATGGATTATCACCATGTAGAACAAAAGAAGAAGTTATTGCTCAGTTCAATGGCCAAATATCCATTTTAGAAGGTTCTGTTGGAGGACATAAAAATCCATCTGAAATTCGAGATATAATGACTGATCACTTGTATCGAAAAGGTTAATATAAATGGAAGAATTTGCGATATTTGGAAATCCAGTAGTACATAGTAAATCACCACTCATTCATAAATTATTTACTGAACAAACTAGTATTAAATATGAATATGGAAAAGTGCTAGTTCCTTTAAATAAATTTAAAGAAAAATTAGATAATTTTTTTTATCAAGGAGGAAGGGGGGCAAATATTACCTTGCCTTTTAAGGAGTTAGCCTATCATAATGTTGATGAATTAACTGAAAATGCTCAAATATGTGGCTCAGTTAATACTATCAAGAAGTTAGATAATCATAGATTATTAGGTGATAATACAGATGGAATAGGTTTAGTTTTAGATCTTGAACGTTTGAGATTTATTGAAAAGGGGATGCATATATTAGTAATTGGTGCTGGTGGCGCAGCACGTGGTGTTATGGCTTCTATTTTAAATTACGGTTGTCGAATAACGATTACAAATCGAACATTTAGTAAGGCAGATGAATTAGCAAAACGATTTGCTGGTATAGGCCATATCAATTCATTAATGTTAGAGTCTATTCATTCTGCTGAATACGATTTAGTTATTAATGCGACATCTTCTGGTATTACAAAGGAAGTTCCTAGTATTTCACCTAATATATTTAGGCAAAATGTTTTTTGTTATGATATGTTCTATCGATTAAATGAAACACCATTTTTAACATTAGCAAAAAACCATGGAGTATTAAAATATGCTGATGGTTTTGGTATGTTAGTAGGTCAGGCAGCTTTTTCTTTTAAATTGTGGCACGGTAAATTACCTGATATTTCATCTGTATTACAGCGATCAAAAAAATAGTAACATAAATTATGTTGGTATTTTTATACGGAAAATTGATAACAATATCAATCAGATAAAATTGAAGTTATTAGCAAATCTAATACATGATGGCCCATGCTAGGCTAAGTTCCACTCTTATGCTTCGTGAATTTGTTCTCCATCATTAAATTGGAGGTTATTTCCACGCCAGGTTACTAGATAAATCCACTGAGCCACTTCCAACTTTTCTGAATAGACTGTAGCAGCTAAAATAGCATTGAAAGAATTGTTTTCTTGAACCACAGTTTTTCGCGTGTCCGCTTCGTAGCCTCAACTATTGAAAAGCCGATTTAATCGGCTTCGTCGTTCTTATTGGCGAAACGTGCCTATTACTTGCTCTGACGGGAAGTTGTAGAATGTCAAGAGCTCTTCTTGATCTTTCTTCATGTTCTTCATTGCTTGTAGAATACTGCGCTGAAACTTTACAAGCAAAACATCAAGGGCTTTATTAGCGGCATCATGGCTCTCTCTAGCCGAACTTCCTCTTTTCTTCTCCAACAGATCAGCCTTAACTTTCCTTACATACCTTTTTGAAGTGAAGTATATTACCTGTTTTGTGTGCTAAACAGCATTGGTGCTACGTGTCCGGGAATATCTTTGCCATTGCATTTCAAAAACTAAGGGTACACCATCCCCACGTAGCAAGCTTAAAAGATACAGTTAAGCCACGTCGCTCGTAGACCATTAAAAAGTTAGACCAAGTTCTCTTCTGAGTCTCTATAACCATCTTAGACCGCAACTACCTCTTTACATCCATGCTCAGTGATGCCGATAATTACCTAGCAGCCAAAGGCAATTATCTTGCCTGACAGGACTGTATATATCATCTGCTAAGAAATAAACGTAGCGCGTATCGCTTAAATCCCACTAGGCACCATTGCCTCTGCTCTTCAAAGCATTACTGTTTCAGTCTACTAATACTACTTATAGAGAGAGCATGTACTTTTTTACCAAGAAACGGCACTAGAGCTTTATGAAAATCACCGATGGAGATGCTAGAGGTAGAGAGAGCCATGATAGAAATTCTTCAACGCTTTTTAAACGCTTCAAATAATTCGATAGTAACAAGCTGTTGAAGTATATTCTGTTGCCGCTGCGATCCCCTGACCTTAGGCACTTTAATCTCAACAGCCACCAATACCAATCTATATGCTTCGCTGTGAGAATAAAACCATTATGGCAGATAGCATAAGACATCCATTGACAAGGCAGCGTTCAGCATGTTCTTTCGCAGCATGCCTTCAAGCTCAACTTCAACAGCGATGCCTATCAGCTACCTGGCACACTTACAGATAAGTTCATGTAAGGGATCACAGGTAATATCTGGTTTCGCGGATACCTTACCTGTATGGTAAAAACTTTTCATAGCATATCATCTCTATGATATTAAATTTATTTATGAAATCAATTAGATCGATATGCCAGTATCTCCGAAACCCCATACACCAAAATGAGCATAATTCAATCAGAGTACTATTTTATACTCTCCTATATGTTAATTTTTATAAATTCATCCAGATGGCTTAGAATCATTCTCCTAGAAAGGAGAAACTGAGTAAATAAGGAAGACAATATACAACTTTAGGTGTTTTACACCTCCTGTTTATCTGAAGCGCTTTATGATCTTTCTCCAAAAATTAATGATGATAAACCGAGTAAATTTTCATGACACCCTAAAATGGCCATACAGAAATGCGTCAGACTTTGGTCCCCAATTTTTTCGACATGTAAGTATTATCCGGCTTTAGTCACGATTATCTTTGGTTTTAAGAAAACTACTAGACGATAAATCCGATGACACTGGATACAACTGCATTAAGAGGCAATGACTAAAAGTATGCTTGCTGATGAATTAATCACCTATATAGAATTAATCACCTATATAGATAGGGAAGTAGGGATAATCCACATCTCCTTCACCCCACATTTGGACAAATACAAAAATAACTTGCCCGATAGACCTGATAAATGAGGAAGGACATGATGATGATTTTTATTTTTCTGGGAAGATACCCCAGAGGGTAATTTACCCAGATGTATCCACCAAGCCCAACTAAACTTTTTTTACCATTGATAATGACAAAAATAATTTTCTTGAAAAAATGGTGAAATTCTTAACTCATGGACTCGTCTATCTATCAAGCGAATTCTTACCTGCATCACTACCTGCATCACTTCTGCCAGAGATCTCCGGAGCAAGCTACTACTACTATGCCTCTCCTAAATCTTCCCACCGCTATTTTTTCTGCAAAAACTGTAAGTTAAAAGCCTGCAGTTCATGCGCCTTCAAAGCTACCGAGCAGTGGTTATCAGAGCAGGTTCATATTTTACTCAAGTACGACTTGGCAACAGATTACTTTTAGTATGCCCCATCTTCTTTGGCCTTTTTTAAACAATAATTGGCCGAGACTTAACCCTTCTGTTTCGCGCTGTGGCCAACTCCATGGCGCTATGTTCAAGTTGGCAGGCAAACAAAGAAGGTGTAGAAATTGATATCTTCTCTACCTTACACAGACTTATGGTCAACAACTCAATCAATATCCCCATTTTCATGTCTCCCTCACTCATGGCGGTCTGAATATTAAACATGCTATAAGCACATAGCTGTTAAAAAAAAAGTGATATAAGAAATCTGGTTATGGCCTGTCAACCGTCTGTTGCGTTACAGCTATAACCTGATAAATATCCCAGTACCCGTTTCCTGCTTCTTTTGCATATCCGTAACAGGAACCAGTAGTAGCGTTACTTAAAGGCATAGTAAAAATGTTACTGGTAAGTACACTTCGCTAAAAATGAAATGGGCGTCTAGTATAAGTATGAAATACCTCGCCACGTTACTTTAAACCTCCGCTTGTATTCGAATAAAAACTAGGATATTAGCGAGGAGACGAAAAGAGGAGCGGTTGCGCGCGTATCATTAGTATGACAACAGCACTCAACAACACCGCCAGCAGACACTAACGCAAGAAGAGATGATCGGGCGCTATAATTAGCCATATATTCTGACGAGGCATTTTAAAATGCTCCATTACCATGGTTTCTTTCGAATCGTAAACGAAAAACACTATTCATGAATATCTACAAGGTGCTATGCTGGAGAGATGAAGGCCAATAAAAAACAAAAAAACAGGGGTTCGCCCTGATGATACAGGGGGCAGGGGGACTCATATACGCACAAATCTGTATAAATATATTCTGTGTAGCAACACAGTTTATTTTTACCGATAATCAAGAAATTAGGTAAAGAGGCAATGGAATTCTTGTTAGAAACAATGCATGAAATAGAGAAAAAAGATTATCCCCCCCTAGTTTAACCCTAGGGTTAATATTTCTAAAATTAATGGATTAGGTTAAAAAGCATACTATTTGATGAAGTTTTAACTTACAACAGACCCAAATAAACCAATTCTATCTCCTTTTAGTAAAAAAAATAGCTTTTACTCTTCAATTAAAGATTGACTTAATTTCCTAAGCATTAAGTTTATAAGTCAACTCGAGCATTTTAATACTATTGTCAGGTCAATAAACGGTATCAATATTAAAGACGATGCCATCAATCATCGGAGCAGCAGCAACAAGCCCCAATGCATCTTTCATCTCTTTTAGATGAAAATCACCGACAAAACGTTGTTGCAGTAAATGAAATTTACCATCTAAATAAGGATTAGGAAAGAAAGCCTATGGCCACCATAAGCCAGCCATTTCTAATTAGTTTAGCAATATCCAATGATAACTTTTCATTATTTAGTTCACCATCACTCCAAATAACCCCCCTTTAAACATATTATTTATCAAGCAGTTTCTACTATCAATTAGCAAAGTTCTCTTGAAACTAAGTAAACTTCTGCTTCTCCAGCGTTAATCCTGCATGCCATGGGGGGGAATATGCTAGATAAACTTTAGAATTAATCTTGGATTAAGCATATATAAGCGTTCAACAGGATCTCATAAATGCAAACCATAGATGGAAAACACCCCCAGAACCTTTTAAAATCCCTTTACCTGCAGGCGCGAAAGCGATAACCAGACTATGAAAACATTCTTTGATCTGATAAGCTAATATTCCGAGTATTCCCTGATACCATTCAGGATGATAAAGTGCAGGAGCATTGGATATTTAATGAATTTTTCTACTTGCTCAAAAATATGCCAGATCCCTGACCACCATGCCATGACCTCCTTTTAATGCATATCCTATTCAATTTCACTGCAGATAACGATTTAAACTATCTAATTCATTGATCAATTTTCTAACGTAAAAAATATCGTCAATCAATACCAGCTACACACCTACACCGATTGATATATCATCTAATTTTATATTCCGGCAGCATTGAGTCTTGAGCAAATTGAGAAACCTAAATCATTACCAAGAAGACGAACAATATCACGTTTAGACATTTAAATCAAGAATTTGATCCCAACAACACGGCTTAGCTCCGCCTGAATACGATTTAAACCTTGATAGACTAAAATACGATTATGAGTATCCAGGGGAACAACTTCTGCCCAGTACCCTAATACAACCAAATCTAATAATTCAGCTACATTAAGCATCTTACCTGACTATTACTTAAACTAATCCCTTTGATGCAAACCAGTACATAATGCTGATATCAAATAAAACTAACGCTAACACACCCGCTAATATTTTTAATATAAAGTGACAATCAGCTAAATTAGCTGCTATATCCTGGAAGATAATCTGGTTTTTTGAATAATTCAAGTTTAACTTTGAACCCATCTTTCATAGACTGAAATGGAGTTATACTACCCAATACTGATTGGGGTAATTTCTGATTATATAACTAAATATATCAATATAAAGTGATTTCACGCTCTTCACCAGAATTGAAATGATGGCTTTCACCCACATCTACTATGTGCCCATTAAATCGCTCGAGCATAGCATTCGTTTGAAGATGCCTCGGCAGGCTAAATCGATGTTTTATTCCAAGCTCTGTACACAAACTGGGTGGAATTCCTGTTTCCCACTAGCTGAAGGTTTTCGCAGACCAAAAAGGCAGCTATAATTTCTTTTCCATTATCTGTAACTACCAGATAGCATACCCATAGAACATGCTCAGTTAAGATCACGTATAAGCATCGAAAATTGCCTGGGATATTGATTGGCCTTATCCTTATTCCTTATTCCTTATGCCTTATCCTTATAAAGACGGATAAAAATCCATCAAGTTGTGCGATCTATACCTATGAAAAGATAACGTCGTAAAGTTTCATTTAGCATTTTAGGAAAATATTTCACATCTACCTGCATATAAGCAGGCTCGTAGCTTTAAACGCTTTATCCTTCCGCTTTACTGCTCTTCCTGGCTTATTTTATCCAAATTCCCCACCCACTTCCGCCGTGCCTACATAAAAGCCATCCAACCTAGAAATCCAGACAAAACAGGGTTTATGAATTCGCGTACTACTGCCACAGCTAGCTAAGCAGCAAATCGTCGAGACAGAGAAAAATCTTTTTCGCAGAGAAAAATAACTAGGCCTTCCTGAATAGGCTATAGTATCGGTCTCTCTAAACCATGGGGAAGATAGCCATGATCATAAGTATCATTTTGTTTTTGCTATTTAGCAAAGGTAAAGTTCGGATATGCCACACATAACGCTTAGCTAAAATAAACCCATGCTCTTCTTCCTGGCATGAAGAGCAGATCTGATTTTAATTGTTGTAGTTGCCTGACGCTGAAGCCTCATCATCATGATATTTTTCCCCATCAACTATATCCCTTAGTAGCCATCTTGCCATGAATAGGGCTGTGCGTGCGACAAAAATCTATATAATGATTCAGGACAAATTAATTAAAATTAATAATTGGTTCTACAGAAGGTAAGGTTTCTCATAGCAAATGGTTGTCAGTAATAATCATTTTATTCCATCTTGATAAGCAACACCAATGCCTTTCCTTCCATAGGAATATATACTATTATCAACAATAATAATAAGTTGTGTTTTTTAATAACTTCATTAATAACCTGCAGGCTAAACTCAATAAACATCTTTAAATCGGTTAGGAACTAAATAATCAAAATGATGGTATTCCCCAGCGCGCTCAGAGCTCGCAGTATCAAATCTTGTACTAGTTGCACCATCGTCGTAAAAATCACCAATCACTATAATTCGCAACTTTTCATTTATAACAATGAATAACAGCTGACCCGCTGTTTCATACCATTAAGTGATTACTAATTAAGTAATCCTTTACACCTACTTCTAACTCATTTTCTGATAAAACACCCCCAGCATGGCGTATAAACGGCGTAATACAGACGATAAATATGCATAGGAAGATAGCCTTCATCTGCTTTCAGTCGGCGACGAAGTTGTATTTTTATATTTATTGTTAATTCATTATTATTTTTTCTTAAGCTTTTCTAACCATTTAATTAAGTCATCTGCGTCCATATAACCAGGTATTATTGTGCCATCTTCTAACACTAAAGCAGGTGTTCCATTGATTTCAAGCATATGCCCGATATTAAATTGAGCGGCAATATCAACCGTTTTACATTTTCCAATCGGAAAAACCCTTTCACCTTTTAAAGCATCTGTTAATGCTTTTTGGGGATTAGCGCTACACCAGATAGATGTCATTATTTTAGCTGATTCCTGCTGAAGGCCATTGCGAGGGAAGGCTAAATAACGTACGGTGATACCCTTTTTATTATATTCTTCTATATCTTGATGAAATTTCTTGCAATAACCACAAGTAACATCAGTAAATACGGTAACAAGATATTTTTCCTCTTGTGCCTTAAATATAATCATCTGGTCAGTCATTGCTTCTATTTTCTTTCCCAAGATCTGATTTGTAATATTAACTGGCATTTGACTACTTAAATCATAAATAGGACCTTCTAATAAATACTTAGCATCTTCGGTTACATAAACCAGCCCTTGGTTAGTAATCACTATACTCAGACCTACAATAGGTGACGGATTGATATTCTCAGTTTCTATGCCAATTTTATTTAATGTTCTTTTGATAGCCACATCATCAGCCAATACAGAATATGACACTGCGAGCAGAAAACCAATTAACCATACGATATTTTTTTTCATTTAAAATTTCCTGATCCTCAATCAACCTGGAGGATGATGTTGTTTATGCAATCCTATTAACCGCGCTCTGTGATGTGGCAAGATTGGTATAGATCTGGTAGAATAATCACTATGTCCAAGTAATATTTATACTATACGGAAATCTGCGCCATGATTCAGAAATGGGTTGAAAAGCATGTTTTAATACGTGAGGAGAAAGTTTTTCACTATCAATTCCAGCAACTGCTGCATAATATTTAATCCAATGCAAAAAAGTCTAACGCACCATTTGCGTACCCCTTACTGTGAAATAACACATCATTGCCCAATCCATTAAATGGGATTGGATGACTTTTCGTTAAATAAGTTTCTAGCCAATAAATATCTTCTTCATCCAAGTTTGGGCTAGCCAACCGTTTTTTATTACCTTTCCAACTACCCGAATAACACCCTAACGTAAACTAATATCTATTAATGTTAGCCAAAGCAGTTCAGAACTACCTAACCCAGATACATAAAGCACATCAAGCATTATTTTATCTCTTAATTCAATCAGATCATTAGTTGTAGATACATACAGTAAGTCTTCAAGTTATTTCTCATTAAGATCTTTTATGTAGCCATTTTAGAAATTTAGGTGCCTATAATTGATAATTATGCCATCAGATCATCATCGGTGCGCAGTTTCTTACGATAGAAATACTGGAATAAGCATCGTATAGGCATTGCACTAAGTAAACGAGTAGAACTGATTGTTTTATAACACTACCATCAACACACGTTAAGGCTAGAAAAGATTATAAATCTATGATCTATACCTTAAGCAGATCATAACCATAGCCAAACAACCAGTAAGTAGTACTTCTAAATCAGTACTATAAAAAGAAAGTATATTACCTGCTAAATCATGCTCAAGAAAAATACTATCGAGAAATTATTCTATCAACAAATGACTATTTTTATTTTTTAGTTGACATAACAGCACTCAATGCACTCTCCTATAAATTAATTGCACCATATTATGCCTCAAAAAATACTTTCTGCTATAGTGCCATATTAATATTTATGCATATTGTTTCTTTATTAATAAAATGAGAATGATAAGTTCATATAACTAATTAAATTAAATGGTTAAATCAATAGCAACTCATTAATTATAGTATTAATTATTATTAATTAGGAATAAAAAACTATTGATCCAACTAATTTCTTATAAATGATTGCATATTATATACAATAACCGATATTTAAATTTGTAATAAATAAAAATTATAGATATTATTATAAATATTTATTTTTAAAAAATTAAAATTAACTTAAAAAATAAATGAACTACTTTATTAGTTGATGAAGTTATATTCATTTCTAGTGTATGGAGTTTTTTAGAAGATGGCAGCATATTCTGGTGATTGATTTTTTGAATAATTTCAACATCAAAGAGATCATATACCATGAAAAAATCTACCTTACAGGTATCAGCAAAACTAAATATTACCTCTGATCCCTTGCATGAACGAACGTAGCTCACTATGGTGTGAGCTACGAAGCTATGCTGATTGATTCGTAGGAAATTCATGATATGAGTACTGTTTTATACTCTGCGATATATTAATTTTCAGGAATTTATCCAGTAAATAGATGATTCGGAATAAATCTTTTAGAAAACATAAACCAGGTAAATCAGGAAGATAACACGCGACTTCACATGTTATAATACTCTTTTATATGAAGCACTTTATAATCTACCTCCTGAAATTAATAATGACAGATTAACTAAATTTTTTATGACACCCCAAAAGAGACCATACAGCACAGCAATATGCGTCCGTCTGACTTTTTCAGCTCTAGATTTTTTCTCGACATGCAAGTATTATTCGCTTCTAGTTACGATTATCCATGGTTTTGAACAACTACCAGCAGGCAAAGCCGATGAGGCTGGATACAACTGCATTGAGGTAGCAATGACTGAAAAAGTATGATTACCGATGAATTCATCACTTATCGGGAACTAAGATAATCCCCGTCTCCTTTTCCCTCTGAAACAAACACAAAGATAACTGGAAGTTGATAGAGATGATGAATGCGGAGAGAATAGCGATTTCTATTTCTCTGGCAAGGATACCCCCCGCAGGGGGTAAATTACGCAGATTTATAACCCCCCTGATCTTAGGCACTTTAATCTCAAGATCGCCAATACAAGTCTGTATGCTTCGCTGTGCTAAATAAAAGCATTACAGATGATGAAGGGGCATGGAGAGATACCCGTCAACAAGGATGGCGGAGAAGTTCAGCATATTTGTCGTCAGCATGCCTATTCACGAGAGAGCTCAGCTTTAACAGCAATGACTATATCATGTGCCTTACCACCATTACGGATGAGTTCATGAAATGGATAAGAGGTAATATTTGCTTTCGCAGAATAACTACTTCTAGGCTAGACTTTTTTTGCATATCATCTCTATGATGTTGAAATCATTTATGAAATTAATCAGCATGATACGACCCAGCACTATTTCCAAAACTCTATACACCAGAAATAAGCATAAAACTCTTTATACACTTGACCAATAACAACAATATATTCTTACGCAAAAGAAAGATAATAAACTGCTGTTTAACGGATATTTGACAAAAATAGTCTTTTTAACAGCAAATTAAACTAAAAATCAAATGGTTCAAGAATAAAAAGACGTATTGAAGAGCCCATAAGAATTTTGCTAGCCTATATTTATATTACTATACCAAACAGAAAAAAGTTTTTATAACTTAAATAATATTTAAATACGGCGTGCCTGCCAGAAAACCTTGCGCCAGTATATATTATTTAATGAAGAGCGAATAACTCCTTTACTGGTTGATGCATGAATAAAAGTATTATTCGTATCATAAATACCAACATGTAGGCCATTTTCATCTGAGCTGGTTTTAAAAAAAACCAAATCGCCTGGCATAAGATCTTTAATCTTAATAGGGGTGCCATAAGTTGTTTGAACTATTGTCGTACGCGGTAATTTAATGGCAAAGCGATCACGAAAAGTTCGATAAACAAATCCTGAACAATCAATTCCAGTTGATTCTAAACCGCCATAACGATATGGCGTACCATACCATTGCGATAGTTGCTCCTTAAGCTGAACAATGGTCATGATAGAATCAGAAAGTTCGCTTTTTAAAGGTGGGCCTGTTCTATTTACTGAAGAGGAACAGCCAATTAAAGTTAGAAAAAATAAAAAAAAAAGTGTTTAATTCTTATTAGCATAAAGAATCACCTTTATCGCTTATTAGCAATAACTAAATAGACTTTAATCAGAGTTAAATAAAAAACAAGTTTTTATTAAAAGGTAATCGCTATTTTTAGCAAAATAATAACTATAATAATAAATATTCTATGTAGTTTATTAGGTTTATTAGTTCATTACTTCAGTCCGAGAAATAATCAAAATACCGAGAAAAATAAATAGTATCCCAACAAATTTAATCAATGTCGCTGATTCATTAAACCAAGGCAAAGTAACTGCGAATAAATAAACTAGTACATAGCTTAAACTAATTAGTGGATAAGCTTTACTTAATGCTAAAAACCTCAAGGCAAATAGCCAACAAACCATTGAAAGTGCATAGCCAATAAAACCGATAAAAATCAACCTAAACGCCGGTAAATTTTTAAATAACAAATTAACTTCCTTCCATTGAAGATTTAATTTAAACATAGGTAATATAGTTACTCCAGCTTTTAAACAAAGCTGAGCTAAAGTGATCAAGATTACACTAGCAATACCCCAAAAATAACCTTTCACTTTCATATATTTAATAAAATAACACCCACCATGATAATAAATACACCTATCCAATGTTTAATACTGATCTTTTCTTTATAGACAAATTTTCCAATTAGTGTAACAATAAAAAAGTTAATACTTAACATAGGGTAAGCAATACTAAGCGGTAAAATTTGTAGTAAATTAAGCCAAAATATCATTCCTATTGCGAGCAATATAATCGCTATTAGCAGCCATTTAAAGACTAAACTATTTTTTGTTGACAAATCACTTTTCCAATATATCACCGCTTGCTTTTGACAAAGCTGTACAACGCAAGTTAAGAGGCTAACAATTATCAATAATAGAAAATGTGTCATGGCTGCTGATAATAAGTCATTATTGCCATTCGTGTATTGCGAACTACATGATCAGGCTTAGGAATATCATCAGGCAGCCCTTCATTTCTACGTAATAAAAAAACCACGGAAATTTCTCCTTCTTTGCGTGACTTACTAAGCCATTTAGGAAAATTACTTTGATTGATTAAGCGAAATTGGCTATCGGGATAATTCAAACCATATCTTAATTCACCTGATCTTTCATATAAATAAATATCACCTTGATGTAATTCCCATGCCAACGCTGCACCTAGTCCAACATTATTCGCCAGCACAAATTTACTTTTTTTCAACAAAGATATATTTTGCTGAATTAGTTGCTGCGGTAATTTAGAATCAATAGTGTCTTGCGGTAATGTATAACTTATTGATAAACTTAAGGCTAAAGAACATGTAGAACCCCACAACCAATATCTGGCATTGGAGATTAGAGTAAAATAGCCAATAATCAACCAAATGCAAAAAACGCTTATACCTAATGCTAGTTTAGGCCACTCAATTGGGGTATATAGAGGATTCTCAACAAATAACCCAATAATAATCAAAGTAATAATAGCCAATATAGCAAAAGCGATATTAGTAACTGCATTCAACTTAAGGGGTGCCAGATTGCGATTTTTAATACAATCAACCGCATATTTTGCCATCATTAGTGCAAGCGGTGCCATGATTGGCAACATATAAGTGAGTAATTTACCTTTAGCGATACTAAAAAATACGAAAGGGAGAATAAACCAACAAAGCAGAAAAAACATCTCCGGATTAATTTTTCGTTCCTGCCAACTATTATATATTGTGCCTGGTAAAAGTCCTAACCATGGTATTACACCAAGTAAAATAATTGGAATATAAAACCAAAAAGACGTTTTATGTTGGGCATTTTCTGATGAAAAGCGTTGTATATGTTCTATCCAAAAAAAATAATGCCAATAATCGGGTTCATATTTATTTATAGCTAATGTCCAAGGAAGGCTTATCAATAGAGCACTAATTATAGCTATGCTACCAAATTTAAACATTTCAATAAAACGTTTTTGATAAAGCATAACTGGCAGCATGACGATAACTGGGATAGCTAATGCTAAAAAACCCTTGGTCATGAAGGCCATTCCACAGGTAAGCCCCATAACTGCCCAGGCAAGTAACTTTAAGGAAACCGTTGATGCTTTTAATAACCAAAAACAACATAACATACAAGCAGTAAGCCACATGGTAAGCATCGGATCGAGTACGCTATAGGTACCAACCGCAAAAACTAAAAACATCGAAACATACATTAAAGTGGCAACAAACGCGACATTTCGATTACACCATAATACTATCGCCAAGCAGTAAATTAAGCCAGCGCTGATCATAATTGCAAACACAGCACCAAAACGGACTGAAAAATTAGTATCACCAAATATCATTTGACTGATATTATTTATCCAATATCCGGCTACTGGCTTTTCAAAATAGCGAATATTAAGCAAATAAGGCACAATCCAATCACCTTTTTGCAACATTTCTCGACTAATTTCTGCGTAACGCGTTTCATCTGGCTGCCAGAGTAATCGCCAATTTAACGGTACTAAATAAGTAAAAATAAAAAAAAATGCTAATAAAAAAACACCTATTTTCTTTAACTGTTTAGTTAAGATCAAACGCTATACCTCGTGTTGACACCCTAACCAACCTTCACGACCAGGAAAAGATGAACGAATAATCTTTCCTTGCGGTAAAGAATCTATATCATTTGGTATTAATTCACGCAAAGGACAAAATACCATTTGTTCTGTAATTATTCTCTCTAATAAGCAGTCAAATTGCATCGATTTAGACATACCTTCCACTTCAGTATGAACAGTATAAACAGGCGTTCCTTCATATTCTTGGATCGCATTAATAATAAAATCATTAAAGTTTTCATCTTTAATTAAACTGCCAACGACTTCATCATAAGTCGGTAGTGTTACAGGAATTTGTACCGTACCAATCGAACCATCTGCTAAAATAGGACGAAAAGGATTGGTACCACGACAATCACTATTATAGTCAAATTTAAAATTTTCTTTCACCGTTAATACGCGTTCATCGGCTCGCCAACCAGCCACAGCTGAACATTTCACGATAGCACCTATTGCAGCCTCAAGCGCATCAACACTTAATTTAATTTGTTCTACTAATTTAGTTCTTGGCCATTTATCTACATTAGCTTGCCAAGCTTGATGATCCCAGGCATGTAGTCCAACTTCATGACCTTCATCCAATGTTTGTTTCATTAAATGACCTAAATCATTAGCTATTTTTTTACCTGACCACGCTGTACCGGCTAAAAAAATATCCCAACCATATAGTGATGTCGCATTCGATCTTAGCATTTTCCATAAAAATTTAGGTCGAAACAGACGCCATAAATGACGTCCCATATTATCTGGACCAACACTAAAAAAAAACTAGCTCGAATTTGATATTTAGCGAGCACCTTAAGTAACTGTGGCACACCTTCTTTAGTACCTTGATAGGTATCTACATCAATTCTTAAGCCAATTTTCTTCATTATTTTTACCTAATTCTTCTGTAGCAGCTTGCAAAAAGAAATCTAACGTTTCATCAATAGTCTGCTTCATATCAATAGTTGGCTGCCAATCGAGCAAGCAACGGGCATTTTCAATACTCGGTCTACGATGCTCAACATCTTGATATCCATTACCATAATAACTACTACTTTCAATCTTTTTAACTCCAGCAAACGGAGGAAAGTATTTACGTAACGGATGTTTTTCAAAACTATCAAGTAACATATCAGCTAATTGAGCAATACTTGCTTCATTAGTTGGATTACCAATATTAATAATTTGACCATCACATTTTTCATCTTTATTTTCAATAATACGAAATAATGCTTCAATACCATCTTTAATATTGGTAAAACAACGCTTTTGAGCGCCACCATCAACTAATTTTATTGGTGAACCTTCGACCAAATTTAAAATTAATTGAGTAATTACTCGCGAGCTACCAATACGGGCAGAATCTAAACTATCAAGACGTGGGCCCATCCAATTAAACGGTCTAAATAGGGTAAATTTCAATCCTTCTTTAGCAGAATATGCCCAAATAACGCGATCTAATAACTGTTTAGAAACAGAATAAATCCAACGCTGTTTATTAATTGGCCCAACAATTAAACGAGAGGTATCTTCATCAAATTCTTCATCATCACACATCCCGTAAACTTCAGAAGTTGACGGGAAAATAATACGTTTATTATATTTTACACAATAACGCACTATCTTTAAGTTTTCTTCAAAATCTAGCTCAAAAACTTTTAATGGATTACGAGTATATTCAATCGGTGTTGCAATAGCAACCAGTGGTAGAATGATGTCACATTTTTTAATATGATATTCAATCCACTCAGTATGAATACTGATATCACCTTCAACAAAATGAAAACCCTGATCATCGCTAAAACGAGGATCATTAATAAAACGTGAAATAGCAGACGAACTAATATCCAAGCCATAGATATCATAGTGACCATCTGCTAATAAACGTTCAGTTAAATGATTACCAATAAAACCATTTACACCCAAGATCAAAACACGCTTATGTCGTTTTATCTGTGTCATCGGTTTAGCACAAATACGCATACCCTTCATAATTCCCATATCAGCCGCTAAACGCGATCCTTCAACACATAAGCCAGATCCAGTCTGGCCGGTTAGGATCTCAAGCACACCTTGACCGCAAGCTATTTGCATTGGCTCAGTAGAAATGACTGTACCCGGTAATTTATAATGTAATTTTTTTAGCACGCGGGCACGCCAAACAATCATTTTACTCTCAGCTAAATAAGTAAATGCGCCTGGATATGGCTCGGTTACTGCTCGTACTAAGTTATTCACTTCGGTTGCAGATTTAGACCAATCAATTAAACCATCTTCAGCACGACGATGCCTAAAATAGGTTGCCTGACTATCATTTTGTGGGGTCTCTGAATAATCACCTGTTTTAATTAACGGTAATATATCAGCCAAAAGCTGTTCAGCCGCCTGACAAATTTTCTCATGTAACACTAATGCAGTATCTGTTTCATCAATAGAAATTCTTTTCTGTGCGATAATATCACCCGCATCCGCCTTGGCTATCATCTTATGTAGTGTAACACCGGTTTCTGTTTCACCATGAAAAAGAGCCCAATTAATCGGCACACGGCCACGATATTTAGGTAGTAAAGAACCATGTAAGTTGAAAGCACCTTTAGGGGCTAACGCTAATAAATCTTGGCTAAGCATGTGACGATAGTAAAAAGAGAAAATGATATCCGTTTGGATTTTTTCAATATACTCAATCCAAAGTAAATGATTAACATTTTCTGGTGCAAATACAGGCAAGCCCATCTCAGCCCCCAAGCACGCAACTGAAGAAAAGAAATGATTCTCTTTAGGATCATCTGTATGTGTAAAAACAGTCTCAATTTTAAAACCAGCCTTCTGTAGCGCCTTTAATCCCACACAACCAACATCATGGTAAGCAAAAACAATAGCTTTCATTATTTTTTTTCCTGATTTTCGTCAGTATTTTGATGAACAGCAACTATCTTTTGAATGAAGTAACGGGGGCGGGAACGAACATCATTGTACATTCTACCAATATATTCACCGAGTAATCCCATGCCAATAAATTGCGCACCAATAAATATGAATAGAATAGCAAACAGAGTAAAAACACCCTCTGCCGCCCACATTTCACCAAAAATAAGACATAAAACAATTAGGAGAACCGCCAGTAAAAATCCACTTGCAGCAATAAAACTACCAACAACACTCAATAAACGTAACGGGCTAGTAGTTAAGCAAGTAAGTAAATCAAACATTAAATTTATTAGCTTCATCAAGCTATATTTTGAATCACCAAACTCACGTTCAGCATGGGCAACATCGATTTCAATCGTTCTTTTAGCAAACGTATTTGCTAAAATGGGAATAAATGTACTACGTTCATGACACTGTAACATCGCATTAATAATATTACGCCGATAAACACGCAACATACAGCCATAATCGCCCATGGTTCGCCCTGTTGCTTTGGTGATCATGACATTAATGATTTTAGAGGCTGTTTTACGAAACCAAGAATCTTGCCGATTCATCCGTCTGGTACCGACTACGTCATACCCCTCTTCCGCTACCTGTACCAGATGTGGAATTTCTTCAGGTGGATTTTGCAAATCAGCATCCAATGTAATCACAAGGTCACCGCTTGCCTGTTTAAAACCAGCCATAATGGCTGAATGTTGACCATAGTTACGATTTAAAATCACTGTGATAATATGATTTGCTGGATTTTTAGCAGCATCCATCAGCAATTTAGCGGAATTATCAGCACTACCATCATCAACTAAAATTAATTCATACACCTGTTTCAATCTCTGACAAACAGCCAATGTTCTTTCTAATAACTGGGGTAAGCTTTGCTCTTCGTTATAAATAGGAATAACGATAGAAACTTTCTTTATTTCTTCAAAATCATTTTGAAAAGACACTATCTCTCTGCTCCAAAAAAATTTCATTAATAGCAACAATAACGCAATCAATATTTTGAGTACGTATGTCAGGGAATAGTGGCAATGAACATAAGGTATTTGAATTCCATTCAGAATTAGGTAGAGAAAAATGAATAATGTTCTCTATAATATTTTTGCATATGAGCCGCTTGGAAATGCAGACCTGTACCTATATGCTTCTCTTTTAAGCATTCCATAAAACTATCACAGTCAATACCACAGTCAGCTTTATCAACTAGAACTATAAAAATAATTGGCATATAAATAGGGATAATCAGGTATATTCAACATTTTAACGACAGATTAGGCTGAACCTTTGTTGATAATAGCAACAAACTCAGCACGACGTTATTTATCTGTGCTAATTTTTAATTGAACAACTGCAATTGCCGCAGGAATATCAGAGAGATTGTATTAAATCTAAGTCAACAACCTCATCTCCGGTGCTTTACGGCCTTGTATTTCTAGATCAAAGGCATCATATCTACACCTAAATCATGAAATTTTAAACATCGCAGACATGTGGCCAAGGCATCACACAATCGGTAGCAACTAATTCACTCTCAGCGAGAGTAATATTTTAATCGCATGAAATGAGAAAATGGCGGTAAAGAACCTAGCTCCCCACTACCTCCCTGTTGTTGACCAATCAATTCACTTTAATACTGAGTATTTATGGCATGAGCCACATCCTTGATCAATGCAATATTGTTTCTTTCTGCAATTTCATGTAACGCGTTAAGATCGCATGGCGTACCGGCATAATGTACCGGAATAATCGCTATTGTCTTAGGGGTAATTGGCGACTCAACGACATCAAGCTGAACCATTAAAGTATCAGGATCTACATAAATTATGATTGAATGCGCCCCCTAATAATGGGGTCATATTAATGGTTTAACCTCATGTTAATGAGGGAGTAATAATTTCATCTCTAGGACCAATTCCTAAGGCCATAAGTATTATAGGCATACCCGCTGTTACTGAATACATACAAAGCAATTGAATACTGACAATCAAACTTATGGCGAAAGTCTTCTTCGAGTTGATGATTTTAGCCTGGTAGTGATCCACCAAGAACGTAATATATTTTCAACCGCTCTAATCTCTTCGTTACCTATCGCTGAGCAAAAAGGAAGAAAATCATTCATAAGATTAAGTTAATAGCAATTAACTAATATTTTTAGAGTGAGTATTTTATACTATCATAAAATAGCTTAACTGCACATCAACATGACAATAACTTTCTAATCTAACTACTTAGAACACATTAATTTGTTAAATATACTTAGCTAAAGAGAATTTCATATTAGTTAAGGAAATTAAAAAACAAAATAAAATCCATAATAATTTTATCAATAAGAAAGGAGTTATTAGCAAATCTAGTGCTGACTGTCAGGCTAAGCTCAGCTCTAATACTTCATAAATTTGTTCTCTATCCTAAAATTTGACGTTGTTTACCACCAATGGTCGTAAAGCAGGGTCAATTCTCCATTACCTAATTCCAGTTTTTCTGAGTAGACTTTAGCAGCTTAAATACCATTGAAAGGGGTGTTTTATTGAATCACAGTTCTTCCAGCGTCGGCTGGCTTGGTAGCCCAACTTTTCCAAAAGCTGATTCAATCGGATTCGCAGTTTTTATTGACTCCAAAGTACCCTGACGGGAACTAGTAGAATAGAACCAGTTATTCTCAATCTTTCTTCAGCTTTTCATCACTGCAGGATACTTCGCTAAAACCTTGCCAACAAAACATCAAGGGGGTTATTAGCAACATTGCAGCTCTCTGCTAGCCAGACCTCACCCGAACCCAAGCCTTAACTTTTACTTATATGCCTTTAGGAAGTGAAGCCAGCACATTAGCTATTTTGTGTACCCAACAGCCTTGGTGCTGAGTATTCGTGAATATCTTTGCCATTGCATTACTAAAATCAAGGCACTTGTCTTTCGTAGTAAGCCTTGGAGATACAATTAAACTATGAGTTCGTTAGACTATTGAGAACTTTAGCCAAGTTTGCTTATGACTCTCGATAAGCATTTTCAACCGTAACGAACTCCTTACGCCCATGTTCAGTGACGACGATAATAAGCCAGCAGGGAAAGGCGATCTCATCTTGTCTGACAGGAATGTATATAGCATCGACCAAAAAATAAACGTAGCACCTATTGCTTAAATCATGCAGGGCCCCATTGCCTGTGCTATTCAAGCTATTGAAGTTTGAGTCTGATGATGCTTATATAAAAATAATGTGTTATTATTACTAATAAAGCGCATCCAGAGCTTCATAAAATCACCACTGGCCACTGAATATATCTCAAGCCTCTCTGGTACAGCCATACTAGCAACTCTTCAACATTCAGATAACCTGGTAACAACGAGCTGTTGAAGCATATTCCCTTGCCGCTGCGTTTCTCCCCATTGACATTAAGCAGTTTAATCTCAACATCGCTAATAGAAGTCTGTATGCTTCGCTGTACAAATAACTATTAGGGAGGACTTGGAGTGGGTATATGGGCATGGCTTCAAGGCTAGCCTGCCAAACTGCGGTAGCTATCAAACTTCTGTTTAGTACCATTACGGATGAATTCATGTAAGGAGATCACAAATAATATCTGGTTTAGCAGAAAAAATTTGTAGGGTAAACTTTTTATAGAATATCATATCTATATTATTGAGATCATTCATGAAATCATTCGGCAGGATACCTGCATCTCAGATACCAGTACACCAAAGATAAGGATAACTCTATAATTGAATAATAAAAAAGCCGCTAAATGGGCTTTTAGAAAAATAATTCATTATTTATAAGGCTTTATCTTTTCAACCAGACCTTTCAACTTTTGCCCTGCTCGAAAAGTCACTACTCGACGAGCAGTAATTGGAATATCTTTTCCAGTTTTTGGATTTCGACCTGGTCGTTGACTTTTATCACGAAGATCAAAATTACCAAACCCTGACAGTTTCACCTGCTCCCCATTTTCTAATGAACGAGAAACTTCTTCAAAGAAAAGTTCAACTAGGTCTTTTGCATCATGTTTGCTTATACCCAGTTTTTCGAACAGACTTTCTGACATTTCAGCTTTTGTAAGCGACATAGGTTTAGTTCCTCAAGGATGCTTGAAATCGCCGTTTTAACGCAGCAACACATTTATCAACAGTTTCAGCAATCTCTTCTTCTTCCAGAGTACGGTTTATATCCTGTATGATTAAGCTAATAGCAAGGCTCTTATAACCTTCCGCTATATCTTTCCCACAGTACAGGTCAAATAAATTTATCCCAACTATATGATTTATAGTAATTTTTTTGCATTCAGCTAATATGTCCGATGTTGCTACATCTTCTGGTACTACAACAGCAATATCGCGTCGGTTAGCTGGGAAATGTGAAAGCATATTTGCTTTAGGAATAACGCGCTCTGCAACAGTCTCCCAGAGTAATTCAAAAACAAATGTCCGACCATTTAAATCTAGCTTATTTTCCAGTTCAGGATGAATAATACCTATATATCCAATATAATCATTATTTAGATAAATCCCAGCGCTTTGTCCAGGATGAAGTGGTGGATCAGATTGAGCCTTATAAATAATATTATCTAATTTTCCGGTTAATGCCAGTATTGCTTCTACATCACCTTTGATATCAAAAAAATCAACAGCGCGTTTTTCTTGTGACCAGTGGTCTTCATAGCGATTGCCAGTAATGACACCTGCTAACATCAATTCTTGCCTAATACCATGTTCTGCCGTTACATCTGGCACAAATCGTAAGCCAGTTTCAAACAGTCGAATGCGATTTTGTTGACGATTTTGATTATAAGTTACTGTAGTTAATAAGCCTGGCAATAAAGAAAGCCTCATTGCCGACATATTAGCTGAAATAGGCTCAGCTAAAATCATCGCATCGGAATTTGGATGCAGAAGTTTCTGAATTTTAGGATCAACAAAACTGTAGGTAATCGCTTCATTATAATCACGATCAATTAATAAGGTTTTTACTCGTTTTAAAGGCAGAACTGATTCATAACGATGGGTCATGACTAGATCTGCATGTAAAGGTACATCTGGTATATTACTATACCCATAAACACGGGCTACTTCTTCAATTAAATCTTCTTCATTTAGCATATCAAAACGCCAAGATGGAGCAACTATCTGCCAATTATCTTTATCACAAATTACTTGGCAACCTAAGCGCTGAAGGATCTGAGTAACGTTTATGTCCGAAATACTATGCCCAATCAAACGATCCAGTTTTTGGCGAGTTAAGGTTATTTTTACCACTTTTGGTAAATTTGTTTGATGACTAATATCAATAATATTTCCAACTTCACCACCACAAACTTCAACTATTAATCTGGTCGCGCGTTCCATGGCTTTATACTGTAGCTGAGGATCAACACCACGCTCAAAACGGTGTGAAGCCTCAGTATAAAGACCATAATTACGTGCCCGGCCAGCAATCGCTAATGGATCGAAAAAAGCACTCTCTAACAAGATATTAGTGGTATTTTCATTAATACTGGAATACTTACCACCAAAAATACCGGCAATTCCTAAAGCATTTTTCTCATCAGCAATGACTAAAGTATCTTGCTGCAAAGTTACCTTGCTGTCATCAAGCAAAACTAATGTTTCATCCTGTTTTGCCATTCGAACAATTATTGCTCCATTTAAGCGATCAAGATCATATGCATGTAACGGTTGCCCTAACTCTAATAACACAAAATTAGTAATATCAACCACAGGATCAATAGCACGAATCCCTCCTCGACATAATTTTTCTCTCATCCAACTAGGGGTTTGCACTGTAACATCGATGCCTTTTATTACTCGTCCTAAAAAACGAGGACATGCCATTGGCACTTCTACCCGAATAGGAAAAACGGTAGGATCAGTGCTTTTAACTGGTTGAATCTTTACTGCATTTAATTCTAGGCTATTGATAGCCGAAATATCACGAGCGATACCTAAAATACTTAAACAATCAACACGATTTGGAGTCAAACTTACTTTGAAAATATGGTCATCAAGTTGCAAGTAGTTACGAATATCAATACCAATAGGGGCATTGTCTTGTAGCTCAATAATCCCAGTATGGTCATTAGAAATAGCAAGTTCAGAATAAGAACAAAGCATACCTTCAGAAACCTCATCGTGGAATTTTGTCGCTTTTATTTTAAAATTATCAGCTAAAATCGCGCCAACTGTTGCCACAGCAACTTTTAATCCTTGACGACAATTTGCTGCGCTACAGGTAATATTGAGTAATTGTTCAGTGCCAATATTAACCTTTGTTATCCGCAATTTATCTACATTAGGATGTTGAACACATTCAACGATTTCACCGATTACCACACCTTGAAATTGACCAGCAACAGGTTTAACATCATCAATCTCCAAACCAGCCATTGTCATTTGCTCTGATAAGGCTTCACTGCTTATTGCTGGATTTACCCATTCACGTAACCAAAATTCACTCAATTTCATTGTGATAATTCTGCCTTATTTAAATTGTTTAAGAAAACGAAGATCATTTTCAAAAAAAATACGTAAATCTGTTACGCCATAGCGTAACATTGTTAAACGCTCCATTCCCATTCCAAAGGCAAAACCAGAATATACGTCAGGATCAATGCCAACATTACGTAATACATTTATATGTACCATGCCACAACCTAACACTTCTAACCATTTACCATTTTTATCCATCACATCAACTTCAGCTGAAGGTTTAGTAAATGGAAAATATGATGGACGAAAACGAACGAATGTTTTTTCTTCAAAAAAATAATTTAAAAAGTCATGTAGTATATATTTTAAATTAGTAAAACTAATATTTTTATCAACCATCAAACCTTCTGTCTGATGGAACATTGGAGTATGAGTTTGATCATAATCATTTCGGTATACCCGACCAGGGGAAACGATACGAATCGGTGGTCGTTTACCTTTCATTGTACGAATTTGCACACCAGAAGTTTGAGTGCGCAATAGACGCGTAGTATCAAACCAAAAAGTATCATGTGAAGCACGTGTTGGATGGTTAGCAGGAATATTTAAAGCATCAAAATTATGATAATCATCCTCTATTTCAGGTCCAGAAACAACAGAAAAACCAAGTTCAGCAAAGAATTCTTCAATCCGATCAATGGTACGAGTTATTGGATGAAGACTACCATGTTCGGTTTGGCGACCTGGTAATGAAATATCTATTTTTTCCGTCGCTAATCGAATATTTAATAGCGCATTTTCTAACTGTTCTTTTCGTATATTCAATGAATTCTGAACTTCTTGTTTCGCTTGATTAATAACTGCTCCTACTGCAGGTCGCTCTTTTGTAGGTAAATCACGCAACATTGACATCTGTAGTGTTAAATGGCTTTTTTTACCTAAAAACTCAACACGCACTAAATTCAACTCAGCAACATCTTGAGCTTTTTCTATGGCTGTTTTTGCCTCCGCAATCAATTCGACGATATGTGGCATTGTTTCCTCTTTTTTACAACCATTTGCCCTAATTATTGTTGAAAATAAAAATTTTTAGCAATTAAAAATAAAAAACTGCGATAAGCCTCCATATGGAGGCTTATCGCAGTTTTTTATTTTTTTCTTAAATGCGAAAATCCCCATAAATTTTAGCTGCTAAAATAAAAAAAATAAATGAAAATAATTTTCATTTTTAATCGGCTATTCATAATATAACTCTTATTTATAAGACAATAAATAATCGATAGATTATAAAAAAGAGGGAGCTGAGCTCCCCTTAATTATTTAACTGATTTAAGCTAACGCGCTCTTTGCTTTTTTAACTAATGCTGCAAATGCAACTTTATCAAAAACAGCAATATTAGATAAGATTTTACGGTCAATTTCAATTGAAGCTTTCTTCAAACCATTAATAAAACGACTATAAGATAAACCATTTTGACGAGCAACAGCATTAATACGTGCGTTCCATAATTGACGGAACTGACGCTTACGCTGACGACGGTCACGGTAAGCATATTGACCGGCTTTAATTACCGCCTGGAAAGCAACACGATAAACTCGCGAACGAGCACCATAGTAGCCTTTTGCTTGCTTTAATATTTTTTTATGACGTGCTCGGGCTATTACACCACGTTTTACGCGAGCCATAACATACCTCCTACTACTTCGAATTAAATTCGATAATCTTAAACTAAGAAATTGAAAGTTATGCGTATGGTAAACAAGCCACTACCAGACCTAGGTCACCTTTAGAAACCATGGTTTTTTGTCGTAAATGACGCTTACGTTTAGTTGATTTTTTAGTTAGAATATGCCGAAGGTTAGCATGTTTACGCTTAAACCCACCACTAGCAGTTTTTTTAAAACGCTTTGCTGCACCACATACTGTTTTAATCTTTGGCATTTTAAATATCCACTTCGCATTATTAATCATAATTAGCCAGGCGAATACTTTTCCATCTAAATAGAACATTAATTATTTGGTTGCCTAACTATTTCTTTTTCGGTGCAAGCACCATGATCATCTGACGGCCTTCGATCTTACTTGGAAAAGATTCCAGGACTGATATCTCATATAAATCATTTTTGATACGATTAAGCATATCAATACCGATTTGTTGATGTGCCATTTCACGACCACGAAATCGTAACGTAATTTTAGCTTTATCACCATTATCTAAAAAACGAATCAGATTGCGTAGTTTAACCTGATAATCACTTTTATCTGTAGTAGGTCTGAATTTAATTTCCTTTACTTGAACAACTTTTTGTTTCTTTTTTTGCTCTTTGAACGATTTACTCTTCTCATAGAGGAACTTCCCGTAATCCATAATACGGCAAACTGGCGGCTCGGCATTTGGACTAATTTCGACTAAATCAACACCAACTTCCTCAGCTTTTTCAAGAGCTTCTTTTAGACTGATAATACCAATTTGCTCGCCGTTTAACCCAGTTAAACGAACTTCAGAAACACAAATCTCTGTATTAATACGATTCGGAGGGCGCGCCGCCGTTTGAATTCTTTTTCCGCCTTTAATACCTTATTCCTCCAGTTGATAAATACGACGAGTGTGAATTTCATCAAGTACTCTTTCTGCAAATTCTGTGACGTCAAATGTTCCTAAATCTTTACCATTACAGGTTCGAACAGATACTTGATTCAAAGCAATTTCTTTATCACCACAAACTAACATATAAGGAACACAACGCAAAGTATGCTTACGAATTTTAAAGCCTATTTTCTCGTTTCTCAAGTCTGCTTTTGCACGAATACCATAATTACTCAATTTTTCTACTACTTTTTGTACAAAATTAGCCTGTGCATCCGTGATATTTATTATAATAATTTGTAATGGCGCCAACCAGGTTGGGAAAAAACCTGCATACTGTTCTATTAAAATACCAATAAAACGTTCAAGTGATCCTAAAACAGCACGATGTATCATTACTGGTATTTGACGTTCATTATTTTCATCTACATAGGAAGCACCTAAACGACTCGGTAATGAGAAATCAAGCTGTACAGTACCACATTGCCAAGCCCGATCCAAACAATCATACAGGGTAAATTCAATTTTAGGCCCATAAAATGCACCTTCACCGGATTGATAATCAAATTCAATATCCCCTAGTGCATTAGCAAGGTCGGTTTCTGCGCGATCCCATTGAGCATCAGTACCTATTCGTTTTTCTGGTCTGGTTGATAATTTAACTGCAATTTTTTCAAAGCCAAAGGTTGCATAAACATCAAAAATCATTTTGATACAACTTTGCACTTCAGCTAAAATCTGATCTTCAGTACAAAAAATATGTGCATCATCTTGGGTAAAGCCACGTTCCCGCATCAAACCATGTAAAGCACCAGATGGCTCATTACGATGACAACTACCAAACTCTGCCATGCGCAATGGTAAATCACGATAAGATTTCAACCCTTGATTAAATATCTGTACATGCCCTGGACAATTCATTGGTTTTATACAATATTCTCGGTTTTCCGATGATGTGGTAAACATGTTTTCTTTATAATTTTCCCAGTGGCCTGTTTTTTCCCAAAGAATGCGATCCATCATTAATGGACCTTTTACTTCTTGGTATTGATATTCATTTAATTTAGTACGAATAAAAGTTTCTAATTCACGAAATATTACGTAACCATCATTATGCCAAAACGCCATACCTGGTGCTTCTTCCTGAATATGATAAAGATCAAGTTGTTTACCTATCTTACGATGATCTCGCTTAGCGGCTTCTTCTAAACGTAATAAATAAGCAACTAACTCTTTTTTATTAGCCCAAGCTGTTCCATAGATTCTTTGTAACATTTTATTATCGCTATTATCGCGCCAATATGCACCAGCCACTTTTTGTAATTTAAAGTAATGGCAAAAACGCATATTAGGGACATGCGGCCCACGACACATATCAATATATTCTTCATGATAATAAAGTGCAGAATGATCATCTTTATTAATGTTCTCATCTAAAATTTTAACTTTATAATCCTCACCTCGAGCAAGAAACATATCCCTTGCTTCTTGCCAAGTAACTTGCTTTTTGATAACGTCATAGTTTTTTTCAGCGAGTTCGTGCATTCGTTGCTCAAGTTTTTCCAAATCATCCTGTGTTAAAGCATGATCTAGATCAACGTCATAATAAAAACCATTTTTAATGATAGGGGCAATTGCCATTTTAGTCGTTGGCCATAATTGTTTAATCGCATGCCCAAGTAAATGTGCGCATGAGTGACGAATAATCCCTAAACCATCAAGAGTTTTACTAGTAATAATGGCTAATTGAGCATTATTATTAATTAGATCACTCGCATCAACAAGTTCAGCATTAACGCGACCGGCTATACAGTCTTTTGCAAGACCTGAACCAATATCATTTGCAATATCCATTACTGAAACAGCATGCTCATATTGACGTTGACTGCCGTTAGGAAGAGTAATAACTAACATTTAAAATCCTTAATTTACAGTGGATACTCATACGCAAGATCACATGTATAAAAACATACTTTATTAAAAGTGAGTTAAGATAATTTCCTACATCAGCTTGTAAGTGATGTACGTAATGAAACATCTAAAATAAAGAAAAGGAATACGTACTTACGTTAACACTTAGCTATCTTCATCTTCTATCAAGAAGATAGTATGATTTTTAGGATAATTCAGCTTTAACTTTTAACTAATCTCAATCTTTCATAGACTGCAATAGAGTTTTATTACCCAATACTAATTGGAGTAATTCCTAATTGTACAACCAAATATATCAATACAGAGTGATTTTAAGCTATTCACCAGAATAAAAATGATGTCTTGCACCCAAGCTTTTATACACCCATTAAATTCAACCACTCGACTATAACCATTCGTTTGAGGATGCCATAAGCTGGCTAAAGGTAAGTGTTCTATAACAAGTTCTCTACACAAACTGGCAAATTCATGTTTTTCTGTGCATGAAGGGTTTCGTAGATAAAAAATGGGATCTGTAAATTCTTTGCCATTATCTGTAAGTAATCAATGGATAGCCATGGAATATGCTCGCTTAAGATCACGTAAGAAGCGTCGAGCATTAGCCGCGGTCTTAACCTTTATAAAAACGGATAAAAACCTATCAAGTTGCGCGATCTATACCTACAAAAAGATAACGTCGTGAAGTTTCGTTTGGTATTTATGGAAGATATTTTATATCTACTACATGCAGATAACCAAGATCATAGCTTTTAAACGCTTTATGCTTCAGGTTCATGGCTTGCTTGGGTACTTCCCTCCTTCCTTGGCTCATTTCACATAAATTCCTCACTCCGTGCCTGCATAAGAAGCGATCGATCCAAGCTAGATCGAGATACAAGGGGGTTCAGGAATTTATGTACTATCTGCCAGCAGATCCTCGATAGGGAAAATAGTTTTTCGAAGCAAAACAACTAAGGCTTTCTGACCTGGCGATATCGTCCGTCCTCATCTGCAAACGATGAGGAATATGACTGTAATCATCAACATCATCTCATTTTTATCCTTTAGAAAAGGTAAGTTCGGATATCCCATAACGCTTAGCCAAAGTAAACGTAGACTCTTTGCTAGTCTCAATAGCAGCAGTGATTTTAGGTGTTGTAGTTGCTTGACGATATAGCATCATCATCATGATGTTTTGGCATCAACTATATCCATCAGTAGCCATCCTTGCCATGAATAAAGATATGCCGCCGAGGATCTATATAATGATATTGGTCCAAATACTTAGCTGCAAATATTACTATCATGCAAGTCTAATTAACAGATTAAGTCTTGCATAATAAGAATAAACTGCTAAAAAATCAATGATGAAATAATTTTTAGCTAGTTAAATTTTTATTAATTAATATAATTTAAATTTATTTTTATAAAACTATAGAATATCAATCTAAACCTAGATTAGTTTTTGCTGAAATTTTATTAAAATTGAAGCAATGTAATTTTAGTAAAAAATTTTTATATTAAAACTATTATCAATTTTTATTATAATTAATGATTAATACCTATTAAATTATAAGCCTTTTTAATTATCTAAAGATAGCACGAGGGGGATGCACCTATGTATTCGCCTGTTTTGTTTGAATGTATTGATAAAACTTTTTTGCTGTCAGCTTATTAATTTTATCGATTGCAACATGACTATTTTATCAAAATTTCGTTAATACTTCGCCAGGGCGTATTAACATATGCAACCACAGTTGCATAAAAAAATACTTTTATATTACTAATACAAAGTAAATAATTATTTTGAATAAAACGAATATAACTAGTTTCTACATCAATATTGATTGCCGGATCTTTAAATTAATTCGTTATATGGGTTGCCACCCTGCTTTACCTTGTAACCAATATGCGTCATAATTAGCAGTAGAAGGCTTCACTTATATAGACCTATTGCATTGGATCACTCACTGCATTAACCTGAAAATTAGATTCCACTTTAATAATTGTTCTAATTAAGTTTTCATCTATAGCATGAGTTATGCTCATTTCTCGTGTATGGAATTTCTGAGATACTGGCCGGCCTATCCTGATGATTGATTTCATGAATGATTTCATATCATTGATATGATATACCATGAAAAGTCTAGCCTACAGATATCTGCAAAACTAGATATTAGCCATGATCCATTAACATGAACTCATTTGTAATGGTGTCCAGTAGCTCATAGCGACCACCCCACCGCCGTTTTAAGGCTTAGCTTGAATCAATTACTACTACAACATGCTAAAACGCCGCCTTGTCGACACGGGCGTCCCACATAGCATCATCCGTAGTAATGGTTATTTGCCACAGCGAACTATACAGACTGATATTTGTGATGTTAAGATTAAAGTGCCTAAGAT
>JBQMRN010000006.1:0-91144 GCA_052171895.1 Arsenophonus sp. NEOnobi-MAG3
TATAAAACAGCTAATGTACTTGCTTCACTTCCAAAAGACACGAAACCGAAAATCAAGTCTGAGCTGCTAGGAGGTCTGCCTAGCAGAGAGGTGTCATGCTGCTAATAAAACCATTGATGTTTTGTTACCAAGGTTTTTTCAGTGAAGTATCCTGCAGAGATAGAAAATCTGAAGAAAGATCAAGAAAAATTGCTGGTATTCACGACTTCCTCTCTATCAGCAACACTGAAATGTCAATAAGAACTAGAAATGATGGGCGACGCGCAAAAGCTATAGTTCACGAAAATAACCCTTTCAAAGGGTATTTAAGCTGATAGAGTCTGCTAAGAAAACCTGGATCCGCCTAATGGGGATAATTTATCCTGTTGACTCTGGTGGTAAACATCCTTCCATTTAATGATGGAGAACAGATTCATGAAGCATCAGACTGGAACGTAGCCTAACCGACCCATACAGCAAATTTACTAACTCCATATCCTACCGGTTATCAGGTTATTTTAGGTGTATGGACAATTTATGATATCTGGAATACATTTTATCAAGTGATAGTTTCTAAGATAAAATCTTAGTTATTTTTTACTAACTGGCTAAACATTGCCATCATTTTATTTAAAAATTTGCCAATCTTTTTGGAGGTAAGCTAAAACTTACCTCTATATTATTTTAGTCTTGACTATTAATAGTATAGCTATTAATTATATATTATACTTATCAAGTATAAGTTATATATATACTATAATTAATATTATAGGTAAAATTTTATACTAATAAAAATTTAATAAAAATTATTTAACTTTACATATAGCGTAATTAATTTTTCCATATTTTATAAAAACTATTGAATTAAATAATCTCCTATTTAGAAATAGGAGATACATAAAATATTTACTAAATTTATCATTGCTACTATTTTTGCATATATTTCTTCTAATATTTATGCGGCAAATATAAAAATACCCTATCACTAGATTATGCAGAAAATCATTTCAATTTAAAGAAAAAGAATTTTAGGATAAACAAAATACCATTAATATTAAATATTGTTATGAAATTGATAATCACTGAGAGGAGAGCTTTATTAGCTTCTTGACTTATACTTATCTAGAAGAGTGTTTAAAACGAAACTATATTTACTCTCTTTAAATATAGAGATCTGCTATTCAGCATTAAATTTTAATCAAAGCTATTATTTAATAAAATATTAATATTTATGGATTAATTTAGTACAGATCGTATTAGGTTTAAGGTAAAATTACCACAATTCTACTTTCAAAAATACTGAAACTACATTAGTTTATGGTATGCTAGTCTATAAATTAATGCGGCTAAAAACTTAGCTATTGAGATTTCTTATGAAGAGAGCAAATTATCTTTTAAACTTTCCAATTTAAAAGATATCAAATTCAGTGCTTGGATAATTGCTGTTGGTTATCGCTTCTAATTTATTTAGCAAAATAAAAATTTATTATAAATTATAATATGATTTATAATAAGTAAATATTTTAAATATTAATATAATACATTTATAGATTAGTTTTTTACTTTAATAAATAAACTTAATAGAAATAAAACACTCGCACAGATCACAACCGAAGGCCCTGCTGCTGTATTGTAATAGGCAGACAGAGCAAGTCCAGCTGTCACGGCAAACATACTGATAATAATAGCCGCAACTGCCATTTGCTCTGGTGTTTTAGCAAATCGTCTACCCGTAGCGGCAGGAATAATTAATAATGAGGTAATAATTAAAGCACCGACAAATTTCATGGCAATACCTATGGTAAGGGCAGTAAGCAGCATTAATAGTATTTTAAGCTGCTTTATCTTTACGCCATCAACAAAAGCTAAATCCTGATTTACTGTTATTGACAGTAAATTACGCCATTGCCAGACAATGATTGAGGAAACAATTGCCACGCCTATCGTGATTGAAAAAACATCTTCTGTGGTTACTGATAATAAATCACCAAATAAATAAGCCATTAAATCCATACGAACATTGCCCATTAAACTAGCTACTACTAATCCAAGTGATAGGGCACTATGTGCCATTATCCCTAATAGGGTATCAATGGGCAGTTGTAGGCGCTTTTCTAGCAAGGCTAATAAAATAGCAAGAATAAGGGTGATAGTAATAACGGTATAAAACAGATTAACATTGAATAATAAACCAATAGCGATACCAAGTAATGAGACATGAGCGAGAGTATCACCAAAATATGACATACGCCGCCAGACAACGAAAGAACCTAGTGGTCCTGTAGCAATGCCTAACAACATGCCAGCTAGCCAAGCAGGTAGTAATACTTCAATCATGACGACAGTTCCCTGTATGTTTATCCTCAATATCATTATTTAAATCACATTGATGATTATGATGATGGTGGCGATAGATACCTATCTGTTCTATCCAACGCTGGCCAAACATGGCAATAAATTCGGGATCTAAAGCCACATCCTCTGGTCGACCAGAGCAGCATATTTTTTTATTAATACAAAGTACTTTATCAGTTTTTGCCATCACAAAGTGTAGATCATGTGAGATCATAAAAACAGCACAATTTAATTCAGTGCGAATATTATCAATCAGATTATATAAAGCAACTTGACCGTTGATATCTACGCCTTGTGTAGGTTCATCTAAAACAAGTAATTGTGGTTTATTTAGTAGTGCACGGGCAAGTAGTATACGTTGAGTTTCTCCACCTGATAGTTTTTGCATTTGTTGCTCAATAAGATGATCAGCGCCAACACGTATTAAAGCAGGAATAATATTAGTAGTTTTTACTCCAGGTTTTAATGTCATAAAACGTTTAACTGTTAAAGGCATTATTACATCTAGTGACAATTTTTGTGGCAGATAACCGATGCGCAATTTAGCTTGATAAATTATTTCTCCTTGACTGGGTGTAATTAACCCAAGGACTATCTTAGCTAAAGTAGATTTACCAGCACCATTTGTCCCTAATAGAGTTAATATTTCTCCAGCATGTAAATCAAAGGAGATATTTTCAACAATTTGGTATGAACCAAAACTAACAGTAATATTTTTTAAGATTAATAGCGTTTGCATGGTAAATAATTCTTGCAACTTGCAAAATGATTAATATGTTATTATATAACATAACTAAAATTAGTCTATAAAAACTATCTTATAGTATAGTACACAAAATAAAAAAAATTATTCAAAAATTTATGAAAAAATGTATTCTTGCTGGACTGTTACTCAGTTTTTTATTTACTACCCATGCTGATGTAGTTACTTCAATCCGTCCGTTAGGTTTTATTGCCGCAGCTATTACTAATGGTGTCACTGATCTATATATATTATTACCTCATGGTGCTTCACCCAATGATTATGCTTTAAAACCATCCGATCTGAAAAAAATCAAAACTACTAATCTTTTCATTTGGGTTGGATTCAGAGTTAGAAACTTTTTTAGAGAAACCATTAGCACAGTTAGCTACTGACAAACGGATTAGATTAGCTGAAGATCCAAGTATAAAAATACAGTTATTGAAAAGTACTGATGATAGTACATTGATAAATAATAAAAACTCTCATGGCCATGATCATGATGAGCATCATTCACATGGTGAATATAATATGCACATCTGGTTGTCACCAGACATTACGCGTATTGCTGCTAATATTATTCACCACCGATTAGTAGCTTTATATCCTAAATGTAAAAAACAGTTAGACGTAAACCTTCGTAAATTCTATGAGAAATTAACGCAAACTGATAAAAATATTGCTAATATGTTATCACAGTTGGATGGAGATAAGGGATATTTTATTTTTCATGATACCTATGCTTACTTTGAAAAACGCTATCATTTAGCCTTATTGGGTTATTTTACTATTAATCCTATCATTCAATCTGGTGCCCAAAAACTATATCAAATAAGTACAATCTTGGCTCAGAAAAATCAGTTTGTGTTTTTGCTAAATCAAAATTCAGGCCAGAGATGATTAAAACTGTTATAAACGATAGCCATGTACGGATGGTGACATTATAACCATTATGGAGCGGCATCAAGTTAAGTCAGGATAGCTATGTGGAATTTTTAACAATCTTATCTAATCAATTTAAGAGCTGCCTGCTGGATAAGAGCTAGAAGGAATTTAATACGTGCAGCAGATGGCGAAGACTATCGTTCAGGTATATGGTAATCTGCCTAAACAGCATAAAATAATGCTAGTCACATTGGCAGTAGCAACATTAGCTGTCGCAATTTGTCGGCCTATAGTTATTCAACCCAATGATAAAGATAAAAATATCTCTCAAAAATTTCCAATAAAACCAGATATTATTCTAAGTAATAACGATAAAAATGAAATTGACACCACCAAAGTAGATAACTCAGATACTAATGATGCTATCACCGATAGCACCGATCAGTTAGCAGATGAAGGGATAACTGATGGAAAAAATGCTGATACACCCGATGAACATGTTATTTCAAACGGTGATAATCTAACTAGTATTTTAACTCAGTATGGTTTAGATGCGGCCGATGTCGTGGCACTATCTAATCAACACCGAAGTTTACGTAATTTGCAAATAGGGCAAACGTTAACCTGGGAATTGAATAAAAAAGATGGAGAGTTACAAACACTGACATGGGTTATTTCGCAGCGTGAAACACGCGTTTATACTCGTCAAGGTACCTCTAGTACTTTTAATGAAGAGAAGAAAATTCGTCAAGGTGTATGGGCTGATAAAGTTATCCAAGGTAAAATAAACGGTAATTTTACTTCTAGTGCGGTTAATGCAAGCTTAACCTATGACGAAGCACGTGAAGTATCTAAAGCACTACAATGGGAGATTGATTTTCGCAAACTAAAGTCTGGCGATAAATTTTCGGTCTTGTTAAGTCGTGAAATGCTTGATGGTCACAGTGAACAAAGTCGTTTATTGGGGGTTCATTTATTAACTAATGGTAAGAATTACTATGCTTTTCGAGCAGAAAATGGTCGCTATTATGATAGTAAAGCTAATGGCTTAGAGCAAGGCTTCTTACGTTATCCTACAGCTAAAACCTTTAGGGTCTCTTCTTCTTTTAGTTTGCGTCGTATAAATCCGGTAACAGGGCGTCCAACTCCTCATCATGGAGTAGATCTTTCTATGCCAGTTGGGACACCAATCTTAGCTGTTGGTGATGGTGAAGTTATTATAGCGAAATATAGTGGAGCGGCTGGTAATTTTATTGCTATTCGCCATGGTCGTCAGTATAGCAGTCGTTATATGCATCTACGTAAATTATTAGTTAAACCAGGTCAGAAAGTAAAAAAAGGTGAACGTATTGCATTATCAGGTAATACTGGGCGTACTACCGGCTCTCATTTGCATTATGAATTATGGTTTAATCAGCGAGCAGTCAATCCATTAACTGCTAATTTACCTCATTCAGGTAGATTAACAGGTAAAGATCGTCAACTATTTCTGGTATCTGTTAAAGAGAATAAATCGAAGTTAGCAAATAATTAATATGGTTTTTATTAGTTAATAGGTTGTGAAATACTATTTCATTTATTACCATAATTATTTATGTAAATCATGAGGTTAACATTATATATTTACCTTAAATTTTATATTTTATACGTTATATTTGAGTGTTCTAATGAATAGAAAACACTTTACAGATAGTAAACTTGCTTATATATTCCTACTTTTCATAGTATTTATCCACACCACAGATATTGGGATGTGGGCTAGTGTTTTGCTATTAGTGGCTACTGCTTATTACCTATTAAGTTACACGATCTGTTAGTAGCAAAAATAGATAAGTTAATTGGTAAATTAGCAACAGGCTTGCGTAGGCGGGCAAAAATTAATTTACTTTACATGTTTTCCTGAATTGATTGAGTAGCAACGAGAAAAATATATTGATAAAATGTTTGCTTGTAGCACCTCAATCTTTTGCTATATTGCCTAAATTAGTTTTATACGGTGTAGATAAAACTACAGCATGAACTCATTGGCATAATGAGCAAATTATTGCATGACTGAAAGAAAAAGAGCGCAATATTATTTTTATGCTACCTCCTCATACTTAGGCGGTTGATATTCCGGCTATTTCTATTAGCAGCTTGAGGTCAAAATGGCAGCCATGTTTCATCATCAAAAGGATCTAGTGGGCAATTATTTATGGAATAAAGTGCCTTATCATTTTGATGCTCGCTTATATTTTGTGAACCGGGTATCAAATCTTTGATTGCCAATGTCAGGCAAAGTTATTGTGGATTTTATTTACCTGATCAAGATTCAAGTGCAGAACATGGTGAGTTTGTTGATTTTCAACTATAAAGCAACCCTACTAGTAATAGGGCCGGTTGATTAAGGTATCTCAGGCAAAGATTCTGCCGTTATTTCTAGTTTATAATTATAAAATTCATCAATTACATATCTATATCCCTGAACCAATGCTAGATGTTGAACAACAGAGTAATTACTATATTGCTAGCCGAATGAACAAAGAGTTGGAATATTTAGTTAAATTTTATCTAGCACAATATACCTGGATATTAAAATTATTAAAACTCGCAAAACCGGTGAGGTAGATAGTCTTATTGCCGCGATGATCTTTATTGATAAAGATCGAACTTAATATTTTCAAACGGTAAAATTGTTACCTACTTTAATAAGTTAGTTTCGTTATCTTTAACTTTTTATTTAAATCGTCGAATTATAAATAACTATTTTAAAACCAATTTCACCTTTTGTTGTGCTAGCATTACCTTTGTGGTGATTAATAAAATGCTTAGCAGAAAATACATACCAGATAGTTTTGTTGTATCTATGGCTACATTAGTTATAATAGTGCCTTTATTAAGGATATGCTCAGCGTTAATAAAGTTATTAAAAATCTCCTTTTTATGACCTGTCAGGCTACTGCTCAACTCTGATGCTTTATGAATCTCTTCTCCATCCTTAAGTTAAAGGTTACTTATATCACTAGGGTAAAAAGCACCTCAAATCCCCTTAGCGCTGGTTCCAGTTTTTCTGAGCAGACGAGAGCAACTTAAATTTCATTAAAATGGTTATTTTCTTGAACCATACTTCTTCAAACCTCAGCTTTATTGTTCTTATTGACGCCAAGTGCTCTCACAAGAAGAAGTCGTAGAATGCCAGCAGCTCTTCTCAATCTTTCTCAAGCTTCTTAATCGCTTCAAGATATTTCACTGAAAACCTTACACAAACACAAGATCAAGGGCTTTATTAGCAACATCGCAGCTCTCTGCTAAGCATAATCTCCCCCCACCAAGCTCAGCCTTAACTTTTGGTTTTATTCCTTTAGAGAGTAAAGCCAGCACATTAGCTGTTTTGTGTACCCAATAGCGTTGGTGCTGGATATCCAGGAATACCTTTAAGATTGCATTCCAAAAACCAAGTGTACCCTCCTCCCCCAGTAGCAAGCCTGGGAGTACGGTTAAGCCACGTGCTCGTAATCCATTAAAATTTAAGCAAATTTCTGTTCTGACTTTCGATAAGCATCTTCGAGCGCAACGAGCTCCTGCTTACGTCCATGCTCAGTAATTCCGATAATCACTAGAAGGCAAAGGCGATCATCTTGCCTGGACATGACTCTATATACCATCAGCTAAGAAATAAACGTAGCGCATATCGCTTAAATCAGATAGAAAGCACATTGCCTTGTTCTCTTCAAGCTATTGCTGTTTCAGCTTCCTGATACTACTAGAGAGAGCATGTACTTTTTCACCAATAAGCGCCACTGGGGATCCGTAAAAATAATCAGTGGATATGCATCGCAGCTACAGCCATGGTATAGCAACTCTTTGATGCTTTTTAGACTGCCTTAGATAAGGCAGTAGCAACAAGCTATTGCAGCATATTCCCCTTACCAGTGCGATCGATCCCTGATCTTATGTACTTTAATCTCAACATCATCAATACTAGTCTGTATAAAAGTTTTCTGTGATATAATGCGCTAACCCAATGTACCTATAATAGTACATAGAAACTAGCATAAACAAAGGAACTAACCAGCTTTCATATAAAGCTGGTAAAACAGAAAAGGATAATAATAAGAAAAATTATATATAAAGCAAATGCTTGATTAGTAAAAAGATCTTCTTATAAGAAAGATCTTTTTAGTAATCATAATCAATATAATAGCCTCAGGTAATTTTCAGTAAATTTCTCCATTAATAACATGGCATAAGCAATAATTTCCCTGGTGCCAACAGAACCTTGGATTTCTCCATTGCAGCTAAACCATTATGGCGTTACAAGCGTAGTGAACCATATAGCTATTGATCTTTACTATGATCAATCAATGCGGAGAAAGGTACAATTATTCCTTGATTATGCAAACATAAAGTTTTTTTCAATATCAGCATGTAACCTGCAGAATTAGGAATTAGCTTGATGGTTAGGAAATTAAATCGCTCTTTAAGTGAAGAGCAAAATTGCCATTCCTTTTTGCTAAAAGGAAATAGAATTGGTTTATTTAAACTATTATAAGTGAAAATTTCATCGGAAGTATGTATTCTTTAATCTAATACACTAATTTTAGAGATATTAACACTAGATTTACCTTAATAACTATTGTCTTTCCATTTTATTCATTCTTTCTGACACAATTCCGTTGCCTATTTACCAAGCTGAGCCTCGATAAAAAGTAGCCTATCACAACACAGAATGCATTTATACGGATCTGTACCCAGGAATCCTTTTATAAAAACGGAGAATCCTGGTTTTCCGGTTTTTTGCGAACCGCATCTCCAGCGCCTTTATACCTTCGATAATATAGTATACCTCGTTTACAATTTGAGAAAAATCATAGTAACCCAGTATCTTAAAATTCCTCACCGGAATATGGCTAATATATAGCTACAATCATCTCTTCTATGTCAAGGTTCTGCTGCTGGTACCTTTAAGTCCGGTGGTCATAGTAATAATATAGAACTAACTCTCCCCCTCGATGTTAATATCGAAGTTTTCATGCGAATACTGCTGCTTGGCGTTTAAGGTAATGCCAGAAGTATTTCACACTATGCTGGCCCCCTTCATCTTTTTAGGAAAGTGCAATTTCCAGTAACCTCCATACTGTGCCTTTAAGTAAGGCTGCCACTGCTTCCTGGAGGCGGATATACAAAAAATAGGAATACCAAAGTGGAATTTATCAGGTTATAGCTGTAGAGCAGCAGCTGGATGACAGGGCCTTACTAGATTTTCAAACCCTCTCTTTTTTTGAAGAACAGGTCAGGGCATACAACAATGTTTAATATCCAGGACTCCAGAGGGATGAGGGAGAGATGAACATGCAAATGTTGATTAAGTTGTCGACAATAAGTGTGCAAGGCAGAGAATATATCATTCTAATACTCTGTTTGCGTGTCAGACTGCAGAAGGATAGCTGCCCACCTGCACGAAACAGAGTATTGAGTAGCGGGCAGTTATTGTTAAAGAAAATGGTAAAGAAGATATGGTATAGTGAAAGTAATCTGTTGGCAGTCGCAATCAAGTAAGATATGAACATGGTCTGCTAATCACTGCTCGATAGCTTTGAAGCCGCATGAACTGCAGGCTTTTAACTTACAGGTTTAGCAGAAAAACGGCAGTGGGAACATTCAGTAGAGGAACAGCAGTAGTAGCTTGCTCCGGAACACATATGGCACAAGTTCTGCAGGCAAGCATTCGCTCGACAGATAAACGGGTCCACGAGTTTGACACTTTCATCATATTTTTCAAAAAATTATTCCAGGCGGCATCTAATGGTGAAAAGCAGTTTAGTTAGGCGCCGGGAGGGGGGATTATATATCTGGGTAAATTATCCTCTGGGTATCTTGCCAAAGAAATAGTAATTGTTATCCTGTTCGCATTCGTCAGATCTATCAGGGGACTTATCTTTCTGTTTATTCAATGGTGGCGAAGGAGAAAGGGGATTATTCCTAGTTCTCTATAGGTGATAAATTCAGCGGCAAGCATACTTTCAGTCTATTTACCCAATCAATGCAATTGTATCCAGAATCATCGGCTTGCCCATTGAAGTTGCTCAACGCCATGAATAATCATGATTAGAGGCAGATAATACTTGCGTGGCAAAAAATTAAGGATAAAGTCGGACGACGCATTTCTGTAGGCCTCTTTTTGGATGTCATAAAAATTCAGTTGGTCTGTCATTCTTTATTTCGGGATGGAGATCATAAAACGCTTCGGATAAACAGGCTACGTAACAGGTGAAGTCGCATATTTATTGTCGTCTTCCTGATTTACCCAGTTTACGTTTTTTAAGAGATTTATTCCGAGCCATCTGCATGAATTCCTAAAAGATTAACATATTGTAGAGTATAAAACAGTACTCCGATCATGAACATCTCCAAAACAGCGTAGCTTTTGACCCCATACCCAATAGTATGGTATGCGTTCTATGTAAACTTTTTTAACACATTCACGATCAATAAAGTTATTTACATAGATGCTGCTAAACATGGCACTTAAATTTGCATTAATATCATTTATAGAAACACATAATGCTTCTGCTTTTTATTGATCAATATAAAAGCGATATTAAGAAGTATCTTCTTGTCTGTTAAAATAAACATTTTGTAATATATCCGGATGTTGAGCGATAAGACCTACTAATTGATTACGAGCCGCCATTAATTTCTCATAGCCTAATTACCTTGATCAACAAGTTCATAATCAAAACCACTGGCGTACCAAGTTCAGGTATAGCAGGAATATTAAAAGAAAAGATGATAGCTTTTTCTATTTTTAAAAAAGCTAAATTAGCATGATTAATAATTTAAGAAACATGATTTCAGGACTATGATGAACGTTCTTTCCCATCTTGTAGTACGACGAAAGTAACCCCAATGTTTTGTCCATGTCCTATGAACAGAAAGCCAGTTACTGTAAAGACAAAATTAATATTCGCTTTTTCTTTTTTGTAAAAATATTGATTAATATCATAAAATACTGTGACCTCTATTTCCAAAACGAATGCAACAAAGTAATCCTTTTATTAGGCATAGATAAACTTAGTGTGATCACTCTATCGGAGATACTGTTGCATGAAGAGAAAACATTTGACTTTATATGAGGATTTTAGATTAAAAAACGAATAACTGACGACCTTAATTATGGTACCATTGCTAGAGAATTGGCTCTGCCTTCTTCAATTATCAGAAGAGAACTCAAACCTAATACTATCCGACTTCAATGGAGTTTATTCTTGTAGAAATGCTGATTGATACCTTAGCGAAAACAAAGACATTTAAATCCATTTGCACGGAATGCATTTAATCAGCAAACCAAGGAAACTAAGGCTCTTTTCCGTAACTCAGGCTCTTATCCGTAAGGAGCTTACTTACATACCTCGCCTGAAATTATCAGTGGCAAACTGCGTTTAATCATAGAATTTCTATTAGCAAAAATATACTTTATGGCTATCTCAAGAGAGACAGACTAGTAGAAGAAAAGCTCTATCTCCTACTTGCCTAATCGAGGCAAACATTATCACTATGAGAAAGATGAGCCAAAGCCTAATCTCCCTCCTCTATTCCTGATAGAGTTATTATTTAACAGCGATCCTCTGAACCTAATTTCAAGTAACAAGCCGATCATTTTAAAATTGATACTGTATTGGTAAGGATCAATCAGAAGCTTATTCTTACTAACATTATCAGAAAAGCTAACAGGAAGATAATTATCAGTAGTTTCCTAAATAAACGTGCTGAGATTATTGTAGATGCCTAGCGTGATATCATGGCAAATACCTTCTGTGACTTTAAAACCATGATGGGGATAATAACGGTTTTGAGTTCTGCATATATAAGCAGATCATGGAGGTTACACATCACTGGTGCTGATGTCTTCTTTTGCAGACCTTATCATTCATGGGAGCACAGCCTAAATGAACAAAGTAACGGACTTCCCAGCCCATTTTTAACCTTAAATGGACGGACTTCAATCCGATCACAGACAGGAAAATTACAGAACTCGAGCAGATACTCAATACACTAGGACTAAAATCAGTGAGCTTATTCTCCGAATGATGTATTTTAGCTTATCTACTCTAGTGCCTGCATAAGGCTTTATGATTTTATTGCTTTTCAACTTGAAAATAAACTAACTGTCTGTTTCTGTATTGAATCTGGTAGTAGCTGAACCATCGTCAAGTACCCATTGATCTTCTTCAGGAAGAAACGAAAAGGGTAACTTTCAAAAAATGCTATACCAGCAACTAATATAACATAAATAACTAGGTAACAGTCCGTGCCTTTAAGCATATGCCCAATACTTATTAGTATAATAAATAATGCTTGATTTTTTCAGACGTACGGTTAAACAAGCTAAAAAGCCAGGCTATTTACCATGATTACACCTTTATGGGGGATAGATTTTAATATTGTTTTACAAAGAACTGGAGTTAGGATGAGTACGACTAAAACGAAAAGCAGCATTGAGGCAACAATAGTGATCGAAAATCCACGATATGTCTTACATATCGGAAGATAATATGGTTTTTTGAATAATTCAGGTTTAACTTTGAACAAATATTTCATAGACTGTAATGGAGTTTTACTACCCAATACTGATTGGGGTAATCCTTAGATGATATAGCAAAACATACCATGCAGAGTGATCTCAAGCTCTTAGCCAGAATTTCAATTCTGACTTTGCAGCCATATTCTATGTACTCATTAAAGCCATCTAGCATACCATTCGTTTAAGGATACCTCGGCTGGGTAAAGACGGTGTTTTATACTAAGCTCTATACACAAACGGCTAAATTCATGTTTTCAGGTATCTAAATGTTTTTGTAGACAAAAAACTGGTCTCTAAATTTTTTGCTATTATCTGTAAGTACCCGATTGATAGTCATGGGAGATGCTCGGTTAATATCACGTAAGAAGCGTCTAGCATTAGCTAATTGGCTACGGGCTTGGCCTTGTAAAAACGAATAAAACCCCATCTAGGGGCATAATCTATACCTACAAAAAGGTAATGTCAGGAAGTTTTATTGAATTATGCTCATTTCTTGTGTATGGGGGTTAGGAGATGCTGGCGTATCATCCTGGTGCTTCATTTTGTGAATGATTTTAATAAAATGAGAAATGATATGCCATGAAAAGTCTACCATACAGGTATCCGTGAAACTAGATATTACCAGTGATCCCATTGCATGAACTCATCCGTAATGGCGCCAGACAGCTTGATATCCACCTCCGTTGAGACTGAACTCAAAGAGCGCATGCTGCAATAACAAATATAACGCCGCCTTCTTAACAAATGTCATAGAAAGTCGTTCGTAACGGTTATTTGCCACAATGAACTATACAGATTGGTATTGGCGATCTTGATATTAAAGTACCTAAGATCAGGGGGATGGCAGCAGCAACAGAATATGCTTCAACAGTTCGTTGCTACAGCCTTATCTTGAAGCGTGTAAAACGGCGAAGAGTTACTACCGTGGCTGTACTTGCGTGCGAATGGCGGCATTATCCACCAATGATTTTCACGAAGCTCATGGGCGATTTTCTTGATGAAAAGCATATGCTCTCTCTACCAGTACGTACTATCAGCAAACTAAAATAGTAATGGTTTAAAAAACACAGGCAATTATGGTGCCTGCGTGATTTAAGCAATGCGCGCTACGCGCTAGGTTTATTTTTAGGCTAGCAGAATACATATACAGTCATTTCAGGAAAAATGATATCGGTTTTCCATCGGCTAGATAGGTCATTATTAGCGTCACTGAGCATGGACGTAAAGAGCCAGTTACAATCGAGATTCTTATCGAAAGTCAGGAGCAAACTTGCCAGAATTTCTCAATTCCTTACGAGCGCCTAACTTAACTGTATCTTCCAGACCTGCTACGGGAGACGGCTGCCATTAGTTTTTTTTTAATGCAATGGTGAAAAGATATTCCCAGACACGCAGCAGCGCCAACGCTGTGTTGGTACAATAAACAGATAATGTACTAGGTTCATTCAAAAAAGGCATGCAATAAAAAGTTAAGGCTGAGCTGCAGGGATGTAGTCTATCTAACAGATAGCTGCTATACCAGTAATAAACCCATTGATGTTTTATTAGCAAGGTTTTCAATCAAATATCCTTCAGCAATGAAAAACTGGAGAAAGATCAAGAAAAATTGTTGGCATTCATAACTTCCAGTCAGCGCATTTGGCATCAATAAGAACAACAAATTTAATTGAATTAGCTTTTGCGAGAGTCAGGCTACGAAGCTAACGCGCAAAAAAACTCTGGTTTGAGAAAAACAACCATTTCAATGCTATTTAAGCTGCTATAGTCTTCTCATAAAAGCTAGAACAAGCGAAAGAGATTTGACCTGCTGTAACCACCCTAGTTAATAAACAACGTTCAATTTAAGGATGAAGAACAGATTCACGAAGAACCAGAGCGGAGCGTAGCCTGACCGTGTCATACAACCAAGATTTGCTAATAACTCCTCTTTAACTGCTGCTATGTTATGTTAGCAAAAGTTATTGGTAGAAATCCATTCTATTATTATGAAGGATTTTAGGTATAGAGGTTGCCATGAAAAAGCAAAAAATTATACAGATCAAAGAGACTTTTCCTCACACGTCCTGCTAATATAAAGATACATCTCATTAGTTAGCTCGGCGACAATCTATCAGATGATATAGCTTCATGCATTGAAGCAACTCATTTCACTTTTCTTGACCATACTGTCAGAGCAAATAAATTATCTGCTTGAGAGATTCATAGAGTTACAGCAATATCGTTGCAAAATTTCCGATTGCAGCAAAAGATTTAATAACTTTACTGGAAGTCGTCCTCTAGGAAAACTAAATCAGAAGGATAAATGGTTTAATTATTTGCGATGTATCTTGAATAGCTTGACTTTACAAAAGTCAGCGAAATAAACAGGCATTAATTTGAAAATAGTGTTTAAATGGCGTCAAGTTACTTACTTCTTTATCGGCAACAGCTAACATAAATGCACCAAGTGGTATATTGTTGAAGTTGACGAAACATTTTTCCCTGAATCCTCTAAAAGAAACATTTATATCCCACATAAGAAAGCTAGAAAACACAGGAGAGGAAGAGATAAAAGGAAAGAACGAATCGCGGTCTTCATCGCCAGAAATCAACAGAGTCATCTGAGCGCGTGGATTCTTAAAGAGTTTAATGCAAAGTGTGTTGAGCGTTTTCTTGAGCCAATCATCGATAAAGAGTCCATCCTTTGCTTGGATGGAGCTAAATACTATGAAACTTTTGCCAGTGAGTATGAAATTAGTCAGCATCCCCTAATAAGGTTAGATAATCAGAGAGTTATTGGTAAGGCATTGTACATTCAAAAAAATATGAACAGTGATATCAGCGATTAAAAAGATGGCTGAGTAGAGTTCATGGTGTAGGATTATTTTATTTAGCGAATTATCTGGCCTGGAAAAAATTGTTTAAATCCACAATAATTAAAATAAAAACGTGGCTATAAATTGCTCTGCGAGCAAAGCAACAAGCTTTCTAATAGCCTTAAGTACATAATTCCTTTACGGTGAAGCGTCGCATCCTAAATATCATTCTGGATCGACCATTTTGCCAAGCTAAAGATGAATACGAACCTTTACTCGGTTGCCTTTTACCCCCCCCGTCGCAATTTCCGCCAATGTCTGCGTTTTTAGCACCGCCATCACCCTGGCCGATAATCACTCGGACAGCTAGTATCAGCTGGTTTAATTTGCTCTTATCCAAGCAGAGGCCTGCAGTTTTCCAGTAAGGCCAACCTGTTCGGTTTGCCGGATATTAAAGCAATATTGTCAAAGCCAACTAATACATTTATTACCGTCGCTCTCGGTAAACCATAACGGCGTTGGTGCTCTCTGGGTTTCTTTTAACTGCGGCATGCTGGCAATACCACTGCAGTTGTTATCTAACAAATACATTAGCTTTTCTCCTTTTTTGTCGGTATACGCACATACCAAAAGTCCTGATACGCCGGTTTATAGCGATTTAACAGACATGTCAGTATCCCGGCGTAATAGATATAGATCGGCGTGGTAATCGGGTCAAAGCACATTCATTGTAGGAAAGTCCATCTTGGTATAAATCATCACAATTGTGACCCACTGATTGTTTATCAAGGTTCTTATGCTCACCCTAAAACCATAAGACTGCGCTAGTTAAATATAAAATTGCCGGTTGAAGGTTGATTTCTCATACGCCGCTTGTTTGGCCGCATAGCGCAGGCGATCATCGATGCTGGCATCGTCGCCGATATCAAAGAGTCCAGGAATAGGCAGAGAAAATGCTCTCAGTCAACCAACCAGTTGGTGGTGAACGGAAAACGCTCTCTTGACCAGTATTTTCTCGACGCGTTCGATAACGCGCCGAGTTGCTCTAGCTAGGCCATCGGCTAGCGACGCCAACAGCGTGCGGTAATATGCTTTTAAATGGACTATGTAGCAAAAAATTTGCTGTTTTGCTCGTAGGGTAATTTGTAGCCACACCGGCTGTATTTTAATTGTTGTGCTTTCAAATAATCTTCTCCATGGTAAATAATTTGCTAAATAAAAGGATTCTACACCATGGAATCTACAGAGGCATTCTTTTAATCGGCTAATATAACTGTTTAGAGTTTAAAATATAGAATTCCTTACCAATAACTCTCTGATTATTTAACTTCATTAAGCAATGGTAACTAATTTCATGCTCACTGGCAAAAATTTAGTAATATTTAGCTCTATCCAAACAAAAGATGGACTCTTTATCAATGATCAGGTCAAGAAAACAGCTAACACACTTTGCATTAAACTCTTCAAGAATCTCATTAGTTAGATGATTCTGTCAATATAGGGCGATTAAAACCCCGATTCATTATTTCCTTTTATCTTCTCCTCTCCCGCGTTTTTTAACTTTCCTATATGGGATATAACGTTTCCCTTTAAAGAATTCATAGAAAATATTTCGTCAACTTCAACAATACCAGTCACTTTGTGCATTTATGTTAGCTGTTGCTGCTAAAGCAAGGAAGCACTGACGCCATCTAGACATTGATTTTAAATCAATGCCTGTTTCTTTTGCTGACTTCCATAAAGTCAAGCTATTCAATATACATCATCGCAGATAAAACTAAACCATTTATCCTTGTGATATAGTTTCGCTAGAGGAGTTCGAGTAAGATTATTAAATCTTTTCATGCAATCGGGGGATTTTGCAATGATACCCCTATAACCTTAATAAATCTCTTCAGCAGATAATATATTCACTGTAATAATATGAGCAGGATAAAGTAAAATAAGTTGCATCAATGCATTAATCGAGACAATCTGACAGATTATCTCCGAGCCTCTCTAATGAGAGGTACCTTTAATGTTAGCATGGAGTGAAAAAAGAGTCTCTTTGATCTGTATGACACTTTACTTTTTTTATAGTAACTTTTCTACCAAAAATCCTTCATACAATATAAGATATTTTTACCAAAAACTTTAGCTAACATAACCTTTTAAACCCATCTTATATCCTCCATCAGCAGTAGCTCAAATTTTTAGGTACTGACCGGTATCAACGGACTTTTCATGACGTAATCCTCTAGCCCGTTTATTCCAGTCAGCACTAGCACGCGCAAGAAAGCTGAGGGCAACTTGGTTTCATCCGCTTTCGTTGCGGTATAAAAAGTTCCTTAAACGCCTCACGCGGATGCGGCCTACTTATCCGGGGTATATAAATTAGGAAGCGATACAGATCCCACTCGAAAGTGGCGCTCAAGCCGCTCCTCCCAGATAGATATATCCAAAGCGCGTTCTGGCTCAAATTTTTGCTCAGTGTAGGAAAGAAAGCTGGCTGCACCACCACAACCACCTATATACGAGTGATCACCTTTCTATCTTTGCAACCCGTTACAGTTCGGCAAACAGGGTTTGGAGGCACCTGCAATCAATCACTGCGGTTAATTTAATCTGTGATATCTTTCACTACAGAGGCGTTGTGATTAATATATATAGGTCATGTACTCTTAACGGTAAAAGAGTGTGTCCCTGCTAACAAGTGAGAATATTTATGCGATTTCAACTCCCGTCATAGACCTAATCAATACTTCCCTCAATGACATCAATCCATGCACCAATAATATCTTTCCTAATTTTTCTCAGTCTGCTCGATAGGCGTTTATTACTACATCAAGGCTATCTGGCTGAGACTGCTTACACCGAATGGGTATTTCCTCACAATTTTCATGTCTCTGTCGTCAGGCATTTTCGCAATGAGAATTAGGTTGTTATGAGGTTTATCCCCATAATAGAGGTTGCGGCATTGCCAACAACCCAGCCCAGTGGAACTACCGGCTAAATCCACGAGAAATAATGCTACTCCTATTTTATGATGCTTTCACTATCAGAATACAGTAGGGTTTTTGCTCATGGCCAGAAGATGAGTTTGCGCTTGCCCAGTGCCTGATTATAGTGCACGTGCGATGACTTCCGACAAAAAAGCCAGCGTGTGAATGGTATTGATGGCACACCACCGACTTTGCATAATGCGCATGTACCCCATAACAAATACGCATTGGGGAGGGGCCAATAAAGAAAATTTAACTGAGGCGCCGGGAGGGTAGCCTCCTAGGCCTCTTCTTGCGCTCTTGCAATACCGCTTGACGCAACGCACCTGATTAAACCTCAAAGAGGTTACGAATCATTATCTAGTTAATAACTGAACGCCGCATCGCCGAGGCGATAGGACGGACCAACGCACATCGGACATCATTTTTCACCTTGCCATCATCAAAGGTAATGATGATTTTCGCACTACCTTTGTATACACCAGCCTCTACTTCATGGATATATAAGAAGACCGGCATCTCTCGTAACATGCAGCAAAAACGCATCTAGCCGGTGTTTTAACAAAGCGCGCCCGTATAACTCGGCTGCAGGAATTTTAAACCCATTTGGAGAGTAATAGCTTTGCCAGAATGGCTAATATAATAAAAACTTTCCCATGCAGGAGATCTTCTTGCGAGGACCTGGTGCAAGTATTTCCCTAGACTACCTACTGCTAGTATGGATAAAGATCTGCAGAAAGGCTGTGACCGCCACACCAGAATGTCTGCATAGTGGTCAGCGTTATAGGATAAAGCGAAGGTATTGATATTATATATCGTCACCAGAGACGGCATGCGCTGCCAATTTGCACGCCTTAGATTATTATTTTGCTCCTGTCTGTCCTGCAACCATCTGTTTTTCGCAGCATATCCGAACTTTTGCAGGCTAGGGGCCATGATCAGAGTGTCAATAAAGTCCTACCGGAATATTTCCATTGGCAATTGGCCACCCACACCCATGTCCATCTCATCACGGATTACACTCAGAACATCAACCTGCACCGCCTTGTCGACACTAAACATCTGGGCGTGAACTTCCGCCTATTACTCAAATTAGTTCCAGGTAATATGATTACCCCTGGCAAGGAAGTAGGCGATGGATTCTTTCGGCTGCAGGCAACTACATCTACCCGGTGAGATAACAAATATAGCAATACAGTCTTTTATCAATTGCTGCATCCAGCGTGATGCCCTGTAGGCTGTAACCTTTTCGCCCCCTAGCAGGCATCATGAATGTAAGCATTAGATAGGTTATCTACCCTATTATGGGTAGAAATCAACCGTATCCCCAACCAGCAACAACCACAACATGTTGAGCGCCAGCACAACCTTAAGCAAGTTCTTCAATGGATTCCTAGAAAAGCAACCTCGTTAATCACCACATCGCCCTACAAGCCGAAAAGATTGAAAGAACTGGAGGCTAAACACCTGAATTTTAAAGGCTCTTCTGAGAAAGAGATTATATACTGAAGGATTTTCTCATGCTTCTGTCTGTCCTAGAAGGTATACTCGTAGAGATCAGCTTTTTGGTACTCTTAAACACCCGGGCAAACAGCGAGAAGACAGCAATATATTCCAGCTCCATCTCTTTCTTACTAGCGACGTAAAACACATTACATCTACCATAGCGCTGCGACTTGCTGGCGCTGATGTGATGAAGTTATGCCACCAGGCCTCGGTCCAGATCAAGTCCAGTAGTACGTGGGGATTTTCGGCAATGCACACCAGGCTATCATCAAGGAACCAGGATTGTTGAATAAGATAAAATAGCAGCGTATCTTCAAGTAATTCCAGAGATTCGGATACACCGACGCCGTTGGTGTGGGTGTGTGGCCTCTCCTGCAGGTTAATTTTATAAGTAGCCGGTTAGGCAGTAGAGTACTTTTTCATTACTCTGCTTATTAAGCGTCATGGCTAATGTTCTTGATAATGTATCTCCCTTAAATCAATTCCTACAGCAGGAAGTTAGTTACAAATACTGAAAAAAGAAATATGATCCTACTTCAAACGTTTTATAAAAGAACACTGAAGAGACTTTTAAAAATTTGTGCTCCGGCAAGTTATGGTCCTGAAGATATGTTAGAGCTTCTCTTGCCTTTAAATGAATTGTTTTTGCCAAATTTTCATCAAATTAAACCCATTACATACCAAAGCAGTATGAAAGAATAGGAGATACTGCTATTAAAAGTTTTGTTCTCGATACAAGCTCATGGAATGACCTGCTTCTTTGTAAGCTAGCGTGTTCTGTGGAGCGACACCAACAGAGGTTAGCAGTCTGCATAGCCAAGGCTAAAGGCCTAAACGTCCGTTGTGCATGTATGCACAAGATGAGCTTGCTTCACCTGCTTTAACAAAATTTTTAGTCCCTTTCTTGCTTGTATCAAGCAATAAAACTCCCATACAAAATGCACGACCAAGCAGTAGTTGATATTAAATCAGCGTTTGCTCATCTATCTTGGACAGTTACACTGAAACAAGGCTCATAAGTGTCCAAAATTAATATTTGATAATTGTAGATTCCTTGCTTGGTCATAATTTATCCTGAATACGGTTAGGTGTTAAGCCTTACCCAGAAAATATTGCTTCGGATTTCGCTTTCATCTGATAAGTCTCATCCCCTTCCTGCCCACGAAGTGCTTCATTAATGGCGTTAGCCAGTTCCTCGACAAGAGGCATGGTGGGATTTCCATCTCGGACCCTGTGCCTCATCTTTACTATACTTTGCGCTCAAAACACTGATCATATGGCTTCTTTGATAAAATCAATAGCAATCTCGTTGTTATCCTAGTTGCAAATCTGGTGCTTGTGCATACCCTTGAAAAATAAGGATGGCACCATTTTCATAATCAGCCACGAGGTTTCTCTGGTTGGTTTCTCATCTAATTAGCCGGTAATTGGCCGGATCTTTCTGCTTAGAGGCAGCTCGCGTAAATCCCCCCTTGCTACTCATTCGTTTTGTATCACTAACAAGTTAACCACTGAACAGGAGAGGTTTTGATCGGCAGATAGACCCCCATAAAATCAATTAATCAGTTAATCTTGTCCACAATCTGTAACTGACTAACGTGTTTTTCGCACTAGTTCAAACAGGCGTTGATAAATATGCAGCAATAATAAATCAGCCTTACTGGCTTGTCCGCGCGTAATGTTTTCTTCTATGACAGGGTTTTATCCATCTTATGCAGCTTTTCACGCCGGGTGAGTAGAGGCGCGCGACCTTAGGTAAATCATATCCATATCCGCTCAAATGAGCCATAAGATAGCCACTGAAAAGCTATCAAGCTGTAACACTTCTTTCTCCCGCCAGTCAAAGGCTAGTAGAACATACCCATGTTATTGCGCGAAACTTTATAGCTATAGGCCGCGGAAGGGGGTCCCTATAACACTCATTCGTTTATTCACTATGATAATTATTCAGTAAACTCAGCATTAGGAGGCGCTTGTCTTGCATCAAAATATCCTCAATTAGCCTTTACTCCGGTAAAGGATTTTTCTACCAGTAATTCCAGCTGATGCATCATCGCTTGCAAGCTAGCCTAGGTCTCTTTCAAATCAACCCCGCAACTTGATAATTTCCACTTTCATAGCATCATGCACAGTCTTTCACGAACAGCGTGGTACACAATGGGGTTTCTACCATCAAGATACGGGGGTTAAGGTGCTAAAACTTGCTTGCGTTTAGCAAAGGATCACGACGCACATCAGCTATATAAACAGCCGGCCGGCGCTAGGTGCTCGTGGCGGATAATGCCGACGCGATATAGTCTTTTAGTATGTGTTAACCACACGGGCATGTTCCTGCCTCTAGCCTGACAGGCTATACAGCAGCGCAGCCTAGAAGGATCTACAGCGACCAGCCTGACCTGTGTGTCTACCTAACCTAAGCACAACGCCCAATAATGCGCTTGCTTGATTTGGGTCTGTCCGTTGTTCCCTATCTTGTTGGGTTATCGTTTTCATCGTTTATTTATCATACGGTTGTGTTTATCGGTAATGCTTTACCTGGTGAAACGTGATTTTGTCGGTATTACACTGTTTAATCACGGCAAGCAGTTGCTGCGAATAGTCTAGGCTGGCCAAAAATATTAACTCCTCCTTAGTGGTAACGGAGCCGGATAGGGCAGAAATAACCCGTTGGGATGGAGGTAATGGTGGTAACGTCATCATTTCATGGACGACAGGCAGCAAAAAACACCCCCAATTATCCATATGGACCACTACAGGCGCTCACAGAGGTAGCAATTGACCCGCAATAATCCATAAGGCACTTGTTTTTCGATCTTTTTTATTTTCTTCGCGGTAGTATTATTTTCAGGCATCACTATTTGCTCAAATCCAAGTAATGAAACAGCTATTGTATCTTCGTTGCTATGTCAGCACCTGCCAGAGCTAAGCAACGGTAGCGAGTAATAAAGCTAGCAGACACAACATCATGGCAGTTTTTAGTAGCTTGTTTATATTATGGCGTTCCATCAAGTTCAGGCAGTCCATGCCGGCACAGCCAATCATCGGCAGCGCAGTGATTGACCATACCGATCAGCGTGATGCCAATTAATACCTTAACCCAGCAACGAAACTCATTACAAGCCGTCAGAATATCACCGATATTGAGGAGATTTATCAGGGTCAAGCGTATAAAGCAACCCCAGAGGAGAACCGACATTATAAATAAAATCAGGGAGCGCTACATGCTACCCATCTGATGGCAGTACTCTGACAATAACTGGTCAATCACGGGAAAGTCTTGGGCATGTATCCACCCATCAGGAAGAGTGGCTTCACATTACGCCGACGTTTTTGATATATCGGCGATGAGATTGCCAGCGATATAACCGTAGAATATGGTGAGTACGCCGCTGCTATCCTTGATAGGACTGAGTCATCCGCCTCTCTCCTCTCTTAGAAAGGAGTATGGCAGCCAGCTAACGTTAAAAGATCTATGCCGGGGAAGAGACGGCAAGAAGTTTTTTATATAACGGAGCAGACAAATGTAATATAGCGATACCTTGATGTAAGGATTCCTGGCAAAATGGTAAGCATTAGGTGAGAAGGAAGGAGATTACGCTCCATGAACAATTTCTCTCCTGGGAAGCCACGCGTGCCCGGTCAATTATTTAGATAACTTCAGCGTAGTTAGTTGCTAAACAGGGCGGGTTGGAGCCGTTTTAAATAGAGCTGGTATTGAGTCGTAATCATTTTATAAATCTGTATCTGGCCGAGCTATATTCCTTGTACAGCGTCTTAATCGGGGTTGGCCTATAGGCTGTGCTAACGGTGGAACATTTCATCCTCATGTAAGGCATTCAGCAGGGTATCACCTTATAGGTAAACAATAATTACGCTACCCGGCATATGCCGCGCCAGGGAAAATAGCCATTTTCCAGACTAACCGACGTGCCACAATATACTAAGGTAAAACCATGGCGTTGTGGCTCTCATTATCCATGATATACACCAGTGCCTCAACAAAATCTGCTTGGTGTGTCTTCATCGGCTACTTCATTAGATAAATTGAGCAATCATGTTATTATACAACATCTTAGTCTATAAATAGAGGCATCGTGTTGGCCAGTGGTAACGATAATCTTTGAACTGTCAGTATCACAACCTTAATCTAACCCGTTATAACTCTGATAAATGTGGAGGTATAACTTTTAGTCTGGCTTTCCCCCCAGGAGTGGAAGCGGGTTGCCAGCATGAGCATCAATGCCCAGCGCTTGAGGCTTTTTAGAACCTAAACGGCCATAGTACGCTATCCTGATTGAGCAAACCGAAGGTTGTAGCGCAGTCCTAACAAGACCATTCTATTTGCCTTCGCCGCAGTTCGCCTTATCTAAGTATTAGTTCAGCCTCATCACTCAAGTGAATAAAGGAGTAGCTGTAGAGCAGTCTGCCTGATGGATGACAAGGATTTAGCAACCGGTGAAGCCAGTTTAACACTGCATAAAACTAGCTTTAAACGCACGTTAAATACTTTTATTGAAAGGCATGTATAACAACCCTGATCAGCTCCTGTAGCATCATCTCTCCGGTAACTAGTTTTATCAACGCCTATCTCATCATGGTGGCGAGATAGGTCTCTTTATTCAGTTGTAACTCACACGCTGGAAAGGCTTGGGCCACACATGGATAAGTTTGATTAAGGTTACCTGGTTCATGGCTTATACGCTTCTGTTTATCGCTACTGGTTGGCTTTTCAATAAGCGCTGTAATAATGCATCCAGTTTGCACGCCTTTTTATCGTCAATCATTCTTACCAGACAGTTCAGGGAAAGCTAAGCGAACATGATTTCAATGTCCTCAACAATTTACCATACTTCTCAAGTATTCTGATACTGCTAAAGAAAACAGCACAACGCAACGACTTGCTTGGGAGGTTAGGCAAGTTTTAATGGTTTTTAAAATCTCTCTGTCATGACTCCAACGAGCCAGTGCGCCCTTATAAATTATATTTTTATTCACTGAGATCAATATGCCATCAGCAGAATCCAGCGCGCCCGATGTATTAATGCTCGCAAAATTTAAAGCGATGGGATTAAAAATGATTATTTCAGCAAAGCTTGTTTGTAGAAATCCCTTCTATTATGATGAAGGCTTTTTGCTAAACAAGTTGCTATGAAAAAGCAAACAGTGATACAGATCAAAGAGACTCTTTCGTCACTCCAGGCCAACATAAAACTGCATCTCATTACTTGGCTCGTCGACAATCTGTTGGATTATGTTAATTGATGCATTGAAGTAACTCATGCCACTTTATCCGGCCAATATTATTTTATTATCATAATGAACATTTTATCCGCTAGGAAGATTTATTAGAATTATAGCAATATCGTTATAAAATCTTAGATTGCAGAAAAACATTTAATAATCTTACTAGAAGTCCTCTCTGGCGAAACTATATCAGAAGGGATAAATGGTTTAATTATCTACAATGTATTTTAAATAGCTTAACTTTACGGGAATCACCGAAACAAACAAGCATTGATTTAAAATAGCGTTTAGATGGCATCACTGGTTCTTTGCTTCAACGGTGACAGCCAACATAATGCAGTAAGTACTATTTTGAACTCGATGAAATATTTTTCTCTGAATCCTTTAAAGAGAAGCGTTTATTTTCCACATAGGAAAGTTAGAAAACACCAGGGACGGAATAGCAGAAAATAAAAGGAAAAACAAATCACGCTCTTAATTGCCTAAGATCAACAGGGTTACGTGAGCGATAATCTTGAAGAGTTTAATGCAGAGTATGTTAATTATTATTCAAAATGAGAACAGTTATATCAACAGATTAAAAGAATACCTGAGTAGTAGATTCCTAGTGTAAGGTTATTTATTTACTGAATTATCTAGCCTGGAAAAGATTGTTTGAAACTACAACAATTAAAATACAGAGTAGAAGTGCCTACAAATCGCTCTGCGAGCAAAGCAACAATCTTTGCTAACATAGCTTGATGATTACATCTATATTCCTCATCGTTTATCGTTGATGCTATCACTCACTCAGGAAGCCGTAGCCATAGTCGGTTTCTCCAAAAAACCTTTTTTCTCTCTTGACAATATGATGCGAAGAGTCGTCCCTCCCGTACACGAATTCCTGAACTCTGTTGTATCTTAATTTGATCTAAATTGCTATTTACGCAGGCATGGAGTGGAGAATTTAGGTAAAATGAGGCAAAAATGCACCGAAGCCGACGAAGCATAAAGTGTTTAAAAGCTATAACCTAGTTTTATCTAGACGTAGATATGAAATATCTTCTGCAAATACCAAACAAAACTTCATGACGTTATCTTTCGTAGGTATATAGATCATCCTAGCCATCGATTGGTTTTTATCCATCTTTATAATGAAAAGACCGCGGCATAAGGAAAAGATCGCGACCAATGCTCGACGATTCTTACCTGATCTCAACTGAGCATATCCGATGGATAATAGCCATCGGATACTTACAACAATGGCAAAGAATTTAAAAACTGCCTTTTTTGTCTGCGAAAAGGTTCAGCCACCGAAAACAGGAATTCGACCGTTTGTATACAGAACTTGTTATAGAACAATAACTTAGCCCGATGATGTATAGCACAAAGGAATGTATGGCCGAGCGATTTAACAAACGAATAAAAGATGAGGAGCTGCAAAGCGCCATCATTTCAATTCTTGTCAAGAGCTTAGAGTTATTAGCAAATCTAGTATATGGCTGTCATGGCTACGTTCCAGTCTGATGCTTTGTGAATCTGTTCTTGATCTTTAAATTATACCTTGTTTACCACCAAGGTCATCATGGTTAAAACTCCCACTTAGGCAGTTCCAACTTTTCTGAGCAGATGGGAGCAGCTTAAATAGCATTGAAAGGATTGTTTTCTTGAATCAGAGTTCTTTCTGCGGAAGCTTCGTAGTCTTACCTTACTGTTGCAAAACTCAATTCAATCAGATTCATTGTTCTTATTGACGTAAAGAATGCTCTGATGGGGAAGTGGTAGAATGCCAGCAGTTTTTCTCGATCTTTCTCGGGCGTTTTCATTGCTCTGTAGGATGATACTTCACTGAAAACCTTGCTAACAAAACATCAAGAACTTTATTAGCGGCACCGTGGCTCTATTGCTAGGTTAGAGCCCATCCAGCAGCTCAGCCTTAACTTTCGATTGCATGCCTTTTAGGAAGAGTGCAGCCAGCATATTAGTTGTTTGTGTACTCAACAATATGGTTGCTTATACGATCTATGACCCTTATAGACACTTTAATCTCAATATCACCTATACCAGTCTGCATAGTTCGCTATGATAAATAATCATTATGGTCTACAGCATAACATCCATCGACAAGGCCCGGGTTCAGCATGCTTCAAGTTCAACCTCAACTACAGTGGCTATCAGGTGCCTGCTGGCACCATTACAAATAAATTTATGCAAGGGATCACAGCTAATATCTAGTTTCGTGAATACCTGTAGTAGATAGACTTTTTCATGGCATATCATCGCTCTGTTGTTGAATCCATTCACAAAATCAATAAGCAGAATACGCTACCATCTCCAAAACTCTACCTAGAAATAAGCATATCTCAGAACTTGAGATCACTTTACATCGATATGTTTGGCTATACGATCCAAAATTAACCCAATCAGTATTGGGTACTAAAACTCCTTTACAGTCTATGAAAGATTAGTTCAAAGTTAAACCTGAATTATTCAATAAAAACAATACTATTTTTGTAGAAGTTACAATTAAGCGTAAATTTATTAAGTGTGAATTTACGCTGAATATTTTACTATTACAGATGCTTATCTATTTACTATCTATTATTGAGCTACAATAGTTAATATTGGCCTTAACAATAGGATCATTTAAAAATATTATATTAAAGAAAAATTACCCAACGTAAAACTGTACAGACAGAAGGATAGACATTAACAACTGAAGGTTTATTCTGATATTAGTTTTGTTTGTTGCTCTTCAGGTTTTATTTAGCTTGAAGAGAAATCTCCTAGAATAAAATGCTTAATTAAGCTATATACGCTTTAAAGTAATAACCAAGATTTACCATCTTATCTTATGCAGCAATCAGTTATAATTCATATTTTCCATAGCTTTCATCTTTAACACTACTTCATAATCTACTGCCGCCACATATTTTAATATACTAAATAGCGATTTACTGTTTAATAAATTAAGAAGCATTAAATCACTGCTGAGATCAGATCGCCAACCCATCATATTACCTGTTGTTTACCTAAAGCAATCAATGGCAGACTAATATGCCAGGAATATGCTTAATCATTAACAGCATTTTAAAACAGTTTGCATGATAACAACCGGTAAGAATAAGATGTTTTACTAAACCCTGTTAAGGAGATTTTTTGACACAATTCCTTCCCAGTAATAGCACTTATTCAACATTACTAATCAATCTTTACCTCCCCCTCCCCCTAAATATGGATTAGTTATCATTATATCACAGATAAGTAAAGCTTCATAACATAAAAATTCAGGCACCTCCTCCGCCACTCACTCTGAGGCAAAAATACAGCCTTTCAGTATCTGTCACCATCACCAAATGATAGGAATAGCAAGAAAAATGATTAGTTGTTTTTATCTATTTAACAAAATTAACAATAACCATACCTTCTTCAGCAGAACTAATATAACCCTTCAAAAGAAGTGCATCATAATATTATAATTATAAGATCTTATTCAATACCGCTAACGATATCTATTAAATGTTAAGGCATTACCCCCAATAACAACTAGCTCTTTATTATGGGTATAGTGTATGATCAAAAAATTTCAGTTCCATTAAGGAACCAAATATCATTTCCCATTCGTTGCATAGGAAAAACCGCGGCACTATTTACTCGCATGTCCAAAAATACATGCGACTAAATTGATAGAATACTTTTCATAAAATCACTCATTTTATTTTTGATAATACTTGTTGTTATAACACAAAAGCATTGCTACTCTAAACAGCAATCAACACATTAATAATTAATCTAATAAATACAAATAAGTTAATCGCTATGTTAGACAAAGCTTATGATGATTAAATTTACATTGCTACGTACTCATTATTGCCAATTAACTAAGCAGTAATGTTTTTTACCACGCCTGATCAAAGAATAACGACCAAATAAGCGATCTTTTGCAGTAAAAATATATTCAGGTTCAACACATTTTTTACCATTAATCGCAACTGCATTTGAGCTTATCATTGTTCTAGCTTGACCGCGGGAAGGAACTAATTTTGCTTCGACTAGTGCCTGCTGTAAATCTGCCCCTGAATTTAATTTGATCATCGACATGCCATCTTGTGCTAACTGAGCAAAATCTGTTGCGGTTAAGGCCACGATTTTATCGGAAAATAAGCTTTCTGTGATCCGCTTAGCGGTCTGTAAGCCCTCATCGCCATGAACTAATTGGGTCACTTTTTTTGCTAAGACATACTGCGCTCGTGGTGCTTTCCCACTATTTTGATCCTTTTCTTGCAAGGCATCAATTTCTTCAATTGACATAAAAGTAAAAAATTTAAGAAAACGATAAACATCTACATCGGCAGTATTAACCCAAAACTGATAAAACTTATATGGACTAGTTTTTTTCGAATCTAACCAAACTGCCCCCGCTTCCGTCTTGCCAAATTTAGTTCCATCAGATTTAGTAATTAGCGGTACCGTTAAACCGAAAACTTGTTTTTGATGTAACCGACGAGTCAGATCAATACCTGAAATAATATTGCCCCATTGATCAGAGCCGCCTATCTGTAATTCAACTTTATGTTGGTGATAAAGGTTAGCAAAATCATAAGACTGGAGCAAATTATAGGAGAACTCAGTAAAAGAAATACCAGCATCATTGCGCTCAAAACGTTGTTTAACTCCCTCTTTATTAATCATTTTATTAACTGAAAAATGTTTGCCAATATCGCGAAAGAAGGTAAAAAGATCCATTTGAGCAAACCAATCATAATTATTAACTACCTTTGCGCTATTTTTACCACAATTAAAATCAAGAAATACCGAAAGCTGTTGACAAATTTTTTCTACCCATTTCTGCACCGTTTCGTTAGTATATAATTTACGTTCAGTAGCTTTAAAACTGGGATCGCCAATTAAACCTGTTGCTCCACCTACTAAAACTACCGGTTTGTGTCTCATCTGTTGAAAACGCTTTAAACATAACAAAGGAACCAAATGCCCTAAGTGCAAGCTATCAGCAGTTGGATCAAATCCACAATAAAGTGCTACTGATCCTTGGGATAGTTTCTCTATTAATGCCTTTTCATCCGTCAGCTGAGCTATTAAACCCCGCTCTTGCAATTGTTCAATTAGGTTCTTGCTAAACATCAATAACTCCATCAATTTTTTATTTGTTAATATATATAATATAAATAAGATCAATAGACAAAATAGGGGGGTCAAAATAAGTGGCAGTTAAAAATGACTTTTCATTTTATGGTGCCAACCGATCAATTTGCCAATGATCATGTTGCCATTGATACATAAATCGATCATGTAGCCGTTTAGTGCCACCTTGCCAAAATTCAACACGATCAAATCTGATGCGATATCCGCCCCAAAAAGTAGGTAATGGAATTTTATTATTTTTAATTTTTTGTTTTAATTTAAAAAAATTATTTTCTAATAGACTTCTAGCCGAAATTTTTGCAGATTGCTGTGAAATCCAAGCCGCTATTTGATTATCTTTTGGTCGACTATGAAAATATTTTATTACCTCAAGTGGAGAGAGTTTTTCTGCTTCACCAAGAAAGCAAACCTGACGATCTAGCTGATACCAGGGAAATAATAAACTGACCTTATTGTTATGGGCGATATGTTGTGCCTTACGACTAGATAGATTAGTATAAAATATCAGTCCATTTTTATCATAATATTTGAGTAATACAATTCGTTGATATGATTGTCCATCGCTATCTACCGTTCCAACACACATAGCTGTTGGATCAGCCAATTTTGCTTCATAAGCCTGTTTTAACCAACGCTCAAATAAAACTAATGGTTGATCGCTTAAATCCTTACGCCTTAACCCCCCTTGAGTATATTCCCGTCTTAAATTAGCAATATCCAATTGAATTTTTTCTGCCATTTTTGCCTCTGTATTAATATTATGTTATACAGCATTTGGCCGGATAAATTGCGCCTAGTACTTGTTTCCTGATTAGCACCAGTAACAGAGGATAAAATTACTTAGCAACCCGGATAAGATACAAGCAGGTACCCAAACTAAAGCTTGCATATTATCACCGCTCAACCCATATTTATCTGTTAATGCGACCACAATATTGGTTAACAATTCCATTAATCTTGCAAAAAGGTATCTATTTTAAACTCCTGAATCGCAAACCAATAAAGAATATACCTTCTCATAAAATAAAACCTGATCAACGATTGAACGGATAGTTAATTCTCCTAAAGTCGCCTTTATATCCTATGCCGATAAATTTAAGTAGAATATCAGATCTTTTTGTAATCAAGCAGAATTAAAATATTCTGTACCAGTACTTTTTGGCGCTGGCTGTTTAAAATAGGAATCCGCAAGACTTCTGAGTCAGAAGTAACTCATTAACCTTAACCTGCCATGAACCAGCCCAATCGCCGTTATTATCACAAAGTTTATTTAAATATTGATTAGCCAATATATTCAAGAGCATATTTCCTAGTCGTGGTAGCATAGCCTTTAATTATTGAATTTCTAAATTAGAGTAATAAGATTAGAAATTCCAGCAATATTTAAAATAATACGATTTTTATCAAGATGAGTAAGTAGTTTGTGATAAAAAACAGGAACTAAAGGTGCGCGCACCACCTTGCCCACCATACGCCATATCTCTACGACGGAAAACTCCTACTACATTAATCTTGATTAATGCAACGATTCTATTATTATCGCCAAATTGCAGAGTAAAAGGCGGTTGGCCAGTAGGTTAGGTGACAAACGGTTTGTCCATGATACCCTATTGCGGTAATATCAGTAGCTGGTAATAATTGCTATTTCAATAAGTTATTAATCGCTTCAGCATATAAAACGAGCCGAGCTCATAATTAATTTCATTTATTGTTGCTAAAGTTACCGCTTAACCTTGATATATAGACAAGACTTAATTTTTTAATTGAGTTTGAAAGGGAAAGTAAATCAAATCGTACCTAACTGAACCAGATTTTATCATCAATATCAGCCAAAACAACATCAACTCCATCGAGGCTAGTACCTGATATCACACCTATATACCGACCTGGTTTCATGTTTATCCTCGGATTGTTTTCTCTATAACTTCGGTTCAGTGATTCACTATACTTACTCTCATGGGTTTTTCTTTAAGAAAGAAATTATTGAAATAAAATAAAAAATAACAGTTGAAAATATTGTATATTAAAATTAACTTAATTTAGTTAAGTTTATTTCTTTAAGAAAAAATTAGTAAAGTTTAATCTATTAAACTATAGATAGATTATAGAAAGTAAATCAATTTTTCTATTTATCTGATTATCTAGTTTGTTTATATAAAATATATTATGATATTTATGTATTCATGATTATGATTACACTGTAAATCAGATTTCAAAAATGACTAATTATGTATTTTGTCCCCCCTGGATCACTATAGACCCTCGTCGAAAACACCCACCTATTCATGGCAAGATGGCTACTTAGGGATATACTTAAAGAAAAAATTATGATGATTAGCCTCCATCGCATCGTTAGGTAACTTAGAACACTTAAAATCAGAGCTGCTATTAAGACCAGTAAAGAGTCTGCATATACTTTGGCTAAGCGTTATGGCATATCCGAACTTACTGTTGTTAAAGGATAAAAAGGAGATGATATTGATGATCAGAGCCATATTCCCATCGTTTGCCGAGAAGGCTGTCGCTCATGCTCAGGAAGCTACAGTTGTTTTCTAGGATAAACCTTTTTCTCCCTCTGGCGCAGATCTGCTGGCAGTCGTATGTGAATTTTTAACCTGTTACATCTTGATTTCTGGTCCGGATAGCTGTTTCTGTAGGCACAGAACAGAGAAGAAATTTTTGTGAAATAAGGCAAGAGGAAGTGGAAGCCATGAAATCGAAGCATAAAGCGTTAAAAACGCTACGACTCTAGTTATCTTATACACCTAGATGTGAAATATCTTATGAAAATGTAAAGTGAAACTTCATGACGTTATCTTTTTGTAGGTATAGATCGTGTAATTCGGATGGGTTTTATCTGTCTTTACAATTCTAAGACCGCGGCCAATGCTCGAGGCTTCTTACGTGCTATTAACCGAGCATGTTCCATTGGCTATCCATCGGATACTTATAGACAATGGCAAAAAATTTACAGACCCCCTTTTAGTCTGCGAAAACAGTCAACCATTGGAAAAGAGGAATTCTCGCCAGTTTGTGTACATAGCTTGGTATAGAACAACGACTTAGCCAATTTTGGCAAACCTTAAAATAGTATGGTCAAGCAGATTTAATGGGCGCATAGAAGATTAGCTGTAAAGCCATCATATCAATTCTGATAAAGAACTTGAGATCAAGCTGCATCAATATGTTTACCAGTACAATCAGGAATTACCCCCAATCACTATTAGGTAAAACTCCATTTCAGTCTATAAAAGATTGCTTAAAAGTTAAACCTGAATTATTCAAAAAACCCTTACTATCTTCCGGGAAGTAAGAATTATATTAAAAGCAGTTTTCATTGGTATTTTTTAGAGTTACACTTTATCCACCTGTATAAACAGGTACCCTTTCTTAGGGATACTTATACCTCTTATGAAGCTAAAAAAAGATAAAACATAAACTACGGTACGGTTACTCGTGTAAAACCCCAGTTAATATTCATGGCGGTGATGACAAAATATCATAGGTATGCTCTCTAGTGGTCCTCTGTTCTAAGTGAACTATTGACTAATACAGAGTTGGAGAGAGGGAGAACAGGAAAACCCTTACAACGGCCATGAGAGGCACGTGCAGAAATTGCGAGAATGGTCGTCTGTTGCCAGTCAAAATGTTTAACGGGCACTTAACAAAACAAAAGGCGTTCAACTGGAAATTAGTCTAGATATAATAGCCGCGTTATCTCTCTTGTGAAAAAGGTGATCTAAACAGTTTCCGTAATGGCTAACGTGTATATCTATTATAAGTAGTGGAATAATATTACTATTTTACCCAGATAACTTAACTTAAATAAGATATCGCGACTAGATTTAAATAAATATAGCCGCGTATGTATAAAAATTACAACTCTATTTGTTTTTTTATTCTCTATTACTTATTATGTCTAATTATTAACCGATTAATATTTTGCTAAAGTTTTAATATCAATGAATAAAGTATATTTAATTCATTAAATGTAATACCTTCTAATATATCATTTCTTATTTTTTAATTACATCATAAACCTGTTTATCAATTGTCTTTAATTCTTTTGTTAATTTAATTTTTAGTTATCTATCGTTGATATAGGTTATGACGTCTAATTAATTACTTTTCTTCTAATTGATCAATAGTTCTAACTAGCAAAGGTTGTTGAATACCTATTGCTTTGGCCAATTGAATTTGTGATTGATTAAGTGGGTAAGTAGCTTATGTTGTATAAAGTTATCTGTCATATTCCAGAAATAGTATGTTTTTTTGAATAATTCAGGTTTAACTTTGAAGCAATCTTTTATAGAGTGCAATGAAGTTTTACTACTTAATACTGATTGATGTTATTTCCTGATTCTAAAGACAAAAATATTGATATAGAGTAATCTTAAACTCTTGACCAGAATTGAAATGATGGCTTTGGAGCCATTTCTATGTGCCAATTACATCGCTCTCAACCATAGCATTTGTTTGAGGATACCTTGGCGGCCTAAAAGTCGATGTTTTATATCAAGCTCTGTACACAAACGGGCGAATGCCTCTTTTCCAATGGTTGGACCGTTTTCGCAGACCAAAAATGGGGTCTGTAAATTTTTTTGCCATTATCTATAAGTATCCGATGGATAGCCAATGGAACATGTTCGGTTAAGAGCAAGTAAGAAGCCTCGAGCATTGGCCGCGGTCTTAGAATTGTAAAGACGGATAAAAACCCATCTGAATTACACGATCTATACCTACAAAAAGATAACGTCGTGAAGTTTCATTTCACATTTTACTAAGATATTTCATATCTAGGTGTATAAGATAACTAAAGTCATAGTTTTTTAACGCTTTATGCTTTGATTTCGTAGCTTCCTCTTGCCTCATTTCACAAAAATTTCTACTCTGTTCTGTGCCTACAGAAACAGCTATCCGGACCAGAAATCAAGATATAACAGGTTAAAAAATTCACATACGACTGCCATCAGATCTGCGTGAGAGGGAGAAAAAGGTTTATGCTAGAAAACAACTGCGGATTCATGAGCACGAGCGACAGCCTTCTCGGCAAACGATGGGAATATATGGCTCTGATCATCAATATCATCTCCTTTTTATCCTTTAACAACAGTAAGTTCTGATATGCCATAACGCTTAGCCAAAGTAGATTCAGACTCTTTACTGCTCTGAAGAGCAGCTCTAATTTTAAGTGTTATAGTTGCTTAACGATGGGAGGCTAATATAATCATTATGATTTTACCCTTAACTATATTCCTCAATAGCCATATTGCCATGAATAGGGGTGTACGACGAGGGTCTATATAATGATTCGAGACAAGTTATGCTCACTTCTAGTGAGCTGTATGCAATTTCAGAGATGGTGAGATATTTATTTCATTAATAATTTCAATCATATAGAGATTATATCCCATAAAAAGTCTACCTACAAGTATCCAAGAAATAAAATATTAGCGCTGATCCCTTTCATGAACTCATCTGTAATACTAGCAGGCATGATAGTCACCGCCGTTGAGCCTGAGTTTTAAGCCATGCTGCGACAACATCCTGAACTCCACCTTATCTACGGGTGTTCATGGCCGTCATCCATAACAGTTATTTCCAATAGCAAACTATACAGACTGATATTGGTAATGTTGAGATTAAAGTGCCTAATGTCAAATGGATCACAGCGGAAAGGAAATATCCTTCAACAGCTCGGCTCGTTACTACTCCACCTTATCTGAAGCGTGTAAAAACTCCGAAGAGTTGCTACCATGGCTGTTGTTGTAGCTGCGAAGTATATCTAGCGATGATTTTCACAAAGCTCTTAGGTGACTTTTCTTGGTGAAAAGCACATGATTTTTCAGTCTACCCATCAGTAGACTGAAACAAGAATAGCTTAAAGAGCAGAGGAGGCTGTATGCCATACGTAATTTAAGCGATACGCGCTCCTTTATTTCTTTGAAGATGGCATATATAATCCTGTCAAGTAAGGTAATCCCTTTTTCTGCTGCTCATTATTGGCGTCACTGAGCATTGAGAGGTAATGAGCTAGTTGTGCTCGAAGATGCTTATCAAGAATCAAAAGTGAACTGGATCAAACTTTTCAATGGCCTGCATGCGCGTAGCTTAAACAGTATCTTCCAGGCTTATTACGGAAGAGGATTTTTCTTGATTTTTGGAATACAATAGCAAAAATATTTCCGGACACGCAGCAGCAAGGCTGTTGGGTACACAAAACACCTAATATGTTAGCTTCACTCCAAAAAGGCATGCAACTGAAAGTTAAGTGACTGAGCTGCGAAAAGTCTAGCTAGCAGAGAAAGCTACCATACCGCTAATAAAAAAGCCATTGATGTTTTGTTTGCAATGTTTTAAGAAAAGTATTCTTAAGCAATGAAGAAGCTGTAGAAAGATCAAGAAGAACTGCTGGCATTCTACAATTTCCAGTCAGAACAGTAGCTATCAATAGAACGACGAATTCAATTGAATCGGTTTTTTCGACATGAGAACCTACAAAACCGTCGTGGGAGAAGAACTGTAGTTCGAGAAAAATAACTTTTTCAAAGCTATTTGAATTGCTACAGTTTGCTCATTAAAGCTAAAACTAGCTAAGGGAATTTGGCTTGCTGATCATGGTGGTAAACAATGTCCAATTTAAAAATAGAGTACAAATTCACAAAGCATCAGAGCGAACTACACCCTAACCCTCATATACTAAATCTGGTAATAACTATTCAGGACCAACTACTCAATGAGTTTTGCTAAGCTTTCATAGTTTTAGACAATGATCAATCAATACCAGTCAAACTTGAACTAAACGCGCAAGATAAGTTCTTATTTTTAAATCCAATTATTCCTCCTTAAAAATAAAGTAGCATCTACATCTATTAATTATTAAATTGCCAATTAATATAATAGAAATATATATTTATATCTATTTACTAAATAGATATAGATAATAATCTATAAAGATTTATATATTTAAATTTAAATATAGCATTATAATATATGAATTTATATTTCAATATAAGTATATTAAGTTGACTTAATTAGTTATATAATTATTACCTACTTATTTAACATATAAAACAAAAAAACTATTAGTTATAGTATTCTTAAAATCATTTATTTAGCTTTAGTGAGATACTTAATCTATATTTATTTTTAAAAATCTAAAAGTTTAAAAAACCAATAAAAACTTTTTATGTCTTAAATAAGTAATACTAAATAGAACAACTTAATAAATTATTAAATAATTTAAAGTAAAATTACAACTAAATATTAAATTAATACATTAACAATTAGTGATAATAAAAAAGTAATTGTTATACATTAGTAATGCATTATTTGTAAATAAAAAATTCGTTTAATTTATAATATTATTATAAGAAATAACTTATAACAACATCACGATTAATTATAATTGAATAGCTATTATAAGTTAGCTTAACAACTTTTTTAAATAGTCACTATTTAAGACTAGAGCAACACAATCAGTTATATTATATATTTAATTAATCAAGCAACTATATAAATTGAAATAATAGTATAGTTTATACTATATTAATATCAGTCATGAATTGTTTTTAAACTAAAGAAGAGGCTTATATACTGTTACTTCATACCATGTTACGGATTGGCAATCTTCAATCCTTAATTCATTTTATACTGAATATTAGATATGCATCTATTTTATAGAGAAGTAAAAATCCTGCATAAAAATACTCACATACCATCGTTGGGTATGATGATGAAAGTAAAGCTGCCGTAATCAAATTAACTTATAATTATGGTGTTTAGGATTATCAGATGGGCACAACCTTTGCTCACATTGTATTATGCGTTGAAACCTTGCAGATACATATACTAGCCTACGGCTGGCACGTAGGCCATAATGTTATGGGCAAAGCAGGACAAGTTAAAGGAACCTCAACAATTATTGGATTCATGGAAAATCTTAATAGCTATAAAATTGAACTGATTGAAAATAAAAATAGTACTAATGCTTTATGTAACTGACGCTTTACCTCATTAATTGAAGATCTATCCATATATTTTCTATGCTTAAGGCAAGTTAATGCATTTTACTCAAAATTTGGCATAATATTTTTATTCTCAAGTATATAAAGTCTTAAGAAAATGTCTAATAAAAAAAATGGGGTTAACACGTTGGCAAAGCGTTTTCGAGGTTATTATCCTGTCGTTATCGATTTAGAAACTGGTGGGTTTAATGCACAACAAGATGCGCTATTAGAAGTTGCGGCTATGACGCTAAAAATGGATCAAGGGGGTTGGTTAGAGATTGATAAAAAACTCCATTTTCATGTTTCACCTTTTGATGGGGCAAATATAGAAGCAACTGCACTTATTTTCACTGGTATCGACCCAACTAATCCTTTACGTAATGCTGTCAATGAATATACCGCTTTACATGCAATTTTTAAAATGGTTAGAAATGGCATTAAAAATAATGATTGCAATTTAGCAATTATTGTTGCTCATAATGCCAATTTTGATCATAGTTTTATTATGGCCGCCGCTCAGCGTGCAAATCTAAAACGTAATCCATTCCATCCTTTTGCAACTTTCGATACCGCGACACTTAGCGGGCTTGCTTTTGGTCAAACAATTTTAGCTAAAGCTTGTTATACCGCCGGGATCCCATTTGACGCCAAACAGGCGCATGGCGCACTTTACGACACCGATAGAACAGCACTACTATTTTGTGAAATCGTCAATAAATGGAAGAAATTAGGTGGCTGGCCGCTAAGAATCGATTAATAATCAAAGGCAGTGTAGTAACATATAATTCCACTGCCTTATAATTATTGTTTTGTCCAGGATCATTATATAGACACTCGTCGTACACCCCTATTCATGGTAAGATAGCTACTGAGGAATATAGTTAAGGGCAAAATATCATAATGATAATGGTGCATTGTCAGGCAATTACAATAGCTAAAATAAGAGCTGCTCTTCAGATCAGTAAGAAGCTTGCGTCTACTTTGGCTAAGCGTTATAGCATATCTGAACTTACCGTTGCTAAATGGCAAAAACAAGATGATGTTGATGATCGGGTATGTTGATGTTGCCAAATGTTATTGCTTTGCTCGCAGAGCAATTTGTAGCCAGACGTCTGCTCTGTATTTTAATTATTGTGGTTTCAAACAATTTTCTTCAGGCTAGATAATTTGGTAAAAAAACAACCCTACACCATGGAAGCTACTCAGCTATCCTTTTAATCGGCTAATAGTAAGTGTTCATATTTTGAATATAGAATTCCTTACTAATAACTCTTTAATTATCTAACCTTATTAGGCAATAGTGACTAATTTCATACTTCTTGGCAAAGGTTTCGTACCATTTAGGTTTGTCTGATAAAAGCATGCTCTTTATCGATGATCAGCTAAAGAGAGAACAGCTAACACACTCTGCATTAAATTTTTCAAAAATATCATCGCTCAAATGACATCCAATCTCTGGAGATTAAGACCTCGATTCGTTCTTTTCTTTTATTTCCTCCTCTTTCGTCTTTTCTAGCTTTCCTATATAGAGGAAATAACGCTTCCCTCTAAAGGATTTCTGGAAAAATGTTTCGTCGACTTCAAGAATACCACTTAATACATTTATGTTAGCTGTCACTGATAAAACAAGGAAGCAGTGACGCCATCTAAACACTGTTTTTAAATTAATGCCTATTTGTTTCGCTGACTCCTGTAAAGTAAAACTATTCAAAAGATAATACATCAGAGATAACTAAAGCATTTATTCCTTCTGATGTAGTTTCGCCAAAGGAGTTCTAGTAAGATTTTTAAATGTTTTCCTGCAATCGGAGATTTTCAATGATATCGCTGTAACCCTAATAAGTCTCTTCCCAGCGGATAAAAATAATATATTCACTCTGACAAATATGGGGAGATGATAAAGTGGAATGAGTTGATTCAATGCATAAATCAACATTATCCGACAGATTGTCGCTGAGCCATCTAATGAAATGCAGATTTATGTTGGTAGGGAGTGAGGAAAGAGTTTCTTTGATCTCTATGACTGTTTACTTTTTTATGGCAACCTCTTAAGGAAAATCCTTTATACAGTATAAGGATTTCTACAAACAACCTTTTCTAACATAGCCTGATGATCACAGCCATATTCATCATCGTTTGCCTACGACGCTATTACCACCTTAGGAAGGGGGTAGTCATTTTTCTATGAAAATATTTTCTCCATTTCGACGATCTGCTGACAAGTCATACGAAAATTCCTGAACCCTATTGTATATCAATCTAGCCTAGATCGCTGTTTATGCAAACGAGGTGTGGGGAATTTGTGTGAAATGAGGTAAGAAAGCAGCGGAGCCAAATCACAAAGCGTTTAAAAGCTACGAGCCTGGTTATTTCACGGAGATATGAAATATCTTTCGAAAATGCCAAACAAAACTTCACGACGTTATCTTTTTATAGGCATAGATCGCTCCACTCGATGGATTTTATCCGTTTTTATAAGGCCAACTAAGACCGCAGTCAAATGGCTCGAGGCTTCTTACTTGATCTTAATCGAGCATGGCCCATGGCTTATCCATTGGATACTTACAGATAATAGCAAAGAATTTACAGACTGCCTTTCCGTATGCGAAAAACATTCAACCATTGGAAAAGAAGAATTCGCCCGTTTGTATATAGAGCTTGGTATAAAACACTGACTTAGCTTGGCTAAGCCATACCTAAAACGAATGGTATGGTCAAGCGATTTAATGGGCGCATAGAAGATTAGCTGCAAAACCATCATTTCAATTCTACTGAAAAGCTTGAGATCAAGCTACATCAATATATTTATCCCTACAATCAGAAATTACCCACAATCAGTATTAGCTAACACTCCATTGCAATCTATGAAAGATTGATTTAAAGTTAAAGATGAATTATTCAAAAAAACTGAGTTATACTCATTTCTGGTGTATGGAGTTTCGGAGATATGGGTATCCTGCTGATTGATTTCGTGAATAATCTCAACAATAGAGAAAGATATGCCATGAAAAAGTCTACCATATAGGTATTCATAAAACTAGATATTACCTCTAGGGATCCATTGCATAAATTTATCCGTAACCATCCCGGGCAACTTATAGCAAGCACAGCGTTGAGCCTTAATCTTGAAGCAATGCTGCGACAATATGCTGAAAGGCCGCCTTATCGACCTGGCCTCATGCCGTCGTCCATAACAGTTTTTCCACAGCGAATCCATAAAGACTAGTATTGGCAATGTTGAGATTAAAGTGCCTAAGGTCAGGGATCATTTTATCAAGAACGGAAATATGCTTCAATAGCTCCTTGCTACCGCCTTACTCTGAAGAGTGCAAAAAGTGGAGAAAACTTAGCTACCCATTGAGTGTTACCTTTACTAGGCATATCCACAAGTAATTTTCTCGAAGCTCTAGGGGGGAGCCGCTTTCTAGATAAAAAAGCATATGAGTCTCTCTCTGCCAGAACATATTTCATCAGCATATGAAAACAGCAATGGCTTAAAAGACAACAAGCAATGGTGCCTACATGATTTAAGCAATACCCGCTACGTTTATTTTTTAGCCTATGGCATAAATAGTCTTCTCACTCTCAGGCAAGATGATCACCTTTATCTGGTAGTCATTACGGCGGCACTGAGCATGGAAGTAATAAGCTAGTTGCGCTCGAAGATACTTATAGAGAGTTATAAGCAAAGTTGGCAAAACTTATCAATGCCCTGAAGGTACGGGGCTTAACCATATATCTAAGGCTTGCTACAAGAGATGATGGATGTACTTGATTTTTGGAATGCAATGCCAAAGATATTCCCGGATACCCAACAGCAACGCTATTGTGTGCACTAAACAGGTAATGTGCTGGCTTAAGCCTTCTAAAAGGCATGCAACTAAAAATTAAGGCTGAGTTCCGGAAAGTCTAGCTAGCAGAAAGCTGCCATGCCGCTAATAAAAAACCATTGATGTTTTGTTGGCAAGGTATTCAATAAACTATCCCATGCAGCGATGAAGAAGCTAAAGAAAGATCGACAAGAATTGCTGGCATTCTACAATTTCCTATCAGATCACTGGGCATCAATAAGAACGATGAAGCAGATTGAATCAGCTTTTGCAAAGCTGAGACTACAACGAAGCTAACATGTGAAGAACTGTGATTCGATAAAAGATCCCCCTCTTTCAATGCTATTTAAACTGCTACAGTTTGCTCAGAAAACCTAAATCGGAGTTATGTGGAGAGCCGCCATAAGGAGATTTTATATTGCTTTTGACCCTAGTGCTAAACAATGTCCAATTTAAGAATGCAGAACAGATTCACAAACATCAAAACAGAACCTGTAGTCTAAAATCAGCATACAGCAGATTTGCTAATAACTCAAAAACCATACTATCTTCCTGGAAGTGGTACACATAATCAATAATACTTCTGCTAAGCTAGAATTTTCTATAAAATCAAATGGATTATAATCTTTTATATTGCTTAAGAGAGTGAATTGATGGTGTATGGATATCCTCTCAATCATGCTTTAAGGCTGTTTATAGCATAAACAGCCTTAAAGCCAGCATTAACTAAATATTGTGCTCTGCTTAGCTACTATGGCCATGCTAACGCCTTACTATTAGAAAGGCGTATCAAACTTTATTTACTTAATAAAGTTATTTAAGATCTCATTCATAAAATAGTAAGCACCTTTAATATGTGCTGAATAAAAACTTTGTGAGTTATGAATGCTGACAATAATGTCGTCGTCACCTGTTTGCTAAAGTTTATAGCTTTATTCAACTGTAATTAATTACAAATTATCCATACTAATCTGCATAATATTATTTTATATATAAAATAATATACTTTTTATACTTTTAAAGAGTATCTATCATTAGCAAAAATAAGTACATTAGCAAAAATAAATAATTATTTTAATAATAAGAGTGATCACCACGCTGATGTTCGGTTAAATCTTTCACGCCTTTTAATTCACCTAGAAACATATTTAGCAACTGTTTTTCAATACCTTCTTTTAAGGTAAGATCGACCATTGAACAGCCATTACATCCTCCACCAAATTGTAGAATTACATATCTATCATCAGTGATTTCCATCAATGAAACCCGTCCTCCATGGACTGCTAACTGTGAGTTAATTTGTGATTGAATCACATATTCAACTCGTTCAATCAAAGGAGCATCGTCAGCAACTTTTCGCATTTTTGCATTAGGCGCTTTTAGAGTAAGTTGAGAACCTAATTGATCAGTTAGGAAATCGATTTCAGCATCTTCAAGAAAAGGTGCGCTAATTTTATCAACAAAGGCTAAAAATTTATCAAATTTAAGTTTAATATCCGTCTCTTCGATAGCATCAGGAGGGCAATAAGAGACCCCACATTCCGCAGAAAGTGTGCCAGGATTAATTACAAATACACGAATTTGTGTATTAGGTTCTTGATTTGTCAATAGTTTAGAAAAATGAGTTTGTGCTGCTTCAGTAATATTAATCATAGTCGATGCTCAAGTTTATTATTTTAGTATATTTATACTACGGTCTTTCCCTTACTTTCTACAAGGTTCTGCATATTGCTCCCAGGCTTTAAGTGAATTTGCTCCAACACTAATCAATAATTTAGTAAGTTCATTCATTGTTGTTTCTGTTATAATACTATCATCAAGTACGCCAAATATAGCAGATCTTTAAACGATTTTTTTACCCTAAAAGGCTTATATAAGATTTTTAATGCGTTTTTTAGCAGAAAGTAAAGTTTTTGCTAATGTAGCATCAATGCGAATAATTAAATTAATTTGAAACTGATACCCTAACAAATAAAGCTAATTAAGTTGCTATTAAACTGGATTGATTAAATCTACGTTGCCAATATTTACCATAATGAAATGGGATCGCTATTATAATATCCGCTTTTCACTACCATTATTGACAATATCCTCCTTGTTAGGAATAAACTAGAAGTAAGGCTGCAAAGCTAAAAGCAATTTTGGTTATTTTCAAATTTATATGCTGTAGTAGCTTACTTAATACTGGTATAATGGAATAATGGTGAGAAGATTGTGCTAATAGCCTGGAGTTTATAAGCAGTACTCGTAAGCAATAGTGAATTGTTCGACGGATAAAGCACAGCAATGACAGATGACAATCTGATTTAGTTAGATAAGACAAACGTTTTAAACAGTGATGACAAACGAAACGCCATAGAAGCAATAATTTAATGTTTGTTGGGATACCTAACAGAAGTACCCAGCCATTCATTAAGATAATGAATGGCTTTTTTAGACGTATATAAATAAAAAAACTATGACGACACTGTTTTGGCAATAGTTAAGCAAAGGGAAAAAGATATTGTGCTATTGCATACGATGGTTCCTATTTTTTCCTCCATCTTGTTGACTTACACATGGCTCTATGAGCCGTACTAATCTTTTTTTATTTATGTCGCTGCAACAACTGGTAGATGTATAATTTGACAGAAAGAACCTAAGCAAGCTATTAGTCGTTAGGCGGATTAATTATCCCAGTATCATTGCACTTAACCATCAAGCTAAAATAGCATATGACTTTTTATTTGCAAAGATTGTTGCTTTGGTCGCAGAACAATTTGTAGCCACCTCTGTATTTCAATTATTATAGTTTCAAATAATTTTTCCAGACCAGATAATTCGCTAAATAAAACAAGCCTACACCATGGAATCTACTCAGCCATCCTTTTAATCAGGTAATATAATTATTCATAATTTGAATGCAGAATTCCTTATAAATAACTATCTGATTATCCAATCTTATTAGACTATGACGACTAATTTCATATTTATTGGAAAATGTTTTGTAGCATTTAGCTCCATCCGAAAAGAATGAACTCTTTATCGATGATCGGCTCAAAAAACGGCTAACATACTCTGCATTAAACTCTTTAAGAATCTCATCGCTCACATCAGCCTGTCGATCTCTGGCAATTAAGATTAATAGCGCGATTGCTTCTTCTTTCCTTGTATCTTCTTTCCTCTCCTGCGTTTTCTAGCTTTCCTATGTGGGATATAATCATTCCCTTTAAAATATTTCAAGAAAAATATTTTCTCAACTTCAACAATAGCACTTAGTGCATTTATGTTTGCTGTCGCCAATGAAGCAAGGAAGCAATGACCCCAATCTAAACGCTGTTTTCAAATCAATGCCTGTTTGTTTCGCTGACTTCCATAAAGTCAAGCTATTCTCAATATACATCGAAGATAACTAAACCATTTATCCTTGTGATGTAGTTTCTCAATAGGACTATTCCAATTAAACAGTTATAGTTATTTTGATATATAGGGTTTCGGAGATGATATGGTATTCTGCTAATTAATTTCGTTAATGATTTCAACAATAGAGATGATGATATGCCATGAAAAGTCTACCAGACAGGTATCTAAAAAATAAATATTACATCTAATCCATTTCATGAAGTCATCCGTAATACTGGCAGAGAGACAATAGTAGCCACCTGTCGTTAAAGATGAGCTCCAAGCCATGCTGCGATAACATACTGAATGCTGCTATCTTGTCGTCACACGGGGCGTTCCCCTATCGTCCTCACTAACGGTTATTTGCCACAGCTAACTATACAGACTACTATTGACCATGTTCAGATTAAAATACCTAAGGTAAGGGGGATCCGCATCGACAACGGAATATCCTTCAACAACTCGTTACTCCGCCATAGCTGAAGTATGAAAAACCCAAAAGACTTGCTAGCATGGCTGCTGTAGAGAACTGCGAAGCATATCTAGCGATGATTTTACAAAGCTATGGAGTACCCTTCTTGGTGAAAAATGATATAGTTTATCTACAGTACCATTACCAGACTAAAACAGCAATAGCCTAAAGAGCACAAGTGGGTGTATGCCCTAGATGATTTAAGGGATACAGGCTAACCTTTATTTCTTGGTTGATGCCATATACCGTCCGTCCTGTTAGCCAAGATAATCGCCTTTGACTGCTGATATTATCGATTTCACTTAGCATGGATGTAAAAGCTCATTGCGCTTCAAGATACTTATTGAGAGTCAAAAATGAACTAGAGGGAACTTCTCAATGGCTTGCGCACGCGTAGCGGCTTGCGCACGCGTAGCTTAACTATATCTCCCAGGCTTTGGCTACGGGAAGACGAGGTTCTTTGGTTTTTGGAATGTAATGGCAAAGATATTCCCAGACACCCAATAGCAACGATATTTGTATTTGGTACACAAAACAGCTAATGTGCATACCTTCACTTCCCAAAAGGCATATAACCGGTAAAGTTAAGGCTGGTTCTTCAGGAGTCTCTGGCTAACTAGAGAGACGGGATGCCGCTAATAACGCCCTTGATGTTTTGTTGGCAATGTTTTTAGCAAAATATCTCCTGCAGGAATGAAGAAGCTGGAGAAAGATTGAAAAGAACTGCTGGAATTCTCACTTTCCGTTAGTACACTGGGCATCAATAAGAACGACGAATTCAATTAAATCGGCTTTTGCGATATGAAGCTACGAAGCCGAAGTGCAAAAACTATAGTTCAAAAAACAACCTTTTCAATGTTATTTAAGCTGCTACACTCTGCTCAGAAAAGCTGGAACCGGCTAAGGTAATTTTTAGCTACTTTACCCTTCCTTGGTAGTAAACAACGTATAATTTAAAGATAGAAAACAGATTTACGAAGCATCAGAGTAGAACGTATCCAACCTTGAGTGCCATACACAAGATTTGCTAATAACTCCTACTAAGATTCTTAAATCTTTTCCTGCAATCAAAGGTTTTACAAAGGATATCTCTGTAACCATAATGAATATCCCAACCCAAGCAGATAATATTTTTACTCCGCCTATATCAGCAGGATAAAGTGAAATAAGTTGCTTCAATGTATAAAATCGACATCATCTGATAAATTATTACCGATTTAATTAATGAAATACAGCTTTATGTTGGCAAGGAGTGGTGAGGAAAGACTCTCTTCGATCTGTATAACTTTTTGCTTTTTTATGATAAGTTTTGTACCAAAAATCCTTCATACAGAATAAGAGATTTGATCTCTACCAACAACCTTTGCTAACATTCAAGATAGCCGTTTAATAAAACTACCCTCGTCCGCCCTGTTTTGGAAAAAAAGATACTTGGCTAGGTATTAAACTCTACAGTAATTAGAGGTTTTCAACAACAATTATAGGCTAATTTTTATTCTACTATAGAACGTTTTCTTGTATGCAAATATTGGCTAGTAAAACAGCTAATCGCGATATATGATTATAAAAATGGGTAATACTAGAACAGCCAATACCCTCAGTTGTCGTATTAACCGTAAGTTTAGAAATTTTGCGAATAACTGATTTACAGCAATCTTTATTAACGTTAAATAAACCTTTTTTTCGCATCTCTATATGCTGACCTTGATACCTTACTTAATACTCAAAAATAGTAGTAATTCTGGATAATATAGTTACCGAATTTGTATTCGGTGGTAATAAAAGATTCCAACCATGCTGAGTTTATTTCTGATTATAATCAGAATATCAATTGTTAATCAATTTTTCTTGCCAATTGGAAAATGAATACGGAAAGTCCAAATAGAATTAAAATTATTTAGCAAATAAAAGAAAAGTAATTTGATACTTAGGAAGTGTTGAATCACTCTTTATCTTTAAGATAAAACCAAAAGCTCTCCCTTATTGCTAAAAGGAGAGAAAATCAGTGTTTTTAGTCTAAAGTAAGTTCAAATTTTATTGAAGTCTGTATTTTTTAACCTAATGCAATAATTTTAGATATAGATATTAAACCATAAATTTGGCTTAATAAGCCTCGTTTCCCATTTTATGCATTCTTTCTAACACGAATTCCTTTGCCTATTTAGCAACCTGAGCATCGATAAAAAGTAGCCTGTTGCCACACAGAATAGATTTGTACGAATATCTGTGCATAAGAATTCTTTTATCATAACTGCAAACTCCTGTTTTTCCAGTTTTTTTGTAAGCCATCATCTCCACAACAGCACTTTATACATACCTTCGGTAATAGTGTGCCTTGTTTACAATTCGACAAGAAAGCATAGTAACGTACTATCTTAACATCTCTAGCTAAAATATAGCTAATATAGCGTCTGATCATCTCTTCCTGCATCAGGATCTGCTATCGGTACTGCTTAAAAGTCTGGTTGTGATAATAATGATGTACAACCAATCTACCCCATGGTAATGTTATAATTTTTAATGCTGATACCGCGCTCGGAGAGGGTTTTTAAGATAACGCTAGAGGTATTTCACGCTATTCCAGACAACTTTTGTTTTTTAGCGAAGCGTACTTTTCTACAGTAATATTCGTACTGTACTCCTCAGGTAAAGCTAGCCACTTCTTCATGACACGGCGCTATGGTCCCACAAACCAAGAGAAGACTACTTGGATTTATCAGGTCATAGCTATGACGCGTAGCAGCCGGATAACAGAGCCTTAGCAGATTCCTTCGATCCCTCTTTTTTTTAAAAAAAAGAGCTCACCCGTACAACATGTTTAATATCTAGACTTCCACGAGTGATGGAGATATGAAGATCCAGATGTTGATTGAGTTGTCGACCATAAGTGTGCAAAGCATAGAATATACCAATTCCGATACCTTGTTTACTTACGACTGCAGCCCCATACTGCGGATGGTATGCTCTCTCTCCCATGTGCGAAACAGAGCGTTGAGTATAGCGGGTAATTATTGTTGAAAAGTCAAAGAAATGGGGCATAGGCATAGTATAAATAATCTATTGACAGTGTTGCACTCAGGTAAAATATGAACCTGCTCTAACTACTGATCGATAGCTTTGAAGTTGCATGAACTGCAGGCTTTTGACTTACAACTTTGGTAGAAAAACGGCTGTAGGAAGGAATTTTCATGAGAAGAAAAGCAGTAACGATAGATACCTATGTGGAATAAGTCCCGCAGGCAAACATTCGCTCGACAGATTAAAGGGGTCCAGGAGAGTTGAAAATTTTACTATATTTTCAATAAATTTATTCCAGCAGTCTACAATAGTGCAAAGAAGTTTAATTTGACTGGGGGGAAGTGGGGGGATTATCCCTAGTTCCCTATCCTATAAGTCATGAATTCATAAGCAAGTATACTTTTAGTCATTGTTCCACCGCCCCTCAATGCAGTTGTACCCAGCCAGAATAGGCTTGTGCCTCTCTTGGGCAGTTTCCTCAAAACCACGGATAATCGTGATTAGAGGCAGGAATATAATACTGCATCGAGAAAAAATTGCGAACTGGATAGTAGTCGGACGCATTGCTGTATAGCCTTTTTTGTGGTGTCATAAAATTTAATTGGTCTGTCTTCATCAATTTCCAGAAGGAGATTACAAATCGCTTTAGATAGATAAAGAAGTAGTGTAAAAAGTTAAGTCTCGTGTTATATTCCTAATTTACTCGGTTTAGGCTTTATAGAAGATTTATTCCGAGGCATCTGAATAAATTTATAAAATATATTAACATCTCGCAGAGTAGAAAACAGTATTCAGATCATAAATTTCCCTGAAGCAGAGAGTAAGTGTGTGCTGCTCACTAGATTCCATAAAAATTTATGTTACACTTTTTTATTTCTGGCCATTGCTTACATCTATAATTTTCTTTAAAAGATTATAGATCAATTTATTCTAATTTTCCTATGGCAGCTAATTTATCTAAAATTAGTTTCATTCATAGGTAATGAATAGAGAATTTTTGACTAATTTGCTAAGCATCCGTTCTAGCATATACCGAAACCATATCTGTAAGTTACAATAAACTGATCATTTCATTAGCTATAGTGAGCTCTAGTGATATAAGACAACTTTAGCTGTGGTTACATTTATGAATGTTATGATGAAGTTTTAGTGTTATGCATTTACGTGAATGGCGTAACAATATAATTAGCAGTAGATTAAACACGATGAGCAGCCCAATAACCAACGCGCTATATTGTGGATGCTGTGAGAAAGTGGCTATTTGATAAAATAAAGCAGAAACCGAATAAGCAACATTCAAACCCCATAGAATAGAAAATGTCATCCAATTTCGATTGCTTTCACGTGCAATGGCACCTAATACAGAAATGCAAGGAACATAAAGTAAAACAAAGATTAGATAGCTATAGGCGGATACATTCGATCCAAATCGTTCCGCCATGGCGCCCATTCTGCCGCTATCCATATTAGCATCACCTTTACTCGCTTCAATTGGATTAGATAAAACAGTTAAACTGAATGTCTCTTTTAGGTTATGTAAAGTTTCATTAATTGCATCCTCTAATTCATCTAACAAATTAAATTGATCGGCATTAAAAGGTGCTTGAGTAATATTTTTAGCAGTATATAGAGTATTCAATGTGCCGATAACCACTTCTTTAGCTAATGCGCCAGTAATAAGTCCAACTGTTGCTTCCCAATTATCATCATTGATGCCGATAGGTTTCAATAATGGGGTAAGGGTTTTACTTACTGACGCTAATGCTGAGTGGTTAACATTATCAACGACTTTACCAGACAAAGAAAAACTATTAAGTGCCCCAATAATCATACTAGCAACAATAATCACTTTTCCGGCTCTTAAGACAAAACCTTTCAGTCTTTGCCAAGTCTGTAATAGTAATGTTTTTAAATGTGGTACATGGTAAACCGGTAACTCCATGATGAATGGAGAGGATGAGCCCCGTGCAATAGTATATTTCAATAACAACCCTGTTAGAATAGCAATGATTATACCTAATAAATAAAGAGAAAAAACAATCCTTGCGCTATTTTTTCCAAAAAAAACAGCTCCAAAAACAGCAAAAATAGCTAGTCTTGCACCACAAGACATAAAAGGTGCCATTAAAACGGTAATTAATCGTTCACGAGGGGTATCTAATGTCCGTGCTCCCATAATAGCAGGCACATTACAGCCAAAACCTACAATCAAAGGAACAAAAGATTTACCCGGTAAACCTAGTGCTTGCATCAGTTTATCCATGACAAATGCCGCACGTGCCATATAACCTGAGTCTTCCAATACAGAAAGGAATAAATACATTAAACCAATTTGTGGAACTAATGGCAATACAGTATTGATACCACCACCTACCCCTTGAGCAAGAAAAACCGTCAACCATTCTAGCAAGTTAAAAGTATAGCCAACCCATTGAATTCCATGAATAAAAATGGCTTCTGAGCTACCTTCAAAGAGAGGTTGTAACGCACCACCAATATTGATAGCAAGTATGAACATTAAATACATGATAAAAAGGAATATAGGCACTCCAAACCAGCGATTAAGTACTATGTTATCAATAAATTGTGTTAAATTGTTCAGTTTTGCTGTTTTAGCATTAATGACTGCTTTACAAATGGTTGCAATAATTTGATAGCGTGCATCAGCGATGATAAGTTCAGGCTCTTCTTGTTGTTTGGATTGTAAATGGGCTTTAATTTTATCTAATTTATTAGTGGGAATAGCGGTACGTTCAATGGTATATATATCCCCTTCTAATATTTGTAGTGCTAGCCAACGGCGCTGTTGATGATTGAATTTATTATGGTCGATAATTTGACTTAAATTTTTTATTTCAGTGAGCAAAATGTCTGGATACTGGATGAGGGTTGAAATAAAATTATTGCTATGTTCATCAATCGCTTGTTTTAATTTGCTAATACCTTTTGCGCGAGTTGAGACTAGAGGGATAACCGGGGAACCTAAGCGTGTTTGAAGTTCATCAATATTAATATAAATATTTTGGTTTTCAGTAATATCTAACATATTAAGTGCAATGATAGAAGGCATAGGCAATTCAATAACTTGTAATGTTAGATAAAGGTTACGTTCGAGATTAGCGGCATCAATAACATTGATTAAGATATCTGCTTCGCCACTCAGAATGAAATGATAAGCAATTTGCTCATCAATTGAGGTCTCTTCTGAAATAGTGGTCAATGAATAGGTGCCAGGCAGGTCAACTAATTCAATATTATATTTCGAGGTTAGAAAGCTACCAACCTTTCTCTCAACAGTGACACCAGCCCAATTTCCAACACGTTGGCGTGCACCTGTTAATTGATTAAAGAGTGTCGTTTTACCGGCGTTAGGGTTGCCAATAAGGCCAATAGTTAATGATTTCATAGTCTTAGTATCAGATGAACAATAAGGAATAGGCTATTAGTTATAATAAAAATATTTATACCATTTGGTTACCAGCATCGTGTAAATTTAATAAAGCAAGATCTTTTTTTCTTAAAATTAAATTCATATGGCGAGTTTCGATTTGAATAGGATCACCAAGCGGCGCTATACGAATAACATTAAAAAAAGATCCAGGTAACATACCTAAAGAAAGTAACTTTTGACGGTAAGCTAAATTTATTTCTGCTGAAAATCCAACAATTTTATATCGATGATTAGGAAGAATTGACATAGACACTTCCACTATAGAGCTAAAAATAAAGATACCTAAAAATAGGTACCAGACGAATAGTAAAATTAATAAAAAATATTATCATTCTCAGATTAATAATGATAATCATCATTATATACTACTCGAATTAATTTAACGTTTTTTTTAAATAACAGCAATTAATATTGATCAACACTTTACTAGCGAGAGAAATATTGGCAGCAAAATTAATGTTAATTCATTTTTTGATTAAAAAATAATTTTTAAAATTTAAAGCATAGAAATAATTGAATTTTTCAAACGTAATATATTTTCGTTCATTATTTATGATTGTTATTTTACTGTTTACTAGTTTACTTGAGTTATTCTCATTTTTAGTGTTATGAGATTTCGAAGATGGTAGAAGTATCCTACTGATTAATTTTATAGATGATTTCAACAATATAGAGATGATATACCATAAAAAATTTACTCTACAAATATTCGCGAAACTAGATATTACCTATGATCTCTTGCATGCACTTATCCGTAAATGATGCCAAGCAGCTGATAGCCACCGCCGTTTTGAGGGTGACCTTGAACCCATGAGCTCCGACAATATGCTGAACGCCGCCTTTAATGGGCGTTTCATGCCGATCCTCCGTAAAGATTATTTGCCACAGCGAACCATACAGCTAGTATAGTATGGGCGATATTGAGGTTAAAGTGCCTAAGGTCAGTGATCGCAATGGGAACGGAATATGCTTCAATAGCCTTGCTAGCGCCTTATCTGAAGCATGCAAAAATTAGCAAAAAATTGCTTGCATAGTTATAGCTGCAAGGCATCTCTACAGGTGATTTCACGAAGGGTCGAGGACGAAATAGGGAGCTTCTCGATTGGAAAGCACATGCTCTCTCTGCCAGTAGCCATACCGATCAGCAAACTGAAACAATAATAGCTTGAAGAGTACAGACATACAATGATGCCTCCATGATTTAAGCGATACGAGATACGTTTATTTCTTGGCTGATAGCAGATACACTCCTGTCAGGAAAATTATCGCCTTTACTTGCTGGTGGTATTATTGGCGTCACTGACGAATGGACGTAATAAGCTCGTTACTGTGGAAGATGTTTATTGAAAATAAAAAGCGAACTTGCGAGAACTTTTCAAGAGCATACTAGCAATATGACTTAACCGTATCTCCCAGTATCTTGCTACTGGAGACGTGCCATTGATTTTTGAAATGGAATAAGCAAAGATATTCCAGGACACGCAGCAGTAACGCTGTTAGGTACACAAAACAGCTAATGTGCTGACATCATTCCACAAAGGCAAAGGCATGCAACAAAAAGTTAAGACTGAGTTGCTGAGAGGTTCTGGCTAGCACAGAAAGGCCTGATGCCGCCAATAAAGCCCTTGATGTTTTGTTGGCAAGGTTTTCAGCGAAGTATTCTGAAGTGATGAAGAAGCTGAAGAAAGATCGAGAAAAACTGCTGGCATTCTACAACTTCCCGTCAGAGCACTTGGCATCAATAATAACCATGAAGCAATTGAATCGATTTTTTTGACAGTAAGACTAGGAAAGCTGACACGCGCAAAGAACTATGGTTCAAGAAAAACAACCTTTTTAAGAATATTTAAGCTGCTCCAGTCTGCTCAGAAAAGATAGAACAAGCTAATGGGATTAATCTACTTGGAAACCTTATACTGGGTGGTAAACTCCATCCAGTTTAAGGATGGAGAACAGATTTATGAAGCATCAGAGTGGAACCTAACTGCTATACAGCAGATTTGCTAATAATTCTGATAAGCATCTTCGAGCACAACTAGCTGCTTACGTCCATCCTAAGTGACGCCGACAATATGACCAACAGAAAAATGCGATCAGCTTGCCTGATAGGACAGTCTATATTCCATCGTGTCAGAAATAAACATAACGCATATCCATTAAATCAGGTAGGCATCAATTGCCTGTGATTTTAAGCCATTGCTGTTTCAGTCTCCTGATGGTACTTAGCAGAGCGATATCCATGTTGTTTTTCACCGAGAATGGGCGAGACGCCAAACAACCCCCACACGAACGAGCTTCGTAAAAATCACCGGTTGAGGGGAAGATACCACTAGCAGCTAACAAGTATGGTAATGAATTCTTCGAGGCTTTTTGCATACTTCAGATTGCATACTTCAGACAAGGCACTAGCAAGTTAGTGAAGCATATTTGTTGCCACTTCGATCACTAACCTTAGGCACTTTAATCTCAACATCGCCCATACTAGCTGTCTGGTTCGATGTAGCAAATAATCCTTACGGAGGATCGGCATGAAACGCCCATTAAAGGCGGCGTTCAGCATATTGTCGGAGCATGGCTTCAATCTCACCCTCAAAACTGCGGTGGCTATCAGCTGCTTGGCATCATTTACGGATAAGTGCATGCAAGAGATCATACTTTAATGCTGAAATCACTATGATAATAAAAACCTCGAGGATAAATTTTATTATCAAAAATGATTAGTTGTGATAAAGCTTCTGCCATCTAACAAACTTCTACCTCTCTAATGTCATACTCATTATGGCGTAGAGAGTATTAGTTAGCAACTATATTCTGTAAAATAAAACATTTAAATCGTTAAAATTAAAAATTTTAGAGATTGCATGGATACTGAATTATTAAAAACTTTTTTAGAAGTTACTAAAACCTGATATTTTAGTCCAGCAACAGAATCGTTATACCTAAAACACAATCAGAGTTAAGTATTTTGAATACGTCAATTAGAAACTCAATTAGGTACTAAATTATTTTCTGTCATTTCAATAAGATTCATTTAACTGCCGCACGCAGTAGGGAAACGTTTAATTCCTTATCCTGAATTGTTAATAAATACCTAGCTAGAAGCTAAAAAAGAAATTTCTCATCAATCATCAGACAGAGAATTTTCAATAGGCTTAATAGTATTACTATGGAAAAGCTGCTTAAAAATTAGATATAACTTATCTATTAAAAATATAAAGAGCATTTATCTTGAATGCAGAGTATCCACACGACAGTCTTTAATAAAACAGCTTTATTTACGCGAATTTAATTTTATTTATTGCAATTGAACCGCTAAAAATGGATGAGTTTGAAAGCCCTATTCATTGGTAAAATAAAATTACAATTAACGATAAATAAAAATCAACTCTCTCAAGTTTCAATTACATGAAACTTAATGAAGCGCTAAATCTTAATACCACTGAAAATCATCTTTAGTTAAAAATTTACAGACACTACTAATAACATCGGCTAATCCTTGTACGAGAGCTATTTATAGCTAACAAAATCTACAGATGTTTTAGTAATTCATTGGCTTAATCAACTTCATGAATTAGAAGCACTATCAAAAGTTGTGTATAGGAAAACAATGTATGTTATTTGATTAAAAAATAATGGACAATAAAATTTATTGATATTTTAGTAAAAATATCTATTAAGAATAACTAATTATAAATAACTAAAAACATAACTTTTAGTTATATGATCAATCATTAAGAATAATATTCTTATATCTAATATTTACTACAAATAAAATAATAAGATAAAAACACATTAATTTTAATAACTAAATATCCAAATAGCTTTGGACTACTCATAAAAATTCAGTTAGTTAAACTGAGTTTTTTATATTTAATAAGATTATTTATAAAATCGAAAATGGCAGGGGCGAAGAGACTCGAACTCCCAACTCCCGGTTTTGGAGACCGGTGCTCTACCAATTGAACTACGCCCCTAAGATGAGCGATATGCGGAAACTCCCCCCTTGATCACACGACCTCACACCGCGGAATGATAGGCTGATATTTTAAGCAACTGAACACTACCACATTATCTGATTTATTTCACTAATGATCTTTTCCTATTAGTATAAAATTAAAGTCTAGCAGCTTCCCTATTCTTACATGGAACTAGGAGGTTTGAAGAACCGCGCTTTATACCCCCAGACAAATTTTTTATTCATCCTATTTCATTTACTACCTCGCTCTGGGCTCAGCTTTGCTTTTTTACCATGCTCATATACCTCAGTCCAGCTTATAGTACCTCAATTAAATCCTATAGAATCTAATTCTCAAAATAATATAACAGGGGTTCGCGTTAATGGCCAAGAACAAGCTACTCCTTGAATACTTTCGGAGAAAGTATTCATGATCTGAGTACTGTTTTATACTCTCTAATATTGTAATATGTTAATATTTTGTTATCTTAGCAAAGATTGTTGCTTTACTCGTAGAAAAATGTGGTGTAGCCATGGCTGGCTGTATTTCAATTGTTCTGCTTTTAAACAATCTTCTCCAAACCAGATAATTCAATAAATAAACCCACCCTATACAATTAAATTTACTGAGGTGTATCCTTTTAATCGGGTGATATAACTGTTCACATTATTAAATTGGTAAAGGTTTTGTACTATTTTACTCCAGCTGAGCAAAAGAAAGACTCTTTATCGATGATCTGGTCAAGAAAACAACTAACATACGCTTCATTGAACTCTTCAAGAATCTCATCGCTCACATGACACCCTGTCGATCTCTGATGATTAAGACCCTCGATTTGTTCTTTCCTTTTATCTTCTCCTCTCCTACGTTTTCTAGCTTTCCTATGTGAAATATAACCTTTTTCTTTAAAGGATTTAGGGAAAATATTTTGTCAACTTTAATAATACTACTTAGTTCATTTATCTTACCTATCCTATAGTCGATAAAGCAAGGAAGCAGTGAGGCCACATCTAAACGGTGATTTTAAATTAATACCTGTTTATTTTACTAACTCTCATCCCCCTAAAAGTCAAACTATTAAAGATACATCGCAGATAACTAAATCATTTATCCTTGTAATGTGGCTTCGTAAGAGGACTCTTTCAGTAAGATTCTTAAGTGTTTTTCTGCAATCCAGATCCTGGTATGGATTTTTCAATGATATTGCTATACCCTATATACTAATGAATGTCTCCTCCAGCAGAGAATATGTTTACTTTGACAATATAGGTAGGAGGTAACGAGTTGCTTTAATGCATGAATGGACACCAATAATCCGACAGATTATCACAGAGCTAACTAATGAGATGAAGCTTTATGTTGGCAGGAAGTGTGAGGAAAGAGTCTATTTGATCTGTATGATTATTTGCTTTTTCATAGCAACCTCTCCTATGTAGCGAAATCTCTCATACCAGTATAAGGGATTTCTCTAACAACCTTTACCAAGGTAGAGCCTAATTTCTTCAGTAAGAAATTTAAATAATTCGGAACAAATCTTCCCGAAAACATAAAATCAGCGAATTAGGAATCAGGGAGGTGACTACTCTCGTAACTTCCCGTGTTATAGCGCCTATTTATCCAAAGCGCTTTATGATCTCACTTTCCACCAGAAAGTGATTATGCCTAACCCAAATGAATTTTTTATGACACAAAAAAAGAACTCATACAGCACTGCATCTACAACTCGGCTCTTAATTTTTTCTTAACACGCAGTTAAGTTATCAATCCGCTTACAAGTACAGTGACCATTATCCGTTGTTTTTGAGCAACCCAAACAGTCCAAAAAGCCGATGATGCTGGATACCTCCTGCATTGTGAGGAGGTAATGACTAAAAGTATGCTTACAGATGATTTCATCACCTATAGGAAATTAGAGATAATCCACGTCTCCATCTCTCTCCCCCTCTTAAACAAACACAAAGATAAGTAGGCCAATAAAAGATGATAAATTCGAACATGATAACGATTTCTCTTTCTCTGGAAAAAGATACCAAAGAGGATATATTTACTAAAATATATATACTCCTCCCTCTCCCCGACGAAATAAACTGCTTTTTAGCATTGATGACGGGTTGAATAATTTATTTTAGAAAATACGGTGAAAGTGTCAACTCATGGAACGTATATCTATCAAGCTAATGTTTGACTACAGGGTATGGGGTGGGACAACTTGTTCCATTGGAGAGGGTGTTGTGGGGTATCCAACGCTACTACTGACTATGCCTATTCTCCTAAATATTCATTCCCCCTCCCTCCTAACGTTGTTTTTTACTAAAGCTGTGTAAGTTCAAAAGTCTGTGGTTCATACTGTCTCAAAGCTACTGAACAAGCAAGTGGTTAGCATAGCAGATTTATCTCTTATCTTGATTGCAAGTAAGCAACACATTACTTTCAGTATACCCCATCTTTTTTGGGCTTTTTTTCAATAAAAACTGATCGCTATTCAATGCTCTGTTTCGCAGCGGCTGCACAAGCAGCACGCGCTATTGCTATAGTGGGCACGAAACAGGGTATCAAAATTGCTACTTCTGTGCCCATTTTTGCACACTTATTGTCGATAACTCAATCAACATACAGATCTTCATATCTCCGTCATCCCCTCCTAGTCGTCTAGATACTAGACATGCTATATAAAGAGAACTCGGACACGAATTTTTTAAAAAAAAAACGCTTAAAGAAATTTGACAATGCGCTGTTATCTGGCTATAATTCCTCACAGCTATAACCTTGATAAATCCCGGTGTTTCTTCCTGGTCTTGCACATATGCAGAAAGAGGAAACAGTACCAGCGTTACTCTACCCTGAAGGCTAGAGTACGTGCTTTTACTGAAAAAAACACTTTGCTAAAAAGATGAAAGGGAAGATCTCCATAGCATGAAATACCTCTGGCTCTATAGATACCTAACCCAAGTTTTCGCCGCAGTTTTAACGCAGATATTGTGGATATATGGTTATGCGCATCATTACTATCAGCAGCGGACACTTCACTTAGCAGTACCGACAGAAGACAATAACGCAAAAAGAGATAATCTGGCGATATATTAGCCATATTTCAGCTAGGCATGTATAAAATGGTGCATTATTACTATGTTTTCTTGTCAAATAGTAAACGAAGGCATAACACTATTACCGGAGATGTATAAGGCGCTAGAGCTAACTTATAAAAAACTAGAAAAATTGAAGTTCTCGCCTTTCTGATGAAAGGATTTCTGCGCACAGATCCGTACAAATAGATTCTGTATGGCGACAGGCTATTTTTTCCAGCAGTTCAGGGGAAAAATAGAGGCAACGGAATTGTTCTTATAAAGAATGCATAAAATTAAAAAACGATGATTATTAATCTAAACTTAATGTTGTAGTTAATACCCCTAAAATTAGGGTATTAAGTTAAAAAAACATAGTACCGATAAAATTTTAACTTATAAAAGATCGAATAAACTGAGTCTAGGTCTTCATTTTCTAAAATGAGATGACATTTAATCCATTAATTAAATGGCAATTCAATTTTCTAACTATCAAACTACAATTTTTTCACTCTAAAAAAACACCTTCTGTGTTGTCAGGTTAAACCTCTTTGGTCATTAAGTACTGATTAGCTCAACGTATTGCTATACTTACAGACCCACAGCCTATCTACATCTTCGTCTCTAATAATATCCCTTGTTGGACAATTACTATCAGAGAAGATTCATCTTGAGAAAAGTTTCCTACTTAAATGTTTTTAGTAGTTATCTCTTTCAGACTTAACTACCAGCCAATGCCATTGGCATAACAACCTCTAACAGCAGCTCTGTATTCACACTCCGGCTTCTTTTCATACTAGGATCGTACTAGGAACTCCTCCTTCAACCTATCTATCGCTAAGGATAGATAGGAACCAGAACTCTCTCACACCGTTCTAAACCCCCAACTCACATAGCACTTTAAATGGCGAACAATCATACCCTTGTTAACCTTTTTTAGAAAAAATGATGTAATGAACCGACATCAAGATGCCAAAAATACCGCTGTAGATATGAAGCCTTTAGAAGTATTATGCTGTTATTTTCCAAAAGTAACCTTTATCGTTGAGCGATGCCCGCTTCCCCCTCTTCCATTTAGAACTACTGGATCATATAAAACTTATTTTTGTACTTGCTCTCGCTGTCTCACAGCGAGAGCAATTAAGCTTGCTTATGCCTTTACACTAACTTTCCCTCACGATATCCAACCATAATTATCCAACCATCTCGATCTCCTTCCTTAAGGAGGAAGGAGACCATCTTAGTCAAACTACCACCAGACACAATCCTTAGTTAGGATTACATGCGCCTAACTTAAAACATCAAACATTAAAGAGTGGTATTTTACCGTTGGCTCCATATAAAGAATAAGGTCAACACTTAAAACCCTCCCACCTATCCTACATATCAAATGCTCAATATTCAGTGTCAAGCTATACTAAAGGTTTACATGGAGTCTTTCCATCTTACTGCGTGGGTAGAAACTGTATCTTCAGAGCAAGATTTAATTTTAGTAAATCTTGGGTGGAAACACACAGCGCCTGCCCATCATTTATTATGCCATTCTCGTGCAGGTCGAAATACTTACCCCCCAACTCTGATAAAGATTTTCGCTATCTTACCTTATAACCATTATAGTTATGGCTGCTGTTTACTGATGCTTCAATCAAGAGCTTCGCCTTTACGGCTTATCACATCAATTAACCTTTTAGGACTTAGCCATGACATCATACCGTATACCTACACTTTCGTGTTTGCACAGCACTATGTTTTCAATAAACAGTTATAGGCAGCTTAAGCTAGTATCTGCAACTGGCTTCAGCATCCCATCTCTTCGGATCCAAGACCCTTCACATAACGCCAGCATGCCTTCTCCCGAAGTTACTGCACTATTTTGCTTACTTCCCTTCACCCTAGTTCTATCAAGCGCCTGAGTATCTTTTACCTAACAACCTATGTCTGTTTTTGGAGTATAATTATTGATTACCTATCGCTTAAAGCCTTTTCCTGTAAGCTTAGCATCAACTCCTTCACCACCTTAGTGGTTCCTCATCACGCCTCAATGTTATAGCAATGCGGATTTACCTGCACTACTTACACCTAGAGGCGTTAACTTGGAACAGCATCACCCAAATAGCCAAGCCTTCTCCGTCCTCGTTCTCTTTCCCAAGATTAATATTAGACAGGAACCCCCCTTGGTCTTTCGGCGAGCAGCTTTTCACCCGCTTTATTTTTACTTATATCATCATTCGCATTTCTGATACCTCACTCCAGCAGAGTTCTCAGTCTACCTTACCTTATGTACAAGGTTACACATAACACTCCCTATCCTATACTCAGCAAACACTAAGTGTTTCTGCCGCACAGCTTCGGTGCATGATTTAGCTCCGTTACATCTTCCGTCCTCTCTGATCTAGTGAGCTATTATTCACTATCTTTAAATGATAGCTACTTTCTCCTTCTAAGCCACCCCTATACTTCGTTTTCCACTGATCCTCTTACTCACTCATCTCTTACTCAAATTCAAATTGCTGACTGCTCAGTTTATAATATTTCATTTATGACAACAAAAACTCAACTTATTGGAGTTTTAATAGTTTTCAGACTATTTTCAATAATGTTGTGTTTCAATTTTCAGCTTGTTACAGATTGTTAAAGAGCATTATGGTTAAACCAACTCATTAAATTGGCTTAATTATTATTAAGTAATAATGGATAACTGGAAAATTATTTCCAATGGAATTGCAAAAGCACCACACTGTTGATGCGCAAGTATTTCTAATCACATAAATGGCGTCCCCTAGGGGGTTCGAACCCCTGTTACCGCCGTGAAAGGGCGATGTCCTAAGCCTCTAGACGAAGGGGACTAACTAACAAGGTCTTCACAATCTTAGATTGGCTTTACTCTCTATTTAATCAAATAATCTATGTGAACACTCTTCTTACCTCACCTCCTATAGATAATGAGGTGATCCAACCGTAGGTTCCCCTACGGGTACCTTGTTACGACTTCACCCCATTCATAAATTACATAATAGTAAGCACCATCTCCTGAAGATAAACGGTAAGCATATCTAATTCTTTTACAACCAATTTCCATGCTGTGACAGGCAATACGGATATAAGGTCCGTGAAGTATTCACTGCAACATGATGATCCGCGATTACTAGCGATTCCAACTTTAAGGAAGTTGAGATATAGACTTCAACCAGGACTTCAAGATATAGTTTCTGAGTTCCGGTTAGCCTCTCACAATCTCGGCTCTCTGTATACGCCATTGTAGGATGTTTATATCACTAAATTTATAATGGGCTTAAGGATGACTTAAGATCATCCTTATCTTCCTCTGGCTTATCACTGGCAGTTTCTTCCTTATAGTTTAGTTCCTTAAGTAAATCGTTAGCAACTAAAGGATAATGGTTGCACTCATTATTGTGGTACAGAATTTAATCCAACATTTTACAACACGAGCTGACAACTACCATGCAGTGCCTATCTTCTCATCGTTCCTGAATGAATCCTTTTATCTCTAAAGGATCGCTGGATCTTAAGAGTAACTAAAGTTCTTCATGTTGCATAGAATTAAACCATATGGTACTCCTTCAAATCAACGTTTTATGTTTAACTCTTCTCTCCCCCCTCACCTTTACCAGCGGTATTCTCCTTCACATCACTAGGTATTTCACCGCTACATATAGAATTCTACCCCCCTCTACAAGACCTAGCTAACTAGTCTTAAATGTCATTCCCAAGTTAAATCCAGGTATTTCACATCTAATTTAATTAACCGCCTCTGTACCCCCTTTCCTTTTATAGCCAGTAATTCTTATTAACTGCTCGTACCTTCTGTATTACCTCGACTGCTTGCCTAGAGTTAGCCAGGGGGTTGACACGCCCGGTACACCTTCTCCTATTGCTAACGTTAATTGCTAAAGTTATTAACTTTCTTCCTTATAACTACTTTACAACTAAAAGCACTTTACAACTCGAAGGACTTTTCATACACGCAGGAGGTCTACATTAGGCTTACGCCATATTGCAATCTCCCCCCTATCCTAGGTCTCCATGTGAGGGTCTTGTGGTCCGTGTTTTACATTTTTAGTGTACCTGATCATTCTCTTAGACCAGCTAGAAATCATCGCCTAGGTAACCCCTTATATCACCCTACTAGCTAATTTCATTTAGTTTCATCCAAATGGTATGAAACAAAAAATTAACAGACATAGATTGTCTGATTAATTGCTAAAGCGCAGACGATTTGAACTAAAAGATAGCATCTCATTTATAATTTTTCATCTGTAAAATCAAGTAATTATTTCTATTTTCATTAAATATTTCTATGACTAAAAATCTAATTATTATTCTTAACCAGTGTGGGAGTGCATTATAGGCATTTTTATAGCGCTGGCAACCATTATTTTAAATAATATTGTCTAATTAGTTTATAATTCAATATATTAACTTAAATTTAAATAAAAATTTTTTCTAACTGATTAAAATCTTTATTTATTAGTAGAGAGAAAAGCTTTTCAGCTTCAACATCCATTTTAGTGCAATAGGCGATATTTTTGTTTTTTGTCAAAATTAAATTTTGATGATTATTAATTAACCAAACTGCTCGTCTGGCAATTGCAGCGCCAGAATCAATAAGTCTAGTTCCTTCAAAGAATACTTCTTTGAGTTCTTCCGACAATAACGGGAAGTGTGTACACCCGAGCACAATGGTGTCAGGAGGTTCTTTCATTTTTAAGTACGGTTTTACAATACGCACTAGCGCTTCTTTTGAGATTACTTGACCATAAAGTTTTTTTTCTGCTAATTCAACTAATTCTGATGAAGCAATCATCTCAACTTTACAATCAACAGCAAATCGATCGATAAGTTCTCTAGTATAACTTTCATTAACAGTTACCTTGGTTGCTAATAATCCAATAATCCCATTACGTGTTAATTTTGTTGCTGGTTTTATTGCAGGAACAACCCAGATAATTGGAAATTTAAAATACGCTCTTAAAACAGGCAAACTAACAGTACTTGCCGTATTACAAGCAATTATTGCTATTGCCAACGCATGTTTTTGCTGAATTTGCTCGATGAAGCGGATAATACGTTCAATAATAAATTCTGCACTCTTTTCCCCATAAGGAAAAGCATCATTATCAAAAGCATAAATATAGCGTAGATTTGGCAATAACTGTCTAACTTCACGATAAACAGATAACCCACCAACACCAGAATCAAAAATTAAAATAGTTGGCCGAGCCGTTTTTTTCAACTGAGTACAGTTTACTTTTTTTATTTTATTTCCATTCATTTCATCACAATAATGAACAATATTCTGATAAGAAATTATTAATAAAGAATATGAGAAATTATGCCTATTTTACCAAGAGTTATGCTCATTTCTTGTCTATGGGGTTTCGGATATACTTAGTATTCTGCTAATTAATTTCGTGGATGATTTCAAATAAGAGAGAGATGATATGCCATGAAAACCTACCATACAGGTATCAGCGAAATCAGATATTACCTTTAATTCGAGTTATTAGCAAATCTGGTGTATGACGCTCAGGTTCCGCTCTACTAGTTCATGAATCTATTCTTCATCCTTAAATTTGACGTTGTTTACCACCAGGGTCACAAAGTAGATCAAATCCTACATACAGCCGATTTTAGTTTTTCTAAGGAGACTGAAGTAGCTTAAATACCATTGAATGGTTATTTTCTCTAACCACATTTCTTTGCACCTCGGCTGGCTTCTCGTAGCCTCACTGTTGCAAAAGCCGATTCCAATTGGATTCGTCGTTCTTATTGATGCCACCACTGCTCTGACGGGAACTCGTGAATACCAGCAGTTCTTCTCGATCTTTCTCCACCTTCTTCATTGCTGCAGAATATTTGCTGAAAACCTTTCCAACAAAACATCAAAGGCGTTATTATCATTGACATCATGGGCTCTCCTCCGCGCTACCTAGAAACATTCCAAAGCTTAACCTTAACTTTTGATTGCATGCCTTTTTTTGGAGTAAAGCAATCACATTACTTGTTTTATGTATCCAATAGTGTTGCTGCTGCGTATGCAGGGAATATCTTTTCTATTGGATTCTAAAAATCAAAGGCACATCCTCCTCCATAGGAATCTTGAAAGACACGGTTAAGCCAAGGTGCTCCATTAGGCCATTGAGAAATTTGTCCAAGTTCGCTTCTAACTCTCGATAATTATTTTAAAGCGCAACTACTTCTTTACGTCTATGCTCAGTGACGCCGAAAATGATCACCAGGAAAAAGCGATCATCTTGCCTGATAAGACTGTATATGGCATCGGCCAAGAAATAAACATAATACGTATCGTTTAAATCCTGCACGGGCACCATTATTGCCTATGTTCTTTAAGGCATTGCTGTTTCAGTCTGTTGATTGGTACGAGAAGACCATGTGCTTTTTAATCGAGAAGCGCCAACAGGACTTCATGAAAATCACCTGGGATGATACCACGTAGATAGTACCAACTAAAGTAGCAACACTTCGACTCTTTTTATACGCTTCAGATAAGCAGGTAGCAACGAGCTCTTGAAGCATATTCCTTTATTGCTGCTCTATCCATGAACTTAGGCACTTTAATCTCAACATTGCCTATACCACTCTATATAGTTTGCTGTAGAAAATAATCGTTACAGACCTGATGGGTATCTCGTGACATGCTAGTCGACAAGGTGGTTTCAGCATGTTGTTGCAGCATGATTTTGAGCTCAGTCTTAATGACACTGGCTATTCAGCTATCTGGCATTATTACGGATGAGTTTATGCAAGGGATCACAAGTAATATCTGGTTTTCGGATACATGTAGAGTAGACTTTTCATTGAATATTATCTCTCTATTGTTAAAATCATTTATGAAATCAATCAGCAGAATATGGCACTATCTCCGAAAGTTAATATACCAAAAATGAGCATAACTCTTGCTTCCTTGCTTCATTGCGTGGCAGCCAACATAAATGCATTAACTAGGTATTGTTAAAATCGACGAAATTTTTCTAAATTCTTTAAAGGAAAACATTATATCCTACATAGAAAAGCTAGAAAATGCTAGAGAGTAGGAGATAAAATGAAAGAACGAATCGCAGTTTTTAATCGCCCGAGATTCAACAGAGTCATAATGAGCGATGAGAATTCTTGAAGAATTTAATGAAGAGTGTGTTAACCGTTATTTTCTTGAACGGATCATCAATAAAGTCTATCCTTCGCTTAGATGAAACTAAATCCTACAAAAGCTTTATCATGGAGCATGAAATTACTCACCATCGCCTAATAAGCTTAAATAATTAGAGAGTTCTTACTAAGAAATTCTACATTTAAACTGTGAACAGTTATATCAGGCGATTAAAAGAATGGGTAAGTAGATTTCATGCTGTAGGGTTGTTTTATTTACCGAATTATCTGTGCCCTGGAGAAGATTGTTTAAAACCACAACAATTGAAATAGATAGCTGGCTACAAATTGCGCTGCGAGCAAAGCAAATAACCTTTATCAACATAGCCTAATTCCTTCAGGTCCTTCAGGAATTAATCTAAATAGCTCAAAAGACTCTCTCCCAAAAAGGTAAAACCGGCAAATCAGAGCAACTAATTATAACTTCACATATTACATCGCTGGTTTATTCAAAGTGCTTTATGATCTTCTTTCCACCCGAAAGTAATTATAGTAAACTACTAAACTTTTTATGACACTTCAAAAGAGCCCATACAGCACTGTGTCCCGTCCAACTACCTCCCAACCTCCGAAACTACCAACCCCCAACTGCGGCTCTTAAATTTTTCTCGACACGCACTATTATCCACCTACAGTAACGATTATCCGTAGTTTTGAGTAAACGCTCATGGCAAGCCGATGAATTCATCACCTATACGTACCTATACGTAAGTGTGGATTATCTTTGTTTTTGGTTCATGGGACAAACAGAGGGATAACTGGGCTAACAAACCTGACGAATGCCAATGAGCATTTCTACTTCACTAGCGAAAGAGATCTCATAAGGTAATTTACTACAAGCTATATCTCTCGTGCTGCTAAACTGCTTTTTACCATTAATATAGGTTGGAATAAATTTATTGAAAAACACGCTGAAAGCTTCAGTTCCTTGATGCGTCTATCTGTCGAGCGCATCCCCCTTGCCTGAAGCACTTGTGCCATGGTATCCTTCCGACACTACTTACTGTGTTTATCATGAATTTTCCCACTGCTGTTTTTCTGCTAATGCTGTAAGTCAAAAGCCTGCAGTTCATTCAGTTTCAAAACCAGGGACCACTGCTCTTAGCAGAGCAAGCTCATATTTTACCTAATTGCAACTACCAACACATTACTTTCACTCTGCCGCATCCATTTTGCTTTTTTCAACAATAATTTGCCGCTACTCAAGGCTCTATTTCTCATAGCTCTACACCTTACCTCCCGTGCTATCTTGCAGTAGTTGATAGGTACATAGGGTATCGAAATTGCTACCTTCTGTACCTTATACACTTATGGTTGACAAATTAATCAACATCTACACATGTTTATGTCTCCTTCACTCGTGGTGTCAGTCTGGATATTAAACATGCTGTATTTGCCATGAGTTGTTTTTCAAAAAAACACCTGAAGAAATCTGGTAAGGCGCTGTTATCAGGCTACTTCGTCATAGCTATGATCTGATAAATCCTAGTAGTCTTTCTGGTCCTAGTGAATATCCTGCGATAAGAAGAAGTAGCGACTTTACTTGAAAGGGCAGTATGAATGAGTACGGATGTGTACTGGAAAGTGAATTTCCATAAAAAAACGAAAATAGGCGTGCTATAGCGCTAAAATACTTTGCCTGTTTACCTAAAAAAACATCAGGCTTGCCTGTATTCATATTAAAACTCTGCTATTATTATAAAGAAGATGTGGAGAGGCCCCACGCACATCATTACTATGCCACCGAACTCAACAAAACCGGCAGTAAACACTAACAAAAGAAGAGATGATCTGGCGCTATATCTTAGCCATATTCCGGCTAGGAATTTAAAAATAATCCGTTACTATAATTTCTTTTCGAATCATAAACCGGGAAAACTATTGCCGAATGTCTATAAGGCGCTAGAGATGAAGCCCATTAAAAAATCTGAGAAACTCAGGTTTACCCTACTGATAAAAGGGTTCCTGCTGACAAATCTATAAAATGTATTCTATGTGGCGATAGACTACTTTTTATCAATGCTAAGAGGGGTAAACAGGCAATAAAATTGTTGCCAGAAAGAATGCATAAAATGGAGAAAAAGGTTATACTAAGCCAAACCTAGAATTAATCTCTCTAAAAATTAGTTTGTTTAGGGGGTGGTTAGATTAAAAATACATACTATCTGATGATAGTTTTAACTTAGAATAGACCCAATAAACCATTCTTTTTGGTTTTAGCAAAAAATGGATGCTTTTGATCTTCAATGAAAGAGCGATTTAATTTTCTAAGCATTAAAAAATAAAAAATTGCTCTTTCATGCTAAATAGCATTAAATACTAACAGTTAGACGTAAAATTGTATTTTTATTGCCAGAATGAAAACTGCCGCTAATATTTATTTTTATATTATTACAATAGCAAATTTTTTGCGTCTATAGCTCAGTTGGTTAGAGCACCACCTTGACATGGTGGGGGTCGGTGGTTCGAGTCCACTTGGACGCACCAAGTCTATCTAGAAATAATACTATTTCAAATTATAAAGCTCACTGAGCTTGCCAGTTTCGATTGATAATAAAAAAGCGCGTTTACGCGTTTTCAGAAAACGAATGATCACTTAACCAGATTTATTTTTCATTAAGTTAACTAAATAACCCTCTGTGAAAAATCCCGCAAACGAAAACCAAAAACAAATAATGCACCAAAATAACTTATTGCGCCGGCAAAAACCACAAATAGCAAGCGACTGATCCGCATCAACATATTTCCATGCTCCCATAGTGGCATAAAATTTAATACCAAGAATAATATCGCTACCATAACAATTAAAGCGGCAATTAATTTAAACAAAAAATTCCCCCAACCAGCTAAGGGAATAAAAATTCCCTGACGACGTAATTGCCAATAAAGCATCAGAGCATTAAAGCATGCAGCTAAGCCGATTGATAAGGCCAATCCAGCATGTTTTAGCGAACCAACAAAGGCAAGGTTCATTAGTTGTGTCAAAATTAAGCTAATAATCGCAATTTTGACAGGTGTTTTAATATCTTGTCTCGAATAAAACCCTGGCGCTAATACTTTAATGACAATTAATCCTATTAAACCAACACAGTAGGCAATTAATGCCCATTGAGTCATTACCGCATCGTAAGCGGTAAAATTGCCATATTGAAAAAGTGACACAGTTAACGGTTGAGCTAAAATAGCCAGTGCAATAGCACAGGGTATCGCTAATAAAAAGCAAAGCCGTAACCCCCAATCCATTAAGCGCTGATATTCTTTATCATTACCGGTTGAGAAACTTTTTGCCAGATAAGGTAATAAGATAGTGGCAAGTGCCACTCCTAAAACACCGCTAGGAAACTCCATCAATCTGTCAGCATAATACATCCACGAGATAGAGCCTGATTGTAAAAATGAGGCAAAAATAATATTAATAATTAAAGAAATCTGGCTTACAGAAACGCCAATAATTGCCGGTCCCATTAACTTCACTACTCGCCACACACCGCTATTATGAAAAGAGATACGCGGTAAAATTAACATGCCAATTTTTTGTAAATAAGGTAATTGATACAGCAACTGTAAAATGCCACCGGCAAAAACCCCCCATGCTACCGCTATAATAGGCGGTTCACAATATGGCGCTAACAACAGTACTGATATAATTATAGTGATATTAAGTAAAGTAGGCGAAAAAGCAGGAACAGAAAAACGATTCCAAGTATTTAAAATAGCACCAGCCAACGATACTAAAGAGATTAATAAAATATAAGGAAAAGTAATTCTCAATAAACGAACGGTTAAATTAAACTTATCCGGTGTATCAGTAAAACCAGGAGCCGTAATATAAATAATCCAAGGTGCTGCTAATATTCCTGCTAATGTAACGATGCCTAAAATCAATGTCAATAAACCGGAAACATAAGCAATAAAAGTGCGAGTAGCTTCGTCACCTTGTTGATTTTTATATTCCGCCAGGATAGGGATAAATACTTGGCAAAATGCGCCTTCGGCAAAAATTCGCCGCAAAAAATTTGGTAATCGAAAAGCAACAAAAAAAGCATCTGTCGCCAAACCAGCGCCAAAAAAACACGCGATCATCGCATCACGAATAAATCCTAGCACTCTGGAAAACATAGTCATAGAGCTTATCGTTGCTAACGATTTGAGTAGATTCATGTAATATCTTTATCAATGGCAGTTATATTAGATTAATGAAGTATATCAGCAAGTTGGAAGCATAACCATAAATTAGAATAACTACTTTTACTAAACTAGCAGTAAAATCGATCATTATTATTCTGCTTTTATATAGCAAATTTATCCTGATTATTTTTTGTGATCACTGATTATTAAAATATGATCTCGCCATTCACCATTATTTTCTAAATAAGCTTTCGCATATTATTCCTTTGGTTTAAAACCTATCTGTTTGCTCCTGGATGATCATTATATAGACTCTCTCTACATAACAGCCATATTCATGGCAATATGGCTACTGAAGGATTTAGTTAAGACTAAAATATCATGATGATGTTGCTTCATCGTCAAGCAACTAGAACACCTAAAATCAGTGCTGCTCTTTAGGCAAGTAAAAAGCCTGCGTCTACTTTAGCTAAGGGTTATGATATATCCACACTTCCCGTTGCTAAAGGAAAAAACAAGATGATCTTGATGATCGGCTATATTAGAAAAGGGTGTTGCTTTTTTACAGAGCAATTTGTAGTCACATCTGTATTTCAATTGTTATGGTTTTAAACAATCTTCTCCAGGCAGATAATTCGTAAATAAAAAACCTACACAATGGGCTAATCTCCTATTTAGCCATCTTTTTAATCGGCTAATAATATAGCTATTCATACTTTTAATATGAAATTCTTTCCCAATAACTCTCTAATTACCAACCTTATTAGGTGATGGTGATTAATTTTATGCTCGCTGGCAAAGGTTTTGTACCATTTAGCTCCATCCCGAGCAAAAGGATTGACACTCTTTATCAAAGATCAGCTGAAAAAACGGTTAACACACTCTCTATTAAACTCTTTAAGAGTTTCATTTGTCACATGAACCTGTCAATCTCTAGCGATGAAGAGCGCAATTCGTTCTTTTCTTTTATCTCCTCCTCTTCCGTCTTTTCTAGTTTTTTTATGTGGAATAATGCTTCCCTTTAAGGAATTTAGGAAAAATTTCGTCAATTTCAACAATAGCACTTACTACATTTATGTTGGCTATCGCTGCTGCCGATGAAGCAAGGAAGCAGTAACGTATCTAAACGCTGTTTTTAAATTAATACCTGTTCTGTTTGTTTTGCTGACTCCCGTAAAGTCAAGTTATTCAATATACATTGCAAATAACTAAACTATTTATCCTTGTGATGTAGTTTCGCTAGAGGAATTACAATAAGATTATAAAATGTTTTCCTGCAATTGTGAATTTTGTAACGATATCGCTGTAACTAACATTAATGAATGTCCCCAAGCTGGGACTGGGATAACATGTTCACTGTGATAATATGGACAGGATAAAATGAAATGAGTTACTTCAATGCATAATCTACATTATCCAACAGATTATCACCAAAAAACTAATGAGATACAGCTTTATGTTGGCAAGCAGTAATAAAGAGTCTCTTTGATCTGTATTAGTTTTTCCTTTTCATGGTTCTCTCTGTAGAGAAAATCCTTCATATAGGATATGAGATTTCTACTAACAAGCTTTTCCAACATAGCCTGATATTATCACAGCCATATTCCCCATTCTTTGCAGACAACGCTGTCGCCCGATCAGGAAAGCCATAGTCGGTTTCCTTCAAAAAATTTTTTCTCTTTTGATGATCTTCTGGCAGTCGTACGCAAATTCCTGAACCCCCATCGTATCTTGATTTGGCCTAGATCGTTGTTTATGCAGGATCCAGGGAGGGAGGAATTTTCATGAAATGGAGGCAAGAAGGCACGAAGACCCACTGGGCATAAAGCGTTTAAAAGCTACTAGGACGATTTCTACACCTAAATGTAAGATATCTTTCAAAAATGCCAAATGAAGCTTCAAGACATTATCTTTTCGTAGGTATAATATCGCGCAACTTGATAGATTTAGGTTTTATGCGTATTTACAAGGCCAAGACCACGGCCAATGCTCAACGCTTCTTAGGTGATCTTAACCGAGCATCTCCCATAGCTATCCATCGGGTACTTACAGAAAATGCCAAAAAATTTACAGAACGCCTTTTTCTGCAAAAACCTTCACCATCGAAAATAGGAATTTAACCGTTTATGTACAGAGCTTGATATAGAACACCAACTCTTTTAGCCCGCCGATGCATCCTTAAACGAATGGTATGGTTAAGCGATTTAATGGGCACATAGAAGATGGTTGCAAAGCCATCATTTCAATTCTGGTAAATAGCTTGAAATTAGTCTGCATAGATATGTTTGGCTGTACAATTAGGAATTACCCCAATTAGTCTTGGGTAGTAAAACTCTATTACAGTCTATGAAAGATTCCTTCAAAGTTAAATCTGAATTATTCAAAATAAAAATCATAACTATATTTCGGGATATGACACTTAGTAATTAAACTGACAAAGCACATGAACTAGGTCGGTTTATTCATTATTATTAATCAAGATAGTGCCTGCACTATTCTCAGTACCCTACTTAGTAGCTAGCTTTTATGTATAAGTCTCAGTTTATTTGTTGAACAGCTACAATAATTTCATTATCGCCGCCATTTTAAACACCTAGCTATTACCTGCTTATCATGTCTCGACTAGCCGAATATCAATTCGTACCAGTATGAGTAAAGTTTTTCATGATCAACTCTTTTTTAAAAAGATTCTTATTCTGACCAGCTATTTTATTTTATACATGCAAATTATGCTAATATTTCTAATTGCCGTTAATGAAATAACAAGCTCACTAACTGTACCATTAAATGGATGTATAGCATTAAAGTCATTATCTCTTTAACCTTACTTTATCTCCCATCGTCCGTTGGACTGAAAATATTTTCACCTCGAGCAACAATTAATGACAGGTTTACTTTTGACAAGCTCGGCTATCATTCGCATTGATTTTACCCATTCACTGATGCTATTTTTTGCCCTGATCAGTCTCTTTTATTTAGGTACTTTTACTGAAAAGCGAGCACATAAAACATTAAGCGCCTTACACTGGTAGATTCTCATGCTCACTAAAATTATATGGGTTTTAATAAATTAGGGCATCCATTTAGGTGGTGCAATTGGCTATATAGGTGGTTGTGGTTGGCTGGAGCTATATAATATTAGACATTAGTGGGGGGGAATTTATCTGCACTACCACACCTTGGCATCTGTTAACCATTATAGGATTATTAACCTTATTGGCTTTATAGCAATAATTTAATCAGCAGAAAAACTATTATTTATAATAATGAATAGTTCTGTACAATCTTGCTATCAAAACTAGAGGAAAAAAATAAAATATGAAGCAGTTTTTTACAGGAGTACTATTGTTAGTATATGGAGTGATAGCTAGATGCGATCAATTAACCAAATTCAGTATTAGTGAATATAACATTAATCAGTATCTAGCTAAATATATCCACCCTACTAAAAAATAGGGATTGCTGGACTATGCTGATGCTAGTATCAATATAGGCAATATTTATACTCAAATCGCCACGAGTGAGCCGAATAAAATTAGCCTAATGGGGGGCGAGTTAGCTAAAATTAAGCTTGAAACACTATTAGGCTCAATGTATGCAGAAGTCTATTTAGCTATTACTTCTTCAGTACCCTATTTTTACGTAGCTACTGGTGATATCTATTTAAAAATTTGACAATTTCTAATAACAAAATTACACCAGAAAAAATAGCTTCAACCATCGCGCCGCTCCAATATTTCTAATTATTAATAATTCGTTAAAATCTTATTTTGAAAAATCCTGTCTATTTATTAGAAACCAGAAAAAAACAAAGCAGAAACATTAGTCAAAAAATCGCTAAAGGACTTGAAGTTAAAGCGGGTAAGTTAGTTATTCAATTACTAAAATAAATAAATTACCAACCATTAAGCAGTTAATAGGACATAACAGGCGCTACTATATGCTCTCTCGCCTGTTAAATTTTCATGCAAGCTGACAGCTTGTTTACTAATTATCAACTAAAGCTCTTCGCGTAATACAACTAAAGCTTCACAGGTTTTCTTACCTAAAGTAAGAAAAATTACTCGCTACATGGCTACTTTCCAGTTGGCTAAAAATAATTCACTTACAGGTAAAATAAATTGATCAAATAACTGAATTTGTATTAATAACGGAGCCTGCTCTACATTATCTTCCAAGCAAGATCCTGCTAATAACAAAGCAGCAAAACGATTACCTTTTTCACTGATAACTTTACTCCATTAATCAGTAAAAATTAATTAATTGTTATTGCTGATATTTCACTATATTAACTGATACTGTTAGCAACAGTAGTAGAGGTAGGATCAAGAAAGAATTACTTAAAATATTTAATAACTAATGCTAAATCCTTCCTGCTAGCGATGGTAAATTGCCTTAATAATTCATTTTGCTCCTAAAGGCCAAGAAAAATTCAATTGATTTTGAATAATCAATCAAATAAAGGATTAGTTACGAGGATCCTTCCTTTGGCTAACGATTAATAATATTCCTAATATGATGAAAATCATAGAAAATTCATTCATTAAGTTTCTAACTTATGCTATGCATTTAATATACTTACTTCTTACTAGTAAGTAATAATAACCACATTGACGGTAATATCGAATCTATTTTAATAGATTATTCTTTTATTTATCTTGTTAACTTCAAAAAGAGAGAAAAATTGCAATATATTATTGATGGTTAGTCTTCTTTTTCCTATAGTAGGATGATCGGTGAGGTGTCCGAGTGGCTGAAGGAGCACGCCTGGAAAGTGTGTATATGTGAAAACGTATCGAGGGTTCAAATCCCTCCCTCACCGCCACATAAAATATCTACCAGCAACTATTTTAGTTCTTCCACAAATTTATACTGTAGAGCCAACCATAACCTATAAACTGGAGTTATATTCATTTTTACTGTATGGGGTTTCAGAGATAGTGATGTATCGTATACTGCTAATTGATTTCGTAAATGATTTTAACAACAGAGAGATGATATGTCATGAAAAGTATACCATACAGTTATCCGTGAACCAGATATTACCTATGATCCCTTGCATTAACTCATTCGTAATGGTACCAGGCAACTCTTATAGCTACCCGTCGTTAAGGCTGAGCTTAAAACTATGCTGCAATAACATGCTGAACAGTGCCTTGCCAACAAGCGTCATGCTGCACGATGCCGTCATCCGTAAGGATTATTTACCATAGCAAACTATACAGACTGGTATTGCTGATGTTAAAAATAAAGTGCTTAAGATCAGAGATCACAGCACCAATAGAATATGCTTCAACAGTTTGTTGCTACCATAGCTGTACTGGCAAGGCACATATCCAGTGGTGATTTTCATGAAGCCATTGTCTTGCTTTTCTCGCTGAAAGCACATAATCTTGTCTATTTGCCAGTAGCATCACAAAACTGAAATAGCAATACCTTGAAGATCACAGATAATTATACCACCTGCCTGATTTAAGCGATATGCACTACGTTTATTTTATCGATAACATATACAATCCTCTAAGGTAAGATGATTACCTTTGCCTGCTGGTTATTATCGACGTTACTGAGAATAGACGTAAGAAGCTCGTTGTTGCGCCAGAAGATACTTTTATCAAAAGTAAGAAGCGAACTTGGCCAAACTTCTCAATACCCTGCAAGCGCGTGATTTAACCAACCATATCTTCCAGGCTTGCTACTGGAAGAAAGAGTTCCCTGGTTTTTAGAATATAATGGCAAAGATATTTCCAGATACGCACTAGCAACCCTATTTGGTACACAAAACAGCTAATATACTACACCTTCACTACAAAAAAGCATGCAACAAAAAGTTAAGACTGAGCTACGGGATGTCTGGCTACCAGAGAGAGGCACAATGCCGCTAATAAAACCATTGATGTTCTGTTAGTAAGGTTTTCAGCGAGTATCACCCTGCAGAGATGAAGAAGCTTGGAAAAGATTAATAAGAACTGCTAGCATTCTATAACTTCCCGTCAAAGCAGTGTGGTGAGCGTATTAATAAGAACGAGGAATCTGATTAAATTAGCTTTTGCGACAGTGAAGCTACCAAGCCGACTGGCAAAAAAACTGTGGTTCGAGAAAAACAATCCTTTCAATAGAATTGAATTGGTACAGTCTGCTCAGAAAAGCTAGAACCGTCTAAGAAGATTTTAAGTTACTGATCCATGGTAGTAAACAACGTCAAATTTAAGGATAGAGAACAGATTAAATTCACAAAAGATCAGAGTGAAACATAGCCGTAACCGCTATACATCAGATTTTCTAATAAAGCCCAAAACTGGCAGAAATATTGATATAAAGCATTCATGCTGTTTGCACGTCAATTTGACGCAAGTAATGTCTTTCTAGTATCATTGCCATAAATACAATGATTAATAATATTTTTGATGTATAACGTAACGGATTATTTATTTGGACATTTCACGTACTCACTTAATTCCAGTGATAATAAATCCCACCACGCATACCCAAAACTTTTCTCATTATACTAACATCAATAATATGTAATAGATGCAATTTAATACTATCAACACCGGTATCAATAACACGAGATATTATTTGTAAATTTTCTTTAATTATTTCAATTATTAGGCCAACAATTAAGTGAACACAAACATTTAATCATTTATTGTATGCAATTTTAGCAATTTTTTGATAGCTAGCAAGATCGTGACCCATATTGATCTTTTTTATGGTTTTATTATGGGATATTTGTAAACGACTATGTTTCCAAAAATTGTTGGTAGAAATCTCTTATACTTTATGAAGGATTTTCACTACAGAAATTGCCATGAAAAGCAAAGAGTCATAACAATCAAAGAGACTCTTTCTCACTCCATACCAACATAAATCTGCATCTCATTAGTTGGCTGAGCTATAATCTGTCAGGTAATCTTTATTTATACATTGAAGGAACTCATTCCACTTCATCCTGCCCATATATTCTCACAATAAATGTGTTTTATCCGCTTGGATTATTCATTAGAATTATACAGCGATATCCTTGCAAAATCCTCGATTTCAGGAAAAGATTTAACAATCTTACTCGAAGTGCTCTGGCAAAACCACATCAGAAGAATAAATGGTTTAATTATTTACGGATGTATGTTGAATAGCTTGACTTTATAGTAGTCAGTAAAAAACAGACATTGATTTGAAAACAGCATTCAGATGGCGTCACTGCTTCCTTGCTCCATCGGCGAAAACCAACATAAATACACTAAGTGGTATTATTGAAGTCGATGAAACAATTTTCCCTGAATCCTTTAAAGAGAGAAGCCTTATGTCCCATATAAGAAAGCTAGAAAACATGGAAAAGGAGAAAATAAAAAGAAAGAATAAATTGCGGTCTTAATCGCCAGAGATCGATAGTGAGTCATATAAGCTATAAGATTCTTTATGGTTAAAAATTGAATTTCTCTTTAACTGAAAACTAAAAAACCATCCTTTATTGCTAAAAGGAGATAGAATTGGTTTATGGGTCTATTACAAGTTAAAATTTTATCAGAGTATGTATTCTTTGATCTAATGCACTAATTTTAGAAACTAACCCTAGGTTTGGCTTCTGAATAACCATCAGTTTTCCATTTATGCATTCTTTTTGACAACAATTCCGTTGCTTGTTTACAACCCGAACGTTGATAAAAAGTAGCCTATCGCCAGCCACACAAAATCTATTTGTACGGATCTTTGCAAAAGATTCATTCCATCAGAAAGGCGAACCTGTTTTTTCAGTTTTTTGCAAGCCGTCATCTCAAGCATCTTATACACCTTCGCTAATAGTCTGCCTCGTTTACGATTCGACAAGAAACTATAGTATAACGCACCATCTTAAAATGCCATTGCCAAAATATAGCCAATACATCGCCCAATCAGCTCCTCCTACATCAGAAGGCTCTGCTGCCGATAACTGCTTAGTCAGGTGCTCATAGTAATGATCTACAACCACTAGTTCTCCGGTATAATACTGCAGTTTTAACGTAGATATATCGACCGGTTGGCATTTAAGCTAGCGCCACGAGGTATTTCACGCTATCCAAGGGCCATCTTTCATCTTTTTAGTGAAGTGCTATTTCCAGTAACATCCGTACTGTGCCTTTAGGATAACGCTGCCACTGCTTCCTGACGCGGATATAACAAAGACCAATGAAAATACTGGAATTTATCAGCTTATAGGTGTATGACGCAGCAGCCGGATCAGAGCACCTCACCAGATTTATTTGACTACTCTTTTTTTTTAAGAATAGCTCACGCCATACAGCATGTTTATATTCAGATTGGCACAGATGACGGAAATATGAAGATGCGGATGTTGATTGAGTTGTTAACCATAAGTGTGCAAGGCACAGAATATACTAATTTTGATATCCTCTTTGCGTACCCATTGTAGCATAACGCGCGAGTAGCCAGGCGGCGAAAAACAGAGCGTTGAGTAGTACACAGTTATTGTTGAAAAAAGAAAAAAAAGATGGGCATAATGAAAGTAATGTGTTGCCAGTCGCAGTTAGGTAAAATATAAACCTGGTATGTTAACTACTGTTCGGTAGCTTTGAAGGCGAATGAACTGCAGGTTTTTGACTTATAATTTTATAGAAAAACGGCTGTTGGAAGATTTAGGAGAGCCAGAGAGCAGTAGCGCCTCCCCCTACCCATTCGCTGTGGAGGCACAGGAGATCCATGCCAAAAGCCAAAAAAGTACCGCAGGCAAGCATTCACTAAACAGATAGACTGGTCGACAAGTTGACATTTTACCGTGTTTTTCAAGAAAATTATTACAGCCGGCATCAATGCTAAAAAGCAGTCTAGTTGGGCTTGGGGGAATACATCTGGGTAAATTACCCTCTAGATATCTTGCCAGAGAAATAGAAATCGTCATCCTGTCCGCATTTATTAGGTCTATCGGGCTAGTTATCTTTGTGTTTATCCCAGGGAGGCCGAAGGAGACGGACTGGGATTATACCTAGTTCCATATAGCTTATGAATTCATTGGCAAGGATACTTTTCAGTTATTTTCCATTCAATACAGTTGTATCCAGCGTCATCGGCTTGGCATGGTGTAGTGGGGTGCTTAAAAAGCACGGATAATCGTGACTAGAGGCGGATAATGATAATGCTTGCTTGCTGAGAAAGAATTCAAGACCAAATCAGATGCATTGCTGTATGGCCTCTTTTTAGTATGAAAAATTCAATCGATCTGTATCATTAATTTCATGAGGGTGTAAATACGTGAACTCACGTGTTCTTCTTATCTTCTGATTTTACGCGGTTACGTTTTCTAGGAGATTTATTCTGAGCTATCTAATAAATGAATTCCTGAAAAAATTAACATATCGCAGAATATAAAAACAGTACTTAGATCATGAACTTCCCATAAGCAGCGTACCTCTGCGTGGCTCATACCATAATGTGTTTCTACAGTTCAATAATTTAATACAGAGTCTGTGTTAGCTGTTTTCTTGAGCTGATCATCAATAAAGACTCCATCCTTTACCAGAATGGAGCTAAATGGTACGAAACCTTTGCCAGCTAGCATAAGATTACTCACCATCGCCTAATAAGGCGAGATAATTAGAAGTTATTGGTAAAGAATTCTAGATTCAAAATCTGAAGAGTTATATCAAGCAATTATAAAAAATAGCTAAGTATATTCCATGGTGTAGAGTCGCGTTTTATTTACTGAATTATCTGCCCTAGGAAAAGATTGTTTAAAACCACAATAATTGAAATACAGATATGGCTACAAATTTTCTCTACGAGAAAAGCAACAACCTTTATCAACACTACCTTATAAAGGCAGTTCTAAGAAAAATTTATATCCTTGCTGTTGAGGACATTCTACTAATAAATCTAATACCAGTTAGGAGACGCAATCCGGCCTGCTTTTCTGGGGTTCTCCAAGAAAAGTCTAACAATATTAAACTGATTTAATTTCTGTTGATATCACGCTTTTAGAATAAAAATTCTAGCTTATAGTATTGAGTATAAGCTTAAAAATAAGCTCAGATAACATTGAGCACGATGAATTTTTCTTACTTTTTGCGCAATCTATTTTTTGGCTGTAAGATTACTTCTTTTTTTGATAAAAAAAAGAAGTAATCTTACAGAAGGTACAGCAACTATATCCCAACTAACATCCATCAGGATTTCAATAGTTAAAAGCAGGAATGTAACTGATTTTATATTTTTTTTTACCATAGCAATTCTGAAGATCAACGTAAAATACAGTAACAACTTCATTTAACTGCATAAAATAACAATTAATTAGTGGTATCTAAAATTTGGCAAAACTTTTCACCAAATCATCGATGGCTTTAATTTGTTCAAGAAAAGGCGCTAATTTTTCTAATGGTAATGCCGATGGGCCATCACATTTTGCATTAGTCGGATCAGGATGCGCTTCAAGAAATAATCCCGCTAAACCGACTGCTATACCCGCTCTTGCCAACTCAGCAACCTGGGAACGACGACCGCCAGAAGCAGAACCAAAAGGATCACGGCACTGCAATGCATGAGTAACATCAAAGATTACCGGAGAACCCTTTGATACATTTATCATGACATTAAAACCTAACATATCGACAACTAAATTATCATAACCAAAGTTTACCCCGCGATCACAGAGAATAACCTTCTCATTACCTGCTTCTTTAAATTTTTCAACAATATTCCCCATTTGTCCGGGGCTAATAAATTGAGGTTTTTTAACATTAATAATTGCAGCGGTTTTAGCCATCGCTTTAACCAGGTCAGTTTGTCTGGCTAAAAAAGCCGGTAGTTGAATAACGTCAACCACCTCAGCAACCGCTGCTGCTTGCACTTGCTCATGAACATCAGTAATTATCTTAACTCCAAATGTTTGTTTGATTTCTTGAAAAATTTTCATTCCTTCTTCAAGTCCGGGGCCACGATAGGAATGAATTGAAGAGCGGTTGGCCTTATCAAAGGAAGCCTTAAAAACATAAGGAATGTTAAGCTTGTCTGTTACGGTGACATAATGTTCACAAATCTTCATTGCCAGATCACGCGACTCAAGTATATTCATACCACCAAATAAAACAAATGGTAGATTATTTGCCACTTTAATATCATCAATAGCGACTACTTTATATTGCATGCTTTTACCCTTTCTATGAAAGCAAATTAGTTACAAATTTTGATGATCAATGGAATATAATCTGCTGCCCTTCTATTGAATAAACTTGCATTTTTATCATTTCAGAAACAGGATCTTCTGGGCATTGCTCAACAAAATAATTTAAATCAGAAATGGCGACATGATTACATTCAAGATGAGCAAAAATAAGTCCTCTATCACGTATTTCATAAGGATCTTTCGGATCAAAAATTAATAATGTTTCACAAACTCTTAGTGCTTGTTCCATTTTTTTTTCTTCCATCAATGCAGCTTTTATTGTATCAAATATTTTGCGTATGATAATTCGATGTGCAGTTTCTTCTATATCTTTTCGAGTCAGATGAGCAAAAGGACTAATTGTTCCCTTAACCCATAAATCAAGCATCTGCTCAGTAAGCGTCTCACCATTTATTGGGTTAATATACCAATAAGTAGCATTTTCTCGACGAACGCATAGAATAAGTTGAGTTAGAAAAATAATAGGCATCACTGGCAACTGTAATTGAGTGGCAACATGTAAAAAAATTGTCCCCAATAAAACAAGTGCTCCCTGTCTTGCTATTAATACTTTATCCAGCCAAAGTGCCTCAGAAAGCGAATAAACCCCTGTTACACCGCTAAAAAGCCAGTCTCGATAAAATAACTTTAATAATATAGATACTTGCGTTTCTATATCATCCTCAGGTTGTATTCTTTGTTTTGCTTCGGTAACCAAAAGCCTAAGTTGTGCATTAACTTGTTCAACCGGAAAATCTGGCCGAATAATTCGTGAAACAACTATAATACCTTCGCTTAGTGGTGCTTTATTAAATTCAAAATCAGCTATGGTTTTCATCACATTTCCATTGACCTACTGTAATACGATCATTACCAGCATAATCCTGAAAAGTTACTACCTGTTGATAATGATGACAGGAAAATAATCGCCTTACTTGCCTTCCCTGCAACCACCCGTGTTCGAGTAAAAGCCATCCATTATTAGCTAAATAGTTATGCGATTCTTCAATTAGCAATTGAATATCAGCCAACCCATGATTAGCTGATATTAATGCTTTTTTAGGTTCAAAACGCACATCACCTTGTTGTAAATGTGGATCACATTCATCAATGTAAGGTGGATTACTAATAATCATATCAAATTGCTGAATAGGTAGCGAAGTAAACCAATTACTTTTGCAAAATTTGATATTATTAATCAGCAAATTATTTGCATTAAGTTTGGCAAGTGTAATTGCAGCATCACTAACATCAACACCGACTATCTTCGCTTGTGGACACTCTGATGCTAAAGCTAATGCCACAGCACCCGTACCAGTCCCCAAATCTAATATTTTTACTACTCGCTTTTCCGATAATAATTGTAATGCTCGCTCAACTAAGCACTCTGTATCCGCACGAGGTATTAACGTCACAGGTGAAACTTTTATTGGTAATGACCAAAACTCTTTTTCTTCTACTATGTAGGCGATAGGCTCACCCTTAGCCCGACGATTTAATAGATGTTCAAGCTGTTGTTGTTGCTTAACAGTTAACTTTGTTTTGCCAAATACAATAAGGAAAGTCCGTGTTTTTCCTGTTATATATTGCAATAAAACTTCAGCATCACATTTAGCACTATCACTATGGCAAAGAAGCTTATTAGCTGCATAAACTAACCAATGCTGATAATTCATTAATCCTGCTCTGATAAAGCAGAGAATTGATCTGCTTTATATTCGTTAATAATAGGTTGGATTAAGCTATCTAATTTTCCCTCTATTACTTCATCTAAACAATACAGAGTTAAATTGATACGATGATCAGTAACGCGGCCTTGGGAAAAATTATAAGTTCTGATCCTATCTGAACGATCACCTGAGCCGAGTAGATTACGGCGCTCTGATGCTTTTGCTTCACGGCGTTTCTGCACTTCTAATGCACGAATACGGGCTGCTAAAACCGACAACGCTTTGGCTTTATTTTTATGCTGAGAACGTTCATCCTGACATTCAGCCACAATCCCAGTTGGAATATGGGTTATACGGATCGCGGAATCAGTGGTATTAACGTGTTGTCCGCCTGCGCCTGATGAACGAAAAGTATCAATTCTTAAGTCACTAGGGTTAATACCAGGTAGTTCTGTTAACGGAATTTCAGCCAAGATAGCTATTGTACAAGCAGAGGTATGAATACGCCCTTGAGATTCTGTTTCTGGCACCCGTTGGACACGATGTCCCCCTGACTCAAACTTTAGACGGCCATATACACTTTTACCAGAAACTTTGGCGATAATTTCTTTATATCCACCGTGTTCTCCTTCACTCGCATTTATAACTTCAATACGCCAGCGACGGAATTCGGCATAACGGTTATACATTCTAAAAAGATCACCGGCAAATATTGCAGCCTCATCACCACCAGTACCTGCTCGAATTTCTAAAAAGCAATTTTTTCCATCATCAGAATCTTTAGGTAACAATAAAATCTGTAGCTGTTGTTCAAATTCCTCATTACGTTTTTTTGCTTCTTTCAATTCTTCCTGAGCCATGTCGCGCATTTCAGAATCATGCAGTAATATTTCAGCCGTCTCAATATCTTGCTGAACAGTGCGCCATAACTGAAAATATTTGATTACATCAGTTAACTGCGCATACTCCTTAGAGAATGCGAGAAAACGCTCTTGATCTCTGATCACTTCAGGATCAACCAGATTAGCTTGAATTTCTTCGTACCGTTCCTGCAATCCTTCTAATTTAGAAATTATTGAAGACTTCATTCGTTATGTTAGACCTTACTAAAGGTAGTTTAATTTTACTCCAGTCCTAAGCTATCTTTTAGAATATTAAGAAGATGAATATTACCATTTGTCGCTACTTACTGATTACTGAAGTGAATTGGCTGGTGAGCGGATCAATCGATTCATTAACTGATAAGTCAATTGGTTAATCACTTGCTTACTATCTGCAGCATTTCACAACGAAGCAAGCGCTTTTCTGCCATTTCAGCCCTAATTTGCTCTGCCTGACTACGATAATCACGAATTGTATTGACAGATGACTGAGAACGCAACCAATCCATAAAATAAGCACTTTACTTGCTCAATAATAAGCTCTCCCTGAATTACTGCTATTTTCCATTGTTTTACATTGTGGTGTTGCACAATTGCATGCAAATCATCAACGCTATAGAGATAAATATTATTTAATTTATCAACATCTGGTTCAATATCTTGCGAAACAGCAATATCAATAAGCAAGATCACCTTATTTATTACAGCTGGCTTTTATTGCCCGTTCAACCATCTCTTTACTAATAATCGGTAAAGGGATGACAGTAGAACTAATAACAATATCCACGTCTACTAAACAAGTATCAATCTCACCTAAAGTGATAATTTCTACACCAACTTAATTAGCAAAATATGCAGCAAGTTCACGAGTTCGATTAGCGATAATCAAGCGCTTAGCACAATGTTTGCGAAAATGGCATTCAGGCAGTTCGATCGTATCACCGGCACCTACCAATAAAATATGCAATTCAGATAATGATTCAAAAATCTGATGGGCTAGTGTACACATGCGACAAAAGCAACTGAAACCGCATTAGTGCCAATTTCTATTTCCGTATGAATACGTTTAGCAACTGAAAATGAGCGTTGAAATAAACGCTCCAACTCACTAGATAATTTTTATAGTACTGAGATTTATAAAATGCTTGTTTAACTTGACTTAAAATTTGCGGTTCACCTAAGACTAATGAATCTAATCTATTAGCAACACGCATTAAATGGCTAACAGCAACATTATCTTTATGCCAATAAATACTTACTCTAAGATCATTTAAATTTAAATGATGACAATTGCATAACCAATCAATTAATTGATCTTCTAGGGATTCTTGTGAGTCAACGTATAGATAAAGCTCAGTACGATTACATGTAGAAAGCACAACGCCGATATGAACAAGTGGCTGCTAAAGTAAATTATCCAGTACGTATTCAATTTTTCCGGCCAAAAATTTAACCGTTCACGTAACCTTATAGGAGCAGTTTTATAGTTTATATCGAGTGCAAATAATTTCATGTTCACTAAATCAAATAACTAACTGGTTTTTAAACATCTGTTAAGCACAAAAAAATAAAACCAATAGCTTTAATAAAAAAATTTTTAGGTAGTATTCTACTTTATGCAACTAAACAATTAAAGATCTTAAACTAAGCAAATGAATAAATCTGGTATTTTTAATTATAGTTATATTTAACTTAATAATATTCTGATCGATATCAACAAATTAATATCACTTATCTGAAATTCATACTACTTATCTGAATAGGAAATATTTAATGATACTTATTGCTAAGCAATTTGCCATTTTACGTCACTATTGTTGGAAATTTATTCCATTACTTGCTGTTTTTTTGACCGCTTGTACATTTAACCAACAGTTAACAAGTAAAAAAAACACCTCAATAACTAATCCATTATGGATAAACCACCAGCAGCAACTAGCCAAGCTGACAAAATTTCAAACACGTGGTTCTTTTGCTTATATTGGCACCGATAATAAAAGCTATGCCCAATTCTTTTGGCAACAATATACGCTGTATAATTACCGCCTGTTGCTAACCAATCCCTTAGGAACAACAGAATTAGAGCTCAATGTAACACCTAACGTTACTCAGCTAATGGATAGAGAAGGTAAAAAATATATCAACTATGATTCAACAGAGATGATTTATCAATTAACAGGTATGAACATCCCAATTGAAAACCTGCCCTATTGGTTAATTGGTTTACTAACTAATGCCACATTATTCACATTAGATGAAAATGGGCTGTTAAAAAGCATTGAATATAGGCAAAATAGCGAAATCTGGCATTTAAACTACCTTGCTTATCATCAAGATAGCCAACCTAAACTACCAAGCCGTATTGAATTAACACAAGGTAAAAACCGTATTAAGTTAAAAATAGACAGTTGGACACTAAACGAATGATATTAACATGGCCTTCACCCGCAAAGCTTAATTTATTTCTCTATATTATCGGCCGTCAAGCTGATGGCTACCATCAACTTCAGACCTTATTCCAATTTCTTAATTATGCTGATGAAATCACGATCAAACCACGTGAAGATAATCAAATTCGGCTGCTTACCCCATTTATTAATTTACCAGCAGAAAATAACCTTATTGTTAGAGCAGCGCATTTATTACAGCGTTATTGCCTTGAAATAAACCGCGCTGATGATCATCAAGGTGCGGATATTTATGTTAATAAAAAATTACCTATAGGTGCTGGTTTAGGTAGTGGCTCGTCTAACGCAGCAACCACCTTAATTGCCTTAAATCATCATTGGCAAACTCATATTAATGATAATACGCTAGCTGAGCTTGCCCGTCAGCTCGGCGCAGATGTTCCGGTATTTGTAACTGGTCATGCCGCTTTTGCAGAAGGCATCGGTGATCAACTTTTGCCAGCCAATCCGGAAGAAAAATGGTATTTAGTGGCCTACCCAGGAATAAATATTGCTACACAAGAAATTTTTGCTGATCCGGAATTAAAACGAAATTCAGCAAAACGCTCATTAAGGACCTTATTACAAGGGCCATACGAAAATGATTGTGAATCAATTGCAATAAAACGTTTCCCTGAGGTTGAAGAGCTTATTTCATGGCTGCTAGAATATCCATCATCACGTCTTACTGGCACAGGTGCTTGCGTTTTTGCTGAATTTGAAACTGAAGCTGCTGCTAGTAAAGTATTAAATAAAGCCCCAGAGTGGGTACAGGGATTCATTGCGCAAGGCGTTAACCAGTCTCCTTTACATACATTCCGCGCTGGGATTTCCAGATATTAAACCAATATAAAATATTTTTGGTTGATAATATCTCTATAGATGCAATCCTGAGGTTTTTACGTGCCTGATATGAAGCTTTTTGCTGGTAATGCTACACCGGAACTTGCTCAACGTCTTGCTAATCGCCTTTATACAAGTCTTGGCGACGCTGCGGTTGGTCGTTTTAGTGATGGTGAAGTTAATATACAAATTAATGAAAATGTCCGTGGTGGTGATATTTTCATCATACAATCAACGTGTGCCCCAACAAACGACAATTTAATGGAGCTTGTTGTCATGGTTGATGCACTACGTCGTGCATCTGCTGCTCGGATCACTGCTGTCATTCCCTATTTTGGTTATGCACGCCAAGATCGCCGCGTACGTTCAGCGCGTGTGCCTATTACCGCTAAAGTAGTGGCTGATTTCCTTTCCAGTGTCGGTGTTGACCGTGTCTTAACTGTCGATCTGCATGCCGAACAAATCCAGGGGTTTTTTGATGTTCCAGTAGATAACGTTTTTGGTAGTCCGATCTTATTAGAAGATATGCTACGACAAAATCTAGACAATCCAATTGTCGTTTCACCAGATATAGGCGGAGTTGTACGCGCCAGAGCCATTGCTAAATTATTAAACGATACCGATATGGCTATTATTGATAAACGTCGACCACGAGCAAATATTTCTAAAATTATGCATATCATTGGTGATGTAGCTAATCGAGACTGTGTAGTGGTTGATGATATGATCGATACCGGCGGTACCTTGTGTAAAGCTGCTGAAGCACTTAAGGAACGAGGGGCTAAACGAGTTTTTGCTTATGCTACCCATCCCATATTTTCAGGAAATGCTGTCGCTAATATTAAAGATTCAGTCATTGATGAGGTGGTTGTTTGTGACACTATTCCCTTATCGGATGAAATCAAACAGCTCAATAAGGTTCGCTCTTTAACGCTATCAGATATGTTGGCTGAAACCATTCGCCGGATCAGCAACGAAGAGTCAATCTCAGCGATGTTTGAACACTAAATAATAAATTACGTTCAGTTAAATTTTTACCCACTCTATTTATTAACTTAGTATTACCGAAAACCATTTGATATTCATCATAGGGGTTTTATTTATTACAAGCTATATCATCGGCGATAACGTTCATCAAAATTTCGCACCTACCAATAACGATCAGCAATGCCTTCATAATCACTTACCTCTAGTACCAGCTAAATCAAAGCACAAATAAAAAGACTCATCAGTGATATTTCTGCTAAATATTTTGGCAGATTTAACTGTTTGGTCCAGGATCATTATAGACCTTCGGCGCACAACCTTATTCATGGCAAGATAGCTACTGTCGGATATAGTTGATGGGAAAATATCATGATGATGAGTCTCTATCGTCAAGCAACTACAACACCTAAACCCACCACTGCTTTTCAGGCAAGCAAAGAGCCTGCGTCTACTTTACCTAAGCGTTATGGCATATCCGAACTTCCAATTCCTAAATGGAAAAAACGAGATGATATTGATGATCGGCTATGTTGGCAAAGGTTGTTGCTTTTCTCGAAGAGAAATTTATAGCCAGGTCTGTATTTCAATTGTTGTGGTTTCAAACAATCTTTTCTAGGCCGGATAATTTGGTAAATAAAACAACTCCACACCATGAAATCTAGTCAGCTATCCTTTTAATCGGCTGATATAACTGTTCACAGTTTGAATGTGGAATTCCTTAGCAATAACTTTCTAATTCTCCAACTTTATTAGGCGATGCTGAGTAATTTTATGCTCGCTGGTAAAGATTTTGTACCATTTAGCTCCATCCGAGTAGAGTATAGATTTTTTATCAATAATCAGCTCAAAAAAACGGCTAACACACTCTGCATTAAACGCTTTAAGAATCTTATCGCTCAGATGACTCTGTCAATCTTTGTCAATTAAGACCATGATTTTTCTTTCTTTTTATCTCATCCTCTTCCAGGTTTTTCTAGTTTTTCTATGTGAGATATAACGCTTCCATTTAAACGCTTCCCTTTAAAAGATTTAGAGAAAAATGTTTCATCTACTTCAATAATAGCAATTAGTAGATTTATATTGGCTGTCACCGATAAAGCAAGGAAGCAGTGACAGCATCCTAAATGCTGTTTTCAAATCAATAGCTGTTTGTTTCGCCGATTCCAGTAAAGTCAACCTATTCAAGATAGATTGCAGATACTAAACTATTTATCCTTGTGAGGTAGTTTAGCCAGAGGAGTTTCAGTAAGATTCTTAAATCTTTTCCTGCAATTAGGGATTTTGTGACGATATCCATGTAACCCTATAATGAATCTCCCCCACCGAATAACATGCTCACTGTAATAATATGGGCAGGATAAAGTGGAATAAGTTCCTTCAATGCATGAATCAACATCATCCAACAAATTCTCGTCGAGCTAACTAATGAGATGCAGCTTTATGTTGGTTGGGAGTGAGAAAAAAGTTTCTTTAAACTGTATGACTTTTTTCTTTTTTATGGCAACCTTTGTAACTAAGTAACTAAAATTCTTTAAAAGCTACAAGCCTAATTATCTAAATGTAGATGTAAAATATCTTCTACAAATCCAAAATGAAACTTCACGACGTTATCTTTAGCGTAGGTATAAGATCCTTCAACCCGATGGGTTTTATCCCTTTTTACAAGACCAAGACCGCGACAATGCTCGACGCTTCTTACGTAATCCTTAAGCGAGCATTCCCAATGGATTTCCATAAAATACTTACAGACAATGACATACAATTTATAGACCATCTGTTTGATCTACAAAAATATTCAGCATCAAAAAACATAAATTAGGCCATTTGTGTATAGAGCTTGGTATAGAAAAGAGCGACTTAGTTCGCTGAAGCATCCTGAAACGAATGCTATGCTCGAGTGATGATTTAGTTTTCCCAGAGAAGATGAACTACAAAACCATCATTTTAATTTTGGTGAAGAGCTTAAGATCACTCTACATCGATATATTTAGCTGTATAATTAGACAGAAATTACCCCGATCAGTATCGGGTAATAAAATTCCATTGTAATCTATAAAACATTAGTTCAAAGTTAAATCTAAATTTTTATTCAATAAAATCCATACTCACTTCCAGTGATAGTAAGTTATATTATAGTAATAATTTTCTAATAAAGATTGAGGAACTTGCTCACATTAGATGAGATCTAATTCAAAATCTATATATAAAACTATTTTATTAAAAAAAGTAGCTATTATGCAGCTAACCTAATTAAAATAATCTATTTTCATAAAATTTAATTTTATATACTCAGGAGTTATTAGCAAATCTACTGTATGGCGCTGGCTGCCGGTCAAGCTACTCTACTATAATGCTTCGTGAATATCTGTTTTCCATCCTTAAATTGGATGGGTTTTAGCAGCAGGGAGGGAGGATTCTATACAGAAGATTAAATCCGGTTACCAGGTTCTAGCTTTTTTGAAGAGACTGTAGTAGCT
>JBQMRN010000007.1:0-88004 GCA_052171895.1 Arsenophonus sp. NEOnobi-MAG3
TATAAAACAGCTAATGTACTTGCTTCACTTCCAAAAGACACGAAACCGAAAATCAAGTCTGAGCTGCTAGGAGGTCTGCCTAGCAGAGAGGTGTCATGCTGCTAATAAAACCATTGATGTTTTGTTAGCAAGGTTTTCAGTGAAGTATCCTGCAGAGATAGAAAATCTGAAGAAAGATCAAGAAAACTGCTAGAATTCTACGGCTTTCTAATAAAGAAGTTGGCGTCAATTAATAACGACAAATCCGATTGAATTTGTTTTTTTGGGAGTGAGGCTTACGAAATTGATACGCGAAGAACTGTGTTTTAAGAAAAATATCTCTTCAATGCTATTTAACCAGTTCCTGTTTGGTCAGAAAAGTACCGATTAAGGATTTAACCGCATTACTCTTGTGCTAAGCAATCTCCAATTTAAGGATGGAGAACAGATTTATGAAGCATCTAATATTGGAGCATAGCCTGAACATCATACACCAAATTTGCTAATAACTTCGTTTTTCCAGCGATGTTGTATAAGAGAATTTTAATTCTATTAATCACGCAATCTTCTTATAGATATAGTATTAGTTTCTATATGCATCAGGATCAATTATCAGAAGCATATAAAGCATTGAATCAAGAGTTTTATTTTAAATTAAAAGAAAGTTTGCTTGTGTAATTAGATATCATTGAGTAGATCGCTATTATTTCAGTCGTCGGTGATGATATGCTAACTTTCAAGGGGGAGATATTAGCCCGTTTTTTCTGCTTTAACACATGGCAATATTAAATATTGTTGCTATTGCACAAGGCTATTCTGAGCAATTAGTTCTTACCATAATTGATAATAATATAATTACAATCGCTGTGCAGTTATGTCAATAAATGTTGTTTGATATTGATCAAAGTATCAATGTTTTTGTTATTGGTGTTTGGGATCTTGGAAGTGCTCTACTTAAACAAATTTATTTGCAACAAATTTTCTTGAAAAAGAAACTGATTGATTTGCAAATTTATGCAATTGCTAATTCTTTGGTGATGTTAATCGATATTAAAGCATTAATGCTGGATAATTTAGCAAATAGCATTATCACAATTTAAATGAATTTTTAGTTTAAGGTGATCTCTGCTAATTACAGGATAAAGATTGTATTCTCAAGCAAGTCATCCTTGATTCTATCTCTATTCTATCTCTGATTAGTAAATAGCGAAGTACTATGGTATTTTTACTTAAGGAGGTGTTTTATGTTATTACGTCAAATAAAAAAACCAATACAGGTAGTATTGGATTATTATCGCTAAATCTAATTAATTGCTTAGCAATTAAAGCGTAAATTTCTGTATGAAGCTAATGTTTGTGTGATGATTTGTCCGTTATTAAAAATTTGAAGAATTTACTCAATGCCAGCGATGAATTGTTAGAGTTTAGCGATATTCTTTCTGGTTCACTTTTCTATATTTTTGGTTTATTTAATGAAGGAAAGTCTTTATCGTGCAGGTGGGACGAGACGCTATTAGCTAAAGAAAGAGGTTTTACTGAACCGAATCCTTATGATGATCTTTTTGGTATAGATGTTACACGTAAGTTATTGATCTTGGTGCGTGAAGCAGGTTATTGTCTTGAAGTTAGTGATATTGAAATTGAACCTATATTGCTAATTTCTTTTGAAGTTAGTGGTGTAACGTTAACAATTTTCCAACGATTAACACAATTAGATCAAAAATTTAAAATAAGCGTTCTCAAAGTAGCAGCGGCACAGCAGGAAAAATCTTTCCTTATATCGGGTTAATTAAGAACCGTTGTTGTCAGCTAAAATGGTAGCAGTCGATGAACACAATCCAATTTATAAAGTAAAATGGTAAAAATGTTTTAGCATTTTATACCTGTTATTATCACTTAATTCTATTAGTATTAAGAGCTTACTGTGTGGGTAATGATGTTTACTACCAAGGGATATTTGGCAATATATTACTGGCATTAACAAGGAAAATATAGGACAATAAAATAGTTAAAGTTTATGCACTTGCATCAATAGGTAATGTCAGTGTTGGTTTGATGTATTAGCTGCGGCTCTATCTCTCAGATAGATAATAGAAAATTAGGTGATTGTGTCTCGCGGTCGTGAAGGCAGATAAGTTTTATTTTTAAAATAGCGCCTTTTTTGTTGGCAAATTGCCTCAAAAAGAATAGCCACAGAAAAATATTGTTTATCAGCAGCAGAGGTCTGGCGGCAACTGTTTTATCAAAAATTTGGCGAATCTCTCAATCTTGAAATAAGATTAAAAAATATGCCGATTAATTCTGAATTAGGTTATAGTGCCTCCTCAGTAGGAGGCAGCGCTGACAGCATTAAATAAATATAGCCAGTCGCCATTTTGATAAAAATAGCTTGTTATTAATGATTAGATAATTGGAAGGGTATATTGCTGGTAGTATTCATTATGATAATGTTGCGCCCTATTATTTAGGGGCATCCAACTGTTCGTTGAACAAAATAATGTAATGAGTTAATCAATTCCTATTTTTGCTGATTGGATTTTGGTGATGGCTTACCTCTGAATCAAGATTGCCACGGCAGAAGTAAGGGTGATTTTACCTAGCCATTATCAACAGAAGAATACAATTAAGTATGGTCGATTATTAGCTGGTTTTATTCATGCCTGTCATACTTAGCAAACTAATTTAACGATTGATATGTTGCAGGATGTGATCGCTGAACTCTATCGAGTTCAAGTATTGCCCGGTTTTATAGCAAACCGCAACAAAGTAAAAATATCGGCGCAGTTGCTTCTTGTATCTCTGGTTCTGGGCCGACATTATTTGCTATTTGCTATTTCCTATGAAAAAAAGATAGCAGAAAAAGTGATGCAATGCTTAACATAATATTATCTAAAAAATACAGCAGATTTTGTGCATATGTGTCGTTTAGATCAACTTGGTGCAAGAGTGATAGATTAAAAATGAGATTATATAATTTAAAAATTAAACTGAGTAGGTCAGTTTTTAGCAGGCAGTTAAACAAGTGCTTGGTTAAGGAGCAGGGTCTTTTTCTCGCTTGATTTACTAAAACTGAGTTATAAAGCGCTAACTAAATGGTTACAATAGAATTTTATCACCGTAGTAAGCATATATTATTAGCGCTTTATTAGCGATGAAATACCGTTTAAACAACTGATATAGAGTGGGTTAAGAATGCGTTTAATTTTCCGTTAGTTTGTTAAATCAATAGAAGAAAATATTACTAGCCTGGAGAGTTGTATCATGATCAAATCTTAGCATTCAAAAATTTTGGTGGCCGGTTTGTTTTATGGCATAAATTCCAAGTAATCAACCTATTACTATTTTAACCGCTACTTCAATGGTAGGTAGCGTAGCGCCGGTGCACATACTTTTTATCGTTTCAAGAATATTCAGGTGATTATTATTGATTTGAAAATAAGATCACGTCTTTAACAGGAAAAGTTATTCTGTATACAAGAGAAGAAAATATGGCTATGTTGGCAAAGGTTGTTGCTAGAATTTCTATACTATAAGAAAGGATTTTTGCTAGAAGAGAGGTTATTATAAAAAAGCAAATAATTATCCCTCAAAGAGACTCTTTCTTCACTTTCCCTGCTAATATTAAAGCTGCATTTCATTAGTTAGCTAGTTAGATTGCTGACAATCTGTTGGATGATGTCGATTCATGCATTGAAGCAACTCATTCCGCTTTATCTTGCCTATACTATTACAGTAAATATCTTATCTGCTGGGAATATTCATTAGGGTTACAGTGCAATATCGTTGCAAAATCCCTGATTTTAGGAAAATATTTAACAATCATATTGGAAGTCTTCTGGCGAAAATTACATCATATGGATAAATGCTTTAGTTATTTGCATGTATGTTGCATAGCTTGACGTTACACGTGAGTTAGCGAAACAAGTAAGGTATTAATTTAGAAACAGCGTTTAGAGCTGTCCTCACTGCTTCATTACTTCAGCTGGCGACAGATCAAGATAAATGTACTAAGTGTTATTGTTGAAGTCGACGAGATATTTTCTCATAAATTCTTCAAATAGAAGCGTTATATCCTTCATATAGGAAAGCTAGAAAACACAAAAAAGGAAGACATAAAAGGAAAGAATGAATCCGGGCGAGTCTTCCATAGCCTGAGATCAATAGTGGTCATGTGAGCGATGAGATGAGATTCTTAAAGAGTTTTATGCAGAGTATGCTTTAGCTGTTTTCTTGAGGCGAACATCGATAAAGAGTCCATCCTTTACTTGGCTGGAGCTAAATGGTATAAAACGTTTGCTAGGGAGTATGAAATTAATCACCATCGACTAATAAGGTTGAATAATTAGAGACTTATTGATAATGAATTTCATATTCAAGATATGAAGAGTTATATCAGACGATTAAAAGGATGCCTAAGTAGATTCCATTGTATAGGGTTGTTTTATTTACCGAATTATCTGGCTTGAGAATATTGTTTGAATCCATAAGAATTGATATACAGACGTGGCTACAAATTGCTCTGCGAGCAAAGCAATAACCTTGCCAACATAGTTAAAACCATTCATAATATTTTATATATATATTCTTTCTCTAAAAGAGGCAACTTTGCATTTAATGTACTTTTTTGAATATTCTGTGAAGTTAGTTACATTATTGTAATTGAATTTGAAGCTACTGTCTATTCCTCGGTTAATTAAGTACATATGCTCATTTCTGGTATATTGAGTTTCGAAGATGGCGGTGTATACTGTGATTGATTTCGTGAATGGTTTCAATAACAAAAAAATGATATGCCATGAAAGTCTATCCTATATCCTATATAAGTATCCGAAAAAACAGATACTTAGCTGTGATTTCCTTGTATGAACTCATCTGTAATGTGTTGCCAGGTAGCTGATAGCCAGCCCAGCGTTGAAGCTGAGCTAGAAGGAATGCTGCAACAACAAATGCTAAAACCTCCCCGCCTTGTCGACGGGCGGCACATTTCCGTCGTCAGTAACAGTTATTTGCTATAGCAAACTTATAATACAGACTAGTATTGGCGATTTTAAAATTAAAGTGCCTAAAATTATGGATTTCAGCAGTAACGTGATATGCTTCAACAATTTATTAGTACCGCCTTATTTTAAGCGTGTAAAAAGCGTCAAAGAGTTGTTACCATTGTTGTACCTGCGAGCCATATCTCCAGCGGAGATATACTAAGCTCTGAACGTTTCTCGCTGAAAGTACATAGTCTCTCTCCCAGTACCATCAATCAGCAAATTGAAACAGCAATTGCCTGAAGAGCACAGGCAATGGTTGTTCGCCTGATTTAAGCGATACCGCTACCTTATTTTTTGGAATATGGCATATATATACGCCTATCAGGCGCAAGATAATCCTTTTTGCCTCCTGGTCATTATTGGCGTCAGTAAGCATGGACGTAAGGAGCTGTGGTTGTGCTCGAAGATGCTTATTGAGCGTCAAAAGCGAACTCTGAGGGCTAAATTTCTCAATGGTCTACGAGCGCGTGCCTTAACCGTATTTCTTAGGATTGCTACTGGAGACGCTGCCCTTGCTTTTTAAAATACAATGGCAAAGATATTCCTGGACACGCAGCACCAACGCTGTTGGGTACATAAAACAGCTAATGTGCTGGTTTCACATGTAACCGAAAGTTAAGGCTGAGCTGCGCGATGGGGGTCCTGGTCTCCCTGCCTAGTACAGAGAGTTTTGATGCCGCTAATAACGCCATTGATATTTTGCTGATAAAGCTTTCAGCGAACTATCTATCCTCTGCAGCGATAAGAAGCTGGAGAAAGATCGAGAAGAATTGCTGGCATTCTAAGACTTCCCCTCAGAGCACTTGGCGTCAATAAGAACGATAAATCCAATTGAATCAGTTTTTTTACAGTGAAGCTACTAAGAGCTGACGCGCGAAGAACTATGCTTTGAAAGAAAAACACCCACTTTCAATGCTTATTTAATTGCTATAGTTTATTTAAAAAAGCTGAAACCAGCTAAAGAGATTTTTGAGCAGCTGATCCTAGTAGTAAAAAACGTCTAATTTAAGGATGGAGAACAGACTTATGAAGCATTAGAGTGGAGCCTGATCGTCATACACTAAATTTACTAATAACTCCATGGCTGGAGTTGCGTGTCCGGGCATATCTTTGCCATTGCATTCCAAAAATAAAGGGCACCGTGGACCACCCCACTAAGCTTAGGAGATACAGTTGGCAACGATGTGCTCTTATGCCATTGAGAAGAAGCAGCTAAGTTTATGGTTAAGAAATTAAATAGCTCTTTAAGTGAAGAGCAAAAGTTAGCCATTTTTGCTAAATGGAGATAGAATTGGTTTATTGGGTGTCTATTGTCAGTTAAAATTTCATCAAAGTGTGTATTCTTTGACCTAATTCACTAATTTTAGAGATAAAAACCTTAAGTTAAGCTTAATAAGCATCGTTATTTTCAATTTAATGCATTCTTTCTAAGAAGAATTTTCTTCCTTATTTGGTAAAGTGTGTGAGCCTCATTAAAAAGTAGCCTGTCGTCACACAGAATGCATTTGTACAGATCTATGCGGAAGAATCCTTTCATCAAAATGACTAACCTCTGTTTTTGGGTGGTCGTCATCTCCAGTGTCTAATACACCTTCGGTAATAAACTGCTTTGTTTATTATTCAACAAGAAACAATAATAACGTACTATCTTAATATGCTTAGCGATGGGCATAGTGAAAGTAATGTGTTGCCAGTGCAAATTGGGTAAAATATAAGCACTGCTGTGCTAATCACAGTTTGGTAGCTTGACTCAGCATGAACTGCAGCTTTTGACTTACAGCTTTTGGAGAAAAACGGCTGTTGGAATCTTCAGAAGAGGCATAGCAGTAGGGCTTGGTTTTGATGGACACCCATGGCATAAAAGTGTTGTAGGTAAGTATTCGCTAGACAGATAGACGGGTTCACGAGTTAACACTTTCACCCTGTTTTTCAAGAAAATTATTCCAGCTGTCATCAATGCTGAAAGCAGTTTAGTTTTTTGGTATACATCTTGGTATCTGGGTAAATATTACCCTCTTGGTATCTTGCCAGAAAAATAAAAATCGTCCTTCTGTTCAAATTTGTCAGTTCTATTGGCTAAGTTATCTTTGTGTTTGTTTTATGGTAGCGAAGGAGACGTTGGATTATTCCTATTTCCTTATAGGTTATGAATTCATCATCAAGCATAGTTTCCTCATTTTCTCAATCAATGCAGTTATATTCATCGTTATCAGGCTTGTCTGGGCTGTTTGTTTGAATGCAGGGATAATCGTGACTATAGGGGAATAATAGTTATGTATCAAAAAATTGGGAACTAAGTTGGAGGCATTGCTGTATGGCCTCTTTTTGGGTATCATGAAAAATTCAGTCGGTCTGTTATTATTAATTTCGGAAGGGGGATCATAAAGCGGTTCGGATAAACCAGACGCTATAATACGTGAAGTCACATGTTGTTTTTCTAATTTATTTGGAGGGTTACGCTTTTTAGGAGATTTATTTTGAGCCATCTAGATGAATTTCTTAAAAATTAATATATAGCGAAATATAAAACAGTATTCTAATCATGAATATCCCAGAAGCAGTATAGCTTTATCGTTCATACCATAGTGTGTGCTATTTTCCATGACAGGAGTGTATATGCCATCGTTGGCCTAAAAATAATGTAGTGCGTATCATTAAATTATGGAGCAAGCGCAGTGCCTGTATTTTCTAGCTATTATTATTTTAATTTAGTGAGGGTAGTGGTATTCCAAGAGAGACCATATGCTCTCACTGAGAAGCTCTCCTTAATGAGTTTCTCAGTGAAAATTACCGGTGAGAGAGATGCCTAGTAGCTATGCTATGATAGCAACTTTTCGATGTTTTTTGCACGCTTCAGTTAAGGTGATAGCAACGAGCTGTTGAAGCATATTCCGTTGCCGATTGGTATATCCCCTCTGGGGGGACCCTTAGGCACTTTACTCTCAATATTGCTAATACCTGTCTGTATAGTATATTTTGGCAAATAATAACCATTACGGACGACGGCGCAACATGACGGCTGCGAGAATGCAGTATGTTCAGGATGTTATTGCAGCATGACTTTGTGCTCATGCCTCAAAGGCGGTGGCTATCAGATGCTTGGCAGGATTACTACGGATGAGTTTATACAAGGGAACAGATGTGATATCTAGTTTCGTGGATACTTGGTATGGTAGACTTTTCATGGTATATTATCTCTATATTATTGAAATTATTGATAAAATTAATTAGCAGGAAATACGCCAGCATCTTTAAAATCCAATACACAAGAAATGAGCCTAAACTCTAAGAAAATTATTTTCCATATCTATTTTTTATTTGTTGTTTATTCTTTGTTATTTATTAGGCTAGATTAATTATATTTTTGTAATTTAGAGTATTAAGTTGTGATGGACATCATATTAATTAGTTTTCAGATTAATATTCGATCAAATTTGTATTATATATTTCGATGAAAATTAGTTTTATATTTTATTTAATTTCTATTAAATCATTATTTTCTATATGTTTTGGAAAATATTAAGTTGATTTTTTATTTTCTATGCCCTCCTGCGAGGGAGTGATTTCATTTATGGCAATGAAGTAAAATAGACAATAAAGTAAAAATTACTCATCTAATTATTAATGACTTAACAAGATTATTCTGAATTAGATTTATTAGTCATTTACTTGCTAGTAAATTTATTTGCTAAATTTATCTGAGATTTAATAAGAAAACCAATCAGTTATGATTGGTTTTCTTATTAAATCTCAAGCTACGTGAAAGGATTTTTACCCCTAGACTCCCGATATCCAATGAGAGTGTACGCTGCCACAGGCTGCAATACATTCTGTCCAATATAAACTTATTTTATTATAAAATTCATTTTAGTTCAGAATCAATATCAAGTACTACGACTGCTTGATTTTAAGCATTAATTAATATAAAAATGGGTATATTCAGCAAAAGCTCTTAATAGTTGAGTTAAATCAGGTTTTTCATCTTTTATTTTTTTACCTTTATCATCAAAGATATAAACCTTTCCATTTTGATTAATGTATAGCGTTTTATTGGTAAAGTTAATAATCAATGCTTGTTCATCACCTGATAAAATCCAGGGTTGATTACGTTTAGGGGTAAAAAGATCTTCACCTTGAGAATAGTCTTTTGGTGAATTATCAACATACAGTAAACGTTGCATTAAGGTGGTCATAATATCTTGATGACTGGTTAGCTTATTAATCTGTAGCGAGCTATTATTGGGCCAATATACCCATAAAGGCACCTTCATTTGTTTAAAATTAAATTTACCATTGTTACTGAGCCATTTTTTTGCTTCATGAGTCTCTGTATTGCTACTATTGTTTGCTGTAATGACGAGAACGGTATTGTTTAACATATTTTTTTGTTTTAACGTATCAAGTATGCGTTTAATCTCATGATCTAATTGTAATTTATTGTCACTTTGTGATTGATGATTATCAAAACCATTAAGATTAAGAAAAGAAAACCAGCGAATATGGTTTTTTATCCTATATAACCATTTAATCCATTCATCGGTAGTTCTATAATCATTACTGGCAGTATTTTCTGGTAATGAATAATCTGCCAGAATTGCATGACGGAATAATGGCGAGTTAAATCCAGCCGATGAAAACAGACCAAATTGATAGTTTTGATATTTTAATGCTTCAAGTAGGGCGGAAGGTTTTCTGCTATTAAGTATACTATCTAAATAACTAGGTGATAAACCGTAGAATAGGCTAAATAGCGCGCGTTGATTTTGAATACCTGCACTGAGATGCTGATTGAATTGTGTACTTATTGCTTTAACAGCATTTAATGCTGGCATATCTTCAGTAATATTTTGATAACTAAGATTATTAACGACAAGCAGTAATAAATTATATTTTGGTGTTTGTTTTTTGTAGCTAAGTGGTTTAAGTGGATATTCAATAGATAGTGCTGAAGGATTGCCTTCTTGTTGTATTTTTCGTTGATATTCCATTTTGTCAAGATAACCATAGCGTTCAAGAAATTTTCGTGCTGTCATTGGATGACATAGCGGATAATTAGCTCGTTGCATAGTTATTGGGCGATAAAAATTTGCATCAGCCAAAATATACATTAAATGTGATGCAACAAATGCTATTATGAATATACTTACCAAGAGTTTAGTAAGTGGTTGACGGGTTAGGCTATTTAATTTTTGCCAACTCCAGGTAGCAAATAACATCTCAATTAAAAAAATAATTGGTACAGAAATAAACATCAACTCCCATTCTCGTACAATTTCACTGTTTTTAGGATTTATTAATAATTCCAATAGTAATGGCGTTAAATGGAGGTTATAGTGCGAAAAAAAAACGATATCAAAAATAAGAAAAATTAGTATGCTTGTAGCAAGAATGATGTATAGAAATCTTAGTAATCGCTCTGAACAAATAATGAAAGTGAGAGGAAAGATGATTAAAAGATAGCAGGCAAAAATAATAAAGCTAAAATGTCCAAGCCAACTGACAATAGCGTAAATGCGGCCGAATGATGTACTCGGCCAATCAAAAACAAACAGATATCGGCTACTTAATACTAAACTGAGTATTATATTAAATAACGTAAACCAATGTCCCCAGCTTATCATTTGGGAAATTTTTTTACGATAGTTTTGAGAGTTGGTTAGCATGTAATATTTTATCTGCTAAATTAGTGAATTTTTTCTTCATTAAAGAAGCAAGTAATGCTTAAGAAAATATGCTACTAGCCGCGCTGCTAGGCTGAGTTAGCGTAGCAGTTGTAAATTAAGTTTTTACCGTGTCAACTGATACTATCAATGATAGTATCAGTTTGATGCTTTATGTTTTTCTAATACTTTGACTAATGTTTAGGAGCAGATGTTTAATTTTCTTATCACTATAACTTGATGATCGTGGGATAATAAAATCCTGAATGAATAAAGCTTTATGCTTTAGCGTATTGTTGCGTTTTTTGCTGTAGATTTTGTCTGATTTTACTGCATAAATTCATTTAGTAATATTTTAAATTAACCTGTTTCCATGACTTATAGATCTTATTATATGCCAATAATACAAAAATGTTATATGAATAAATATCAATTTTTGGCGTGAGAAAAGGTTATTAATATTTGACTATTATTTATCTTTATGCCATAAGGAAAGAAAGAAGTAAATGATAATTCTGGATTATTAGCCAGATTGCTTTACAGAGTTATTAGCAAATTTGGTGTATGGCGGTTGTTAGGTTACCATGCACTCTGATGATTTGTGAATTTGTTTGCATCCTTAAATTGGACGTTATTTATCACTATGGTCGAGATTAAATCCCCTTGAGTGTGCTGGTTCCAGCTTTTCTGAGCAGACTAGTAGTAGTTAAATAGCATTGAAAGGGAAGGGTTGTTTTCTCGAATCACAGTTTTCGCGTGTCTGGCTTCGTATAGTTTCACTCGCAAAAAAACTGATTCTAATCGGATTCCTCGTTTTTATTAATACCTGTCTTCTGACGGAGAAGACGTAGAATGCCAGCAATTCTTCTTTTTGATCTTTCTTCAGCTTCTTCATCGCTGCAGAATATTTCTCTAAAAACCTTGGCAAGAAAACATCAAGGGCTTTATTAGTAGTATTATCCCAGCTCTCTCTGCTAGATACAGAGCTCCTTGCTGCAGCTAAGCCTTAACTTTTTGTTGCATGTCTTTTGGGAGTGAAGAGATCAGTACATTAACTGTTTTGTATACCCAACCACCTTTGTTGGTTGCTGCGTGTCAAGGAATATCTTTGCATTGTATTCAAAAACTAAAGGCACCATCTCCCCTAGCAAGCCTTGTGGATACGGTTAAGCTATGTGCTCGTAGCCTATTGAGAAATTCGGCCAAGTTAACTTCTGACTTTTAATAACTATTTTTGACCATATCTAGCTCCTTATGTCCATGCGTTATTGACGCCAATAATAACCAGCAGGCAAAGACTATTATCTTGCGCCTGATAGGCGTGTATATATACCATCGGCAAAGAAATAAATGTAGCCTGGTATCGCTTAAATCACGCGAACACCATTACCTCTACTCTTCATGCCATTGTTGTTTCAATCTGCTGATTGATGATTGTACTTACTGGATGATGGTACTTACTGACAGAAAGACTATGTACTTTTCAGCGAGAATCGTCTAGAGCTTCGTAAAAATTATTGGTGGATATACCCTCGAAGCTATATCCATGGTAGCAACTTTTTGAGGTTTTTTGCATATTTCAGATATGTTGATAGCAACGAGCTGTTGAAACATATTCTGTTCCTGCTGCGATCCCTGATCTTAGACAGTTTACTTTCAATATTCCAATATCAATTTGTATTATAAGTTTGCTCTAGCAAATAATCATTACGGACGACGGGGGGGATGTGTGAGACGCCCATCTAGAAGGCAGCGTTTTTAGCATATGTTGTCGCAGCATGCCTTCTAGCTCAGCTACAACGCGGCGGTGGTTATCAGCTGCCTGGTAGCATTACGGATGAATTTATGTAAGGGAATCACAGCTAATATCTGCTTTTGCCGATATTTGTAGGGTAGACTTTTCATGGCATATACCATCTCTCTCTTGTTGAAATTATTCACAAAATCAATCAGCAGGAACCCCCCAGCATCTTTGAAACTCTATACACTAAAAATGAGTATAACTCAGCATATGCCTTGCTCACCTAATCTAACAGAGTATTTAACCCATTAGGTAAGTTATATAACTAATCAGTAAGCTGTACACAGTTCTCCAAATATGCTAAATCTTCTATTTTAAAATTTCTCTTCCAAAAATGATATTACCAAAAAAAGTCGTTGATAAAATAGCCGGCTCTTATTTCAGTATTGTAATACAATTACGCAACAGTTGATGAAAAACTGAAGACAGTTAGCCTCCATCAATTAATATTTGTACTTTTTGGCAGGAGGGGCGAAGGGGGGATACTCATTAATAAGTTAGTAATCGTGCTTTTCCGATAGCTATATGTCCAACTAATGCGACAAATTCATTGTCCTCTATCTGTAATCAATATCGTACAATACATGTTTATTATCAGAATAAGAAAAAGAAAGCTTTTCATATCTATGCGCCATGACAATAAAGGTAATTGATCATAGCCATAACATTGGCGTTGGCGGCTTACCTATCAATTTAAAAATTCTTTCGCTTGAAACTACTGTTTTTTGCAATACAGATTGCTGTGAAGTTAATTTAATTAATGGTTCATTTAAACATCAAAGATAATTAATAAAAGCCTAGAAAATAGCCAACATCAATAACATCTATTCCATTAAATCCAAATAATAGAACTGACTTTATAAAGAGCTAATGCAGAAAATAAATTCAATAATTGGTGTATAGTAAAGTAACAGTATCTAACTTTAATACCTGCATTTGTGCTATATAGTGCTGAATATTTATTACTAATCTTTTATTACCAAATCAGGTGGCGCAGGCCTTTATAAATTGTTGAATAAGAGTCATATCATTAATGATTTCATTAAAAGCATCATTGATGTCAGTTAGATCAAATGCACATTTGAGGAACAATTGTTGTACTCAAACGCTGGTAAATTATCATGATCAAAAATACGATAGGAAAAATTAACCTAGCGATAATTGTGAGAGTTCTAGTGTATATGGGTTTGAAAATAGTAGCGTATCATTCTTATTATTTTTATGAATAATTCAATAACATAGAGATGTTATACTATGAAAAGTTTATCCTACATGTATCCGCAAAATCAAATATTACCTGTGGATTCCCTTGCATGAATTCATCCGTAATGCTGCCAAGAAGGTGATAGCTACTCTGGCGTTGAGGCAGAGTTAGAAGCCATGCTTCAAGAACATCTTGAACTCCGCCTTATCGATGGGCGATCACATCCATCAGTTGTCAGTAACCGTTATTTGTCACAGCGAACTATATAGACTGATATAGGCGATATTGAGATTAAAGTGCCTAAGATTAGAGATATCGCAGCGGCAACGGAATATGCTTTAACAGCTCGTTGCTACTGCCTTACCTTAAGCGTACAAAAACGTTGAATAGTTTCTACTATAGTTGTAGCTGCTATGGCAGCTCCAGCTTGGTGATTTTCACGAAGCCTTGGTGGCGCTTCTCGGTGAAAAGCATATGGTCTTTCTGCCAGTATCATCAGCAGACTGAAACAGGAATGGATTGAAAAGCAGAGGTAGCTGCCCTGCATAATTTAAGCAATAGACGCTACCTTTATTTCTTGGCCGATGGCATAGAAAGTCCTATCAAGCAAGCTGAATCGGATTTTCTTGCTGGTTATTTTTGGCGCCAGGTGAGCATGGACGTAAGAAGGTAGTTGTAGTCGAAGATGCTTATCGAGAGTCAGAAGTTAACTTGGCTGAACTTTTAATGCCCTAGAAGCACATGGCTTAATCGTATCTTCCAGGCTTGCTAGGGGATATGGTGGCGTTGGTTTTTGGAATTCAATGACAAAGATATTCCCGAACACATAGCACCAACGAACGCTGTTGGGTACAAAAAACAGCTAATGTGCTAGCTTCACTCTCCAAAAATATGCAATAAAAAGTTAAAGCTTAGTTTGCGAGAGGTATATGACTATCGGAGATGTCGGGATGCTGGTAATAAAGCTCTTAATGTTTTTTTTGAAAGGTTTTTAGCAAAGTATCCTGCAGCGTGATGAAGAAGCTGCAGAAAGATGGAGAATAACCGCTAGCATTCTATGCTTTTCCCAGTTAGCACACTGGGCCAGTAACGTCAATAAGAACGATGAATACGATTAAATCAGTTTTTGTAACAGTGAGGCTACGAAGCTGACGTATTGAGAACTGTGCTTCGAGAAAAACAATACTTTCAATAGTATTTAACTGCTATAGTCTGATTAAAAAAGCTAGAAAATTGGCTAAGCTGTTTTGACCTTGCTGGTAAAAATATTCAATTTAGATGAAAAAACTTTATAAGCATTTTTAATCGAAAGTAGGTATAAACATTAACACTACATTTACTTTTTAATTAAGTGTGTAATTTGTCATTAATGTTTTTTAAGATATGCGATTAGACGTTTACGTTTACGTAACTGCGTTGGTGTCAATTTATTTTTCTTTGCGGCATAAGGGTTGTTATCGCCTTCTTTAAATTGAATGCGAATCGGCGTCCCGATAACCTGTAATGTGCGGCGAAAATAGTTCATTAAATAACGTTTGTAAGAATCTGGTAATTTAGCGACTTGATTGCCATGAATAACCACAATCGGTGGATTATAACCACCGGCATGAGCATATTTTATTTTCACTCTTCGGCTTCGTATCAGAGGTGGTTGATGCTCTTCTTCTGCCATTTTTGTAATACGTGTTAATAATGACGTACTCACTCGCCGTGTTGCCGATTCATAAGCTTCATTAATAGATTTAAATAAATTACGAACACCGCTACCATGCAGGGCTGAAATAAAATGCACTTTGGCAAAATCAATAAAACCTAATCGCAAATCCAGCATATTTTTTACCAATTGCTGATCATCTTGCGAGATTGCATCCCACTTATTGATTACAATTACCAGAGAACGCCCAGCATTCAAAATAAAGCCTAGTAATGATAAATCTTGATCAGAAATTCCTTCTCTCGCATCAATAACAAGTAAAATAACATTAGCATCTTCGATTGATTGCAACGTTTTGATTACAGAAAATTTTTCAACAGTTTCAGTTATTTTCCCCCGTTTACGAACACCTGCTGTATCAATCAGTACATATTTATATCCATCCCGTTTCATCGGAATATAAATGCTATCACGTGTTGTACCTGGCATGTTATAAACAACTACTCGATCTTCTCCTAAAATATGGTTAGTTAAAGTTGATTTACCGACATTTGGGCGACCAACAATCGCTAATTTAATCGGTAGTGAACGCGGATCAAAGGCTTCTTCTTCACTATTGTTAATCGCCTCTTTTTCTTTTTGAGCCACCCAATAAGCCGCATTGGCCTCCTCTGGTGATAATTCAATATCATTAGCTAATTTTTGTGGCGAATAGAGAGAAAGTACTTTTTCAATCAATTGAGTAACACCGCGTCCATGAGATGCAGCAATGGGATAAATATCTTTGATGCCAAGTGAATAAAAATCGCTTAAAACTATATCAATATCTAAACCATCAGTTTTATTTGCTACCAAGTAACTATCTTTCTTGCGACTGCGTAAATATTTCGCAATCTCATGATCTGCAGGCATCAACCCTGAACGAGCATCAAGCATAAAAAAAACAATATCAGCTTCTTCAATTGCCAGTAAGGCTTGAGAAGCCATATGGATTTCTATCCCCTCTTCTGAACCATCGATACCACCGGTATCAATAATAATAAATTCCTGCCCTGCAAATTCTCCCTTACCGTATTTTCGATCACGCGTTAAACCTGGAAAATCAGCAACCAGCGCATCCCTAGTTCTAGTTAATCGGTTAAATAAGGTAGATTTTCCTACATTTGGACGCCCTACTAGCGCAATGATAGTTATCATTTTAAGATGCCTCATAAAGATTAAAATCACTATTCTGATTTCATTCTTTAGAATACTAAAAAATAAAACGACTGTGGAAATAAGCAGCCGTTATTTCTATCTGAAAAATAAAAATGTCAGACAATTAACGTTCAATTAGATATACAGTTCCATCTTTTGCCTGAATGAGTAATTTATCAGTGGCAATAATCGGATGGCTGCGTAAACCAAAACTATTAAGTTTATTTTGTGCTACAAAGTGACCATCTTGGATATTTAACCAATGAAGATAACCTTCCCCATCACCAACCACTAAATAAGCATCAAAAATAGTTGGTGCAGTTAAATTGCGATGTAATAAGGCATCTTGACTCCATAAAGTGACACCATCATTTTTACGAACTGCTAGTACACGATCATTTTGATCAACTAAGTAGATAATATCATTGGCAACAATAATATCATTCACTGTTCCTAAATTACGTTTCCAGATAATTTTGCTAGAGTGTATATCCATTGCAACTAAATAACCATTATACGCAATAGCAAAGATAGCGTCTGAATTGGTATCAATAACTGGAGTCATATTAACATCATGTAAACGATCAATTTCAGTTGCACCACGGATCTGAGAAATATATGCTTGCCAAGCAATTTTCCCTTCAGCAAGCATTATGGCAGTAATACGTCCACCATGACTACCAACAATCGCAATTCCATAGGCAGTACCTGGCGCTGATTTTCCTCTTATTGATAATGTTGAGGTGTTTAAATTAATATTCCATTTACTTTGTCCAGTCTGTGCATCTAACGCTTGTAACACACCGTTACTGGTATGGATCAATAGCAAACCATTACTAACTGCTGGGTGCGAAAGCGCTTCTCCGGCAACATCTATTTCCCATGCTATTTCTCCATTAGCTTTATTCAATGCTATAACTTTGGCTGTTTCTGTTCCAATATAAAGTTTATCTCCTGAAACCGTTAATCCGCTGGAAAGTAAGGCTGGTAAATTAGGTGTGAAAAACCCAACTTGTTGTGATAAATCAATGGACCATAAGATCTCACCTGAATTAAGATCCATTGCTTTCACCGTTCCTTTACGATCGGCTGCATATACAATAGAATCATCGTAAGCCGGTGAAAGTTGAGAATAAAATTCTCCACTACCATATCCTATCGAGCGATGCCAGAGGATAGAAGGGGTAAATTGATTATCAACTTTAGGTAGAGGAGACATTACGATAGAATCTTTTTCTGTTGAGCACCCAATTAACAAAATTACTGCCAACAAACTAACCAAGAGCGTTCTAGTCAATTGCATGTTAATATTCTTCTTAGTTTGGCAAGTTATTAATTTTTATTTTTAATATTGTCTTCATTATTTCAGTTCCAGTTGATTTAATTCCTTTAAAATAAGCTTCACGAGCACCAGTGATATCACCTTTTTTTAGTAAAATATTGCCACGAATATCTTCAACAATCATACTCCATCCTTTATCCTTTACTTGAGTCAAAGTAATTAAAGCTTGATCTGTTTTGTTTAAAGCTAACTGTACACGTGCCAATCTGATATTGATTAAATCTTTAAGATCATTTAATTTTGCATTAGTTAATGCCATTAGTAATGCTTTTTCTGCACCAGTAATATCACTCTTTTCCAGCGCAATTTTGGCTAGTTCAATATTGGTCAATACACCATAAATATTATTTGTTTCATTAGCAAATTGCTCAGCAGAAGCAAGCGCTTGTTTTGAACCTGTCTGCAATTGAGAAGAAATTTTCTCAAAAATTTGAGCACTTTCTTGCAAACGATGTGCTTGATGTGATTGCCAATAATTCCAACCAATAATCGCACTAACTCCAACAGCTAGCCCTATTACTAAGGCTTTGGTATTGTTGATAAAAAAGCGTTTGATGGCATCTCTCTTCTTATTTTCAGTAGTATAGATTTCCACAAAGTCTCCTTTAATATAAAAGTTTAGTTAAACTTACAGCAATATTCTGCTGAGAAATTTTTTCTTGTTTACCTGTACGTAAATCTTTTATGGTGACTTCACCAGATTGACACTCATCTTCAGCTAAAATCAAGGCAATTTTCGCCTGGTATTTATCTGCTCGAGCTAACTGTTTTTTAAAATTACCGCCGCCATGATGAGTCATTAATTTTAAAGCCGGCAGTTTATCACGAATTTTTTCTGCCAGGACTAATATTGCTTGTTGACTTGTCTTACCACAAGCAAGCAAATAAACATCGACTAAGTTATATTCAGCAACAAAATCTGAGTTAATCTGACGCACTAGTAACACTATGCGCTCCATTCCCATCGCAAAACCTACTGCGTAGGTCGCTTGTCCACCAAGCTGCTCAACTAGAGCATCATAACGGCCCCCAGCGCATACTGTACCCTGCGCACCTAATGCATCAGTAACCCATTCAAATACAGTGCGATTATAATAATCTAAACCACGAACTAAACGTTGATTAATTCGAAATTGAATACCTGCTACATCAAGTAATTTACAAAGTCCAGCAAAATGCTGTTTTGATTCATCATCAAGATAATCAGCAAGTAATGGAGCATTATTAAGCAGTTTTTGCACGTCATGATTTTTTGAATCAAGGATGCGTAATGGGTTAGTTGATAGTCGACGTCGGCAATCTTCATCTAATTTATCTTCATACTGTTGCAAAAAAGTAACTAATGCCTGACGGTATTTTGCTCGAGCTGCTAATGAGCCAATCGAGTTTAACTCCAGTGAAACATCTTTAACAATCCCCAATTCACGCCAGCAACGTGCTGTTATAATGATAAGTTCGGCATCAATATCTGGCCCGGTTAAACCAAAAACTTCAGCACCTAACTGATGGAATTGACGATAACGTCCTTTTTGTGGCCGCTCATAACGAAACATCGGGCCTAAATACCAGAGACGTTGTTGCTGATTATACAATAAACCATGTTCGATCCCAGCACGTACACAACCAGCTGTATTTTCTGGACGCAGTGTTAAACTATCACCATCCATGTCATCAAAGGTGTACATCTCTTTTTCAACCACATCACTGACTTCACCTATTGCGTGAGAAAATAAAGAGCTTTGCTCTACGATTGGAGTTCGAATCTCACTAAAACAATAACTAGCAAGGATTTGTTTTAATTTTTTTTCAATTTTTTGCCAGAATTGAATATCGGTAGGAAGACAGTCATTCATACCGCGAATAGATTGAATCTTTTTAGCCATGTTATTTCTCTATTTAAAAATCTATTATAATAGAATATGGATTCTAAAAATAAATATTAAGATGGTGCATTCATAAAAATTAGTTTATTACTTTATAAGCTATAATTGATAATTTTAGCTTTTGATATACCATTTATATTGATTATGACAGTTGCTATCTTAACAACTGAAACTAATAAGGTATATAAATAATGGAAAGCACAAAAACAAAAAAAGAAATTTCGTTTTCTCCCATCGAGCAATTACTTAATAAACGCAAAAAGCAGCACAAAAAATCAACTATTCCCCTACCATATCAGCAAATTTTGCTAACTCGTTTATGTATGCATGTGCAAGGTAAATTATTAGAAATTAGAAATAATATGCTTAAGAAACAAGGAATTAATGAAACATTATTTATGGCATTAATCATTCTTGATATCCAAAAAACACAAAGTATACAACCATCTGAACTCAGTGATGCTTTAGGCTCCTCGAGAACAAATGCAACACGTATTGCAGATGAACTGGAAAATCACAAATGGATTGAACGCAAGGAAAGTCACAATGATCGCCGATGCTTACATCTTCATTTAACAGAAAATGGTTCAAACTTTCTAAAAAAAATACTTCCTCTCCAAACTGAAAATTTAGAAAAAATTTGGTCTGTTTTTACTGTTGAAGAAAAAAATATTATAGAAAAATTGATGAGAAAGTTATTAGTTAATCTTAATGAGCTTGACAATTAAACAGTATTTTAAGAATTATGCTTATTTCTGGTATATGGAGTTTTAGAGATGCTGGCGTATTATCCTTCTGATTAATTTTGTGAATGATTTCAACAATAGAGAGATATGTCATAAAAAAGTCTACCTTAGAGGTAAGGTATCCGCGAAATCAGATATTACTTATGATCCTTTGCATGAACCCATCTGTAATGCTGGTAGCAAGCTGATAGGCAACGCTGTTGAGGGGCGCTGATCTTCCCCCCTCGAAGCTATGCTGCTGCGACAATATGTGAACACCGTCTTGTGAAGTAAAGACTGGCGGCTTCATGTCCGCTCGTAATGGTTATTTGCCACAGCGAACTATAGCAGATTGCTATTGGTAATGTTGAGATTAAAGTAAAGTTTCTAAGGTGATTAGGGATCTCAGCGGCAAGGAAATATGCTTCAACAGCTTATTACTACCGCCTTATCTTGAGTGTACAAAAAAGCATCGAAGAGTTGCTATATCATGGCTGTACCTATGAAGGGCAGCTCCAGCGATGATTTTACGAAGCCATTTTGGGGCGCTACTCGATAAAAAAGCAGATAGTATTTCTGTCAAGTAGCATCAGTAGACTGAAAAAGAATGGCTTGAAGAGCATATGCAATGCTGCTTGCGTGATTTAAGATATACGTGTTACGTTTATTTCTTGGCCGATGCTATAAGACAGTTCTGCTAGGCAAGATGATTGCCTTTGCCTACTGGCCATTATTGGCATTATTGAGCATGGAGGATAAGAAGTTAGTTGTGGTCGAACATGGTTATCGAGAATTAAAATTGAACTTGGCTAAACTTCTCAATGTCCTGCAAAAGCACATGGGTTAAGCGTATATCCCAGGCTGCTTACGGAAGATACGATGCCCTTGCTTTTTTGAATTCAATGGCAAAGATATTCCAGGATACAGAGCAGCAACGCTGTTTGGGATAGAAATAGATAATCTGCTTACTTCACTTCCAAAAGGCATGAAAGCAAAAGTTAAGGCTAAGCTGCGTGAGATCTCTGGCTAGCAGAGAGCCGTGATGCCGATAATAATGCCATTGATCTTTTATTGGCAAAGTTTTTAGCGAAGTATCCTGCAACAATGAAGAAGCTAGAAAAAGATCGTGAAGAACTGCTGGCATTCTACAACTTCCCATCAGATCAGTGATAGTCAATACCCCGACATGCGAAGAACTGTAGTTAGAGAAAAACAACCCTTTCAATGCTATTTAGGTTGCTACAGCAGCCTGCTAAGAAAAGCTGGAACTGCCTAAGGGGGATTTGATCTGCTGATCAAGGTGCTAAACAACGTTCAATTTAAGGATGAAGAACAGATTCACGAAGCATCAAAGTGGAACGTAGCCCCCTGACTGCCATATACCAGATTTGCTAATAACTCATTAACAAGATTAAATCAGTTATTCCGTAATCATCGTAATAATAAAATTAAAACCATTGATCTGAAATTATTTGATTAGATTTATTTATTACAATTATTAATGGGAAGCAATAAAGTTGTTCAACTAGTTTTTTTATCGCTCAGTCGAAACCAATAATGTACTTCTACCTAAAAGAAGTGGGATTGCTAAAATAGCTATCATACCCACCCCATGGGTAAGCAATAGATTTTCATATTAAAAAGGATCGAACTTAAGCATATGTATAAAGCAGCATTAAAAATGCGAGCGGGTGAAGAGTAAGCTAGGCTATTATACACTAATGCTATTTTTATTCATATTGATATAGCAGAGGACCTGTTAAAAAATAGTAATCTATTAGATTTTAAATAAATTATTATTTAAATAATGGACTTACTATTTATGAAGTTTAAAATTATTTCTGTAACCGATTTTATGCAGAATTATACGCTAATTTTGGATGAAAGAGCTGAGATGCTCGCCTGGATGCTGAAAGTAAAATTAATTGCTACGCTTACAAAGCAAAGCGTTCATTAAATTTACAGTTTAATCCATGGGTATTTTTAATCAAGGGAATTTCCTATTCAAAGCCAAATGTTTGATGTGGTACAATGTTCATATTTTACGCCAGATCGTTACTTGCAAGAGCGATAATGAAATTACTTTTGCTGATATCAAACTAGTTGTTTTTCATTGCCATTGGGCAATACGCCAGGACATGTTATCTTTGTTAATCATGCAGATAAATTAATTTCTATGGAAAATCTGCTTTTCAAGGTGGAATTGGTCGTACTGATTTTTCTAAAAATAATCATGCAACATTAATCACTGCTAGTATATACACCGCTGCTGGCCTTTTTATTTTAATTATGATAAATAGCAAAAAATTTATGGTTAAGATATTGAATCGCTCTTTAAAGGAGCGCGAAGAGGTTTGTTAGGTAGGTATATTGTAAGTTAAAATTTTATCGTAGTGTGTATTCTTTGAGATAAGACGCTAAAATTAAAGACATTTAAACCCTAGGTCTTTGGCTTAATAACCATTATTTATTTCATTTTATGCATTTTTTCAATAATTTCGTTGCCTTTTTACTAAGCTTGAGGGTCGATAAAAAGTACTCTGTTACCAGATAGAATATATTTGTATGAATCTATCCGTAGGAATCCTTTAATCATAAGGAGGAGGGAGCGAACCTTGGGTTTTCTGGTTTTTTGCGAACCGTGATCATCCCAACGCCTTATACATTTTCGATAATAGTATGCCTGGTTTACGATTCGACAAGAATCCATAGCAACGGATACTCCTTAAAATGCCTTGTCGGGAATCTGGCTAATATAGCGCGATCATATTTTCCTGCGTCATGGTCTTGCTGCCAGTACTGCTTAGTTTGCTGCTGATAGTAATGATGTACAACCTATTCTGCCTAGCAGAATGCCGTAGTTTTGAGGTGTGGATACCAAGCCGTTTAAGGTAGCGCCTGAGGTATTTCAAAGCTATGCGCGCGCCTTTCGTTTTTTTAGCGAAGTGTACTTTGCCAGTAAGGTCCGTACTTATAGTTTCAGATGTAACGCTGTCATTGCTTCCTTGCTCGGATATACCCAAAACCAGGAAGAGTAGTTGGATTTATAGGTCATAGCTGTAATACGATCCGCTAGATAAGGGTGCCTCGCTAGATTTGTTCTACTGCTCTTTTTTTTTGAAGAACAACTCGTGTCGTACAGCATGTTTAATATCTAACCAGCACGATCACTGGTAATGGAGACATGAACATGCGGATATTGATTGAGTTGTCGAGCATAAGTGTATAAGGCAGAGAAGATACCAATTTCAATATCTTATTTGCGTTACCCACTGCAGCATAGCATAGATGCCAACAAAAAACAAAGCGTTGAGTTGCAGCGCTAGTTATTGTTGAAAGAAGGCTAAAAGAAGATGGGGCATACTGAAAGTAATCTCTTGCCAGTCGTAGTTGGGTAAAATATAAGCACTGCTGTACTAACCACTGTTCAGTAGGTTTAAAATCGCATGAATTACAGGCTTTTTAACTTACAGCTTTAAAAGAAAATGGCTGTGAAAAACATTCAGGAAAAGGCACAGCAGTAGGCACTGGACATTCATGGCAAAAGTACCGCAGGCAAGAATTTGCTCGACAGATAGACGGGTCTACGAATTGATACTTTCCCCGTGTTTTCAAGAAATTTATTCTAGCCCTTATCAAGGGTAAAAAGTAGTTTAGTTGAGCCGTGGTATATCATCTGAGTAATTTATCTTCTTGGTATCTTCTCAGAGAAATAGAAATTTTGTCATCCTGTCCGAATTCGTCAGATCTATCGGTCCAGTTATTTTTCGTTTATCTAACTGGACGAAGGAGATGAGATTATCCCTAGTTTCTTTTAGGTGATGAATTCATCGCCAAGCATACTTTTAGTTATTATCCCCATCAATGCAGTTGTATTCAGCATTATCGGCTGATCATTATGGGCTCTATTGCTAAAAATTCTGCATAATCCTGACTAGATGGAATAATACTTGCGTGTCAAGAAAAAATTTGAGGACCGAGTCTCCTACTATGATGCGAATTGGTATATGAGCTCTTTTTGGGTATCATAAAAATTTAGTCGCTCTATCATCATTAATTTCTGGAGGGAGATTATAAAGCGCTTCTGATAAATAGGCAGTATAACAACATGAAGTTGTGTTTTATCTTCCTGATTTACCTGGTTTAGGCTTTCTAAAAGATTTATTCCGATCTATCTGGATGAATTCCTGAAAAAATTAACATATTGTAGAGTATAAAACACTACTCAGATTATAAACATCCACGAAGCAGCGTAGCTGCGCCGCGCTCATACCATAGTAAGCTAGCTTCCCTATTATTTACATTTTGAAACATAAATTTTCTTCTTGTAAGAAATATTGTATTTTTGTATCCTTTTCAATGTAGATAAAAATATTTACCAATGGAACTCTGGACGCAGAAAGGAGATAACACTAATCTTTTAGAGATAGTTCCCAATGGTTGGGAATTTATTTTTGGCAATGGCAGGTGTCTGAATAACACCAATGAGGGTAATAATAATGATAAAGCGCAATATTTTTGCAATAGTTATCACGGCGGCATTCTTAGCTGGTACAGTAAATGCAGCTGAAATTTATAACAAAGACGGCAATAAACTGGATCTATATGGTAAAGTTAGTGTTCGTCAGTTATTTAGTAAAAACAGTGGTAGCGATGATGATTCGCGTGTACGTTTTGGTATTAAAGGTGATACTCAAATCTCTGATCAATTAACTGGTTTTGGTCGTTTTGAATGGGAAATCAAAACCAACAAAAGTGAAGCTGAGAACAAAAATACAAATTCTCTAGCTTATGTCGGCTTGAAAATTGCTGACTTTAGTTCATTGGACTATGGTCGCAACTATGGCGTTCTTTATGATGTCAACACATGGACTAACGTTCTGCCTCTTTATGGTGGAGACTCTATGTCTCAGGCTGATAGCTACTTAACTGGCCGTAACCTGTTAACTTATCGTAATACAGATTTCTTTGGTCTGGTCGATGGCTTGAACTTTGCCCTACAGTATCAAGGTAAAAATACAAAAAGCAATAAATCAGGTAGTTTAGATTACTTAAAAAACAACGCTGATGGCTTCAGTGTAGCTGCTAACTACGATATCGGGTGGGGCGTTGCACTGGGTGCAGGCTATGCCAAATTTAATCCTGACATTGACATAACTGATGCTAATAAAGATTTAAGTAGCGATGGTGGTAATAGTGCTGATAGCTGGAACGCTGGTATTAAATATGATGCCAACAATCTATATTTGGCAGCAATGTACGGTGAAACCCGTAATATGACCCACTTTGATCTTGCTACTGATCCTAGCACTAGTAGCCTAACTCAAGTCGCTAACAAAACTGAGAACTTTGAATTGGTTGGTCAGTATCTGTTTGATGAAATTGGTCTGAAACCATCTATTGCTTATGTGCAGTCTAAAGGCAAAAATTTAACTGATACTGTCTACTCTCAGAAGCAAGATTTGATGAAATACGTTTCTCTTGGTGCTTTCTATTATTTCAATAAAAATCTAACCGCAGTTGTTGATTATAAAATCAACCTAGTCAATAGCAATGGTTTCACAAAAAAATATGCTATTGGCAGCGACAACCTGGTTGGTTTAGGTTTAGTTTACCAGTTTTAATTATCACTTAGCGATAAATTAACAGTAAAAATGAAAACGTAAATTTAAAAAGCAGCGCTTAGAAAGAGTGCTGCTTTTTTATCAATTTATGTTAATTGGCAAAAAATTGTTAGCAGCTGAACAATATCAACCTAAACAAATATCACAAGTTTGCCTTATTTTTATCGCAGAGTGTTGGCAAATCATTTTCATCGCGTTAACCTGAGATCCCTCGATTACCAAATCACAACTGAATTATTGGAATTATAAATATGTTGGAAAATATTATTACTGCTCCTGCCGATCCTATTTTAGGCTTAGCAGAGAGTTTTAATTCTGATCCACGTAAACAAAAAATCAATTTAGGTATTGGTGTTTACAAGGATGAATCAGGGAAAACCCCCATTCTTATTTCCGTAAAAAAAGCAGAAAAATATTTATTAGACAATGAAGTAACTAAAAATTATCTTGCTATTAGCGGCATACCAGAATTTGCTAGCGTTACTCAAACATTACTGTTTGGCAATAAGCATTCAATTATCGCCGAAAATCGTGCTCGCACTTTACAGGCACCAGGCGGAACAGGTGCATTGCGTATTGCTGCTGAATTTATTGCTAAACAGACGTCCACACAACGGGTCTGGATTAGTCAACCAACCTGGCCAAATCATGAGAATATATTTAAAGCGGCCAACTTGACAAGCTGTTATTACGATTACTATCATGCTGAAAAGCATAATCTGGATTTTGTTGGTATGTTAACCAGCTTAGAAGATGCGAAGCCTGGTGATATACTATTACTACATGGTTGCTGTCATAACCCTACCGGTATCGACCCAACGCTAGATCAATGGGAAATTCTATCTACTCTTGCAGCAGAAAAAAATTTATTACCTGTTTTTGATTTTGCCTATCAAGGTTTTGCTAAAGGTTTGGAGGAAGATGTAAAAGGTTTACATATTTTTATCAATAAAAATCCTGAGATCATCATTGCTAGTTCCTACTCAAAAATTTTTGGCTTATATAATGAACGGGTCGGTGCCTGTACGATTATTGCCAATGATAGTGATCAAGCAGAACAAGCATTTAGTCAAATAAAATTGATTATTAGAGCAAACTACTCTAACCCCCCTGCCCATGGGGCAGCCATTGTTACCACGATTTTATCTGATGAAGTTTTAAAGAAAGAGTGGATCGAAGAGCTGACAACCATGCGGAAGCGTATTCAACGTATGCGGCAGCTATTTGTAAATACATTAAAAAAAAAAGGCGCTAAGCAAGATTTTAGTTTTATTAGCAAACAAAATGGTATGTTCTCTTTTAGTGGTCTTAATCAAGACCAAATAATTCAGCTACGTGAAAAATATGCTATCTATGCAATTAGATCAGCTCGAATTAATGTCGCGAGCTTAACGTTAGAAAATATGGTTCCTTTATGTAAGGCTATCATTAATGTTTTATAAAAATAATGTTAATTTAGATATTTACCAATTATACCAGTAGCCTAATCGCTTTTATTATGAATAGCTAACTATAAAATTCTAGTCTTTAAATAAAATTATCCTTGATAAGAGAGGATTAAATTGATATTTATCATTCAAATTGAGTTATGCTCAATTTTGGTGTATGGGTTTTCAGAGATGGTTAGGCAATGTCCTGCTGATTAATTTTGTGGATGATTTTAACAATAGAGAGATGATATGCCATGAAAGGCTATACTAAATGTATCTGTGAAACAAAATATTAGCTCTGATCCCTTGCATAAACTCATCCATAATGGTGCTAGGCAAGTAATAACCAGCGCCGTTGAAGCTAAGCTTGAAGCCATTCTGAGATAACATACTGAAGACCGTCTTGATGGTTAGGAAATTGAATTACTCTTTAAGTGAAGAGTAAAAGCCATCCCTTATTGCTAAAATGAGATAGAATTAGTTTATTGGTTTATTGTAAGTGAAAATTTCATTTGAGTGTGTATTCTTCTTTGAACCTAATGCACTAAATTTAAAGATATTAACCCTAGGTAATTAGGCTTAATAAGCCTCGTTTTTTATTTTATGCATTCTTTCTGACAACAATTCTATTACCTACTCAGCCAAGCTGCTGAGCGTCGATAAAAAGTAGCCTGTTGCTACATAGCATGTATTTGTACGAATTTATTCGAAGAAGAATCCTTTCATCAGAAAGGCAAACTCCAGTTTTTCCTGTTTTTTGCGAACAGTCATCTCCAGCGCCTTCTATACCTTCGGTAATAGAGGTATGCCTTACATTTTTACGAACTCGATTCGATAAGAAAGCATAGTAATAGATAATCTTAAAATGCTTCGCTGCAATATACTAAATATTCCCTAATATAGCAGTTAATCATCTCTTTTTTCATCAGGATTTGCTGCTTATATTCCTTAAGTCTGGTCCTCACATAGTAATGATATGCAAGCAGTTCCCATTCAGTAATGCCGCAATTTTAACGCGGATACTCCGGATGGTTTAAGGTATCGCCAAAGGTATTTCACGCTATGCCACACCCATTTTGTCTTTTTAGCCAAGTGCACTTTCCAGTAATGTCCCTACTGTGCCATTCAGGTAACGCTCCCACTGCTCTTCTTGTAGCGGACTGCTCTTCTTGTAGCTGATATACCCTAAAAAAACAGAAAGACTAATTGGATTTATCAGGTCATAGCTATGACGCAGAAGCTGGATGACAGCACCTCGCCAGATTTCTTTAACCCCATTTTTTGAAAAATAGTTCATATCATATAGTATCTTTAATATCTAGATCGCCACAAGATGACAGAGGTATGAACATGTAGATATTGATTAAATTGTTAATAATAAGTGTGTAAGGCACAGAAGATAGCAATTTTAATACTCTCTTTGCGTGCCCACTGCAGAATAGTGGGGGTGGAAGAGAAAGGAAGGCCGCGTGAAATAAAGCGTTGAGAGTAGAGGACAGTTATTGTTGAAAAATGGCAAAAAAGATAGCGGATAGTGAAAGTAATGTGTTGCCATGTCAAAGTTTGGTAAAATATGAACGTAGCACACTATGATATGAGCAGCGCAGGTAGTAGGCTGGCCACTTCTTCGTGGATATTCATGATCTGATTACTGTTTTATACTTTTCGATATGTTCTTCTTTTCAAGAATTTAGTTAAGAATGTAGGTAGATAGCTCGGAATAAATCTGCTAAAAATGACAAATCAGGTAAATTAAAAAGACAATACGCGACTTCAGGTATTACACATCGCTTGTTTATCCAAATTGCTTTATGATCTCTCTCCCGAAATGAATGATGACAGACTGATTGAATTTTTTATGACCACTAAAAGATGCCATACAGCAATATGTCTCCGACACTCTGTCCCCAATTTTTTCTTGATACCCAAGTATTATCCGCCTCTATAGTCACGATTATCGGGAGTTTTGATCAACACAGAGCGTTTTGGCGGCTACTCCCAACAACAAGGAGCCAAGCTGAATGACGTTGGATACAAGTGGATTCATGAGGAGCAATGACTGAAAATATGCTTGCCAATGAATTCATCATCTAAATGAATTCATCATCTATAGGAAACTAGGTTCAAAGAATACATACTCTGATAAAATTTTAACTTAAAATAGATTAGTAAACTAATTCTATCTCCTTTTACCAATAAAAGATGGCTTTTGTTCTTCATTTAAAGAGCGATTTAATTTTCTAACTATGAACACCGCCTTGTCGATGAGCGGTCTTATGCTATCATCCGTAAGGGTTCTTTTCCACAACGAACCATAGAGATTGCTATGTGCAATATTGAGATTACAGTTCCTAAGATCACAAGGAAGGATCTTCAGAAGCGGCAACGGAATATGCTTCAACAGCTTGTTGATACCCTCTTATCTAAGAGGGTGCAAAAAGCGTCGAAGAGTTGGTAGCGTGCCTCTACCTACTAAATATCTCAACCGAAGATTTTCACGAAGCTCTATGGGAGTTTCTCGGTGAAAAAGCACATGCTCTTTCTGCTAATACACCATTACAGCAGACTGAAACAGCAATGGCTTCAAGAGCACAAGCGGTTCCTTCATGATTTAAGCGATACGCGCTACCTTTATTTCTTGGTCAATGGGATATAGCCCCATGTTAGGCAAGGTGATCACCTTTGCCTGCTGATTATATCGGCGTCACTGAACATGGAGGTAAGGAGCTCGTTTCGCTCAAAGATGATTATCAAGAATAAGAGTCGAATTGGGCTGAACTTATCAATGGCTTCTTGCAAGCGCATGGGTTTAACCGTATCTTTCAGGATTGATACGGGAGACGGTGCCCTTGGTTTTTGGAATGCAATGGCAAAGATATTCTCGAACATGCAGTACCAACGATGTTGGGTATACAAAACAGCTAATGTGCTAACTTCAGCCTTACAGAAGGCATGCAACTAAAAGTTAGGCTGAGCTGCGCGGGAAGGTTTGGCTAGCAGAGAGGTGCCATATATCGGTAATAAAACTCTTGATATTTTGTTGGCAAGGTTTTCAGAGAAATATCAGAATTTGCTGGTATTTTACGACTTTTCGTCAGCAAAGTAGGCGTCAATAGAGCGATGAATCTGATTGAATCGGTTTTTGCAACATGAAGGCTACGAAATCGTCGTGGGAAGAACTATGGTTCGAGAAAAACAACCCTTTCAATGCTATTTAAGCTGCTACAGTCTGCTCAGAAAATCTGGAAGCAATTAAGAGAATTTACCTTTTTGACCCTGGTAGTAAACACACCTTGCAATTTAAAAATGGAGAGAGATTTACAAAGCATCAGAGTGGAACGTAACCTAACCACCGCCATCATAGATACAGCAGATTTGCTAATAACTCCCCTTCGCCTAAGTCATGTCAGAGAAGTTTTATAATTTGAGATGCAGAAGTGGATGATACTAAATATGGTTTTGTTGCTGCAGAACATTTGAATTCACAGAAGGTTCAAATTTTGCTAGAATTAGTATTGATCTAAACCCATGTTCCAATAAAAATTCAAGCAATGTTTGATAAGTATTAATTCATTATCTAAAATGTTGTTTAGCAGACAATTATTTTTTACGCAATTAAAAATTAAATTTTTGCAGCTGTTCAGTGCTAATGTTAAAACTTAATCAGAGATTAAGTAATAGTAGAAGGTTAATCATATCAATAAGGGTAGGTGATGAGTCAAGTATATAATTTTAGCGCTGGTCCGGCCATGTTACCGGTAGAAGTTTTGCATCTTGCACAACAAGAACTTTGTAATTGGAATGGTATGGGGGTTTCGGTTATGGAAATAAGCCATCGTGGTGAAGCATTTATGGAGATAGTCAACCAAGCTGAACAAAATCTGCGCCAATTACTAAAAATACCTAAAAACTATAAAGTCCTTTTTTGTCACGGTGGTGCTAGAGGTCAATTTTCTGCCTTACCATTAAATTTATTTCAGCCTGATGAAACCGTTGACTATATTGTTGGTGGTTATTGGGCAAAGTCTGCTGCGGAAGAGGCAAAAAAATATTGTATTGTTAATGAAATTGATATTCAGCTAGAAAAATTAGCTTATTTGAGTGTGCAAGCAATGGATCAATGGCCATTAACAACCAGTGCAAAATATCTTCATTATTGCCCGAATGAAACGATTGATGGTATTGCTATCCATACGCTACCTGATTTTTCTGCTGATAAAGTTGTGATTGCTGATTACTCCTCAGCGATCTTATCACGGCCACTTGATGTCAGCCGTTTTGGTGTTATTTATGCCGGTGCGCAAAAAAATATCGGGGCAGCAGGTATCACATTGGTCATCATTCGTGAAGATTTGTTGGGTCAAGCAAAAAAGGCAACACCTTCTATCCTTAATTACACAATACTGGCTAAAAATAACTCAATGTATAATACACCAGTAACTTTTGCTTGGTATCTATCAGTAATGGTATTTAAATGGTTAAAACAGCAGGGTGGTTTACAAGAAATAGAAAAACGAAATCAAGAAAAAGCCTGCTTGCTGTATGATATTATTGATAATAGCCAATTTTATATTAATCGAATCAATCCAGTTAATCGTTCGGTAATGAATATTCCATTTCGAATGGTAAAACCTAACTTAGATAATGAATTTATCAAAGCGGCAGAACAGCAAGGGCTGCTTTTTCTGAAAGGGCATAAAGCGGCGGGTGGTGGCATGCGTGCTTCAATTTATAATGCTATGCCATTGGCTGGTGTGCAAAAGTTAGTTAATTTTATGATTGATTTTGAACAGCGAAATAAATAAATTAAATCATCTTTTTTGATTAGATTGGTAATAATATTATCGTCTAATCTTATCAAATAAATATAAATATGATTTAACTAAATTATCCAACTGTGTTACTGGAGAGAGCCTACGTTTAATGCAAGTCCTAACAATACAACCCATTTCTTACGTTGAAGGTACTATCAATCTTCCTGGCTCGAAAAGTATTTCTAATCGGGTACTATTGTTAGCTGCATTAGCTCAAGGCAAAACCGTATTAAATAATCTTCTTGCTAGTGATGATATTCGTCATATGCTTAATGCGCTGACAGCATTGGGTATCGAATATCAATTATCCCAAGATCTTACTACCTGTATTGTAAAAGGTGGCGAGCAATATTTTAGCAATAAAAAAGGTTTAGAAATTTTTCTCGGTAATGCGGGAACGGCTATGCGGCCATTAAGTGCGGTTTTAGCGTTGACGCACAATGATATTGTCTTAACAGGTGAGCCAAGAATGAAAGAGCGCCCTATCAGTCATCTCATTGATGCATTAAAGCAATGTGGGGCAACTATTGATTATCTTGAACAACCAGGTTATCCGCCTATAAGGATAAAAGGAGGCTTTCAAGGTGGGAATATTACAGTCAATGGCTGCCTCTCTAGTCAATTTTTAACTGCACTTTTAATAGCTGCACCGTTGGCGCATAATGATACGATTATCCAAATAAAAGGAGAGCTTGTTTCTAAACCTTATATTGATATTACCCTGGCACTGATGCGTAAATTTGGCATTGTTGGCGTTGAAGTAGACAATCAATATTTTTGTCGATTTCATATTAAAGCTGGACAACACTATATTTCACCAGGTAATTATCTTGTTGAGGGCGATGCCTCTTCTGCTTCTTATTTTTTAGCTGCAGCAGCAATTAAAGGAGGTACCGTTAGGGTAACAGGTATTGGCAAAGATAGTTTGCAAGGTGATAGCAAGTTTGCTGTTATACTTGAAAAAATGGGTGCCAAAATACGATGGGGTAAAGATTTTATAGAATCTCAACGAGATGAGTTAATTGGTATTGATATGGATATGAATGCGATCCCGGATGCGGCGATGACGGTTGCGACGCTTGCGCTCTTTGCTCGAGGTGAAACGATTATTCGTAATATTTATAACTGGCGGGTAAAAGAAACTGATAGATTAAATGCAATGACGACTGAATTAACAAAAGTTGGTGCTAAAGTAGAAGAAGGCCATGACTATATTCGTATTTTACCACCTAAATTATTTCAGCATGCTGAAATAGCAACTTATAATGATCATAGGATGGCGATGTGTTTTTCACTTGTCGCTTTGTCAGATACGCCGGTTACCATTTTGGATCCAAAATGTACCGCTAAGACTTTTCCAAGCTATTTTAAGTCACTAGAAAAATTAAGTTATTGATATAGAGTATGCCAATAAAATTAGCTGTCACACCCCGAAATATAGCATGGGGTTTTTAACAATTCATCTTTAATTTTCAACCAATCTTTCATATAGATTACAATGGAGTTTTAGTACACAATATTAATTTGGGTAATTTCTAAATGTAGAAGCAAACATATTGATGTAGAGTAATCTCAAACTTTTTGATAAGGATTAAAATGATGGCTTTGCAGCCAATCTTCTATTCGCCAATTAAATCGCGAGTTATGCTTATTTCTGATATATAGAATTTCGCAAATGGTGGCGTCTATTATACTAATTAATTTTATAAATGATTTCAACACCATAAAATGATATGGCATGAAAAGTCTATCCTACAGATAGTTGAAAAACTAGATATTACCTCTGATCCCTTGCATGAATTCATATGTTAAGGGTACCAGGCGACTGGTAGCCACCATTGTTGTGGCTGAGTTAGAAGTCATGCTGCGACAATATGCTGAACACAACCCCTAGTTGACGGGGTTGTGACGACCAGGCTGTGCGTCGTTCGTAACGACTATTTACCAGAGCGAATTATATAGACTGGTATTAGAGATATTAAAATTAAAGTGTATAAGGTCAGGGGAGAGGATCGCATCGGTAACTGAATATGTTTCAATAGCTATGTGGTTGCTGAGTTATTAGAAAATATGGCGTATGACGGTTAGGGTACCCTCTGATGCTTCGTGGATCAGTTTCCCATCCTAAAATTAGATATTGTTTACCACCAGGGTCAGCAGGTTAAATGCATTTAGCCGGTTTCAGCTTTTCTGAGCAGACTCTAGTAGTTAAATAAGTATTAAAAGGGTTATTTTCTCTAACCACAGTTTTCGCGCGTCTGCTTAGTAGCCTCATGTCGTAAAACCCAATTCAATCAGATTTGTCGTTCTTATTGACGCTCACCCAGTGAGCTCTTGACGGGAAGAGCGTGAATGCCAGTAGTTTTTCTCGATCTTTTTCTAGCTTATTCATTGCTGCAGGACATTTTGCTGAAAACCTTCCTAACAAAACATCAAGAGCTTTATTATTGGTATGGCACCTCTTTGCTAGCCAGCCCTCCCCCCTCCCCCCCCGTAGCTCTCAACCTTAACTTTCTGTTGCATGCCATTTTGTTAGTGAAGCAAGCACATTAGCTGTTTTCCTATACCCAACAGCGTTAGTGCTGTATGTCCGGGAATATCTTTGCATTGCATTCCGAAAATCAAGGCAGCGTCTCCCATAGCAACCCTGGAAGATACGGTTAAATCATACGCTCGCACAGGCCATTGAGAAGTTTTGGCAAGTTATGCTTCTGACTATCAATAAGCATCTTTGACCGCAAGTAACTCCTTATGCCCATGTTCAAAGTGACGCCGATAATGATCTAGCAGGCAAAGTCGATCATCTAATCTGATAGAACTATATATACCATCAACCAAGAAATAAACGTAGCACGTACCGCTTAAATCCAACAGAAGCCCACCAGCGCGCATACCATTAGCTATGTGCTTTCAAGCCATTACTGTTGCAATCTGCTGATGCTACTCTCTGCCAGAGATAGACCATATGCTTTTTCACTGAGAATTCGCCAAATGACTTCGTGAAAATCACCGGTGGATATGCCTTGCAGGAAGAAAACCATAGAGGGGCACGAACTTTTTTGACAATTTTCCACACTTCAGATAAAATTGATAACAACTAGCTATTGAATAATATTCCTATTGCTGCTACGTTATCCCCTAATCCCCTAACTTAGCTACTTTAATATCAATATTAGCAATACCAGTTTATCTATATAGTTTACTGTGGCAAATAACCATTACAGATGAGGGACATGGATGGCACTCAAGAAAGAGTGGCGTTTAACATGTTGTCACAGCATGAGCTTTAAGCTCCCCCATCAACGTGGGGGAGGGATGTATCAGGTGGCTGGCACTATTACGGATGAGTTCATGCAAGAGATCACAGGTAATATCTGGTTTCGCGGATAGCTGTAGAGTAGGCTTTTCATGGTATATCATCTCTCTGTTGTTGAAATCATTTATGAAATCAATTAGCAGGGGGGGATACCCAGTATCTCTCAAATCACCATACACAAAAAATAAGCATAATTAGATAGTTGCTTATTCATTTTAATATCCTTCTAAATTCTTCATAAATCCCATTGTTCAGATGGTGGCGGGGGTGCTCTGATACTTAATATCGCTAAAAAACGGCCAACAGTTTTTTCAAGTAGGGTGTAGGGTTATTACATATACTGTTTGCTATCAGACCATAAGAATCTATTGTCGTAAAAAACTGCATTATTTTCTGGTACGGTATTATCTGCTTCAGGGTGTGTGTTCAGAACTTTTTAAGAACTATATGGCATGATTTCTTCTTTCGTTAATGGTTATCTTAGATAATACTTAACGAAAAGGAGGATTCACGATTGGTTAGTTGCATTTGATGCATTAAAATTTGTTAAAGCGCTGCTTTACAAAAAATCAGGCTAAAGTAATTTCTTTAGCTGTTCGTGAATCATACAATGTTGTTGATATAGCGACTAAACGAGATTTAGGAGATGTTCATAAAGAAATAGACAGCAGATTTGATAGAATTGATGATGTTTGCTTTTGGAAAATTGAGAAATCAAATAGCTGATGTCCCGCAAAGACTTATTTATTGATAATTTATAACAGCTGTAAAGATTTTTCTTTTAAGAAAACTTTACTCTGAAAAGATGTTGAAGCGTTAATTGCCTGTTTGTTTCGCTGACTCCAGTAAACTCAATCCATTCAAGATACATTGCAGATAACTAAATCATTTATCCTTGTGATGTAGCCTCGCCAGAGGACTTTCTCAGTAAGATTGTTAAATGTTTTCCTATAATTATGGATTTTTCAACGAGATATAGCTGTTTTTTAACCCTAGCTAATAAATGTCTCAAGCGGATAATATATTCACTTTGATATAAAGTGGGCAGGATAAAAAAGTGAAATGAATTGCTTCATGCATGAATCGATATCATCCGACAAATTATCACCGAACCAAGTAATAAAATGCAGCTTTATGTTGGTAGGGAGTGAGGAAAGAGTCTCTTTGAGCTGTATGACTATTTGCTTTTTCATAATAAGCCTCTGTAGGAAAAATCTTTCATATAGTATAAAAGATTTCCACAAACAACCTTTGCCAATATAGTCAAACTGATCCAGTAATGATTTATTACTTTGATGGTTCATTTTCATACAAGGCTCATATCTGGTTCATCTAAGCTAAAATATTGCCATTTTGATAGGGAAGAGATTATTGCTTTTGACTTGCAAGGGACTGATATCCGAGTTTATGTTGTATAGAGACACGTGAACAGGCGTTTGTTCAATGAAATCTAAGAAGATTACGATGTCATTGTTATAACGATGATAGAAAAGATGAATCAGCTAGTTTGATTTTGTTAAAAATCCTTGATGACAATATTGTTCTGACTTTAATTCATTCCAAATAGTCTGGCGAAAATGACTCAGCTGCTAGTCTTAAAGATCTTTAGGAAGTATGTGAGCAAGCATAAGACGTGTATTCGTTGAAAGTAGCTTAATATTGAGTATTTGTGGCTATGTTAGCAAAGGTTGTTTGTGGAAATCTTTTATACTATATGAAAGATTTTTGCTACAGAGGGTTATACTATGAAAAAGTAAATAGTCATACAGATCAAAGAGACTCTTTTATCACTTCCTACCAACATAAAACTGCATTTCATTACTTGGTTCGGTGATAATTTGTCGGATGATGTTGATTCATGCATTGAAGCAACTCATTTCACTTTATGCTGCTAATAAAGCTCTTGATGTTTTTTGGTAAGCTTTTTAGCTAAGTGTATCCTGCAGGGATGAAGATGCTGGAGGAAGATTGAGAAGAACTTTTGTTGGCATTCTATGAGTCTCTATCAAGGAGCACTTCACTTGGAGTCAATAAGAACGATGAATCCGATTGAATTGATTTTTGTGGCAACTGAGGCTACGGACGCCTACGCGAAAAGAACTGTGCTTATAAAAAAACAACCTTTTCAATGGTATTTAAGCTGTTCCCCTCTGCTCAGAAAAGCTGGAAGCAGCTAACCTGAATCTAGGATTTGATACGATTGATCCTGTTGGTAAACAACGTCCAGTTTAAGGACGGAGAACAAATTCACGAAGCATCAGAGTGAAATACATAGATAGCCTAATCGCCATACACTAGATATTGCTAATAAGTCATTATCTGCTTTTTGGAAAAGATTGTTTGAATCCACAAGAATTGAAATATACAGGCGTGGGTGGTTGGGTTACACATTTTCTGCGAAAATGCAATAACTTTTCTCAACGCATAGATACCCCTATTCTTCTTATCAAGAAGAATCCGTCAGCATGACGTGACGGCAATAGAGAAATTTCGTATTTAAAATTAACGCTAATTAGCAGAGGAAACGTAATTTAATTCCCCTTGTAATCATTATTACAATTATTTTTAATGAGAAAAATCCAATTTGATCCAATTTATAGCATGGCTAATTTAGGTTGTAATTCGTTAAATGATGAAGGAATAAGTTTCAATGTAGTACTGGTGGCTTCCATCTAATAACTGGATATAGTAAGGCACGCGATAGCAAAAATTACTGTAATAAGTTCTCTTCCCTGGTTGGTTGTCTTTTAACCCGGATAAAGTTTCTATAATTAACTTAAATTTTCCAGGTAAATTCAAAATCAATGTTTGCTTATGGGATCATACCAACTTAGCGTTATAGGATTACCAATGCCACAAAATATAAATTAATTTGTCGCATTTGTTTAGAACATGCGCAACTCATCCAATGATATCCCTTTCAATTCGATATTGAAAGGAAAATGTTTAATTCTGAATCTATTCAACTTATGCTATTGTGATATAAAAGTAAATAATATTATTTACTAGCATGAGGCATAAAATCAGAGTAGCAAGTATAAGCTAAAACCTAGTAAATAATCTATTTAGATTTATAGTTTATAACAGAGAAAAATTAATTACAACTGCTCTGCAACCATTTTTCTAATTTTTCTTGATCAATGGCAAATTTACGAATACCATCAGCCAGTTTTTCCGTCGCCATGGTATAAGCATGATGTTGCCAATAGAATTCTGCTTCTGTCATCAGTTTAGGCGCTAATTGAATTTGACCATTAAATGTTAATTTAAGCACGACTTCGCCTTGCGCCTCAGAAAGCTCTTTAATTAATACTGTAGAAATCGTTAACCGATCACAGCCTGCCAGTTGCAAGATTTCCTCTTTGATTGTGAAAACTTACCCCCATTACAACAGTTTTATAGCCATGCTGTTTATAATAATTATAAATTTCTGTAACAGAAATAACGCCAGGATCTTCTTGTGCTGCATAGTCCTTTATATCAGTCAGTATTCCCTTTATATCAATCAAGAATATGACCGACAAAATGTGAAATCAGATAAACGCCGGCTTCAGCACAAGCTCGTGCCTGAGCAAAAGAGAATAATAGCGTTAGATTAGAGTTAATATTCTCTTTTTCTAACTTTTCTGGCGCGCGGATCCCTTGCCAAATTGAAGCTAACTTGATTAAAATACGCTCATTTTTAATGCCTGCATGATTATAAAGTTCAATAATATGGCGCGCTTTTTTAATACAGGCTTCAGTATCATAGGAAGTCGCGCATCAACTTCCGTTAAAATTCTTCCCGGAATTAATTGTAAGATTTCTAACCCAATATTAACAGATAATTTATCACACGCATCAATGATTTGTTGCTCACGTGACTGGCTTTGTTCCAGTGCCAAAGTGATTGCTTCATCAATGAGTGGCTGATATTCTGGAATCTTAGCCGTATTAAGGATCAAAGAGTGGTTAGTTGTTGCATCTTCAGGTTTATAAAGCTTTATTATGCTAATATCACCCGTATCTGCTACAACCGTTGTCATTTTACCTAAAGAGCTTAATTTATCGGTTATTTTAATCTCCTTATTATTGAAATGATCCTGAGGCTAAGGATCCTATTTTGCTCTAAAATATCACGTATTGATATTACAACAAATAAATTCACCAACCATTTCTGTTAAAACAAATTTCGTTTGCTTATTTTTCACACCAAACTATCGTTTGAATAGCAATAATTAACGTTAAATGATAAAATAACCCAATGATACCCATTCAGTATTTTGATTAAAGTTGTTTATTTTTGAATATTATTAGGTATTAATTATGCTTATCATGATCTCATCACCCAAAATATTTGATTATGAAAGTCCGCTTGCTAGCATAGAATATAGTCAGCAAACCCTGTTACACAGACAGAGCACTTGATTGAAGTTTTTGTAAACTTACACCACAGGAAATTAGTAGTATAATGTAAATTAGTGATAAATTGGCCGATTTAAATGCAACGCGTTTTTGATAGTGGCATGCTAATTTTACCATAGAAAATATCCAACTTGGATCCCCTGGTTTTTAAAAGTGATGTCTATACCAGATTCCAAGCGGAAAGTTTTATGCAAAAAGATTTCATCTTTGCCAAAAAGATCTTCGTATTTTATCAGCCTTATAGGCTTATAATGGCGTATTACGCCAATTTAGCTTTATACCTTTTGGTAGAATATTTTTACTGAAATCTTAATCAAGGCTCTATATAAAGCAGCCAAGTAATAATATTCTGATTAATTTAGCATCAGATGAATATTTTAATGCCGTTATTGCAAAAAATTGTATGCTTATATTTCCCTATTTTTTAGATGAAAATAGGGAAAATATAAAGTCATCAGTTTCTATGCAAAACAAGCTCATGGGGTAATTAGTTGTTTTATTTATTTACAATCAACTAAAAATGTTAAATAACTGATTGAATTATTTAACTTAGTCGCTTCTAAATTTGATAACTCTGCTTCCAAAGATAATTAGCTAGTCTTTAAACGATCATAACTTAGTTAATTATTTGGTCCCGGATCATTATATAGACCCTCGTCAACACACTTCTATTCATGGCAATAGACCTACTGATGGATATTGTTGAGGGGAAAATATCATGATGATTAGGCTCCATCGTCAGCCAACTATAATACTTAAAATTAGAGCTGCTCTTCAGTCAAGCAAAGAGCCTGCGTCTACTTTGCCTAAGAGTTTATTGGATGTCCGAACTTAGCGTTTCTGAAGGGTAAAACGAGATGATATTGATGATCATAGTCATATTCTTCATCGTTTGCCGACGATGCTATTACTCGTTTAGGAAAGCTGTAGTAGTTTTTTTCGAAAAATATTTTTCTTCCTCTCGAGGAAGAGGCTCTGCTGGTACAAATCGTACGCGAATTCCCTAACCAAATTTGTATCTTGATCTTGCCTTGATCACTGTTTACGCAGGCAAGTATGGGCAGGATTTGCGTGAAATGAGGTAGAAAACAGCGAAGCCAAAGCATAAAGTATTTAAAAGCTACGAGTCTGGTATTATTTGTACGTAGATGTGAAATATTTTCCGAAAATCCAAAACGAAACTTTATAACGTTATCTTTTTGTAGGGTAGCTATAGACCACGCAACTCGATTGCTTTTTATTCTTTTTTAGAAGGATAAGACTGTGCTAAATATTTGATGCTTCTTACGTAATCTTAACCGAGCATCTCCCATGGGTATCCATCAGGTACTTACAGATAATGGCAAAGAATTTATAGATCGCCTTTTTGGTCTGTGAAAACGTTCAGCCACCGGAAAAACATAAATTCGCCAGTTTCTGTAGAGAGCTTGCTATAGAATAATGACTTTTTAGCCAGCCGATCTATTCTCAAACAAATTGTATGGTTCGAGCGATTTAATGAGCGTATAGAAGATGGGATGCAAAGGCATCATTTTAATTCTGCTAAAGAGATTGAGATCACTCTGCATCGATATGTTTAGCTGTATAATCATGAATTAGCAAAATTAGTAATTATGTAATAAAACTCGATTGCAGTCTATGAAAGATTGCTTCAAAGTTAAACTTGAATTATTCAAAAAAACCATACTATCTTCTTGGATGTAATAATTAGCTTATAGTAAAGGAATTCTTTTGGCATGAAACTTATGTATGATAATGATAGCTCACAGCAACGAATTCCAAAGCATGTTGCTATTATTATGGATGGTAATGGACGCTGGGCGAAGCAACATGGAAAGTTAAGAATTAATGGGCATCGAGCAGGGACAGAAGCGGTGCAAAAAGTGGTTAAATTTGCTGTTGAAAATAAAATTCAGTCTTTAACGCTCTATGCGTTTAGTAGTGAAAATTGGAGTCGACCAGAAACTGAAGTTACTGCTTTGATGGAACTTTTTACTTGGTTTCTAGATGATGAAGTTAAAAACTTAAATATTCATAATATTAAATTAACGATTATTGGCAATATAAGCCAATTTAAGTCTAAATTACAAAATCGAATTAAACACGCGGTTGACTTAACCGCAAATAATACTGGATTGCAACTTAATATTGCCGCTAATTATGGTGGTCGTTGGGATATTACCCATGCAATGGGACTTATTGCTGAAAAAATTAAGGAGGGGTCATTATTACCAGAAAATATTAACGAAGATACGATAAATGAATTTATTAGTCTACATGATCAACCAACCGTTGATTTAGTTATTAGAACTGGGAGAGAATATCGAATTAGTAATTTTCTTTTATGGCAGATTGCTTATGCTGAATTTTATTTTACCGATGTTCTCTGGCCGGATTTTGATGAGGAAGCTTTCAAAAGTGCAATTGTGGCTTTTAATCAACGTGAACGACGTTTTGGTAACAGTGAGCCTGATGATATCAATGAAGAATAGGGGGACTCTTTTGCTAAACTTAAATGCTCGTATCATTACAGCTGTCATACTAATTCCATTAGTTATTGCTGCAATTTTTTTCTTACCTCTTAATTTGTTTGGTTATCTTATAATTATTATTTGCTCGTTAGCTGCTTGGGAATGGAGCGAATTTATTGGGTGGACGGTACAGATAAAACGAATTATAAGTGCTGTTTTATTTGGTATTTGTTTATTGGGTTTGCAATTGTCATTTCAAGATCTTAGTCTTTTAATAAAAGAGCCTTTGATTACTTATATTTTATCGGCTGGATTAGTTTGGTGGTTAATTGCGATAATATTTGTTGTCACTTTTCCTACTTCTTCTCGATTCTGGTCTCAGTCAGTAATATTAAAAATTTTGTTTGGTATTTTAACTATTTTACCTTTTTACTGTGGCATGTTGGTTTTAAAAAGTATCGATTATTATATTGACGATTTTATCGGTGCTTGGTGGGTGCTTTATGTCATGCTATTAGTTTGGAGTGTAGATAGTGGCGCTTATTTTTTTGGTCATTTATTTGGTAAACACAAACTAGCAGCGAAGGTTTCTCCTGCTAAAACCCTGGAGGGTATGCTAGGTGGTATGCTGACAGCAGGTATTATAGCCTGGATATTTAGTTTATTTGTTCCTGTTTTATTAACATCTAAGAATTTATTATTTTCTTCTATTATTGTTGTAATTATCTCTGTTTTTGGTGATTTAACGGAAAGTATGTTTAAACGTCAAGCTGGCATAAAAAATAGTAGTTATTTAATTCCAGGGCATGGTGGCGTATTAGATAGAATCGATAGCTTGACAGCGGCTATACCTGTTTTTGTAGGATTGACATGGTTATTTTTTTAGTTTTTAATGTGTATTATGGGAATACTTTGGAGTTTAGCTACATTTTTTATTGCATTAAATATGCTAATTATTGCACATGAATTTGGCCATTTTTGGGTGGCTAGGCGCTGTGGTATTTATGTTGAGCGTTTCTCCATTGGTTTTGGAAAAGCCTTATGGGGTAAAGTTGATCGCCATGGTACAGAATTTGTTATTTCCCTGATCCCCTTGGGTGGTTATGTTAAAATGTTAGATGAGCGAGTTGCTCCTGTAGCGCTAGAGCGTCGCCACTTTGCTTTTAATAATAAAACAGTAGGTCAGTGTGCTGCAGTAGTTAGTGCTGGGCCAATAGCTAATTTTTTATTGGCAATATTTTTTTATTGGTTAGTTTTTATTATTGGTATACCTTCCGTACGTCCAGTCATTGAAGATATTCAGTCAAACTCGATTGCTGAGCAAGCAAATATTTCACCAGGTATGCAACTAAAATCAATAGATGATATCGAAACCCCTGATTGGAATGCAGTTCGTCTCGCTTTAATTAGTAAAATTGGAAATCAAGAATTAAGAGTGAAGGTTTTACTTATTGAAAATTCAACACCAATAAAAAAACTAATTAATTTAAGAGAATGGCATTTTGATCCGGACGTTCAAGATCCGGTTTTATCTTTGGGGATTATGCCAGTTAGTGACAGGCAAGATCCTGTTGTGCGTAATATTCAACCTGGCTCAGCGGCAGCATTATCAGGTTTACAAATAGGAGATAGAATTGTAAAAGTAGGTGAGCAGGTAATAGATATTTGGCATCCATTCACCTACTTTGTTCAAAAAAGTCCTAATATTCCATTGTTATTGACGATTGAAAGAGAAGGTGAACAGCAGCAATTAACGTTAACACCGGAAATAAAAACGATAGCTAAAAGGCGGCAAATTGGATTTGCTGGGCTTGAATTATCAGTAATACCACTTGCAGATGAGTATAAAATCACTCAGCAATATGGTCTTTTTTATGCGTTGTACCAGGCAACCGATAAAACTTGGCAGTTGATGAAGTTGACAGTTAGCATGATAGCTAAATTAGTTACTGGTGATATTAAACTTAATAATCTTAGTGGACCTGTTTCTATTGCAAAAGGAGCCGTCATTTCTGCTGAGTCTGGTTTAGTGTATTATCTGATGTTTATTGCATTGATTAGTATTAATTTAGGAATCATTAATCTGTTTCCTTTGCCTGTATTAGATGGTGGACACTTACTTTTCTTGCTAATCGAAAGGATTAAAGGAGAGCCAGTGTCTGAACGTGTACAAGATTTCAGCTATCGTATTGGTGCTATTCTATTGATATTATTAATGGGGTTTGCACTTTTCAATGATTTCTCTCGTCTTTAAGAGACAAGACTAGTTAGGAATACTCATAACAATAATGGCGATAAAAAAGTTGCTCATAGCAACGCTGCTATTTTGCAGCGCCCTTGCATATGGTTCAGATAGGTTTGTAGTACAAAATATTCATTTTGAAGGTCTTCAACGTGTTTCTGTTGGTACAGCATTATTGAATATGCCTATTCGGGTAGGAGATACGATTAATAATGACTATATAGGTCGTACTATTCGAGCGCTATTTTCAACGGGTAATTTCGAAGATATTAGAGTTTTTCGTGATGGAAATACGCTAATAGTTCAAGTAAAAGAGCTGCCAACAATTGCAAGCATCACATTTTTTGCTAATAAGTCGGTTAAAGACGATTGGTTAAAGCAAACTCTTGATGCTTCTAATATTCGAGTTGGTGAAGTCTTAGATCGCACAAAACTGGCGAATATCGAAAAGGGTCTTAAAGATTTTTATTACAGTCTCGGTAAATATAATGCGATAATTAAAGTGCTAGTCACGTCGCTACCAAGTAATCGTGCTGACTTAAAATTAATTTTTTCTGAAAGCATTTCAGCTAAGATCCAACAGATTAATATCGTCGGTAATAAAGCATTTAGCACAGATGAGTTGGTAAATCGTTTTCAATTACATGATGATGTACCCTGGTGGAATTTTATTGCTGATCAAAAATACCAAAAACAAAAACTGGCTGGCGATTTAGAAACATTGCGCAATTTTTATCTTGACCGGGGTTATGCAAAATTTAATATCGATTTAAGCAATGTTAGTCTGACACCTGATAAGAAAGCTATTTATGTTACTATCAATGTGACAGAGGGAGATAGATATACTATATCAAGCGTTGAATTAAATGGTGAAACCGCTGGTCATTATGATGAAATCAAGCAATTAATCACCATCAAACCTTCTTCGCTTTATAATGGTACTGAAGTCAAAAATATGGAGAATAAAATCAAGGATTTTTTTAGTCGTTATGGTTATGCTTATCCCCGTATTATTACCCAACCTGAAATCAATGATGAAGATAAAACAGTTAAGTTACATGTAAATGTAGATACGGGTAGTCGTTTCTATGTTCGCCAAATCCGTTTTGTTGGGAATCATGTTAGTAAAGATTCTGTTTTACGTCGTGAGATTCGCCAAATGGAAGGTGCTTTGTTAGGCAATGATTTGGTTAACCTGGGTAAAGAACGATTAAACCGGACCGGTTTTTTTGAAACCGTCGATGTTGAAATGCAACCTGTACCAGGTACACCTGATCAAGTTAATGTTATCTATAAACTTAAAGAACGTAATACCGGTTCGATGAATTTTGGTATTGGTTTCGGTACTGAAAGTGGTATCACTTTCCAAGTCGGCGTTCAACAAAAAAACTGGCTTGGTACAGGTAATGCCCTTGGTATTAGCGCGAGAAAGAATGATTATTCAACTTATGCTGAATTATCATTAACAGATTTTTACTTTACCGTTAATGGTGTTAACTTAGGTTGGCGATTATTCTATAATGATTTTAGTGCCAAAGATGCCAATCTTTCACGCTATAATAACAAAACTTATGGCGTTGATAATACCTTGAGTTTTCCTTTTAATGAAAACAATTCGTTTCGAATTGGGGCAGGTTTTGTTCATAACTCTTTATCTGATATGAAAGCTCAAGTCGGCATGTGGCGTTATTTACAAAGTATGGGTAAAAATCCTAATTTTGATGATAAGGCATGCTATAACGCTAATGATTTTAGCCTTAATTTAGGCTGGATTTATAATAATCTGGATCGTAATTTCTTTCCGACCACGGGGAATAAAAGCTCATTAAATAGTAAAATTACTATTCCAAGTTCCAATAACCAATATTATAAGATTTGGTTTGATACATCGCAATATTATCCTATTGATGAAGATAAAAAATGGGTATTATTAGGTCGGACACAGTTAGGTTATGGTAATGGGTTTGCTGGTAAAGAATTACCATTTTATGAAAATTTTTATGCTGGTGCTGCTGGTATGGTACGTGGTTTCCGTTCTAATAATATCGGCCCTAAAGCAATTTATCTTGAAGAAAAAAAAGGTGTAGTAATAGTAAGTTCAAAATCAGGTACTCCATTAACTGATGCTGTTGGTGGCAATGCAATGGCAACAGGGTCATTAGAGCTAATTATGCCAACCCCCTTTATTGATGAAAGGTATCCTAATTCGATCAGAACTTCTTTTTTTATTGATGCAGGGACTGTATGGGATTCAAATTGGAGTAACACTCCAGTAAGCTGGAGAACAGGAATGCCTGACTATGGTAAGGCATCCAATATTCGAGTTTCAACAGGGATTGCATTGCAATGGATGTCACCGCTTGGTCCACTGGTCTTCTCTTATGCAAAGTCAATAAAAGATTATGAAGGTGACAAGTTTGAAGAGTTTCAGTTTAATATTGGTAGAACGTGGTAAAACGTCAATTCAATTCATCGATTCGCTTGTGGTAAAGATCAAGAGATAAGGAGTTTAGTATGAAAAAATTGTTGTGTGCAGCCGCTTTAGGTTTGATTTTATTCGTATCTGCCAGTGCTTATGCAGAAAAAGTTGTCGTTATTAACGTCGGGGAAATTTTTCAAAACATAGTAACCAGTAAAGCGGTATCTAAGCAACTTGAAAAAGAGTTTAAAGGACGCGTTGATGAGTTAGAAAATATGGAAAGAGATTTACAGGCTCAGGGGGAAAATTTGCAAAAAAGTGCCGCTAAACCTAATGAGAAAGATCTGCAAGCATTTGAAGCTAAGCGGACAGACTTTCTTAAGAAAGCACAGCAATTTGAACAAGATAACCAACGTCGTCAGCAAGAAGAGCGCAATAAAATATTGCAAATAATAAAGATAGCGACTAAAGCGCTTGCAGAAAAGGAGCGTTACGACGTGGTGGTTGACATAAATGCGGTTCTCTATCCAGAAAACAGTTCAAACTTGAAAAATATTACCGATCTAGTTATTAAGAAGGTTAAATAATAGATGGTTTCTATTCGATTAGCTGATTTAGCTAAAAAATTAGACGCGCAGCTACACGGAGATGGTGATATTATTATCACCAGTATTGCGCCTATGCATTTAGCGAAGGAAGGGCAAATTACTTTTCTATCATCGGTTAGCCGTTGTTATCTAACACAATTAGCAGAATGTAAAGCTGCTGCTGTGGTATTAAAGCAAAAGGATCTACCAGATAGTAAAATAGCAGCATTAGTGGTTAAAGATCCTTATTTAGCTTATGCTCAATTAGCTCAAATTTTGGATACCACGCCTAAACCTGCACAAAATATCCACCCTTCTGCGGTTGTTGCGGAAGATGTTCAGCTCGGTGAAAACGTTTCCATTGGCGTTAATGCTGTTATCGAGTCAGGTGTAATATTAGGTAATCAAGTTATTATTGGTGCAGGTTGCTTTATTGGTAAAAATGTCAAGATCGGGCAGTCTACGCGTTTATGGGCAAATATTTCTATCTATCATAATGTTGAAATAGGTGAACAGTGTCTTATCCAATCAGGAACAGTTATTGGTTCAGATGGTTTTGGCTATGCAAATAAAAAAGGGCAATGGATAAAAATACCTCAATTAGGTTCAGTTATTATTGGTAATAATGTTGAAATTGGTGCTTGTACTAGCATTGATCGCGGCGCACTGGATAATACAATTATTGGTAATGGGGTCATCATTGATAACCAATGTCAAATTGCTCACAATGTGATTATAGGTGATCATACAGCTATTGCCGGTGGGGTAATTATGGCCGGTAGTTTGAAAATAGGCCAATATTGTATGATTGGTGGTGCTAGCGTTATTAATGGACATATGGAAATTTGTGATAAAGTTACTATAACCGGAATGGGAATGGTTATGCGTCCAATTAGTGAGCCGGGAATATACTCTTCTGGCATTCCATTACAGCCAAATAAGGTTTGGCGAAAAACAGCTGCTTTAGTTTTGAATATTAATGAAATGGTTAAGCGAATGAAGGTACTAGAACGTAAGGTATTTATTAGTAAAGATAACTAAATACTGCATATAGATTTGTTAATTGCGGCCTGCAGAATACCTTATTTAGGTAGGGTTAAAGCAGGCCGAATTATTCATATTTAATTTTTTAAATTTAAACAAGAAGAGTCTTTTCTATGAGTGATAAATATACTCTGGATATAGAAGAAATTTTAGGGTTATTACCACATCGCTATCCTTTTTTATTAGTTGATCGTGTATTGGATTTTGAAGAAGGAAAATTTTTACGTGCAGTAAAAAATGTCTCTTTTAATGAACCTTTTTTTCAAGGTCATTTTCCTGGTAAGCCAATATTTCCTGGAGTATTAATTCTTGAGGCTATGGCTCAAGCAGCTGGTATTTTAGCTTTCAAGAGTGTTGGAAAATTAGAGCCTGGTGAACTATATTATTTTGCTGGTATTGACGAGGCAAGATTTAAACATCCTGTTCAACCTGGCGATCAGATGATCTTTGAGGTAATGTTTGTTAAAACAAAGCGTGGTTTAACGCTTTTTAAAGGTGTTACAAAAGTGGATGGAAAAGTTGTTTGTGAAGCGACAATGATGTGTGCTCGTAGCCAAGAAGCATAAAATGAGAGCTGATATGATTAATAAAACAGCGATTATTCATCCTTCTTCTATTATCGAAGAGGGCGCGATTATCGGTGTAAATGTCCGTATAGGCCCGTTTTGTTATATTGGTTCTCAGGTTGACATTGGTGCAGATACAACACTTAAATCTCATGTGGTTGTCAATGGTAATAGCAAAATTGGTTGTAATAACCAGATATTTCAGTTTGTCACTATAGGTGAAATTAATCAGGATCTAAAATATCAAGGAGAGCTAACTCAAGTTGAGATTGGTGATCGTAATCGTATTAGGGAGAGTTGTACTATTCACCGTGGTACCCTACAAGGCGGAGGTTTAACAAAAATAGGTAATGATAATCTATTGATGGTAAATACCCATATTGCCCATGATTGTTTGCTAGGGAATTATTGTATTATTGCTAATAACGGTACGCTTGGAGGACATGTTAAACTGGATGATTATGCCATTATTGGTGGCATGAGTGCGGTGCATCAATTTTGTCAAATTGGTGCTTATGTTATGGTTGGTGGTTGTTCTGGTGTTGCCCAAGATATTCCACCTTATATCATTGCGCAAGGTAATCATGCAACTCCTTATGGAGTGAATATTGAAGGTTTAAAACGTCGAGGCTTTGATAAAGAATCACTACATGCGATTAGGAATGCATATAAGATCCTTTACCGTTGTGGTAAAACGCTAGACCAGGCTAGAGAAGAATTGCTCATTCTAGGTGAAAATAATCGACAGGTAAAAATACTGAGTAATTTTTTAGAGAATTCAGCGCAATCTAACCGGGGGATTATTCGTTAACTGTTTGGTCCAGGATTATTATATATAGACCCTCCTCGCTAAGCCCTATTCATAGGAATAGGGCCTACTGATAGGATATTATTGATGGTATATATCATGATAATAAGGCTTTATCGTTAAGCAATTAAAATACCTAAAATCAGAGCTGATCTTTAGGTAAACAAAAAGCCTGAATCTATTTTGGCTAAGCCTTATGGGATATTCGAACTTATCTTTAATTAAAGGATAAAACGAGATAATGTTGATTATCATAGCCATATTGTTGTCAATCGTTCGGAGACGGAGATATTTGCCCCCTCAGGAAGCTGTAGTTGTTTTTCTCCCTCTCGCCAATCTGCTTGTAGTTGTATGCAAATTTCTGAACCCCAGTTTCTATTTCGATCTGGAATAGATCGCTGTTTATGGAGGCTAGGACTGGTGGAATTTGCGTGAAATGAGGCAAAGGGGTGGAGAAGGAGGAGAGCCCCATGAAGAGATAAAGTATAAAGCGTTTAAAAGCTACGAGCCTGATTATCTGCACGTAGATGTGAAATATTTCCCGTAAATTTCAAGGGAAATTTCACGATGTTATCTTTTTGTAGGCATAGATCGCGAAATTCAATGGATTTTTATTCGTTTTTATAAGGCCAAGATCCTGACTAATGCTTGATACTTTTTAGGTGATCTTAACTGAGCATCTTCCATGGCTATCCATTGGGTACTTACAAACAATGGTAAAAAATTTATAGGCCACCTTTTGGTCTGTAAAAACGTTCAGCTACTGGAAAACATGAATTCACCCGTTTGTGTACAGAGCTTTGTTGTGTATAGAGCTTGGTATAGAACATCAACTTTAGCCAATTGATCCATCCTTAACCGAATGGTATGCTTGAGCAATTTAATTAGCGTATAAAAGATGACTACAAAGCTATTATTTCAATTCTGGTCAAGAGCTTGAGATCACTCTGTATCGATAAGTTTGCCTGTTAATCAAGAATTATTCCAATCAGTATTGGGTAGTAAAACTCTATTACAGTCTATGAAAGATTGGTTTAAAGTTAAACCTGAATTATAAAAAATATACTATCTTCCGGGATATGAGAGTTAACAAGCAATCTGAATAGGAGAAATCTTTGGCAAATACTCATCAAGTTGTAATTCAACAACGACCTTTGATTATTGGTCTCGTTGTTGGAGAAATATCAGGCGACATACTTGGTGCAGGGCTTATTGGTGCACTAAAACAGCAAGTCCCTAATGCGCGTTTTGTTGGTGTCGCAGGTCCATTAATGCGAGCAGAGGGCTGTGAGGCTTGGTATGAAATGGAAGAATTTGCTGTGATGGGGATTGTTGAAGTTTTGGGACGACTTGCACGCTTATTACAAATTCGCGCTAACTTAACTAGGTGTTTTTCTAAATTGCAGCCTGATGTATTTGTTGGGATAGATGCGCCTGACTTTAATATTACCCTTGAATGGAAATTAAAACAAAAAGGTATAAAAACTATTCATTACGTCAGTCCTTCTGTTTGGGCCTGGAGACAGGATCGTATTTTCAAGATAAGAAAGGCAACCGACCTAGTGCTTGCTTTGTTACCCTTTGAAAAAAGGTTTTATGACCGCTACAATATTCCCTGTCGTTTTATCGGGCATACTATGGCTGATAGTATACCGCTACAGCCTGATAAGAAGGGTGCTAGAGCACAACTCAATATAACCAATGATGCTAAGTGTTTGGCCATCTTGCCGGGTAGCCGTCGTGCTGAAGTTGAAATACTGAGTGCTAATTTTTTGCACGCTGCACAAATTTTGATAAAGGATTTTCCTTATTTACAAATCTTAGTTCCTGTTGTTAACCAACAACGTTGGCAACAATTTGAAGCGATTTATCAAGAGATTTCGCCAGCTTTACCACTGAAAATTTTAGATGGTAAAGCGCAGATAGCTATGATTGCAGCCGATGTAACTTTATTAGCTTCAGGGACAGCTTCATTAGAATGTATGCTAGCAAAGTGTCCGATGGTAGTTGGATATCGAATGAAACCAGTGACTTATTGGCTAGCTAAACGCCTGGTTAAAATTCCTTTTATTTCATTGCCTAATTTATTGGCAGGCGAAGAGTTGGTTAAAGAATTTATTCAGGAAGATTGTCAACCTGAACGATTAGCCGGCTCACTTAAGTCCTTACTGATAGATAAAAAAAAGGTTAACCAGCTAAAACAAACCTTCTTGCAATTACATAAAAGTATCCTTTGCCATGCAGATCAACAAGCAGCAGAAGCAGTCTTGGAGCTAAGTAAAAAATGAATAATTTTATTTATCCTAGAGCAAAATTTATTGCTGGTGTTGATGAGGTTGGTCGAGGACCTTTAGTCGGAGCAGTGATAACAGCCACAGTGTAGATCCAAAACAGCCAATAATAGGATTAGCTAATTCTAAAAAATTAACTGAAAATGGCATAGTAATATACTATATATTGAGATTTAAGACAAAGCATTATCTTGGAGTATTGGGCGTGTGCAGTGGCAAAAGAGATAGATAATATCAATATATTTCAGTCCACTTTTTACCCATGTATACGGAGTGAAGGGACTTATCACTATGCATGATTTTATTTTAAAAGATGGCAATAAGATCCCAGCTTTTCCTGTACCTTCTCAGGCGATTATTAAAGGTGACAGTTTAGTGCAAAAAATTAGTGCCGCATCAATATTACCAAAAGTGATCTGAGATAGAGAAATGAGAGACTTAGATATCCTTTTCCAGAGTATGCTTTTTCTCAACATAAAGGCTATCCAACGGTATTTTATCTAGAAAAACTAGCTCAACATGGTCAAATACAGTTTCATCGCAAAAGATTTGCCCATCTTCGCCGAAGACTGAATTGTAAAAATATATAGTTAAGAAAATGGCCAAACCACATTTTATACACTTACGTGTACATACTGACTATTCCATTATTGATGGATTAGCAAAAATTAACCAACTCATTAATCGAGTGGTAGAATTAGGCATGCCTGCATTGGCAATAACCGATTTTACTAATCTTTATGGTTTAATAAAATTTTATAATGCGGCACATTCTGCCGGAGTTAAGCCAATTATTGGTGCAGATTTTTATCTAGAAAGTGAATTACTCGGCGATGAAGTTGCTCATTTAACTATTCTGGCCAGGGATAATAAAGGTTACCATAATCTAATACTACTCATTTCCGCAGCCTATCAAAAAGGCTATGACGCAATCGGACCAACGATCAGGAGAGAATGGCTGATAATCCATAAAGAGGGGTTATTATTACTTTCTGGTGGCTGTATGGGCGATGTGGGTAAATTTTTATTACGTGGAAATCAACAACTGGTTGATCAATGTTTAGATTTTTATCAAACTTATTTCCAGGATAACTATTATTTAGAACTTGTTAGAATTGGGCGCCCTGATGAAGAGAGTTATTTACATGCCGCTGTCCAATTGGCTGCACAAAAAAGTGTGCCAGTCGTTGCTACCAATAATGTACGCTTTATTAATACTGATGATTTTGCTGCACATGAAATACGGGTAGCGATCCATGATGGTTTTACACTTGCTGATCCAAAAAGACCTAAAAATTATACTCCTCAGCAATATCTACGCACTGAACAGGAAATGGTTGAATTATTTGCCGACATTCCTGAGGCATTGGAAAATAGTATCGAAATTGCTAAGCGCTGTAATGTGATGATGCGTTTAGGTGAATATTTTTTGCCGCAATTCCCAACTGGTGATATAGCAACGGAAGATTTCCTTATCAAATGTGCAAAAGTAGGTCTGGAAGAACGTTTACAATTTATTTATTCCGACGAGAACGAAAGAGCTGAACGGCGGGTAGCATATGATGAACGTTTAGATATCGAGTTACAAGTGATTAATCAGATGGGATTTCCTGGTTATTTTCTGATTGTAATGGAGTTTATTCAATGGTCAAAAGATAACGCTATTCCTGTTGGCCCTGGGCGAGGTTCTGGTGCTGGCTCATTAGTTGCTTATGCACTAAAAATTACGGACTTAGATCCGCTTCAATTTGATCTTTTATTTGAACGTTTTCTTAATCCTGATCGTGTTTCCATGCCTGACTTTGATGTTGATTTTTGTATGGAAAAACGCGATCAGGTCATTGAACATGTTGCGCAAATATATGCTCGTGAAGCTGTCTCACAAATTATTACTTTTGGTACAATGGCTGCAAAAGCTGTTATTCGAGATGTTGGTCGGGTACTGGATCATCCGTATGGATTTGTTGATCGAATCGCGAAATTAATTCCGCTGGATCCTGGTATGACGATTGAAAAGGCGTTTGTTGTAGAGCCACAATTGCAAGAAATTTATGATTCTGATGAAGAAGTTAAGTTGTTGATAGATATGGCCCGCAAACTTGAAGGTGTGATACGTAATGCAGGTAAACATGCTGGTGGAGTAGTCATAGCGCCGACCAAAATAACAGATTTTGCACCACTTTATTGTGATCATGAAGGGAAAAATCCGGTTACCCAATTTGATAAAACTGATGTTGAATACGCCGGTTTAGTAAAATTTGATTTTCTTGGTCTTAGAACTTTGACAATCATTAGTTGGACGTTAGATATGATTAATCAACGTCTGGCAAAACAAAATTTAGCGCCCATCGATATCGGGACGATCCCTCTTGATGATCAAAAATGTTTTGAACTATTACAACGGGCCGAAACAACAGCGGTATTCCAACTAGAATCTTGGGGTATGAAAGACTTGATTAAGCGATTGCGCCCTGATTGCTTTGAAGATATGATCGCTTTGGTTGCACTTTTTCGTCCAGGCCCATTACAGTCAGGGATGGTGGATAATTTTATTGATCGTAAGCATGGGCGCGAAGCTATCTCTTATCCTGATGTTGAATGGCAGCATGACTCATTACAACCGATTTTAGAGTCTACCTATGGTATCATTCTTTATCAAGAACAAGTTATGCAGATTGCTCAGGTGCTTGCTGGTTATACGCTAGGGGGAGCAGATATGCTTCGCCGGGCTATGGGCAAAAAAAAGCCTGAAGAAATGGCGGAACAACGCTCAGTTTTTGAAGCTGGGGCGGTTAAAAATGGTATTGATGGTAAGTTAGGGATGAAAATCTTTAATCTACTAGAAAAATTTGCCGGTTACGGATTTAATAAATCACATTCTGCAGCTTATGCATTAGTTTCTTACCAGACTCTTTGGTTAAAAACACACTATCCAGCTGAATTTATGGCGGCAGTTATGACAGCGGATATGGATAATACTGAGAAAGTAGTTGCTTTAGTTGATGAATGTTGGTCTATGGGGTTAAAAGTATTACCGCCTGATATCAATAGTGGGTTATATCATTTTCATGTCAATGCTAGTGGTGAAATTGTTTATGGAATTGGTGCAATTAAAGGTGTTGGTGAAAGTCCAATAGAAACTATTATTGAATCGCGTCAAAAAGGAGGTTATTTTAAAGAAATTTTTGATCTTTGTGCACGGGTCACTAAAAAGCTTAATCGTAGAGTGATGAAAAAATTAATTATGTCCGGTGCTTTTGATCATTTAGGTCCACACCGTGCCGCGTTAATGTCTTCATTAGAAGATGCATTAAAAGCGGCAGATCAACACACTAAAGCAGAATCTATTGGACAAACTGATATGTTTGGCGTATTAGCTGAAGCGCCTGAACAGATTGAACAATCTTATGGTAGTGTACCTAAATGGCCTGAACACTTCATATTAGAAGGTGAACGAGAAACATTAGGTCACTATTTAACTGGGCATCCTATTACCGCTTATTTGTCTGAAATTAAATATTATACCAGTGGATTGAGATTAAAGGATGTGAATCCAACACCTCAGGGACAGATGTCAACGGTGGTTGGTTTAGCGATGACAGCTAAAGTACTAACCAGTAAACATGGCAATAGAATAGGCAAATGTACTTTAGATGATCGTTCTGGACGCTTGGATATAATATTATTTTCAGATACTTTAGAAAAGTATCAGCATTTACTTAAAAAAGATAAAATATTAATTGCCATAGGTCAAGTCAGCTTTGATGATTTCAATGGTAATAATAAAATGTCTGTTCGTGAATTGATGGATCTTAGTGAAGCTCGTGAAAAATATGCTAGAGCTATTGCTATTTCATTAACAGATAAACAAATTGATGACCAATTATTAAACCGTCTTCGTAGCATATTGGAACCTTATCGTTCAGGAACAATACCGGTTCATCTTTATTATCGGAAGAAAGATGCTTGCGCTAAATTAAAATTAGGCGTCACTTGGCGAGTTGTTCCAACTGATAATCTTCTAACTGAGCTTCGAGCTCTGCTAGGTAATCAGCAGGTAGAATTAGAATTTGAGTAAATAGGAATATTATGAACCTTAATTTTTTGGATTTTGAACAGCCAATTTTAGAGTTGGAAGCAAAAATAGACTCATTAACAGCAATAAATCGTCAGGATACCAAGCTAGATATTGATCTAGATGAAGAAGTCACTAGACTTCGTGAAAAGAGTTTAGAGTTAACACGAAAAATTTTTTCTGAATTAGGTGCTTGGCAAATAGCACAACTTGCTCGGCACCCTATGCGACCTTATACTTTAGATTATGCTAAGCGTATATTGACGCATTTCCAGGAGCTAGCTGGTGATCGTGCTTATGCTGATGATAAAGCTATTGTTGGTGGGTTGGCTCGATTGGATGGGCGTCCAGTAATGGTTATTGGTCATCAGAAGGGGCGTGAAACAAAAGAAAAAATTCGACGCAATTTTGGCATGCCAGCACCAGAAGGATACCGTAAGGCTTTACGGTTAATGGAAATCGCTGAGCGTTTTAAGTTACCGATTATTACTTTTATTGATACACCAGGAGGATATCCTGGTGTTGGTGCTGAGGAACGTGGTCAGTCTGAAGCGATTGCCCGTAATTTACGTGAAATGTCTCGGCTTTTTGTTCCTATTATCTGTACGGTAATAGGTGAGGGTGGGTCTGGAGGTGCTTTAGCGATTGGTGTTGGTGATAAAGTCAATATGCTGCAGTATAGTACTTATTCTGTAATTTCACCCGAGGGCTGTGCTTCTATTCTTTGGAAAAGTGCGGATAAAGCACCATTAGCTGCTGAAGCGATGGGAATCACCGCTTTACGTTTAAAATCACTTAATCTAATTGATAATATTGTTGAAGAACCGTTGGGTGGCGCACATCGTAATTATGAGCAAATTGCGCATAATCTTAAACAGCGTATTTTAAATGATTTAAGTGATATTGATTTATTTAGTCCTGAAGAATTGAGAAACCGTCGTTATCAACGCTTAATGGAATGTGGTTATTGCTAGTTTTGTAGTAGATAATAAATAAAAAATAGAAATAACTATTAATTATTAATTTAATGATTATTTCTATTTTTTAATGTTTAAAAATTTATTTTTTATTTTTATACAAAATGTTTATTTACAATAAATTATATCACTATTAATAGTATAATAAGTGAAAATATGGCAATAAATAATTTCGATAGAGGTAGTAAGAGTAATATGAATGCTGATGATGAGCCTAAATTACTGAACAAAATTATAAAAACCATCGCCTCTACCTCTACACGCCGAATATTGCTAAGTTTTAGTGGTGGACTGGATTCAACAGTTTTATTACATGCTTTAGTGTCATTACGTCAAACCACAGTGCCAAACCTTAAGATTCGCGCGGTTTTTATTCATCATGGACTTAATGATAAAGCTGATGATTGGGCTAGCCATTGCCAAAAAGTTTGTTTTGACTGGCAGGTAGAGTTTTATTCACAGCATGTTTATATCGATCCAGCTAAAAAAGGGATCGAAGCAGCGGCCCGTGATGCACGATATCACGTCTTTCGTAAAATATTATTACCAGAGGAAATTATTGTTACTGCCCAACATTTAGATGATCAAGCAGAAACTTTTTTATTAGCATTAAAACGGGGGAGTGGGCCAGCAGGTTTATCTTCCATGCCAATTTCTATTCCATTTGCTGATACCTATTTAATTAGGCCCCTATTATCATTCAGCCGTCAGCAATTAATTTTATATGCTCAAAAAAAATCGCTTTCTTGGATAGAAGACGATAGTAATCAAGATCAGCGCTATGATCGTAACTTTTTACGTTTAACTATAATGCCGCATTTTAATCAGCGTTGGCCGTATTTTTCGCTAGCAGTGGCAAGAAGTGCTAGTTTATGTGCAGAACAAGAAGCTTTATTAAATGAATTACTAAAAGATTATTTATCTCAGCTAATAATAGCAGAAGGAGCCTTGCAGCTTGATGCTTTAGTCAGTTATTCTGAAATAAAACGTAATGCAATATTACGTCGTTGGTTGAGTTTACATCGAATTTTGATGCCTTCTCGTGTTCAATTAAAACAGATTTGGCAAGACGTGATCTGTGCGCGTCCAGATGCAGAGCCACAATTTATATTAGCTAACAATAATGTTATCCGGCGTTTTAAACAACAGCTTTGGTTGCTGCCACAATTTAACGATTTGACTAAAATTTGTTTAGCGTGGCAGCTGCCTGCTGCAATTAAATTGCCCGATAGCTTAGGTGTGCTAATAATCACAGATCATGGAACGCAGTTTCGTGCGCCGTTATCAAATGAGAAGGTTACTATTCGATTTGGATTAAAAGGAAATATTAAAATTATTGGTCGTCAACACACTAGACGGAGTAAAAAGCTTTGGCAGGAGTTAGGCGTAGCACCTTGGTTAAGGGATAGAACGCCTTTGATTTATTATAATGATGAACTTATTGCAGCTGTTGGCGTATTTATTACTCAATCAGGCCAATGTATTCAAGGGCAGCCTGAATTGAAAGTAAAATGGATAAGGGATAAATAACCTTTATCTTAAATAGTAAGGCTTATTATTGTGCCGGTATAATAATGGTTTCTTTTATTATCTAGTAAAGATAATATAACTATCTTGTCAATTTCAGGATAAGTAAAACTAACAATATATCTAATCGCAGATGCTTTTTTCACTAGCAATATCAACAAGCAGATATTTAATCCGTTTTTAAAACCAGATCAATTGATCTGGTTTATGATTATTTAGAACTACGCTTGCCAGCGTAGTTCTAAATAATCATAGTCATCGCAGTTGATTGGTTTGTATTTACTATATTTAAATGTAATCCCTTCTTTATCCCCCCTCACCACTATTATTAAGTAGCAGTTATTTGCTGCCTCCTTTGAATATTTGTAATTTTAAGCATTTACTGCTTAAAGTGCATAATAGCACCATGCTTTTTTAAGAAAAGATAAAAAATCAGCATGAAATCTCACTTATTAATATTTATTATATGCGAGTTATTAGCAAATCTGGTGTATAACGGTCAGGCTACGCTTCGCTCTGATGCTTCATGAATCTCTTCTGCATCCTTAAATTTTACGTTCTTTACTACCAGGGTTAGTAGGTTAAAATTCTATTACCCAGTTCCCGCTTTTTTGAGTAGACTGTACAAGCTTAAATACCATGAAAGTGTTGTTTTTTCGAACTACAGTTCTTCTCGCTTCGCTTTCGTAGTCTTAGTGTCGCAAAAGCCGATTCAATCGGATTCGTCGTTCCTTATTGACCACAAGTGCTCTGACAGGAAGTTGTAGAATACCAGAAGTTTTTTTCGATTTTTCTCCAGTGTTTTCATCGCTGTAAGATATTTCGCTGAAAAGATTAGATTAGCAAAAAAAAGGTTAAGAGCTTTATTAGCAAGATCGCCGGCCCTCTTGCTAGGCAGAGAGCTTCCCGTAGCTTAACTCAGCCTTAACTTTCGATTGCATGCCTCTTTTTGAGGACTGACGCCAGCCCATTAGTTGTTTGTATACTCAACAGCGTTGGTTATGCGTGTCCTAGTGGGATATCTTTGCCATTGGATTCTAAAAACTAAGGCCACCGTCTCCCTAGTAAGGCTAGGATATAAGGTTAAGTCGCGCGCTCGCAGGGCACATTAATAAGTTCGCGGCTCTGTTTGATTTGACTCTCGATAACTATCTTCGAGCTGAACTAGCTCCTTTACATCCATACTCACTGACATAAATGATGACTATCAGAGCAGGAAAAAGCAATCATCTTGCCTGATATGATTGTATATGTCATCGGCCCAGAAATAAACGTAGCGCGTATCACTTAAATCATACAGGCACCATATTGTCTATGTTCTTTCAAGTTATTGCTATTTCAATCTCCTGATTGGGTACTACCAGAGAGAACCATGTGCTTTTCAGCGAGAAACCTTCGCCCCTCGAACTTCGTGAAAATCATCGGTGGAGATGTGGTATTGCAAGAAGTATACAGCCAGCATGGTAGTAACTTTTTAAGGCTTTTTTCACGCTTCAGATAAGGCGATAGCAATGAGCTGTTGAAGCATATTCCGTTGCGGTTGCGGATCCCTATCCGCTCCCTGTGAATTTAGACACTTTAATCTCAACATTACCAATATCACTCTGTATAGTTAGCTCTGGTGAATAATCGTTACAAAGACTACGAATGACTCCAGTCGAAGAAGGTGGGGTTCAGCATGTTATATATTATCGCAGCGTAGGCTTTGAGTTCAGCCTTAACGGCGGTAGCTATCAAGCTGCGCCACTGGCACCAGTATGGATGAGTTCATGCAAGGAATCAGAGGTAATATCTAGTTTTGCGGATACTTGTATGGGGGTAGACTTTTTTATGGCATATCATCTCTCTGCTGTTGAAATTATTCACGAGATCAATCAGCAGGATAGGTTAGTTTCTCTAAAACACTATACACCAGAAATGAGCATAACTCCAAGCAAAGAGCCTGCGTCTACTTTTACTAAGCGTTATTGGATATCTGAACTTAGCTTTGCTAAAGGGCAAAAACTAGATGATGTTGATAATCTGCCATGTTGCCAAAGGTTGTTGCTAGAAATCCTTTATACTGTATGAAGAATTTTCTATATAGTATTATCATGAAAAAGTAAATAATCATACAGATCAAAGAGACTCTTTCTTTACTCTCTACTAACATAAAGGTGCATCTCATTAGTTAGCTCAGTGACAATCTGTCGGATGATCTCGATTCATGCATTGAACCAATTCATTCTAGTTTATCCTGTCCATATTGCTACAGTGAACATGTTATCCGATAGGGAGATTCATTATGGTTAGAGCGATATTGTTGCAAAATCCTCGATTGTAGGAAAAGATTTAATAATCTTACTGGAAGTCCTCTAGCGAAACTATGTCAGAAGGGAAGGATAAATGCTTTAGTTATCTGTTCTGTATCTTGAATAGCTTGACTTTACGAGAGTCAAGCGAAACAAACAGATATTATTTGAAAACAGCATTTAGATAGCGTCACTGCTTCCTTGCTTCATCGGCGAGAGCTAACATAAATACACTAAATGGTATATTGTTGCAGTCGATGAAACATTTTTCCTGAATCCTTTAAAGGAAAGGTTATATTCCACATGGGAAAGCTAAAAATGCGGGGGAGCAGGAGATAACAGGAAAAGAACAAATCGTGCGATTTTAATCGCTAGAGATCGACAGGTTCATGTAAACGATGAGATTCTTAAAGAGTTTAATGCAGAGAGAGTGTGCTAGCCGTTTTCTTAAGCCGATTTTTGATAAAGAGTCCATCCTTTTGTTGGATGGAGCTAATGGATGGTATAAAAGCTTTGCCAGCGAGCATGAAATTAGTCAATATCTTCTAATAAGGTTGGATAATCAAAGAGTTATTGGTAAGGGATTTTATATTCAAAATGTGAACAGTTATATCAGCCTATTAAAAGGATAGCTGAGTAGATTCTACAGTGTAGGGGTTGTTTTATTTACTTAATTATCTAGCTGAAAAAGCTTATTTGAAACCAGAATAATTAAAATATAGATATGGCTAAAAATTGCTCTGCGATCAAAAACAATCTTTTCCAACATAGCCTGATGATCGCAGGCATATTTCTTATCATTTGCAGACGACGCTGTTGTGTCAGCTCAGGAAGCGGAATCGTTTCCTCAGAAAACTGCTCTCTCGAAGATTTGCTGGAAGTTATGCTCATTTCTGATCTATAGAGTTTCGGAGAGATGGTGGCGTAGTATCCTGCTGATTGATTTCGTGAACAGTTTTAACAAGAGAGAGATGATATGCCATGAAAAATCTACCACCATACAAGTATCCGCGAATATCCGCGAAACCAGATATTACCTCTAACCTCTTGCATGAACTTATCTCTAACGGTTATTTAGTAGAGCAAACTATGCTTATTGAGACTCAGAAGCAAACTTAGCCGAACTTCTCAATGTCCTTCTGAGCGGCTAGGCTTAACTGTATCTTCCAAGCTTGTTAGGGAAAAACAAGGTACCTTTCGTTTTTTAGAACGCAATAATAAAGATATTCTCAGACACGCAGTATCAATGCTATTTGGTATACAAAACAACTAATGTGCTGACTTCACTCTCCAAAGATATGGAATAGAAAATTAAGGCTGAGCTGCACGGGAAGAGAGGGGGTCTTGTCCGGCCCCCTCTCTGCCTAGTTAGAGACCTGTGATGCCGCTAATAAAGCCCTTGATGTTTTGTTAGCAAGGTTTTCAGCGAGTATCATGCAGAGATGAAGAAATTGAAAAAAGATCGAGAAGAACTGCTTGCATTCTACGACTTTCTGTTAGAGCGCTAGAAGCGTCAATAAGAATAATAAATCCGATTGAATCAGCTTTTTTGTAACAGTGAGACTTGAGGCTACGAAGCTAACAGGCAAAAAACTGTAGTTTAAGAAAAACAACCATTTCAATGGTATTTTAGCTGTTATAGTCTGTTCAGAAAAGCACCGGCTAAGGATTTGACCTGCTGACCTTTGTGTGTAAAGAACGTCTAATTTAAGGATGAAGAACAGATTCACGAAGCAGCAGAGTGGAAAAATATGGATGACCGCTGTATACCAGATTTACTAATAACTTAGTATTCAGAAATCCATGTTGCAGGTTAGTAAAATTTCCTAATAATTATTCTCGGTAAATGAGAAAATTTGAGCAAATTCAATGGTTAAAATGATATATGTTTTATAGCAAAATGGACGTCATCTAATGACGGAGTTATCAATCAGCTTGAAGTCAACTTAGTAGTATTTTAGTCCGAGAGAATACTTTTATTCAATTTATTATAGTGTAATAAATGAGATTGAAAATAATAGTATTAATAGATATTGCTTAAATATTGAGGTAGTGAATTCCAGCTGACTAATAACGTTGATTTAATTAAATTTTTATAAAATATTAGCTATCATATCTTCAAGTTTATGATGGGAAAATTGAATAATTGCTGCTAATGCTTTGTTCTTTATCTGGACTACTTATTTCTATATCGATATAACTACCTTGTTATGAGTCTAGCATCAACATCACTATAACACTATCTGCTTGAGCTTCTATATTATGGAAATTGCGTAACAGTACCATAGATTCAAATTATTTGATCAGTTCACAAAGCATTATTATTGGCCTGCCATACATAATGATACCTTGCTGGTTTTTATAATAATGCTCTGATAGATGGTTATGATTTTCTCTTTTCTAACGTTCGATGACGTGACTGAACATTTTTGCCTCTTGAGCAAAAGTAATCAGCTAGTTGTTTGGCAACATAAACTGAACGGTGTTTACCGCCGGTACAACCGATAGCAATTGTCAAATAGCTACGGTTATTAGACTCTAACATGGGTAACCATAATTCAAGATAACTACGTGTTTGATAAATAAAATTATGAACTTCTGTGTATCGGTCAAGAAAGGCCGCAACAGGGTGATCAAGACCTGTCATAGGACGTAATTTGGGATCCCAATGTGGATTAGGTAAAAAACGGACATCAAATACATAATCTGCATCGATCGGAATACCATGTTTAAAACCAAAGGATTCAAATACCATAGTCAATTCACGTTCTCGTTTACCTAATAAACGTGCTCTAAGCATTTCAGCCAGTTCATGTACTGACATTTCAGAGGTATCGATAAGTAAATCGGCGCGTAAGCGGAGTGGCTCTAATAGATCATTTTCTTCATCAATAGCATTTTCTAATGATAAATTTTTGCTGGAGAGTGGATGTAGACGGCGTGTATCACTATATCTTCTGATCAGTGTATTACGATCTGTATCAAGAAAAAGTAATTGCGGTAAAAAACTAGCCGGTAGATTTTTTAAAGCTTTTTCAAAAATTATCGGCTTGTATGGCATATTACGAACATCAATACTCACGGCAGCAGAAGTTTGTCGTTCAGCAAGTATATTTGCTAATTTTGGCACTAAAATAACGGGTAAATTGTCAACACAATAAAAACCCATATCCTCCAGTGCTCGTAGAGCAACTGATTTACCTGAACCAGAACGCCCACTGACTATCATCAGCACCATAACTCATATCCATTAAGTTTCTTCAGAATAAAAAAAATTTTTTGATTTAGATTTTTTAGAAACAGTTATTCAGTAATGATTTTATAGAATTCTTCATTACTTTTCTCAGCACGTAAACGACGACATAGGTTCTTATCAGCTAACCGTTTTGCAATTAAAGAGAGTGTATATAAATGTATTTTATATTTCTGCAAAGGAATTAATACTGCAAACAGTAAATCAACTGATTGATTATCAATGGCATCAATAGCAATTTGTTCATCTAAATGGAGAAAAACACCAACTGCGGTGAATGAATTGTATTTATTTAATTTTCCATGAGGGATTGCAATACCTTCACCGATACCAGTTGTGCCGACTTTTTCACGGGTTAATAATGAGTCAAAAACAATATTTTCAGGTACATTCAGTGCAATTGAAGCAACTTCACTAATAATCTCTAGTGCTCTTTTTTTACTCGTGCAATGTACATTATTTAGTGTACATGATGGTGTTAATATTTAGCTTAATGATAATTTTTTTATTGTTCATTAGATTTATTCGCTTATGGTAAAATATACCAGATATTCATAATGAATATCTGGTATGAACAATACTGGCATTGATAATCTATATTTAGTGTCATAGTGTGCCCTTGTTTTTTAATAATTGTCACTTCCAGGAAGATAGTTGAGTTTTTTAAATAATTCAGATTTAACTTTGAAGCAATCTTTCGTAGACTACAATGGAGTTTTATTATCCAATACTGATTGGGGTAATTCCTAATTGTACACCCAAACATATTGATGCAGAGTAATCTTAAGCTCTTGACCAGAATTAAAATACTGGCTTTGCAGCCATCTTCTATATGCCTATTAAACAGTCTAGCATATATATTATTTATTTGAGTATGCCTCGGCAGTTTAAGAAGTCGCTGCATACCAATCTCTGTATACAAATTCATGAATTCATGTTTCCCAGTGCCTTAACGTTTTCACAGATAAAAAAGGCGGTCTGTAAATTCTTTATCATTGTTTATAAAGTAGCAGATGGGGATAGCCATTGGAGATAGAGATGCTCGCTTAAGATCACGATAAGAAGCATTGATCATTATCCGAGCTCTTGGCTTTATAAAAACGGATAAAAACCCATCGAGTTGTGCGATCTATACCTACGAAAAGATAACGTTGTGAAGTTTCGTTTAGCATTTTCGGAAGATATTTAACATCTATGTGCAAATAATCAGGTTCATAACTTTTAAAGGCTTTCTGCTTCAAGTTATTAGTAAATCTGGTATATGGCTGTTATGGCTATTGTTCCACTCTGATGCTTCATGAATTTGTTCTTCATCCTTAAATTTGACGTTGTTTACTAACCAAGGTGAGTAGGTCAAATCCTTAGCCGGTGCTTTTCTGAGCAGACTGTAGAAGCTTCAATTTCATTGAAATAATTGTTTTTCTTAAACTACAGTTTTTTGTTTGTTGGCTTCGTAGACTCAAGCCTCACTGTCGTAAAAAAGCTGATTCAATCAGATTTTTGTTCTTAGTTAACGCCAATTAGTGTTCTGACGGGAAGTCGTAGAATGCCGGTAGTTCTTCTCTATTTTCTCCAGCTTCTTTATCTCTGCATGGGATACTTTAGTGAAAACCTTGCCAACAAAATATCAAGGGCTTTATTAGGGGTATCACGGGTTTCTGCTAGGAAGAGGTGGACCGGAGACCAATCTTCCGTGTAGGTCAGCCTTAACTTTCTGTTCCATACCTTTGGGGAGTAAAGGTAGTAAATTAGCTGTTTTGTGTACACAACAATGTTGGTGCTGTGTGTCCGTGGAAATATCTTTGCCATTGCATTTCAAAAAGTAATGGTACCGTCTCCAATAGCAAGCCTGGGAGATACGGTTAAGCCACCTGCTCACAGCCAATTGAGAAGTTCATCCCAGTTTGCTTCTGACTCTCAATAAGTATCTTCGACAGCAAGGAGCTCCTTACTTCTATGCTCAGAATAACCGATAATTAGCAGTAAGCAAAGGAGATTATTTTGTCTAACAGAATTATCTATGTCATTAGCCAATAAATAAATGTAGCATGTATCGCTTAAATCACACAGGCACATCATGCCTGTGTTCTTTTCAAGTCATTTTTGTTTTAGAATGCTGATGGTACTGCAGTGAGAGCATGTGTTTTTCCATTGAGAAGCCCCCTAGAGCTTCGTGAAAATCATTGGTGGAGAGATGATTTACAGGACAGCTATGGTAGCAACTTTTCAAGATTTTTGTAGGTTTCAGATAATGGGATGGGGTGGTAGCAATGAGATGTTGAAGCATATTCTATTCCCACTGTGATCGCCTGACCTTATGCACTTTAATCTCAATATCATTAATAGCAGTCTGTATAGTTAGTTGTGAGAAATAACCGTTATGGCTGATGGCATAAATGACCCTCCGGTCAAGAAGGTAGCGTCCAGTATGTTTGTCGAAGCATGGCTTCAAGCTTAGCTTCAACAGCGGTGGTTTATCAGCTGCCTGGTAGTATTACGGATAAGTTTATGCAAGAGATCATAGGTAATATTTGGTTTCGCGGATAGAGCTGTATTTAGACTTTTTTATGGCATATCATCTCTCTATTGTTAAAATTATATACGAAATCAATCAGCAGGATACACTACTACCTATCTCCAAACCTCCCATACACTAAAATGAGTATAACTCAAAGGTAATTCGTCTGGCACATTATTTGTTTAATTGCTTTGAAGTATCTAGTTATGTTGCTCGTTTTCTTTATAATTAAAATCTGATGTTTTAATTTCCTAGTAAAGGCTATTTTTTTAAGTAAAGGGTTGATTTCAAGAATTTGCTAAATTTCGTTTTGAAGTTCTAATATTAAAAGTTGTAAGAAACGAATAGTTTCTTGTAGCTATAGTGTGTCATCGCCAACTGCTGACTAAGTTGGAGTTACAAAACTCTGCTTCATAAAATTGGCTTAGTCTTTTGGAAATAACGTAATAAAATTACCAATTTTAATTAGTTATGGTTATAGGCGGAAACCTTCTCCCAAATAGACACGTTTTACTTGTTCATTTTCTAAAATTGCTTTAGGAGTTCCATGGGCTATAAGATGACCTTGACTTACGATGTAAGCACGTTCACAGACATCTAATGTCTCTCTCACATTGTGATCTGTTATTAATACCCCTAAACCATAATCTCTCAAGTGTTGAATTATTTTTTTTATATCTAATACTGAAATCGGATCAACACCGGCAAAAGGTTCATCTAAAAGAATAAATTTAGGATCAGCAGCTAATGCCCGGGCTATTTCCACTCGGCGGCGCTCGCCGCCAGAAAGCGATTGACCGAGATTATTTCTCAAATGAGTAATACTAAATTCTTCCATCAATTCTTCGGCACGTTGCTGTTTTTTTTGGGATGTTAAATCTTTCCGTATTTCTAATACTGCCATCAGATTATCGTAAACGTTTAGCCGGCGAAAGATTGATGCTTCTTGTGGTAAATACCCTATTCCCCTACGAGCACGCTCGTGAAGTGGTAGCAAACTAATGTCTTCATCTTCGATAGCAATTTTTCCAGTATCACGAGAAACGATACCAACTAGCATATAAAAGGTTGTTGTTTTACCTGCACCGTTTGGCCCCAGTAATCCAACGATTTCACCTGAACTGACCTCCAAGCTAACGTCTTCAACAACCTTATGCTTTTTATATGTTTTTGCCAAATGTTTTGCAGTTAATTTCGCCATTTTTATTTTTTATTATTTACTATTACTATAATTTATATTTTTCACTCCATGACCTTTTTCTTGTAGTTGGGAAGGTAACAGTATGGTTGTTACTCGTTTCCCTTTATCACTAAAGGCTTTCATTTGCTTGCTTAGAACTAAATAGGTAATTTTCTCACTTTTAATATTACTATCTCCTTGTTCAAGGTAAGCATTACCCGTTAGGATAACCAGCTCTTTCTCCATTTCATAACATATTTTATCACTGTGACCTTTAAGCTGTTTACCATCATCTTGTAATTGATAGAAAGTCGCTGGCCTACCATAGGCTTCAATAATTATCTTTTTGGTATTGCCGTTCGGACGAGTGATAATGATTTTATCAGCTCGAACATCTATAGAACCTTGTTCTATAATAACATTTTCTGTAAATGTAGTAATATTTTTTTTTAAGTCAAGTGACTGTTTAACTGAATAAATTTGAATGGGTTGTTGAAAATCACTTTTCAGGGCTATTGCTGGCAAATTTAATATGAATATTGAGCTAGTCAATGCTACATTAATCAAGATTTTTTTTGCCAATATCATTTTAGTTGTTTCCTTCTTGATCTGTTTGCTTATTGGGGATTTCATAATAGGTCTTAACATTTTCAATTAATTCTGCGGTATGCGTTCTCATATTGCCACGAATTCTCATACCCACTGAGCGTAAACCGATACCAATTATCGTGACTTTATCGTCAGAAAAAACATCTTGGGTAATTAGGTTAACGATGGCATTTTCCGTCAAAATTTGTTGTAAATCTGAAGTTGGATTTAAGCTATTTACTTGAACATTACCATATAAATAGAGGATATTGTCATTTGTTAATTTAGCTTTATTTGCGCGTATAGCCCAAGTAGGAATACTATTCCTATCATAAGTTGTTAATACTGGATTAATGAACCAGGTAATTTTTTTATTTGAAAAGTGGTGTGTCTTATCCGTTATCAGCTTATAAGCCAATTTACCTATGGAATCATAGGTATGGGTAATGGTATTGCCAGTTTGATAATTTGGTTGACTGTTATCAAGCATAAAAGGTGCTTTTGATTGATTAAAATCAGCTAAATTACAACCAATAAGCCATAAAACAATTAATATTAATATAATATTAAGGCAAAACTTAAATTTGCTCATTGCTGTTTCATTTTGTCTGTATTTTTATAAATCGTAGGCATTTTCTATCTATCTTTAGAAGCAGGATGAAATTACAAATTTCATGTATCGCAGTCTAGCTCTCTCTCCGCCTCCCTTTGCTACTTTGCTTGATATGTAACCATAATGCGCTATACTTAAACATTAGATGCGCATCAGCTACAATAAAACTAAATACCTAACTAGGACATGATAGGTCAGTCAATTAAATTATCATCAATATACGTAATCTGTTAAGGTTAGAGTTTTAATCTGGTTATCAGATCGTTATAAGCTAATTTTTTACTTTTCCTTTTGTAAGGAAAAGTAATGCCGAGTATTTTAGTATCATCTTCCAATAATTTAGCCTTATATCTGGTAATAATGGTAATTTTAATTGCAAAGGTCAGTAAAAATAAATACGGATATTATAAGCATCCTTTACATTGAATGCTTTTAGTTTTTCACCATTTATTTCCCATATAATTTAAGCTATCTGTAATGATAGCATCAACATCACAAATTAGTAATTTTATAAGGTGAGCTTTTCAAAGATATCTTGTTTTACTGAGCCGTAACAGATTGTTATCTTATATATCATCATTTATATATTAATTCCAATAATTATATGATTCCAGCCTGTAAAAGATCATGCAGATGAATAACACCAATAAGTGTATTTGCTTTTGCTACAATCAATGAAGTAATATGGTGTTGTTGCATTAAATTTAAGGCATCAATTGCTAGCATATCGGGTTTTACGCTAATAGCGCCCTCTGTCATTACATCAGCAATTTTGGCATTATTTAAGTCAATATTCATCGCAAAGACGCGTCGTAAATCACCATCAGTGAAAATACCTTCAATTTTCATTTCTTTATTACAAATTACAACCATACCTAGTTTTTTTCGAGTAATTTCCACTAATGCTTGTTGTAATGTTGCTTCTTTCATAACATTAGGAATATTTTTTCTGGTATGCATTAGGTTACTCACTCTTAATAAGAGTTTGCGACCTAATCTGCCACCTGGATGGGAAAGTGCAAAATCTTCAGCAGTAAAACCACGCGCTTTAAGTAAAGCGACCGCAATGGCATCTCCCATAACTAGCATCGCCGTTGTACTTGTTGTTGGCGCTAAACCTAATGGGCAAGCTTCCTGTGGTACTCTGATACAGAGGTGAATATCTGCCGCTTTGCCCATGCTAGTAGCAGGGTTTCTTGTCATACAAATTAGTACAATGTGTTGACGTTTTAACACTGGAATGAGTGCTAATATTTCATTTGACTCACCAGAGTTAGAAATAGCCAGAACAATATCTTGACTGCTAATCATACCTAAGTCGCCATGACTGGCTTCTCCTGAATGGACAAAAAAAGCAGGTGTTCCTGTACTGGCTAATGTGGCTGCAATTTTACGGCCAATATGGCCTGATTTCCCCATTCCCATAACAACAACTTTACCAGTACATTTAAAAATCAGTTCACAAGTCTGGTTAAAATCATCATTGATATATTGCTCAAGATTAGCAAGCCCACTACGTTCAATCTTTAATACCTTCTTTGCTGTTTTTTGAAAATTAATTTCAGACATTTTATTTCCAAATTTAATATAACTAATTTAGTTATGTTGGTTAATAGATTTTTAGTAAGGGTCCTTTCATATCAGTCGCTTTGTATATATCAGTGTCATCAATATATTATCTGTACGTTGTATTATTAGAAAATATAGCATTTTCATTATGATTATACTTAAAAATTTTTTTATTGTGACGATTTAATGAATAAAAATAAAATTAACAATAATATTGATAGCGAATATATATGCTACTACTTTTTAGGTAAAATGTTCCGTTCTATACTGAGTAAATATATTTAAATAATAATTAGATAGAAATGATATCTTCTTCATGAAAAAGTCTCTAGATAATATCATATAAATCAAAGATATGTCTTTTATTCATAGTTAATAGCTAATTTTACTGATATAAGCTTGATTATCCAAAATGGAAAAATTACTTCAATCATAGGGGCATATCAGGTATCGGAAAAACAACTTTGTTATATTTAATTGCTGGATAATTACAGTCAAATAAGGAAGAAATTTGGTTTGATGCTATTAATATTTCAACACTATCCTTCGTGGAATTTTATGCTTCTCATAAGAAAATTAAAATATTGTTTTAGTCTGGTGCCTTGTTTAGTTATATGAATGTTTTTGACAATCTTGCCTTTCTTTTACATGAACAGACTGTTTTAGCTGCAGAAATTATTCGAACAGCTGTCATGATGAAACTAGAAGCAGTCGAGTTGAGTAGTGCTGGTGGTAATCTTATGCTACCTGAAGTATCGAGTGCTATGGTACGACGAGCGGATAGCACGTGCTTATTGTCCTTGATCAACAATTAATTTATTTGATGAATTTTTTGTTGTATAGTTCTGCTCATTTCTAGTATATGGAGTTTCGAAGATGCTGGCGTGTATTATCCTGCTGATTGATTTTATGGATGATTTTAATAACAGAGAGATGATATGCTATGATGAGTCTACCTTATATAGATATCCGTGAAAGTAGATATTACCTCTGATCGATCCCTTGCATGAATTCATCCGTAATTGTGCTAGGAAGCTGATAGCCACCACCGTTAATGCTGAGCTTGAAGCTATGCTGCGATAAGGTGCTGAATACCAGCCTTGTTTAGGGAGCGGACTGGGAGCATGAAAGGCCCGTCCGGTTCCTGCTGAGTATTTGCTACAGTGAACTATTATACATACGGGTATTGGTGATGTTGATATTAAAGTGCTTAAGATCAGAGATTCTTAATCGGCAACGGAATATACTTCAATAGCTTGTTGCTACTTTCTTATTTGAATCGTGAAAAGTATAAAAGAGTTGCTAGGATGGGTGTACACCTGCAAGGTTATCTCAACCCGGTTATTTTTACGAAGCTCTGTGAGCGGCGCGTGCGGGCTTCTTGGTAAAAAGCAGATGATTTCCTCTGGAAGACCATCAGGAGATTGAAACAGCAATGGCTTGAAGAGGAGCATAGGCAATGTGGTGCCTGTGAGATTTAAGCGATATGGCTTAGGTTTATTTCTAGGCCTATTGCATATACAGTCCTGTCAGGCAAGATGATCTCCTTTGCCTTCTTCTGATTATCGGAGTCACTGAGAATGAACGTAAGGAGGTAGTTATGCTTGAAGATGCTTATTAAGAGTCAGAAGTTAACTTTGCTAAACTTATCAATGGTTTGCGAGCATGTGGCTTAAGCCTGTCTTTCAGGGTTGCTACGGGAGAGAGAGGGTTCTCTTGATTTTTGGAATGCAATGGCAAAGATATTTCCGAACATGCAGCACCAACGTTATTGGGTACAGAAAATAGCTAATGCAATATCTTCATACTCCCAAAGGCATGCAATTGAAAATTAAGTCTGAGCTTCGTGAAGTTCTGGTTAATAGAGAGCAATGATCCCGTTAATAAAGCCTTTGATGGTTAGGAAATTAAATCGCTCTTTAAGTGAAAATAAAAAGCCATTCATTTATTGCTAAATGAAGATAGAATCGGTATTGGTCTATTGTAAGTGAAAATTTCATTGGAATGTGTATTCTTTAATCTAATTCACTAATTTAGAGACGTTAAGCCTAGATTATTGCTTTTAATAACCCTTGTTTTTTATTTTATGCATTCTTTCTGATAAGAATTCTGTTGCTTGTTTGCCAAGCTTAGCGTCGATAAAAAATAGCCTGTTGTTGCCACAGAGAATGCATTTATAGGGATTTTTGCGAAGGAATCTCTTTTCATCAGAAAAGGCAAACTTCTATTTTCAATTTTTTACAAGCCGTTATCATCTCCTAGCGCCTTATACACCTTCGGTAGTAATGTGCCTCGTTTATGATTTAACAAGAAACCATAGGGCAGCATCTTAAAATGCCTTGCCAGAATATGGTTAATATAGAGCCAAATCATCTCTCTTCCTGCGTTAGTCTCTGGTTGCCGGTAGAGGTGATTAGTCCGATTGGTCATAGTAATGATGTACAAACACTCTCCATCGGTAATGCCGCAGTTTTTAGCCAGATAACCTGTGGAATTTAATGGTGGCGTACGAGGTATTTTCAGTATGCCACGTCCATTTCTTTTTTGATTAGCAAAGTTGGATTTTTCCAGTAACGTCTGTAGTGTGCCTTCAGGTAACTCTCCCACTGCTTCTTGGCGCGGACATGCCCAAGATCAGGGAGAGATTAGTGGTATTTATCAGGTCATAGCTGTGACGCAAGCAGCTGGATGACAGCATTTCAGTAGATTTCTTCGACCGCTCTTTTTTTAAAGAGAAGCTCACGCTATACAGTATCTTTAATATCTAGATCGCTATGGGTAACGGACATATGAATATGTGAATGTTGATTGAGTTGTCAACCATAAGTGTACAAGGCACCGAAGATACTAATATTTAATACCCTATTTTTGGTGCCCACTTGTGCAGTATAGGGGGTGTGGGTTGGTTGGCGCTAAATAGAGCATTGAGTAGCGGATAATTATTATTGAAAAAAGGCCAAAGAAGATGAGGATAGTGAAAGTAATGTGTTACTAGTTGCAGTCTGGTAAAAGATGAATCTGCTATGCTAATCACTGCTTAGTAGGTTTAAAACCGCATAAACTGCAGGCTTTTTAACTTATAGCTTTACCAGAAAAAAGCCGGTAAAGATAGAGGGTGTCTCTGGTTTGGTGAATAGTTGATATTATTTTGGATAAAAATTTATACTTTAAGTGTGTGCTACATTAGCGATTTTTAATCAATATGATAATACCTCCTGATAAGAGGTCGTTGTCGATACTTACCGCTAGGATCATAGATCAAATCTTCTTAGCTGATTTTAACTTTTATAAAGAGATTGTAGCAGCTTAAATAGCATTAAAATAGTTGTTTTTCTCGAACCACAGTTCTTCGCGCGTCGGTTTTGTCGTTATTATTGACGCTCAGTACGCTGACGGGACGGCGTAGAATGCCAGTATTTTCTTGACTTTTCTCTACCTTCTTCATAGCTATATGATATTTTCTGAGAATCTTGTCAACAAAATATCAAGGGCCGTTATTAGCAGCATCACGGCTATCTGCTAGCCAAGACCCCTCCCTCCAGCCGCTTAGCTTTAACTTTCGGTTGCATGCCTTTTAGGAGTGAAGTCAACACATTAGCTGTTTTGTGTTCCTAACAGCGTTGGTGCTGCCTGTTATGGAATATCTTTGCCATTGCATTCCAAAAACTAAGAGCGCTGGTCTCCCCAAGTAGCAAGCCTGGGAGATACGGTTAAGCCACGTGATTACAAGCCATTGAGAAGTTCAGCCAAGTTCGCTTCTGACTCTCGACAAGTATCTTCGCCAGCAACTAGCTCATTACGTTCATATTCAATGCTGCTGATAATGGCCAGTAGGCGCACAAAGGAGATCATCTTGTCTAACAAAACTGTATATGCCATCGGTCTAAAAATAAAGGTAGCGCCTATTGTTTAAATCAACGTAGACAGCATTGCTTATTCTCTTTATAAGCTATTCCTGTTTCAGTTTCCTGATGGTACTCAGAGAGACCATGTTTTTTTCATTAAGAATCATACAATCCGAGCTTCGTGAAATTACTGATGGCAAATGCTTCGCATGTACAGAGCTATTGGCAACTCTTTGATATTTTTTACACGATTAAGATAAGGCGGTAGTAATGAGCTTTTGAAGCAAATTCTATCGTCGCTGCGATCTTGACCTTAGGCACTTTAATCTTAACACCACCAATGTCAGTCTGTATGGTTCGCTATGACAAATAACCATTACGGACGACGGCATGTGTGTGAGACACCGCCTCGACAAGGCGGCGTTCAGTTTGTTGTCGAAATATGGCTTTGAGTTCAGCCTTAACGATAGTGTCTATGAGCTACCTGCCCACCATTAAGGATGAGTTCATGTAAGGGATCAAAGGTAATATTTGATTTCTTGGATATCTGTAGGGTAGACTTTTTATAGCATATCATCTCTATTTTGTTGAAATTATTCATGGAATCAATCATAAGGATAGGCACCATCTCCAAAATTTCTTTACACCAGAAATAAGGATAAGTTGGACGGCTGACGAATTAAAGATAGTAAAGCAGCCATAATATTAGAAGATTTAATTGGGCATTTATTATATAGGAAGTGGGGATCCTAATAATCGTTTAAATAGAGTAAGAAAGCAAACTCAATTTCCGGAAATAACAAAAATCTTTCTCAATATCATGAGGAATATCTAATATGATAAAAAATAGAACCTATTTTATGTTTAAATGTTTCTTAATAGTTTCTTTGTTAACGGTTACTCCGCTTTTGTTGGCGATAGATTAAACCAACTCATATAAACTAATATAAAAAGCTGTTGCTAAAACCTTTACCCGCTTAAAAAATGAGTAACCAATGATCAGGAAAAATCTAGATTATTTACGCAAGATTGTTTGTGAAGAGTTTATGCCTTATGTATAAATCAAGTATGCAAGAGTATTAGTCTTAGAATCTTATAGTCCAACGTCCCCACCACTGGGATGCTTATTTTTAGGAGATTAAAGCCTAGTTAGAATAAGCTTATGGGTAAGGAATAAGCTTTAAGCACTTTAAGCACTTTAAGCAAAGTATCATGCGCAACATATCAAATTGCACCAAAAACAACCACTTGGTGACAGCAATGTGCTTGCTATTTAAGTAATAATGACTGATCTAGATGGCAGACATTACCTGTGGAACTTGATTTTTAATGATGTAAAAACAGGAAGACGGATTATTGGCAAGCTTATGATGTAACTATTGAAAGCTTTAGTTTAATTATAACTAAAAATGAATGGGCTAATATTTTATGTACTAAAGGTATTGACGGCTTAATGCAAGAGTTTATCAGTAACGAAAATCCCATCACTTCAGAAAATAAAAATCATGATATCCATATTAACTTGGGAGTAGAAATGTCAAACGTTTATTTTAACCAGTGAGCTTGATTGTGATCTTTACCGCTTTTTGCGAGACACAAATGAGTTGGTAAAAAGTATTAATGTGATTAATGTTTTCTAGTTATCTCAGATCGAGTCTACCTGTCTGGTTATGTTTGTTAGGTTAAAGTCAGAACAGCAGTCAGAGAATAAATAAGTATTTGAAGGATTAGTGAGAATAGCCTTATTAGGCTTTATAAGTTTGAGGATTTTATGAACTAATTGTCTCATGAATTTTAAAAATAATTTATATATAAAGCAATATCGCTCTTGTGCATTTTTATGCCAAGGGCGTTTTCTTTGATTTGCAGCAGATAATAGATCGATTAGGATATATGCATTGTTTTTTAGCGTTTAAATTGAGTTAAATTATGGATGCAAATGAAATAAAGCAACTATTAATAAAACAATTGAAACTTGATGAAGTAATTGTCAATGGTGATAGTAGCCATTTCCAAATAATTGTTGTTGGTGAAATGTTTAATGGCATGAGTCGGGTTAAGCAGCAGCAAGTAATTTATGCATTACTAATGGAATATATTACAAATAATCAGATCCATGCATTATCAATTAAAGCGTATACCCCAGCAGAATGGCAAAGAGATCATAAGCTTAATGCTTTTTAAGCCTATACTTTTGCATTGATAATATAAATATTACTCATAGAGAATTTCTTGATGGACAAATTTCGATTAAATGGGCCAACTCGTTTGATGGGAGAAGTTTCAATTTCTGGTGCAAAAAATGCAGCACTACCGATATTGTTTGCATCCTTATTAGCAGAAGAACCCGTTGAATTACAAAATATTCCAAAGCTAAAAGATATTGACACAACAATTGAGTTACTCAATCAGTTAGGTACCAAAGTTGAGCGTAATGGAGCTATTTTTGTTGACGCACGTGGTATTAATAAATTTTGTGCTCTTTACGAATTAGTTAAGATGATGCGTGCATCTATTTGGGCTTTAGCGCCATTAGTTGCTCGTTTTGGTCAAGGCCAAGTATCTTTACCAGGAGGATGTACGATTGGTGCACGTCCAGTTGATTTGCATATTGCTGGGCTTGAGCAACTTGGTGCTAAAATTACCTTAGATAAAGGTTATGTTAAAGCATCGGTTGATGGTCGGTTGCAAGGCGCCAATATTATTATGGATAAAGTTAGTGTCGGTGCCACAGTATCTATTATGACGGCTGCAACCCTAGCAGAAGGAAAAACTGTTATTGAAAACGCAGCTCGTGAACCTGAAGTTGAAGATACAGCCAACTTTTTAAATTCATTAGGGGCAAAGATTATGGGTGCAGGCACAGATAGGATCCTTATTGAAGGGGTAGTACGCTTAGGTGGTGGTGTTTATCAAATTTTACCTGATCGGATTGAAACAGGTACTTTCCTTGTTGCAGCAGCTATCTCTGGAGGAAAAGTAATTTGTCGCAACACTAAACCAGCTACATTGGATGCAGTATTAGCTAAATTATGTGAAGCGGGTGCAGAGATTGAAATTGGTGAAGATTGGATCCAACTGGATATGCATGATAAGCGACCAAAAGCAGTGAGTATCAGAACAGAACCGTATCCGGGCTTTCCAACAGATATGCAAGCGCAATTTAGCTTACTTAATTTAGTGGCTGAAGGTATTAGTACAATAACAGAAACTATTTTTGAAAATCGTTTTATGCATATCCCAGAGTTAATTCGTATGGGAGCTCATGCGGAAATAGAAGGAAATACAGTTGTTTGTCATGGCGTTGAACAACTTACAGGTGCTCAAGTTATGGCTACGGATTTGCGGGCATCGGCTAGTTTAGTGCTTGCTGGTTGTATTGCGAAAGGAAAAACAATTATTGATCGAATTTATCATATCGATAGGGGATATGAGAAAATAGAAGAGAAACTGCGTAATTTAGGGGTAAATATAGAGCGTATTACCAAAAATAAAATATAACCAGCTATTTTATAAGATAAAATAATATCAATGCTTTTAAAGCCGGCATTTTGGTGGGCTATTATCCATTTAGCGCATGACTTACCTAAAAATACCTAGTTCTTTAATTTAGTTAAAATCATTATTGTTAGAGCGAATATGATGTAAGTCTCATCTAGTTATGATACCGATAAAGCCGCTGATTATTCGCTAATCACGAATAAGTTTTTCCATAATTTTAGTTGCTAATTCACTTGAAATAGCAAAACTTATAGCTCCTTCACTTCAGGCGTAAAACCATTTTCTGAGTAATCAAATGAAAGTGTATTAATTCCTATCAATTCACCTTCAATATTAATTAGTGCTCCACCTGAATTTTCATAATTATATAGATGTATCTGTTGTAGAAAATTATGTTGGCTGATGGGAATAAAAAGCCCTACATATCCATTGGCACTAATAATTCCTTATCTTACAGTTTACCCTAAATTATAGGGGTTACCAAAATGCCTAGGATAATATTGCTAACGTGTGTTTTAAGCTGTAAATTAATTGGAATCATGGGAAGATTATCAGCGTCTATTTTTAAAAGAGCTAGGACTGTTAAGCTATCTGACCTAACAATGAGTGCATCAAAATTGATACATCAGGTGTAATGCAATTTAAATTTGATCCGTTTTATTAACGACATTTCTGTTTAGAATAATATAACCGTTAATATTTCTAATGATAGTAGAGCTTAATACGGTTAATTCGCGGCTATTCTGAAAAAACTACCGGTATATATCTCCTGCTATAAATATAAAACAGCTGCTGCTATATACCGCTTTAGTATTATAATAGACTGTTTATCTTTTTTTATCGTCGAGAAGGTCAGTGAGTTCTTTTAAGTGTATAAATGGAATAGGCATTAGAAAAATATCAGCGATAACAAGTCCTATAATAACTGCACCAAAAAGCTTGATGGTTAGGAAATTAAATTGCTATTTAAGTGAAGACTAAAAGCCATCCATTATTCCTAAAATGAGATAGAATTGCTTTTAGATCTATTGTAAATGAAAATTTTATCGGAGTGTGTATTCTTTAATATTCTGAGAATAATTCCATTGCTTTGTTTGCTAAGCTGAGCATTGAAAAGTAGCCTGTCTCGCCATACAGGAATGCATTTGTGCGGATCAATCCTCCGTCCCACGAGTTTTTTTGCGGGATATCATATATTTAGCGCCTTATATACCTTTGGTATATAGTGTCCTTCGTTTTCTATTCGACAAGAAACCATAGTAACTTACTATCTTAACATATCTCGCTGGAAATATGGCTAATATAGCGGTAAATCATCTTTTCCTGGATTAGTATCTATTTGCCGGTACTGGTAATAGTCCGGCTTGGTCATAGTCATGACTATAACCACTCGTCCTGGTAATGCCGCAGTTTTGAGGCAGATACCGGTAGACGTTTAAGGTAGCGAACGAGGTATTTCACGCTATATACCATGCCACTTTCATCTTTTTACCGAAATGTACTTCTTTCCAGTAAACGTCCGTACTGTTATTGTGCCTTCAGAAGGCTACCACTGCTTACAGGTGCAGGTATGTCACTACCTTACGAAGAGATACTGGGGTTTATTAGGTTATAGTTGTGATATTGGATGCAGCTGATAACAGCGCCTAGTTAAATTTCTTCCATCGCTCTTTTTTGAAGCAGATCCACAATACTATAACATGTTTAATATCCTAGACCGCTACGGATGACAGAGATATAAATATATGGATGTTGATTGAGTTGTCAAGCATAAGTCTATAAGGCATAAAAGATAGCAATTCGATACCCTGTTTACGTGCCACCACTGCAGCATAGCGCGCAGGTAAAGAGGTGTGAAACATGGTGTTGAGTCCCGGCAGTTATTGTTGCAAAAAAATCAAAAGAAGATGGGACATAGTGAAAATAATGTGTTGCTAGTTGTAGTCGGGAAAAATATAAGCACTGCTGTGCTAATTAGTGCTTCGTGGCTTTAAAATCGCATGAACTGCAAGCTTTTAACTTAGAGTTTTATCAGAAAAAACACTAGTTTAGTAACATTCAGGATAGAGGCACAAACAGTAACGCCCCCGGAGACGAGACACCTCCATATCAGCACATGTGCCGTAGGGAAGCATTCGCTCAACAGATAGAGGGGGTCTATACGAGTTGATACTTTCATGCTGTTTTTTAAGAAATTTATTCCAGCCGCTATCAATGGTAAAAAAAGGTTTAGTTTGGTGTGTAGATATATACTCTAGATAAATTACTCTTTGCGTATCTTGCCAGAGAAATAGAAATCCTTATCTTGTTCGCTTTAATGATGTCTATTGGCCAAGTTATCTTTCTGTTTATCTAAAATAACGAAGGATAACGGAATTATACCTAGTTTCTTATACGTGATGAATTCATCGGCAAGCATACTTTCAGTCATTGCTCTCAATGTAGTTGTATCCATCGGCATCGGCTTGGCCTGGGTGGTTTTGCTAAAAAACCAAGATAATTGTGATTAGAGGCGGATAATACTTGCGTCTCGAGAAAAAATCGGGGATCGAGAGTCGGATGCATTGTTGTATAGCCTTTTTTGGTACTATAAAACTAGTCGGTATCTCATCATTAATTTCCTGATGGAGATCTCATAAAGCTCTTTAAATAAACAGGCGGTGTGTGTAACACCTGAATTCGAGTGTTGTCTTCTTGATTTTACCAAGTTTTTCTTTTCTAGAAGATTTATTCAGAGCTATTTGGATAAATTTCTGAAAAATTAATATATCGCAGAGTATTAAATACTATTCAGATCATGAATATAGTAAGTATTCTGTAATAAGCTATAAACGAGATTCTTAAATAGCAGGATATATAAATACAAACAGGTACGATAGTTAACAGTACCTGTTTGGTTGATGATTAGTTGAATATATTATTACCGCGAAGTAATAAGTAGATATTTTGATCACCACGTAAAATATTTAATGCTAAAGCGGTAGGCTTAGTTTCAATAATTTTACGAAGTTGATTAATATTTTCTATCCGTTGTTCGTTAGCACTAATAATAAGATCACCTTTTACTAGACCAAGCATGGCAGCAGGTGAATTAGACGAAACGCTATCGACCTTGACACCTTTAATCCCCCTGATTGTATTATTGCTTAAAGTAGCTCCCATTAGTGAAGTGCTTAAAACTTCAGCTTTCATACCGCTGGAATCACTATCTTCTAAGGTAACATTTACTTCCATTGGCTTACCTTTACGTAGTAACCCGATGGTGATTTGCTTACCGATTTCACTGGTGCCAATTTTGGCTCTTAACTCAGCAAAGCTATTAATATATTTTTTATTAATTGAAACTAAAACATCACCAGATTGAATGCCTGCTTTAGCTGCTGCAGAATTTGGTATCACTTCACTGACAAATGCCCCTTTTTGCACATTAATCTTTAATGCTTTCGCTACATCAGAAGTCATTTCAGTGCCTTTGATCCCCAGTAATCCACGTTTTACTTCACCATGTTTGATAATTTGATCACTAAGGGATTTAGCCATATTTGATGGAATTGCAAAGCCGATACCAATATTACCTCCACCAGGCGCTAAAATAGCGGTATTAATACCAATAAGTTCACCATTAAGATTAACCAATGCGCCACCTGAGTTACCTCTATTAATCGAAGCATCAGTTTGAATAAAATTTTCTAGACCTTCTACATTTAAACCACTACGACCCAATGCAGAAATAATGCCTGATGTTGCCGTTTGGCCCAACCCAAAAGGGTTTCCAATAGCAACAGCAAAATCACCAACTCGCAGTTTATCGGAGTCAGCTATTTTAATCGCCATTAAGTTCAATTTTTTTAGATTTTCTGTATTTGAATCTTTTATTTGTAATAGGGCGATATCTGTTTGAGGATCACGTCCGATAAGTTTAACGTCAATTTCTCTGCCATCATTAAGCTGGATTTGGATACTATTAGCGTTATCAATGACATGGTTATTAGTTAGGATATAACCTTTTTCAGCATCAATAATAACCCCGGAGCCTAATCCTTCAAAAGGGCGAATACTCTGTTGCTGGGAGGGGAAATTTGGCCCAAAAAAGAATTTAAATTCTTCGGGTAGTTGTTGATTTTGAACACGTGTTCCAGATACACGAATACTAATTACGGTAGGAAGTACTTTTTCTAGCATCGGTGCTAGGCTAGGTAATCCTTGACCAGATGATAAAGTAATTGGTGGCATTGATGCAGAATAAGTTACTGCAGTTATACTTATGAGTGAAAGAGCAATACTCATAGGTAATATAGTTAAAAAACGTTTCTCTTTTTTCATCATGAATTTAATTCTCTTACATACCTAATTTATTTAAGGTAATTTGTTTTTTTGGATAGATTAAAAACCTCAGCATGTCTAAGGTTTAATACTTTAAATTATGCAAAAAAGTTCAGCTAACAGATAGTAGTAATCGTTTTTTTACATGTATTTACATGATATTAAATCTTACAACAAGATAACCTTATCATGTAAAAGTGTGCTGCCATTAAAGTTAGATAAAGATGCATTTCATTAAAATATGTAACCTAATTTACTTTTTTTCTTTCATATTGAGCGAAATAAGCCAGAAGAGCCTTCAGAGTAATCTTTAGGTGGTAATTTAACGGAAGCTTGATCATTGTCTAATTCAGTCAAACGATAGTTAAAAGAGTTGTTTTGTATTTGCATATCAGATCTTAATTCAAGAGAACTTTTTGGCATATGCTGATAGAGTTGACGATAGTCTTGCGCCATGTTATCGAGTAATTCTGCACTACGTGCAAAATGGCTGATCAATTCTTTATGATATTCTTCTAATTCATGGGTTTTTTTTTCAAGTTTAGCTTGTAAAGCTTGTTGGTTATGTAGCTTGGTATTGCCGAAGCGAACTAGTAGTACACCAATAATGAAACCCACAATTAGAGCAATTAGTACATATTCCCAAGTCATGTTGACTCCTTCATTATAAGAAAACAAGATTTATTTTCATAAAAATAAATTCATATTATAGCAATTATACTATACCTCTAAAAAGGACATAAGTGAAAACAGGAAAAGTTGTTGCTAATGATTTCATATTATTTTGAAATACTAAAGGTTATCGATATTATGTTTATGATTGCTTTTATTAATCAATAAAATTATGACCTTTTTAAGAGGAGTATCACGTTGATGGAATTATTGACTTCAGCTAAACTTTAGCAAAAGTTTTTAGCTATCGGTGATTATTAATTTGATGAGGTGCAAAGTAAAGCGATAACATGTTTAGATATTATTCATCATCAATTGCTTAATAAAACGTCTGCAACGTAAAAGTTACACTACAATTGTCACTTTCTCTCTGCAAGAGAAAAAATTCTCTTGTGCTAAGTGAGAATAAAAACTTAACTATATTAAACTGAAATAAGAAATAGGGCCCAGGCAAAATTGAAATGGGCTGAATAAAGTGAATTTCCATTATTAAATTGTTGTCAGTAAAGAAAATAAAAATCAGATGTTATCTGTTTTAAGGAGAAGTTTAATAATAGTTAGAAACAGATAAAGGAAGAGGAAGAGTGTTCATTATTTACAACGGATCCCGTTCTCCGGCATAGAACGTAGGCAACTAACTCAATGTATCTTCATGGTGTGAAACATGGTAATCCCATCAATCTTTTAATATTCATGTAAATATTAAGAGACAGTGGGTATAAGAAGTTATAAAAAGCGAAGGTAATTAAGCCAAAAAGTAACTGGAAATCATAACAAGATTGATAGAGGAACTAGCTCACTCTAAAAAGAGAGCTGAGCTAGAAAAGGTGACTTATCCATAGAATCCTTTATTAAAATTATGAATTAATTTAGAAAAGTTAGATCTCTATGAGAAACGTAATAAATCAAAAGCATGAACAACTGAAATTACATGCTATTGACTGGTCTGTTATGATAGCCATGATTAATAATCTAAGGCAAAGGATATATAGGGCTTCAGCAACAGCTCATTTAAATAAAGCTAAAATTTGCAAAAGCTTATGATGAAATCAATCAAGAGCGAACCATCTTCTGGTTATCAGGAAAGTCATACAGATCAATGAGGAAAAATACACGGCCGGCGTAGATAATCAGGTAATTAAGACCATAAAGGACGAGAACACTTTTATAAGTTATTAAGACAAATAACTTTAGTAAATGGTTATTCAGTAAAATTGGTGTCTATATACCAAAAAAGAATGGGAAAAGCGCCTGAATTATACTCATTTCTTCTGTATGTGCTTTTGGAGATGGTGGTGTATATCCTGCTGATTGATTTTGTGAATAATTTTAACAACAGAGAGATGATATGCCATAAAAGTTACCTTATAAATAAGTATTCGCGAAACCAGATATTACCTGTGATCCCTTGCATGAACTCATCCGTAATGGTGTCAGGTAGTTGATAGCTCACAACAATTGCTGGTGAGCTCGAAGCCATGCTTGCGACAACGTGCTAGACGCCTGCCGGCTTGTCGACGGGCGTGTCCAACCCCTATCTTGTCAGTAACAGTTATTTGCCACAGCAAAGCATACAAACTCTTATAGGCGATGTTGAGATTAAAGTGCCTAAGATCAGAGATCGCAGCGGCAACGGAATATGCTTCAAGAGCTCGTTGCTTACCTCCTTATCTGAAGCGTGCAAAAGCGGCAAAGAGTTCCTACCATAGTTGTAGTTGCGAGCCATTTCTACCGATAATTTTCAAGAAGGCTTTGTGGGGGCAGCGCTTTTCGGTGAATGATCACTGTTGCCTGGTGCTCATTATTGGCAGTACTGAGCATGGACCTAAGGAGCTAGTTGTGATCGAAGATATTTATCGAGAGTCAGAATCGAACTGGGCTGAACTTCTCAATGACCTGCTGCGAGCGCGTGGCTTAACTGTATCTTACAGGCTGCTACGGAAAGACGGTTCTCTTGTTCTTAGTTCTTGGAATGCAATGTTTGGTAAAGATATTCACGAAGACGCAGTAGCAAATGCTGTTGGGTACACAAAAATAGCTAATGTTCTTCCTTCACTTTTTAAAGGAAGGCAACTGAAAATTAAGGATGCGCTGTGCAGAGATTTATCTAGTAGAGAGCAGTGAAGAAGCTGGAGAAAGATCGAAAAGAACTGTGGTTAGAGAAAAAATCCTTTCAATTGTATTGAAAGCTACTACAGTCTACTTAGAAAAGCTGAAACCGGCTTAAGGGGATTTGACCTGTTCAGAGATATTGTTTGTAACAATGTCCAATTTAAGAATGGAGCACTGATTCACGAAGCATTCATGATGAACTCAGCCTAACTATCATCATACGCTAGATTTGCTAATAATTCCAATTGTTAATTACCTATTTTATATTATATACTCTAAGTTTTTTTAATCTTGTCCATGTGAAATTTAACTATTTTGGTTTTTATACCAAGTATCATTGCTATTTCAGGATAAATTTTCCCTATATTTACTTAGTAAATGACCTCATTTCCACGCCTGGAAAATGATTTACTTTTTTTATAGGTTGTTTATTTCTGATTTTACAATTTACTCACGATGCTAAAATAAAACATTTTACATGAAAATTGCTATTAAGTACCTGAAAATCCGTTTTGTATAATATCTCTTATATTTTAAGGGTTTTTATTTTTCTGATGGTGATAATCCGTAGCAGATTTGAAATAAGGAATTTGCTTTTTTTAGGTATTCCTATTGCGTATAAAACCGTGCTTTCAAGTTGCTCCTCTCTCGGGAGCAAGTTTTTGAAAGATTTCTTTATACTGAGTGAGTTGTTTTTCACTGAGAGGAAACATCTAGATTTCTTATAGAAAAGCTTTATAGACAGAGACAACTGTAATAGACTTTTCATTAGCTTTATTTCTATGTAGTATAGGTTTAAGCTGGCTAGCTGGCTATTATGGGGGATTATCGCTCCTTTCAGCCAGCGACAAATTTTACAGAGTTCACAATGAAAATGGTTGAATTATTTTCCAGAAATAAGGAGGTGTTGTATCATTATTGGCCAGGTTGTATTTGATATATTACAAGCTTCAGAAGAACTAGAAAATGCTGTTATTTCCAGAGAAATAACCAAAAGCTATTTCATTTATCGTACGTAGATCGCATGAGGTTGCTGATCTTGCGACTAAACCTGATCTTACCGAAGTTAAGCGTGATATTGCAAATGTCCGAAAGGATTTATCGGCTGAGATCGATCGCTGATGTCCGCAAAGATTTATCTGCGGAAATAACACTGCTTCGCAAAGATGTTGAAGTTTTAACTAATAGTTTTTTGATAAAACTAAGCGGTGTCATGTTAGCTATTGTTAGTGTAGAAACAACGATTATAACTTTAATTATAAAACTAGTTTAATAGATCTATATATGACTTCAAACAAAGCATTCATTATGGCTGGTTTAATGACATTGTTTATAACATTTTTATATTTGTTATATGGCAAGAAATAAAAAGAAAAATACGGGATAAAGAGAATTTATCTTTTGTCAAATAATTCGTATTGTTTATGGTGAATGCGTGCAGGTTGCTAAAATATTTGGTATGGGTATAGTAGGGCTAGTAATTTTCTTCATAATATACAAATCCTTTATTTGGTTTTTTAATTAAAGATCAGGTTTACAAATTTACTGATTTAACTTTCCTAGTCGCTTATTTTCTGCTGTACTTAGCTTAGTGCTGGTTTTCGTCAGTTAAAAGTATAATCATCCTGATTAATTAATCTCTTAATTTTTTCATCTTCATAAACTTGCTGCTCTATATTGACCAGATAACAGGTATTATTGATGCCATGATTACCATTAGTAAGTGCAATAATTTCATTTATATAGGGATGTTTTGCTATCATAATACGTGAATTATCTTGTTTCATACTTTGTTTTCCTCTAATAATTAATTGATATCACAACTTCTGTATTAATTAAAAATTTTCTATTTAAATTAGTTTTAGTGATGTGTTCTGTTTTTGCAATCAGTATTTGTTTACAGTCATCAGAGACGGTGGGACCTTGGTGTCATATAGCTAGTATTAGACGTATCCCACGTAATCTATAGAAGTTATGATTATTTCTGGTGTATGAGATTTCAAAGATGGTAGCTTATCTTTCTAATTAATTTTGTTGATAATTTCAATAAGAGATAGATGATATGCCATGAAAATTTATTCTACATGTAGATGTAAAACCAGATATTACCTCTGATCCCTGCTATGAAGTCATCTGTAATGGTACCAGGAAGCTGATAGCCACACTACCGTTGAAGCTAAAGCTCGAACCCATGCTGCGACAATATGCTGAACGCCGCTTTGTCGACAAGCGTGTTCCTCATTTCCGTTATTCGTAACAATTATTTATCACAACGAACTATACAGACTGGTAATTAGCGATGTTGAGATTAAAGTGCCTAAGGTAGTGTTGAAATCCGCAGCAACAACGAAATATGCTTTAACAGCCCGTTGCTAGCGCTTTATCTGAAGCGTACAAAAAACCTCGAAGTATTGCTAGCATGGCTGCACCTACGAGGCATCTCCATGAATTATTTTT
>JBQMRN010000008.1:0-79684 GCA_052171895.1 Arsenophonus sp. NEOnobi-MAG3
AGCTACTACAGTCTCTTCAAAAAAGCTAGAACCTGGTAACCGGATTTAATCTTCTGTATAGAATCCTCCCTCCCTGCTGCTAAAACCCATCCAATTTAAGGATGGAAAACAGATATTCACGAAGCATCAAAGTAGAACGTAGTGTCTGTAACCGCCATACAGCAGATTTTCTAATAGCTCAAGACAATTCAATGCTTATACGCACATAATTCTTGTTATTAAATAGCAAAATAGAAAAGAAGTTTGTTTAATAAATAATTAATGAAGGGAAGAATAAGTAGCTTATTTTTTTATCTGCATAATAATTGTATCACCTACAAGAACAGAGCCAGTTAGTTTAGTTAGCTCTTTTATTTTATCCATATTAGAAATAACCACAGGTGTTAATGTCGATTTCGCTTTTTTTTCTAATAACGCAAGATCAAGTTTAAGTACTAAATCGCCTTTTTGTACTTTTTGTCCTTCCTCTGCTAGGCGAGTGAATCCTTCACCCTTTAATTCAACTGTATCAATACCAAAATGGACAAATAACTCAATACCATTATCTGATTCAATAGAAAATGCATGGTTTGTTTCAAATATTTTAGCAATAGTCCCATCAACTGGAGCAACAATTTTGTTACCAGTAGGCTTAATAGCAATGCCATCACCAACAATTTTTTCAGCAAAAACAACGTCTGGAACATCCTCTATATTAATAATTTCACCTGAAATTGGCGCAATAATATCAATATTACAAATGCTATTTTTATCATCTAAACCCAGTGATTTTAGTTTGTCGAACAGGCCCATGGATCTTCTCCTAATTAATTGTTTTCTTAATGGGGGATCAAAAGTTAGTTGATGATTTTAGCAAAGTGTTTTTCCTTTAATAAATGTTTCAACCAAATCCATCAATTCTTTCGCTGTCGGTTGATTAATAGCTTGTTCTGCTAATATTTTTGCATCTTTGTAATTTGCATTTCGGATAATTTTTTTAATATTTGGGATTGAGATTGCACTCATACTAAATTCATCTAATCCCATACCAAGTAATAATAGTGTAGCACGTTCATCAGCAGCAAGCTCACCACACATACCTGTCCATTTAGCTTCTGAATGAGAAGCATCAATAACTTGTTTAATAAGTTTTAAGACAGAAGGAGACATTGGATTATAAAGATGAGAAATCAGATCATTTCCGCGATCAACGGCTAAGGTATACTGTGTCAGATCATTAGTTCCGATACTAAAAAAATCAACTTCTTTTGCTAAATGATGCGCAATAACCGCAGCTGCTGGTGTTTCAATCATTATCCCAACTTCAATCGACTGATCAAAAGCATGCTTTTCCTCAATTAACTGTTGTTTAAGTATTGCTAACTCTTCTTTCAAAGTACGAATTTCTTCCACAGAAATGACCATAGGAAACATAATACGTAGTTGCCCGAAAGCAGATGCTCTTAAGATAGCACGCAATTGAGCATGTAGGATTTCTTTATAATAAAGGGAAATGCGAATTGCTCTCCAACCAAGAAATGGATTTTTTTCTTTCGGTAGGTTCATATATGGGAGAGCTTTATCCCCACCAATATCCATTGTACGAATAATAATAGCTTGTTGCCCCATGGCTTCTGCAGCCGCTTTATAAGCCTGAAATTGTTCTTCTTCGCTAGGTAAATTATTGCGATCCATAAATAGAAATTCAGTACGATACAGGCCAACACCTTCAGCACCATGACGCTCAGCACCTTCTAGATCACGTACAGTACCAATATTTGCAGAAACTTCAACTTGATGACCATCTAAAGTTATTGCTGGCAAATTTTTTAATTTTGTCAGCTCGGTTTTTTCACGTAAATATTCTTCTTTAATTTGTTTAAGCTTGTTAATTTCGCTATTAGATGGATTTTGATAAACATGATTATTAAGAGCATCTAAAACAATATAGTCGTTTTGTTGAATGTTCTTCGTTGCATTGCTTGTGCCAACAATAGCCGGAATTTCCAGCGATCTGGCCATAATTGAAGTATGAGAAGTTCGTCCGCCTATATCGGTAATAAAGCCAAGTACTTTCTTCAAGTTTAATTGTGCTGTTTCAGAGGGTGTAAGATCTATCGCAACCAAAATAACCTCTTCACTAATTGAACTAAGATCAATAATAGGTACCGCTAAAATATTTTTTAATAGGCGGTTACCAATATCTCTGATGTCAGCAGCACGCTCCTTGAGATATTCGTCATTTAATTCTTCTAATGCTGTGGCTTGTTCTTCAATCACTTTTTTAGCTGCTGCATCCGCGGTTTTATGCTCTTTTTTTATGGAATAAAGAATATCCTGCTCAAGTTCTTCATCTTCAAGAAGCATTATATGCCCTTCAAATATTTCCGCTTTTTCTTCACCAATATTTTTTTCTGCAGTTTTTTTTATCATTTTTAATTGTGCTATTGCTTTTTCACGCCCATCAATAAAGCGGTTAATTTCACTGTTAATTTGGTCATCAGAAATTTTCTTTTGATTAACAATAATTGGGGCTTCTTTAAGAATTAAAGCCTTACCGAAGGCAATACCCGGTGATACGGAAATTCCTGAAATCATAAATGTTACCTTACTACCAATGGGCGAGAAATAATTAGCTCATAGGACTATGCTTTGATACTTATAGTTAAATAGATATTCCATGAAACGGTATCCAGGGATTAAAAAATAGAGGATAAATATTATATTGCCAGTATGTCATTACTTCAATTTACCCATCAGCTTAACTAGATCTTCTACTGCTTTCTGCTCATCTTCACCTTCAGCAGAAATAGTAACAACAGTTCCATGAGTTAGGCCAAGTGTTTGCAGTTTAAATAAACTTTTAGCGCTCGCAGATTTTCCATTATAGGAAAGTGTAATTTCAGAAGAAAAACTTTTTGCCTCTTTAACAAACTTAGCTGCCGGGCGAGTATGAAGACCATTAGGTGCTGTGATGGTGACTTCTTGTTGGAACATATTATTTCCCTCAACAAACTTAATATTTTTATTAGTAATATCTAAAATATTTTAGCTGAAATAATCTGGATTTGCGTATTACTTTTCAGTAAAAATAAAAGAAAATATTTTCCTACATTAGCAATCATAAATTTTATGTATATCGACATTATAGCCAAACATGATAATTTGCCTAGTTTATGTTTTATTTATAAAATTTACTGTTTATTTTTTGATGAATTTTGATTGTTGACATAATTAATAACTTAAATACTAAACTCGTTTCAAGAAATCATCTTGATACACACTAAACTTATGATCTATAACACAAAAAAGCATTTTTAAAGTAATTTAAGCTAATTGTGCGCTATAATAATCATTAGATTAATTTAGTAGCAGAAAATAAATCTGTATTTAAATAAGTATTTACACCGGAAAAAGGTATAATAAGCACACTATTTTTACTTTGAAACGCTAGTTTTTCTGCTAAATTAACTGCTGCCGCCTGGCAACCCCCCTTGCAGCCTTTAATAATATACCGGTTAAAATACTTTCTTTCTGCATAATTAAACGAGTAGTTTGTATTGCTTCGTCATATCTAATAGTAAACATATCATCAATAAGAGAAAGATCCTGATTATCATGGATAAAACCAACACCTCTGTACCTTGGTTTTTATGTAGGCCAGATTTTATTTCTTAGCAGGCTAATTTCTTACTTATTGCTGGCTGATACGAGTAGCTCAACAGAAATCATTTGAATAGCCTAACCGCCTGCTGGTTTTTAGATAACGGATAATACCAGTAATTGCACTACCGGTAGCACAACCCCCAGCCACGACAGCAGCGATTTCATCATCAGTATCTTTTAAATTTCATGGCCAATTGTTTTTGGTGAATTTCAGAATTGGATTGAGTGGAATATTAAATTATTGCAAAAAAATAATAATCTGTAAAACAGTGGCAAGAATTCTGATTGCTCTTTCAATGGCGCCATTCATGCCTTTACTTTAGAACCTTCAGTTAAGACTAGATTAGCACCAAGCGCTTTTAATAATTTACGCCGCTCAAGACTTATTGTTTCAAGGATAGTAAAAGTAAACTTATATCTGCAGGCAGCAAGAACGTAAGCCATGGAAATCCCCATTTTGCCAGTATGATCACCTCGATTAAAGTTTTTACTTACTAATTTACCTAATTTATTGGTAAACAGACTTTTTTTAACGTCACAACTCATATTCGCAGCAATATGGTATTTTATACTGAAACGTAGATTACGTGATTTAATTTTGCTAACTTTTTAAGTTCATGATCATTATATAAGTCTCGTCGCACACACAGCACTAGTTCATGGCAAGAATGGCTACTCTACTGATGGATATAGTTGAGCAACAAAATATTTGATGATTAGTCTCTATTGTTAGACAACTACAATACCTAAAATTAGAGCTACTCTTCCAGGCCAGCAAAGAAGAGCATGCGTCTAGTTTAGCTAGCGTTATAGCATATCAAAACTTACCTTTACTAAAGGATAAAAACGAGATGATATTAATGATTGCCTATATTGGAAAAGGTTGTTGGTTTTCTCGCAGAGAAATTTGTAGTCCACGTCCACGTCTGCAATATTTCAATTGTTAGGCTTTTAAATAATCTTCTCCAAGGCAGATAATTCAGTAAATAAAACAACCATACACCATGAAATCTACTCAGCCATCCTTTTAATCAGCTGATATAACTCTTCACATTTTTAATGTGGAATTCCTTATCAATAACTTTCTGATTATCCAATCTTATTAGGCGATGGGAACTAATTTCATGCTCGCTGGTAAAAATGTTTTGTAGCATTTAGCTGCATATGAGCAAAGAATGGACTCTTTATCGATGATTAGCTAAAAAAAACGCCTAACATAACCACTCTGCATTAAACTCTTCAAGAATCTCATCGCTCACATAACCCTGTCGATCTCTGGCGATTAAGACCCCCTGATTCATTCTTTCCTTTTATCTCCTCCTCTCACGTGTTTTCTAGCTTTCCTATGTGAGATATAACGCTTCCCTTTAAAGAATTCGGGGAAAATATTTCATCAACTACAACAATACCACTTAATGCATTTATGTTAGTTGTCGCCGATTAACCAAGGAACCAGTGACACCATCTAATCGCTGTTTTTAAATTAATGCCTGTTTCTTTCGCTAACTTCCGTAAAGTCAAATTATTCAACATAGATCAAAGATAACTAAATCATTTATCCTATGATCTAGTTTCGCTAGAGAATTTCCAGTAAGATTGTTAAATATTTTCTTGCAATCGGGAATTTTAACGATATCGCGCTGTAACCATAGAATATGCCCCAGCGGGATAACATGTTCACTGTAATAATATAATCAGCATAAAATAGAATAAATTTCTTCAATACATGAATCTAGATCATCCGATAGATTATCCCAGAGCCAACTAATGATATGCACCTTTATGTTGGCAGGAAGTGAAGAAAAGTCTATTTAATCTGTATGATTGTTTACTTTTTCATAGCAACATCTCTAGCGAAAAACCCTCATACAGTATAAGGGATTTCTAGCAACAACCTTTGCCAACATAGCCTGATGATCACAGCTATATCCCCCATCGTTTGCTGACGGCGCTATCGCCAGCTCAATGAAGCCGTACTCATTTTTCTGAGAAAAACGTTTTTTCTCTCTCTCGCCGATTTGCAGGCAGAGTTATATACGGATTCTTGAACCCCCTAGTATATTGATTCTGGCTTGGATCGCTGTTTACGCAGGCGCAGGCATAGAAGGGGGAATTTTGCCTAAAATAAGGCAGCCGAAAAGCCTATAAGGCAAAGTATAAAGCATTAAAACGGTATAGCTTGGTTATGATCTGCACCTAGATATGAAATATCTTCCGCAAATGCTAAACAAAACTTCACGACGCAATCTTTTCGTAGGTATAGAATGCGCTACTCGATGGGGTTTATCCCTTCTTTAGAAGGCCAAGATCACGGCTAATGCTTAACGCTTCTTATATGCTCTTAACCGAGCATGTCCAGTACCTATCCATCAGGTACTTACAGAAAATAGTAAAGAATTTACAGATCGCTTTTGGTCTGCGAAAAGATTAAGTTATCGGGAAACATGAATTCGATCGTTCTGTCTACAGATCTTGGTACAGAACACTGACTTAGTCAGCCCATGCATTCTCAAATAAATGGTATGGTCAAGCGATTTAATAGGAACATAAAAATGTGGGCTGCAAAAGGCTTCATTTCAATTCTGGTGAAGAGCTTGAGATCACTCTGGATTGATATGTTTTGGCGTACAATCAGAAATTATCCCAATCAGTATTGGGTAATAAAACTCCTTTGCAATATATAAAAGATTAGATCAAAGTTAAACCTGAATTCTTCATAAGAAAGATACTATCTTCCGGTAAATAATACTTAATCATTATTATATTTTCCATCAACTATATCGTCCATCAGTAGCTATCTTTCCATAAATATGGCTGTACGCGAGGGTGGTCTATATATAATGATCTGGAATAAAACAATTAAGCTTAAACTTTGTTATAACTTTTAGTTATGATTAACATCAAATGTCTCACAATCATTTTGATTATTATTGCTATCTTGAGAATAGCTGAAATCAGTGCTAGAAATTTTAGGTAACTTCAGCGTTTCAGTTAATGCCTATCATCTCGCAGACGATAAAGATCAACCCACATTACTGTTGCACCACAAATTGCGATGGGCATAATAACCAGATTGATAATCGGGATCATCGTCAGCAAATTGACTAATGCTCCAAACTGGATACTTGTTATTCGATTATTAGCAAGCGCCAACTTCATTTCATCAAAATTTACTTTATGATTATCAAAAGGATAATCACAATATTGAATTGCTATCATCCAAGCACAAAATAAAAACCATAAAATCGGTGCGATTGTTTGAGCAATACCAGGAATGAAAAACAGGATAAGCAACGGAATAACACGAATAAGGTAATAGTATAATTTGGTTAATTCCCGCGCTAAGATCCGAGGTATGTCTATAATAAGTATTATAAAACTAGTATTGGATGCTGCTGTTCCCGTTAATTCAGCTTCCAATTTTTCTGCTAACCAGCCATTAAAAGGAGAAGCAATAAAATTGGCAATGGTACTAAAGAAGTAGCTAAATACAAGTAAAATAGAGATCAGCATAATAGGCCGTATTAGATAACTTAACCACTGCATCCAACTAGGAACATAAGAAAGTAATGTTTGGATCCAGTATCCTAATTTACTATAAAGCCACAAAAAGGCATTACCAAGCAAAATAATATTTGCTAATAGAGGTAAAACAACAAAACGCCTTATGCCTGGACGAGTAACTAGCTTGCATCCTTGAGAAAAATAATAGAAACCATTTGCAGTTTTTAGTGATTTTATTGAATTAATCATACTTCATATTATCTCCTTTAGGTTTGATCTTTTATCAAATACATAGGATTTTAGCTGGCTAGTGTATTTTGTTAGCTAAAAAAACAGAAAAAAAAGAATAAATATCTAACTTTTTATAAGAAAATTATATAGAGGGTTGCACTTAACATTATTGATAAATACTCTTAATATAATGATACAGCCATGCTGGCGATTATTTTTCAAACAACAGAGATAGAAAGCGATGCAGGATTTGCGTCCAATATTAGTGGTCGTTGGTGCAATAGCTATAATAGCTTTACTTTTATATAGCTTTTTGACAAGTTGTAAAGAGCGTTCGAAGCTATTTAAAGATCGCCCTATGAAGCCCCGTAAACAACTTAATCAGGATACACCTAAAAGTGTAGGCGATCCATCTCTTGGCGATAAAATGATGGAGCCACAACAATCAGGATCTAAAGTAACTAGTCAGGAAGCAAATGAACAATTTGCTTCACGAAAATCTAAATCATCTAAGATACTTAAAACACATAACGATGATCTATATTTAGCTGATTCTCAAGTAGAAATTAGCTCTTGTGCTAAGCAAGAAAAAAGCGTTCAGACTAAACAGCTTGAACTTAAAATTTCTGAGCCTGCGTTAAATTTAATTAATACCGAAAAAAGAGAAGGAGCTTTCGTAGCAAACACAGCAGAAAGCAGCCAACAGGTTGTTAGTGAACATGAACATCCTAATGGTGAAAAACAACAAAGCAACTTAGGCCATGAAGCTAATAAAAAGGATATTGTTCTTGTTTTACATGTTGCGGCACTACAAGGTCAAGTTTTAGGCGGTAATCTATTATTACAAAGTATTTTTCAATCTGGTTTTCAGTTTGGTGAAAGGCAGATATTTCATCGTTATGTTGATCCTTCTGGTTCTGAGCAGATTTTATTTAGCTTAGCCAATATGGTGAAACCTGGTTCTTTTGAGCCAGATGGCATGTCTGATTTCACCACGCCGGGTATATCTATATTTATGATACTACCTTCATATGGTGACTCAGAACAAAACTTCAAATTGATGTTACAAGCAGCACAACGCATTGCAGCTGATGTTGGTGGTGTAGTGCTTGATGAGGATCGAAAAATGCTAACACCAAAAACGATAGAAGAATATCATAGCCGAATTAGAAAAACATTAACTTAAATATTAGATGATTAGTAATCAACCTCCGTAATAGCGGAAGGAGAAGAGGGGGGTTGTCTTTAGTTGTATGGTGAATAATGAGAAAGAACAAAAAAATTATCTTACACGTCTTAAACAGAAATTACGGCATCATGAATATCTTTATCATGTATTAGATACACCTGAAATATCCGATGCAGAATATGATCGGATGATGCAGGAATTGAAAAAATTGGAGGCTGGTCATCCAGAATGGATTAGTGCTGATTCGCCAACACAACGAGTTGGCGCTTCACCATTGAAGGCTTTTAAGCAGGTACGCCATGAAATACCGATGCTATCATTAGATAATGTTTTTGATGAAGAGAGTTATTTAGCTTTTGATAAACGAGTACATGATCGTTTAAAAAATAATAGCCAATTGATGTTTTGTTGTGAGCTTAAATTAGATGGTTTGGCGGTCAGCTTATTATATGAACAAGGTGAATTGGTACAGGCAGCAACGCGTGGTAATGGTAAAATAGGTGAAAATATTACGACAAATATTCGTACTATTCGAGCAATTCCGCTCCGTTTGACTGGCGATAATATTCCTACACGTATCGAAATTCGTGGTGAAGTTTTTATGACTCATCTAGGCTTTAAAAAGCTAAATGAAGAAGCTCGGCGTAATGATGGTAAAATTTTTGCTAATCCACGTAATGCCGCAGCCGGGTCATTACGTCAGCTTAATTCTTGTATTACAGCCAAAAGGCCATTAGCCTTTTTTTGTTATGGGTTCGGGTTATTAGCCGGGGGACAATTGCTTGCTAGCCAATATCAATGTCTAATGCAGTTTAAAAAATGGGGATTACCCGTTAGTGATAAGATCGCACTTTGCCAAAATAGCCAACAAGTTTTAGCCTATTATCATCAAATCAAGCATCAGCGTTTAAGTTTAGACTTTGATATTGATGGTATCGTTGTTAAAGTGGATGGATTATCGCTGCAAAAAGAGCTAGGTTTTGCTGCTCGATCTCCTCGCTGGGCTACAGCATTTAAATTTCCCGCTCAAGAACAGATCACTTTATTACATGATGTTGAATTTCAAGTGGGACGTACCGGTGCTATTACACCTGTTGCACGATTAGACCCTATTCAAGTTGCAGGTATCACTATAAGCAATGCAACATTGCATAATGCTTATGAGATAAAACGTTTAGGAATACGTATTGGGGATACCGTTATTATTCGTAGAGCAGGTGATGTGATCCCACAGATTGTTCATGTACTTACTGAAAGACGTTCTACTGATAGCCAAGAAATTCAGTTTCCTATTCACTGTCCTGTTTGTGGTTCACTCATTGAGTGTATTAAAGGTGAGGCAGTGATCCGTTGTACTGGCGGCTTAATTTGTGCCGCACAACGTAAAGGTGCCTTGAAGCACTTTGTTTCGTGCCGAGCAATGGATATTAAGGGCATGGGTGATAAGATTATTGATCAATTGGTTGATAAAGAGTATGTAACGACAGCAGTTGATCTTTACCGTTTAAATGTTAATATTTTAGCCAGATTAGAACGTATGGGTCCGAAATCTGCAAAAAATCTAATTAATGCGCTTGATAAATCTAAACAAACTACATTAGCCCGTTTTATTTATGCGTTGGGTATTAGAGATGTTGGCGAAGTAACGGCCGGCAATTTAGCAACACATTATGCGACGTTAACTTCACTCATGGTAACAGATATAGAATCCCTAAAAATGGTACCAAATGTTGGCGAAATAGTTGCTAAACATGTTATTAATTTTTTTCACAAACAGCATAATCGTAATATGGTTAATGAACTAGTAAATGAAATTAATATTAGTTGGCCTGCGATAGCGACTAAGAAAACGGATAGTCCATTTACCGGTAAAACGCTAGCTTTAACCGGTACGTTAAATAGTTTAACGCGTGATGAGCTTAAAGATAAATTAATATTACTTGGCGCAAAGATCACAGGCAGTGTTTCTAAAAAAACCGATCTGGTAATCGCGGGTGAAGCTACTCCTACTAGTTTTAAATTGGCAAAGGCAAATGAGTTAGGAATAAAAATTATTAACGAGGATAAATTAATGGGATTATTAGAATAATATTAATATCTTACAACTTTCTTAGCGTAATAATTCGCAGGATGTTGACTGAGTTATTAGCAAATCTAGTGTATGCGAATCAGGCTATCTTCCATTCTAATGCTTCCTGAATCTGTTCTCTATCCTTAAATTAGACATTATTTCCACCAGACTTAGCAGGTCAAATTCCATTATCAATTAATAATAGCTGTTTCCAGCTTTTCTGAGCAGACGACTGGAAGCAGCTTAAATACCATTGAAAGTCTTAGTTTTCTCAAACCATAGTTCTTCACGCATCAGTTTCGTAGCCTTACTGTTGCAAAAGGCGATTCAATTGGATTCCTCATTCTTATTGACGCCAAGTGAAGTGCTATGAATGAAAATCGTAGAATGCCAGCAATTATTCTCGATCTTTCTCCAGCTGCTTCATCCCTCCAGAAGATACATTTATAAAGACCTTGCCAACAAAAACAGTAAGGCCTTTTATTAGCGACATCGCAGGGATTCTCCCCCTGCCTCATTTCAAGCAAATTCCCCCCTTTGTGCCTGCATAAATGGCGATCGATCCATGACAGATCGAAATAAACCTAGGTTCAGGAATTAGCGTACCCGAGTGCTAGCAGATCGGCGAAAAGAACAAAACAATTTTTCGCAGGAAACGACTACACCTTCGTTACCTGGCCACAGCATCGTCGGCAAACGATAGGAAATATAGTTGTGATCATCAACCATCTTATTTTTCCATTTAGCAACGATAACTTCGAATATGCCATAACGCTTAGCCAAAGTAGAAGCAGGATCTTTGGTGGCTTGAAGATCAGCTCTGATTTTAAGTGTTAGATTTGCCTGACGATGGAGGCTCATCATCATAATATTTTCCATCAACTATATCCATCAGTAGCCATCTTGCCATAAATGGGGCTGTGCGATAATGATCTATATAATGATCCGGAACCAAACAATTAAATAATAATCAAGAAGAGTATGATGCAACTAAATTTATTACTTTTAAATGCCTCTTAATAAGTTACTGTAATTAAGATGGGGAAAACGTTATTATCACCTAATAATAACTAACAATGATCTCGATTAAATAGAGGTAAATCCAATGATCATAGTCACGGGTGGGGCTGGTTTTATTGGCAGCAATATTGTTAAAGCACTGAATGATATAGGTCGTAGCGATATTCTGGTTGTAGATAATCTTAAAAATGGCGCTAAATTTATCAATTTAGTTGATTTAGATATTGCAGATTATATCAACAAACAAGACTTTTTCGAAAGTATTATTATGGCTGCTAAGAATCTTGGTAATGTTGATGCTATTTTTCATGAAGGGGCTTGTTCATCAACCACTGAATGGAATGGTCAGTATATGATGAATAACAACTATAAATATTCAAAAGAGTTACTTCATTACTGTATTGAACGGGATATCGCATTTTTGTATGCTTCTTCAGCTGCGACTTATGGCAGGCGCACTGATCATTTTATTGAAGACCGCCAATATGAAAAAGTATTGAATATATATGGTTACTCTAAATTTTTATTTGATCAATATGTTCGTTTGCTTTTACCACAAATCACTTCACAGGTATGTGGATTCCGGTACTTTAATGTTTACGGTCCACATGAAGGTCATAAGGGCAGTATGGCCAGTGTTGCTTTCCATTTAAATAGCCAAATTAATCAAGGACAAAAGCCAAAACTTTTTATAGGTAGTGAGAAATTCAAACGTGATTTTATTCATGTAAGTGATGTAGCATCGGTTAATTTATGGTATTGGCAAAATAAAATCTCCGGCATATATAACTGTGGTACTGGTAAGGCTAATTCTTTTCAAGCGGTAGCTGATGCGGTAATCGCTTTTCATCATGAAAAAAAACTAGTAGTGGAATATATTGTCTTTCCTGATAAATTAAAACCTTGTTATCAGACATTTACCGAGGCAGATCTCACTAAATTACGCGCTACGGGTTATAACAAACCGTTCAAAACTGTAGCGGAAGGGGTTGCTGATTATATGCAATGGCTAAATTGCAATGATTAAATGGAAATAGCATGAAGATACTGGTAGTTGGCCCTTCATGGGTGGGCGATATGATGATATCACAGAGTCTTTATCGTACTTTGAAGACCATACACCCAGACATAGAAATTGATGTTATAGCACCTGATTGGTGTCGGCCACTATTAAATAAAATGCCTGAAGTCAGGCAGGCCATATCCATGCCTTTGGGTCATAGATGTTTAGGTATCAGTTTACGTCGTCAGCTTGCTATTCATTTACGTACTCAATGTTATGATCAAGCCTATATCTTACCTAACTCTTTTAAATCTGCGCTAGTTCCTTTTTTTGCTCAAATACCAATACGAACAGGATGGCGAGGTGAGATGCGTTATTGGTTACTTAATGATATTCGCCTATTAGATAAAGCCGCTTTTCCGCAAATGGTTCAGCGTTATGTTGCTTTAGCTTATAAAAAAGATTCAGTTAAGAATGCCGATAAGATCCCTAAACCAATTTTATGGCCACAACTTTCCATAACAGAAACAGAAAAAGAAATTCTCCAGAAAGAATATATTTTTCATATTCCAAAACACTTACCAATTATCGGTTTTTGTCCAGGGGCAGAATTTGGTCCAGCTAAATGCTGGCCAACTTATCACTATGCTAAGTTAGCCCAGTTATTATTTGCTGCTCATGGATATCAAATTTTAATATTTGGCTCGAAAAAAGATAGTCGTATCGCTAAAGATATTCAACAATTGCTTTCTGCAGATTGTCGGCAGCATTGCTTTAATTTGGTAGGTAAAACAACCCTAGAGCAGGCAGTTAATCTACTGGCATCTTGCCAGGCTGTAGTAACCAATGATTCAGGGTTAATGCATATTGCGGCTGCATTAAATCGACCTCTAGTTGCACTTTATGGGCCGAGTAACCCTTATTTTACCCCACCATTATCAAATCGAGTAGAAATTATCCGTTTAATAACCGGTTATTATAAGGTGAGGAAAGGAAACACGGAGAGTGGTTATCATCAAAGTTTAATTGATATAAAACCTGAATACGTGATCACCGCAATAACTAAATTATTGGCAGAGAATTAATAGCCATGAAAGTATTGATCATTAAGACCTCATCGATGGGTGATGTATTGCATGCTTTACCCGCACTGACTGATGCAGTCATGCATTATCCTGATATCCAGTTTGATTGGGTTATTGAAGAAAATTTCGCTGAAATTCCACACTGGCATTACGCTGTTAAGCGAGTAATTCCAATAGCTATTCGTCGTTGGCGAAAAAACTGGCTAGCAACATCTGTCAGGCAGCAAAGAGCAGTTTTTTACGCTCAAATCCAACAGCAAAAATATGATGCAGTGATCGATGCACAAGGATTATTAAAAAGTGCTTTTTTAATTACACGTTTAGCATGTGGTGTAAGCCATGGCTATGATTGGAAAAGTGCTCGCGAGCCTTTAGCTAGTCTATTTTATGATTGTCGCTATAATATCAATAAAAAGCTGCACGCGGTTGAACGAATCCGACAATTATTTGCCGACAGTTTACATTATTCTAAACCAACTATTGCCGGTAATTATGGTATTGCACCCTATTTTTCACCACCGGGTGCTTTTGAAAAAGAAAAGAGTCCTTATATTATTTTTTTCCATACCACCACACGTAATGAGAAGCATTGGCCTGAATTTCATTGGGAACAATTAATTAGCGCTATAGAAGTTAAAGGCTTAACGGTTAAATTACCGTGGGGAACCAATCTAGAACATCAACGTGCCATGAGGCTAGCTGCTGGTTTTAAGTATGTGGAAGTATTGCCTAAGCTTTCATTAGAAAAATTAGCTCAACAAATTATCGCAGCAAAAGCAGTCGTCTCTGTTGATACAGGATCAAGCCATTTAGCTGCTGCACTGAGCAAACCAAACATTACTCTATATGGCCCTACCGATCCGGCATTAATTGGTGGTTATGGTGAAGCACAAGAAGCAATTATTTCAGATGATGGCAATATGGTGAAAATTAAACCGGATGAAGTCTCTCAACGGTTGCTATTAATAATAGAGAATAAATAGTAAAAATTTTATCTCTCTATTGATAGAGAAGGCTTAACCGAACAAGGCAACTTGCTCAGTTAAACTGAAGTTAGCTTTACTAAAAGCTATCAGCTTGCTAGCTATATTACTACAATTATCTGACAAAAAATTTTTCATTGCTACTCTATTTTAATGATAAATTTTCTCTAGCGCAATAAATCCCAGTCATATTGATTGCAAATCAGCATTTGTAGTTCCGATTGCTAAATTGTGCCCAATGTTTTAACGTCCAAATAAAATTTTCTTGGCTACAACCTTTACCTTTCCCCTAATAAAAGGAATTATTAACAAATTTGGTGTATGACGGTCAGGCTATCATTCCACTCTGATGCTTCATAAATCTGTTCTCCCTCCTTAAATTGGAGGTTATTTACTAGCAGGGTCATCAAGCAGGTTAAATCCCCACTATTAATCGGATCCAGGTTTTCTGAGCAGATGGAAGGAGCTTAAATTTCATTGAAAGAGTTGTTTTTCTTAAACTACAGTTCTTAGGCGCATCAGATTCGTAATTCTAGTATCACGAAAGCCAATTTAATCGGATTCGTCGTTCTTTTAACGCCAAGAGTGCGTTGACGGAAAGTTATAGAATACCAGCAGTTATTCTTGATCTTCCTCCAGCTTCTTTATCGGCTGCAGGATACACTTCACTAAAAGCCTTGCCAACAAAACATCAAAGGCTTTATTAGCAGCATCACGGCTATCTGCTAGCCAAACTTCACCGGAAGGTCAACCTTAACTTTCTGTTACATGCCTTTAGACAGTTAAGCCAGCACATTAGCTGTTTTATATGTACCGAAAACAGCGTTGCTGCTGCGTGTTCATTGGAATATCTTTTGCAATTGCATTCCAAAAAATCAAGGGTACCAGCTCCTGTAGGAAGCCTAGGAAATACGCTTAAGGCCATGTTGGTAAGAGGCCATTAAAAAGTTAGGCTCAATTTTCTTTTGATTCTCGATAAGCATCTTTGAGAGCAACTAGCTCCTTATGCCAATGCTCAGTTATGCCGATAATGAGCAGCAGGCAAAGGTGTGATCACATTTCTTGACAGGACAGTAATATGTATGCCATCAGCTCAGAAATAAACGTACCGCATATCGCTTAAATCACGCAGCTACCAATTACTTGTGCTCTTCAAATCATTGCTGTTTCAGTCTTCTGATGGGGTAGATGAGAAAACTATGTGCTTTTCACCGAGAAATACCCCTATAGCTTCATAAAAATTACCAGTGGCTGTGCTTCTCGCAGCTATAGCCATGGTAGCAACTCGTTGACGCTTTTGTACGCTTCAGATAAGGCGCGCTACAGAGCAACGAGCTATTGAAGCCTAATTCGGTTATCACTACGATCCCTGATCTTAAGCACTTTAATCTCAACATCGCTAACACCACTCTGGTATAATTTGCTGTGAAAATAATCGTTACACAGACGGAGAATGACGGCTATCGACAAAGTGGTCTTTAGCATGTTTCGAAGCATGGCTTCGAGCTCAACCTCAACGGCGGTGGGTATATCAACTTCCCTGGCACCATTACGGATGAGTTCATGCAAGGGATCAGAGGTAATATCTGGTTTTGTAAATACCTGTAAGGTAGACTTTTCATGGCATATCATATCTCTGTTATTGAAATTATTCACGAAATTAATAAGCAGGATACCCCACCATCTCTGAAACCCCATACACCAAACCCGAGCATAACTAGCGTTTTGCATTTTTAGAAAAAATTTCATATCTACGCGAAGATAACCAGGCTCATAGCTTTTAAATGCTTTATGCTTCGGCTTCTTGGTTTCTCGCCCCCTCTCCTGCCTCATTTCACGAAAATCCCCTCCTCCTCCTAGGCTACATAAAGAGCGATCCAGGCTAGACCGACCTAGAAACATGGGGTTCAGGAATTCTCGTACGACTTTGCAGCAGATCGTTAAAAAGGAGAAAAACGTTTTTCGCAGGAAAACAACTACGGCTTCTTGAGCAAGCGACAGCGTTGTCGGGAAATAATGGGGAAATATGGCTCTGATCATCAACATTATCTCGTTATTGCCTTTTAGCAACAGTAAGTTCGAATATCTCATAATGCTTAGCAAAAGTAAGATGCAGGCTCTTTTTGGTTGCCTAAATAGAGCAGCGCTGATTTTAGGTGTTATAGTTACCTAACATAACAATTGAGCCTCATCATTATGATATTTTTTCAACTATAATCATCCCTCAGCCATCTTGCCATGAATAGACCTGGGTGACGAGAGTCTATATAATGAATGATCCGCCGGAACCAAACAATTAATTCGTGCAGCTGCTGCCATTTCATCGAGATCAGTATCTATAATTTACACAGAACAAATGCCTAATTTATCAGTATGGATTATTCTCAATCTAAATTTGTTTGTTTTCCAATCATTAAAATTAGAAAACAAACAAATTCAACACTATCAATATCAGCACCCATTAGTAATACAGTAAGCAAAAATAACCACCTATCTCGGTAATAGCAGCAGTTGCCATTAGTGCTGCAATGAGACAGTTTTTTATCTGAGATAACATACATAGGCAATAAAAAAAGACCATCTAGATTCAGTTACTTGCAAGGTGAAAATGGCGCGCGTCGTATATTACGCATTTTTTACGAAATATAAAAAGATAAACTTTGAGCAAATTAATCTTTCTTCGAAAGATTTTATCTTGATTTTTAATCACATATAATTTTATTAAAAATTAATATAAATAAATTTATTATTTATTTTTAAATATTGTTATTCTTTATCATAAAGAGTTTGTTAGGTTAGATTAACTATATTAATTGTATAAAATTAACTTTGATAACCATTTTATTATGATTATTGAAAATATTATCTTATTTAAACAATAAACATTATTCAATTTCTGGTCATTATTGTTTTATGATTTTCTAGAAAAATAGATTATTCGCAAAAATTTTATTACTAGGATTAGCATATATATTACGGTAATCCTGCTTAAATTTAATCCATTTTTTTATTCCGGTTATTCTTGGCAGCATTCTTCTTTTTCTATTATCACCTCAATATTAATGAGTTGTTGGTAGGCAGTTATAACTACTTTTTCCTGTCTAGGTAATATTCCAGACAGTCCAAGTAAAAGATTTTATTGGTTAATTTCCTCGATTGCATGCACCATCTAATTCGTATAAGGGAGCTAGAAGAGCTAAGTTATTAGCAATAATAATATTCACTTTTAGATCTTCAGGTTGATCTTTGGCCAAATAAAGAACTAATTTATCAGCATCCTTATTTTGTTTAGCATTGTTTTGGCTAGCAAGGACAGCTTGAAGATCGATATCAATGCCAATGGCTTTCTTGGTACCTAGCTTAATTGCGACAATGGCTAGCCTAGTAGCGCCTGAAGCACAACCAAAATCGATAACCGTTTTATCTTTCAAATTTAAGCTATCTACCCACTTTAAACAGAGTGATATGGTAGGTGTTTGTACCGCTTGTTACCAAACACCAAGGCAGGATTAAAAATAACATTAACTGCATTGGAATTAGGTCTATCACTCGTCAGCTAGGACAAATCCATAATTTGTACCCAAAACTCACTGGATGGAAATTATCCATCCATTCACATCCCAATCTTTATTTTTTATTTGTTCAACTTTATACAAAAAATTTTAGATAATAAAGAATCACTTTTAAGTTATAACCTGCTCCGCTGTTCCATATTGCTTTCAGCATTAAATAAAGCAATAAGGTCTGTATCTTGCCAAAAACGAGTTTTCTCCGGTATGAATTTAAAAACAGGGTTGTCATAGCTATCCTGAAAGGTGAAGGGAAGCAGCTCTCATCCAGCCTTCTGTTAAGATATCACTTAAGGATTCTACATGCTCTCGACTGTTAAATTCAGACGTATTTCTATCTAGGGCATAAATATTTCATTGAGATCTTCGCTTATTAATTCATTTTTATCGATGTAGATAATAATTTTTTCTCACCAACAACATTACCTATTAAAAAAGTAAGAAAGCTTAATAATAAGGAGGGTGTATGATGGGATAAAAATTAAAAATTTCAACATCAAAGGTGGTGAATAATATGTAAGAGATGGCACTGAAGATCATTAAACTTAATGCACAAAAACTGGTTTGCTCTTTGCCAATAAAGTCCGAGTACTAATGAACAAAGAAAAACAGCTTGTAATCCACCAAAAGCAAGTAAATTTAATCAAATAATCATTTGCTGTGGATGGACAAAGGCGACTAATAGGAATGAAATACTAAGAATGAGGGTAGAAGCACTTGAGATCCAGATTAATTTTTTAATCTCCTTTAGTGCTATATTTAAATATAGATCTTTTATAAGAATTGCTGAAGATTGGAGCAATTGTGAATTAATTGTTGACATAATGGCAGCTATTGAGTCGGCTAAGAAAATTCCTCCGGCGACGGAGGTAAAACCGTGATCATTAATGTTGGGATGACCTGATCTGAAATCCTTAAATCCGATAAAATAGCTCGAGCTAATGCACCAACAAATGCATTACAAGCATTAAAATAACCATCACAATGCTGCCGATAATGATCCCAAAGTGCATTGTTTGGCTATTTTATATGAAATGCAGCAGATAGCAGTATTTGGTAAGCCAATAACCCCAAAACAAACCAATACCAAGAAGAAAAACATAATGGCATGCTAAAGATATTATCGACGCCTTGTGGCGTAATCAATTTTAGATCAATTGCTTTTAATGTCTCAGTTGCTGCGGCTAGACACTTCCAGCCTTCTGAATAGTTGCAACCAGCAAAATAATGCTTCCTAATAACATAACAAAGCCTTATAGGTATCATTAAGAACACTGGCTCTAAAACCACCAGATATAGTGTAAAATGCATACTGATACCAAATATTAATAACCCTATTCATAGGGAATGTTTGCTGCAGTTTCTAGTAAACGATGTCCGCCGATAAATTGAATTCTCATAGCAAAAAAGAAAGAGACAAGCAAACTAATATTAGCGATCCATACCAGTAAACGGCTTTGAAAACGAGCATATAGCATGTCATTAAGTGTCACCGCATTATAGCAACTAGCCAGGATGGCGAATTTTTTACCTAATACGCCAAGGGATAGCCAAATAATCGGAACTGAATTAAGGCAAGTAGCACCCAAGCCAAGGCCATATATATAAGCGGCGCTAGTCCCACCTATGAAGGAACTAGCACTGATGTAGGTTGCAGTGATTGTTATTGCCAAAACAACCATACCACCTATAGACCGATTACACCTAGAAAGTATTCATGCAAAAACTTGCCTTTTTGACGTTGATGATAAGCATAAATAGATAGTAAACAAACTAATAATAAATAAGTAATAAGTGGTAAGAGAATTTCAATTTGGATCTTTATCTTCCAATGACATTTGTTTAAAAAACAATTTAACCATTAAGATACAAAGTAAAATAAATTACAGGTAAATATAAACATGAAAGTTCAAACCATAATGGCATACCTGTTATTCCCCCTTCCTTACTTGTAAGGTATGCAGTCATAATCCAACTACATAAATAAGCAAAGGGAAGAAAAACTGACCAACAAGCTTCTTTGTTGGATTGAAGAAAACGTTTCTCCATTGGTTCTGCTGATAAAAAAACTTAATCTGATGGTTTATATGTTATTTAAAGATCATCTTCAGATAAAAAGATCAAAAATAAGGGTACATACATATTACCCTATTGTAATTAAATATAAATAGAAAAGTTTATTCTTGTGTAGCGAGTTTTTTTTCCAAATAATGAATATTGGTAGCACCTTTGAAAAAATTACTGTCATCCATAATTTTTTGTTGTAATTCTATGTTAGTTTTAATCCCATCAATAATTAATTCAGATAAGGCATTTTTCATCCGAAGGATAGCAATTTCGCGAGTTTCACCATAAGTAATCAGCTTACCAATCATAGAGTCATAGTAAGGTGGAACAGTGTAACCTGCATAAATATGTGATTCCCAACGTATACCAAAACCTCCAGGAATATGGAGGCGTGTAATTTTACCCGAACTTGGCAAGAAGGTATCAGAATCTTCCGCATTAATTCGACATTCTATTGCATGACCATGAATTTTAACATCTTTTTGTTTAATAGATAGGGATAAACCGGATGCAATCCTTAACTGTTCTTTAATCAAATCAACCCCAGTGATCATTTCTGTTACAGGATGCTCAACTTGAATACGCGTATTCATTTCAATAAAGTAGAATTCACCTCTTTTATAAAGGAATTCAAAGGTACCGGCACCACGATAATCGATATCAAGACAAGCTTTTGCGCAGCGCTCGCCAATCCTTTTACGGATATCAACTTTTATACTTGGTCCAGGCGCTTCTTCAACTACTTTTTGATGACGACGTTGTATTGAGCAATCACGTTCGGCCAAATAAATTGCATTGCCTTGACCGTCAGCAAGTACTTGAATCTCAATATGTCGGGGATTCTCTAGAAACTTTTCCATATAAACCATACTATTATTAAAAGCAGCTTTTGCTTCGGCGCGAGTCAGGGTAATAGCTTGTTCTAGATCACTTTCATTATGAACAACACGCATACCGCGGCCACCACCACCACCAGATGCTTTAATAATAACCGGGTAGCTAATTCTATTAGCAATCGTTTTATTGGTTTTAATGTCATTTCCTAAAGGCCCATCTGAGCCAGTAACACAAGGAACACAGGCTTTTTTCATAGCTTGAATCGCTGAAACTTTATCACCCATGAGTCGAATAGTTTCTGGTTTAGGGCCAATAAATATAAAACCAGAGCGCTCCACTTTTTCGGCAAAGTCGGCATTTTCAGAGAGAAAACCGTAACCAGGATGAACGGCTTCTGCAGCAGTAATTTCTGCTGCTGAGATGATTGCTGGAATATTAAGATAACTTTCAGCTGAAGCAGCAGACCCGATGCAGACAGTTTCATCAGCAAGTAATACATGTTTTAAGTTACGATCAGCGATAGAATGCACGGCGACAGTTTTTATTTTTAGTTCTTTACAGGCACGTAAAATGCGTAAAGCAATTTCGCCACGGTTGGCGATAATAATTTTTTTAAGCATAGGATGCCTCGTTATTCGATGATAACCAATGGCTCGTCAAATTCAACTGCTTCTCCATTTTCTAGCAGAATTGCTTTAACTACACCTGCTTTGTCTGCTTCGATCTGATTCATCATTTTCATCGCTTCAACAATACATAGAGGATCTCCTAGCTTAACCGTTTGGCCAACTTCAACAAATGGTTTTGCTTCTAGACTTGGCGCTCGGTAAAAGGTACCTACCATTGACGAGCGAACAGTATAACCACTGATTTCTGCTTTTTTCTCATTTACTGTTTCAGGTAAAATTTGAGAAGGTGCTATAGCGTTTGCTAAAGCCGGTTGATGCGAAGTTGGTGTTGCCATATACTGTTGTATAGTTGGTAAATTTTTTACGATTGTACGGCTAATACGTACCGATTCTTCACCTTCCGAAATTTCTAGTTCAGAAATGCTAGATTCTTCAACAAGCTCAATTAATTTTTTTATTTTACGAATGTCCATAAGTTAATTCCGTACTTTTATTCTTTATATTTATTAGGTTGGGATTCATCAATGGTTGCTAATTTTTCAATACTTAATAAGAATTTAACCGCAGCCTCTAATGCAAAAATATAACCATCAGCACGGAAACCACAGATGACACCGTTTGCTATCTCGGAGAGATAGGAGTGATGTCTGAATGGTTCACGTGCATGAATATTAGTAATATGGATTTCATAAAAAGGAATAGCAACGCTTAATATTGCATCTCGTAATGCCACACTAGTATGCGTTAATGCTGCTGGATTAATCAATATAAAGTCAACTTTCCTTTGAGCTCGATGGATTTCATTAATCAGCTCATGTTCTGCATTAGATTGAAAATGACTTAATGTAACTCCTAATTGTTTTGCTTTTTGGCTCGTTTTGTTAACAATATCCTGAAGTGTAAGAGCGCCATAGAATAGTGCTTCTCTCGTCCCAAGCATATTTAAATTTGGACCATTTAGCAGCAAAATTTGGAAATCTTTAGCCATTTTCGGGTATCTCTCCCCGATTAATTATATATCTAACTTGATGCTAATAGTTTGTCATCTTTTTCTCATAATGAAAACGTTTATTTTTACGACAAATAGCATTTTTATGAAAATTTCATCGCAATTAGCAGCAAAATTCTCTTAAATATTAAAAATTTAATGTATTTTTAGTAGTTCCGGAAAGTAATTTACTTATTGATTACTTTATTGGCATAATCAATTACTTTTTTCTAAAAGAATCTCTCTTGTGGTTAATTGATAAAAACTATCTGGTAATAAATTGGCTAATCGTTGTTATTTTTATGGGCGCTTTTATTGTTGAAACCATCACAGAGTCCTATCCCTTGTAGTCGTACATTACGCAGAATATAAGGTATCACTGTTGTTGATAATATAAGAGACAGGACCACATGCGGCTACTCCTTAATAATAGCACATTTGTAAAATAACAGTTCCTAATGTACTGACCTCAACAGTATTTATAGCTCCTGCTCAAGGTTGCTTTTTCTAAAGGGTGAGGTATTTAGTCAATTCTTTATGTAGCAGTAGCATTTTTTAGCGCAAACCTAACCATATTATAGTGTGAGAGCAACGCAGCTAATGTGCTTTTATGGATGTTCATGATCTGAATACTTTTTTATACTCTGAGATATATTAATATATTCAGGATTTTATCCAGATGGCTAGGAATAAATTTCCTAGAAAGCCTAAACCGGATAAAATCAAGAAGACAACACGAGACTTCAAGCGTTACTGCGCGTCTTTATTCGAAGCGCTTTATGATCTCTCTCTCGAAATAAATGATGACAGACACATTGAATTTTTTATCACTCTCCAAAAGAGCCCATACAGCAATGCGTCCGACTTGTAGTCCCCAATTTTTCTTGACACGCAAGTATTAATTCGGTTCTCCTCTAATCAGAATTATCCAGAGTTTTGATCAACCCCAAGGTGCCAAGCCGGATAACGCTAGATACGACCGCATTGAGGAGGCAATGATTGAAAGTATACTTGCCTATGAATTCATCACCTATAGAGAGCTAGCGATAATTCCTGTTTCCTTCGCTTCCTGGAACAAATACAAAGATAACTGTCCCGATCGATAGACCTAACGCGAATACGGACAGCATGACGATTTCTATTTCTCTAGAAAGATACCCAGAGGGTAATTTACCTAAATGTATCTATAAACCCCCCACTCAACTGAACTACTTTTCAGTATTAATGATGGCTGGAATAACTTTCTTAAAAAATAAGATGAAAATGTTAATTCGTATAGAGCCCTTTATCTATCGAGAGAATGCTTGCCGGCGGCATATATGCCGCCATGGGTATTATCCGATGCTAACTGCTGTTGTATCCCTCCTGAGAATGCTGTTCCCACATCTGTTTTTTAGCAAGGCTGTAAATCAAAAGCCTGCAGTTCATGCGCCTTCAAAGGCAAAGAGGAGTGGTTAGGACAGCAGATTCATATCTTGCCAAATTGCGACTGGCAACAGATTACTTTCACTATGCTCCCATCCTCTTTGGATTTTCAACAATAACTTCGCACGACTTAACGCTGTGTTTCGCGACGCGCCAACCTGCGCTACGCTATAGTTGGCAGGAAAACAGAGTATCGAAATTTGTATCTTCTGTGCCTTGAATACCTATGATCAACAACTCAATCAACATCCCCATGTTCATATCTCTCTCACCCTCCTGTGGGGCTAGATATTAAACATACTGTATGGTGTGAACTATTCTTCAAAAAAAGAACGGTTGAAGAAATCTATTGAAAGACGCTGTCATCCGGCTGCTGCATTACAGCTATAACCTAATAAATTTCAGTAGTTTTCCTAATCTTGGATATATATCCGCGACAGGAAGCACTAACAGTGTTACCTAAAGGGACAGTATAGACGTTACTACAAAGTGCACTTCGGTAAAAAGATGAAAGCAGCGTTACATAGCGTGAAATACATCTTGGGTTTATATTAGCTATATTTTAGCGAGGCATTTTAAGATGGTACGTTACTATATTTTTTCTCAGATTGTAAATAATGCACGCTATTAGCGAAGGTGTGTATAAAGCACTGTTGTGGAGATAAGAGCTCACAAAAAACCAGAAAAACCAGAAAACTAGAAAAACCAAAAAACTAGAAAAACAAGAGCGGAGTTTGTCATTCTGATAAAAGGATTTCTACGCACAGATCCGTACAAATGCATTCTGTGTAACAACAGTCTACTTTTTATCGATGATCAGAGGTTGGAGAAAACAGGCAACGGAATTGTTGTCAAAAAAAATACATAAAATGAAAAACGATGCTTATTAAGCATACTAATAGGATTTAATATTTCTAATATTAGTGCATTAGATCAAAAAAATATACTCTTTGATGAAACTTTAACTTACAATAGATCCAGTAAACTAAATTCTATCTCCTTTTAGCAAAGGGAGATACCTATTGCGCTTCACTTAAATAGCAATTCAATTTTTAACTATCAAATATCTTTAAATAATCCATCTTACTATCTTGGTCAATTACTGCTGTGATAGAATAAGCCAGTTTATCGAAAAATTGTATTTTAATACTAGCTACACAACCACTGGCCCTACCTATCACAAAAATGTTGCCTTTATCAATAGTTACTCCATTTTCTTCTAAAGCCATTATACAGCCCATAGCGTTAAAACTAGTGGTATCGATTATCCTCGCTTGAGGCATCATTATTTTATCAGAAATAACTGTTAAGCATTTAGCTAGCACTCGCGCTTGTTTTGCTAATCCTTCCCCACAATGGGTTTTACTAACACCACTGGCCACTCGCTAAAACTGGTTGGGCGATTTAAAATTTTGTATCTGTTTAAAACTTAATGATAACTGTAAAATCAATACCTATGTACCCATCATCGAAAACTTACGGATAATTTTTCTTTAGAGGTTAATAGCTAAAGCATACTTGTAGTTTAGTGTAGACAAATAAATATCTACGATAAGGTCTTAAAATGGTAAAAATATATCGTTGATTGATTTTATACTAGTTTTTAATACTAGATTTTCTTGTTCTAATAGCAAGGCATTCATAATTTGTAGCCTTTAAATTTGCATAAGGATGCTTCAATAAAATTATTTTGTTATTTATGATAGCATAAAATTTCAAAAATGAATATATTGTAAATATATTTATTTACTAGCCTAAATAATGGGTTATCAGAAAGGATATCTATTTATTTTAGTAAAAATTATAATAAATAAAAACGCCTAGAATTAATACTTACATCTAAATTATTTTATTGCTACTTGTTTTGTCCCAGATCATTATATAGACTATCTCGTTATCAAGCAGCCAACCACTATTCATGATAAGATGGCTACTGAAAGATATAGTTGAGAGCAAATTATCATTATAATGAGGCTTTATCGTCAAGCAAGTATAACACCTAAAATCACTGCTGGTCTTCAAACCAGAAAGAAGCCTGTATCTACTTTAGCTAAGCGTTATGGTATATCTGAACTTACCACGTTGCTAAAAGGCAAAAACGAGATAATGTTGATGATTACAGACATATTCTTCATCGTTTACCGACAACGCTGTCAGCAACTGAGGAAGTCGTAGTCGTGTTATCCTGTGAAAAATGTTTTTTCTTCTTATCGACGATCTGCTGGCAAGTTGTAGGCAAATTCTTGAGAACCCCGTTGTATCTCAATCTAACCTTAATCGCTCTTTGCGCAGACCAACAGTGAGAAATTTGCATAAAATGAGGAAGAAACCTAAGAAGCTGAAGCATAAAGCCTTTAAAAGCTATGACCATGATTATCTTCACCTTCATATAGATATGAAAATATCTTTCGAAAATGCTAAACGAAACTTCACGATATTATTTTTCCTAGGTATAGATCATGGGAGTCGCGATTGGTTTTATCTGTCTTTAGAAGACTAAAAGCACAGCCAATGCTCAACACTTCTTACTTGATCTTAACCGAGCATCTTCCCATCGGTATTCATCAAATACTTACAGAGAATGGGAAAGAATTTACAGACCACATTTTTACTCTGCAAAAACGTTTCACCTACATGAGAATATGAATTCTCCCGTTTTTGTGTACAGAGCTTGGTATATGAGATCAACTTACTACCGCCAAGAAGCCATCCTCAAACAAATGGTATGGTCGAGTAATTTAATGGGTGAATAGAAGATGGCTGCAAAAAGCCACCATTTCAATTCTACTCAAGAGCTTGAGAGATCACTCTGCATAAATCGATATGTCTGGCTGTATAATCATGAATTACCACCAATCAGTATTGGCTAGTAAAACTGCTTTACAGTCTATGAAAGATTGGTTCAAAGTTAACCATGAATTGTTCAAAAAACCATACTATCTTCGCGGGATGTGATATGAAGCCGTATATCAACTAATAATTATGTAGCGTTACATAAACTTAATATAGTTGTATATTTTAATATAAAATAATTAATTTTCTTATTAGAAAATTTTTATTTAATGCATTAACTACTTTTTATAAGGTTATTTTACTTTAAAGTGTAATTAATTATAGAGAATAAACACTAAAAATGGTTTTTTGTATTGTAAAAAATTAAACACTTTTTATTGAAGCGATTTAATTAACTCCTTGTTGTTACTTGATGTGGTTGGTAAAGTAGATCGGTTTTCATTCGTTCTCAGCTTGCAGGATTATCCTTTCATTATGTTTAAAAAAATTCGTGGCATGTTTTCTAACGACTTGTCTATTGATTTGGGTACCGCCAATACTCTCATCTATGTCAAAGGACAAGGTATTGTGTTAGACGAACCTTCAGTTGTTGCTATTCGTCAAGATCGCGCAGGCTCACCTAAAAGCGTTGCTGCAGTAGGTCATGAAGCAAAACAAATGCTAGGGCGGACGCCGGGTAATATTGCAGCTATTCGTCCAATGAAAGATGGTGTGATTGCTGATTTTTATGTTACTGAAAAAATGTTACAGTATTTTATCAAACAAGTTCATAGCAATAGCTTTATGCGCCCAAGTCCACGCGTCTTAGTTTGTGTGCCTGTTGGCGCGACCCAGGTAGAACGTCGAGCAATCCGAGAGTCAGCACTTAGTGCTGGAGCTCGCGAGGTTTTTTTAATTGAAGAGCCTATGTCGGCAGCAATTGGTGCTGGTTTGCCTGTTTCAGAAGCAACGGGTTCAATGGTGGTTGATATTGGTGGTGGAACGACAGAAGTTGCTGTTATTTCATTGAATGGTGTTGTTTATTCATCATCGGTACGTATCGGTGGTGACCGGTTTGATGAAGCGATCATTAATTATGTTCGTCGTAATTATGGTTCATTAATTGGTGAAGCAACTGCTGAGCGAATTAAACAGGAAATTGGTTCGGCCTATCCTACAGATCAAGTGTACGAAATTGAAGTGCGCGGCCGTAATTTAGCTGAAGGTGTACCTCGTGGTTTTACCCTTAATTCAAATGAGATACTTGAGGCGTTGCAGGAACCTTTAACCGGTATTGTTAGTGCCATTATGTTAGCATTGGAACAATGTCCACCAGAATTAGCTTCTGATATCTCTGAACGAGGTATGGTGTTAACAGGTGGTGGTGCGTTATTGCGTAATTTGGATCGTCTATTAATGGGAGAAACAGGGATTCCAGTTATTATTGCTGAAGATCCGCTAACTTGTGTTGCACGTGGTGGTGGTAAGGCATTGGAAATGATCGACATGCATGGTGGTGATCTGTTTAGTGATGACTAGACCTTAACCAATAGAGGGAGGAATTTAAGGATGTCGCTCATGCTTATTTTATGTATAGTAATGTTAATATTTAACGTTTATTTATTTTTATCAAAAATAAACTCATGAAACCGATCTTTAGTCGAGGGCCATCGCTACAATCACGTATTATTATTGCGATCGTTATTGCAATCGTATTGGTTGCTTTTGATCGTCAATTAGATACCTTTAATAAAATACGTAGTTATTTAGATACGGCCGTTAGTCCTTTTTATTTTTTGGCAAATGCTCCGCGAGAACTTCTTGATAAGATTTCAGATGTATTGGCAAGGAGAGAGCAACTTCTTTTTGAAAATAAAGCATTGAAGAAAGAGATCTTACTAAAAAAAGCAGATAATTTATTGCTTGGACAACTTAAACAGGAAAACAGTAGATTACGTGAACTGTTGGGTTCACCTCTACGTCAGGATGAACACATGATGGTTACTCAAGTACTTTCAGGTGCAAATACACCTTATCGTGATCAAATTGTGATTGATAAAGGTTTACATGATGGTGTTTATGAAGGCCAGCCTGTTATTAGTGATAAAGGTGTTGTTGGGCAGGTTATCGCAGTGAGCCAGTTTAATAGCCGTATTTTATTAATTTGTGATACAACGCATGCATTACCTATACAAGTATTACGTAATGATATTCGGGTTATTGCAGTCGGTACAGGATGTAGTGATGATCTTCAACTTGAACCTTTACAAGATAATATTGATATACGTATTGGTGATGTGATAGTTACTTCTGGTTTAGGCAGACGTTTTCCTGAAGGTTACCCAGTTGCGATTGTTTCTTCCATAAAACATAATATTCAAGGTGCTTATACGATTATTCATGCACGCCCTAGCGCAGATTTACAAAGACTACGTTATCTCTTATTGTTATGGGAAAACTCTAGCAATCCTTCTCATCCTTTACCTCCATCAAAAGTATATCACGTAGCAAATGAGCGTTTAATGAAGATTCTACCTCAGGTGTTTCCTAGCCAAAATGGGCTTCAATGGCCGCACAATTACCCTCAACCGAAATGAAAAATGTTAAACAACCTTACTTTTGTCGTTCAGTAGAGATTTCTACCGTGAAATAAAGGCCACTAAAGGAAACATAGAATGGATCAATACCGTGGTAATGGGCGGTGGATCATTTGCCTGTCCTTTTTAATTGCAATAATCCTAGAACAAGTACCATGGCCTGAGCAATTTATTTATTATCGGCCCACATGGTTAGGATTAATTTTAATTTATTGGGTTATGGCTTTGCCACATCGAGTTAGTGTAGGCACGGGATTTTTTTTTGGCATCTTAACGGATCTAATCCAAGGTTTAGCGCTTGGTGTACATGCATTAGCTTATAGTATGCTTTGTTATTTAGTATCGTATAAACATCACCTTCTTCGTAATATGGCACTATGGCAACAATCCCTTGTTATTGCTGGATTATCAGTGGTTATGAATTTTACGATATTCTTGGCGGAGTTTTTTTCTTCTCTTATATTATTTCATCCAGAAGTATTCTGGAACTGTTTAATTAATGCCATCTTGTGGCCTTGGATGTTTTTATTGTTACGCAAAGTTCGACGCCAATTTTTGGTTCGTTAAAAATGAGCAGCTCTCCAATTTCCTATTTTTTATTAGAGTTTTTTCTATGGTAAATAGAATTTATTTAGTGTCATATTCCTTCATCAAGAAGATGTAAATTAATTGAGCAACTAGGATGGTTATTTGACATCATTATCCCTGATATATCTAAATTATGATATGAAAGAGAGACACAGAATGAGTATGTTATTCGCTTAGCATCTAAAAACATTAAAATGTTGATATGACAGCAAAACCTGTACCCTGTGTTGGGTACAGATACTATTGTTTTAAGTGAGGGAAATATTTTGGGTAAACCTAAAAGATAAAAACCATGATGCTCCGCGTATATTAAGACAACTTTCAGGAAAAATACACCAACTAATAACTGTAATCACGTTTTCAGATAAGCAAAAGATATTATACAATTTAAGTGTCAGCAAAGTGACATTACGATATTTAACAAATAAAGAAACAGATCAATATATTTTGTCAAGTAAACCGATGGATAAAGTGGAAACTTATACCATCCAGGCTAAATATGGCTGTTTTGTTAAGTGAATTGTTAGAAATTATCACCCCTAGTAGGGTTATACCGTTAGTTAAAATAGATGAATTATTGACCAAGTTTCTTGCATTAAATAATAGGAGGGATAGTTATTCTAGCTAAACTATTAGTCAATGTAATCCCAACCATCTCTAAAATATTGGTGTAGCTTATATTGAAGCTAACGCATCTTATAAAAAATTCATATTGAGCGTGAAGCTAAAAGAGGTATTATAAGTAATATTGACAAAGGTTGTGTAAGTTAAATATTATTCGGTATGCAAACAGCCCTTATTGATATTAACTTGAAAAAATCTGCTTTTCTTCATGCCTCTGATATTCTCATTCATACCGAATACATTGCCGACAATGAACAAAAAACTTTCATATGCGTGATATTATCGAACTGCTCGGCAAGGGCAAAATATTCCTGGTACAGGTGGTTAAAGTTCCGCCAAGAACAAAATGGGCTCGTTTAACAACAGATATCACATTAGCATATCGTTATCTACTTTTTATGTCTTGAGCTTATTATGTCAGCGTTTCCCTATGCATTGAAGGTAAAAAAACAAGAACACCTTGAAAAATATTGTTGAATTATTTTGTGATGCAAATTGTTCCTTCATTATTCGTACTGAAGCAAAAGGGCTCGATGATAATAAATTGACTCAAGATACGGTCTTCTTAAAGCGTCTAGATAGCTAAATTATTAAATCTAAAAAACGTAATAAATCCTCGTATGCATATTTATGCTGAACTGGTTTAGCACATCGTATTACCCGTGATTTACGGGTGCTTTATTAGACCGGATCTTTGTTGATTTAAAGCTAACTTTTATTTCATTGAAAGATTTTATTTATAAATATCTAACTAAAATGATAGTAAAACTTAAACTGTATTATTAAGGCCCATTAGCAATATTAGATTTCTCTGATGTTGAGAAAGAAATTCAACGCGCTTTATAACGTATAGTTAAATTAAAATCAAGTGATTATCTCATTATTGATTAAACTGAAGCTATGACTACCATTAATATTAATACTGATACTTTTCTTGGTCACCGTAACCTGGAAGAGACCATTTTAATACCAATATTAAAGCATCAGAAACCATAGGGAGACAGTTAAGGTTAGTAACTTAGGAGCGCCGGTGGTATTATTATCGATTTTATTGATATGCTTGATCCTGAGCATCGTCACCATATTTTGCCACCATTAGAACAATTATTATTAAAAGATCGGATTAAAATCAGCATTAATAATTTTCTCAGCTATAGGGTCTTTTGTCAGGATGACACAAAAAAAACACGTGAGAGCCTTGAATATATTCAATATGATAAATCCAAAACTTACCATGGTAGAGGAACAGTAAAATCAGTAGAAACAATCTGTTATGAAATTTTATTTGAAATTGTTTGTATAAATCCTACTATCAATGCTAATCATTTCTTAGTCTATGCTTCAGCGCGCCAATTAGCGGTTGCATAGGTATTAAATAGTGATGAATCTCATATATTTGGTAAAGTAGAAATTTTTGTTGGCAAATTTATTAAAGTCAAAATTGAGCTCCTGTATAGTCAGAAAGAGTTTAATGTAGTTAGGAGGTGTTAGATTGCTATTATAGTAACTTTTTTAGAAGGAGAGAGATCGAGGGAGGGATCCAAACAACTACCTAAGGGTATTATGGTAGCCATAAGCGCAATAATAGTACTTATTATGATATTTTCTATTATTGGATTACATCTTTTTCTTCTACAAATTAATGAATATCACAATCAATTTCAATGAGAACTTAAATCATTAACGGAAATACTGTTTAAAATTGCTTATATTGAAAGTGAATGGCTCTCTTTTTGTTCAAAAGTAATATTTTCTGATATAAGAATCAGCAGAGAAAAATAAATATTAAAGTAAAGAAAATTAAATTTTTACTGATATATAGTACACTCTTTTCTTTAAACCTGAGTTTTTAGGATATTATTTCTATTAATTAAATAGAGATTGTTATAAAAGCAAAATTGCTTAAATTTATCAGTGAAGGTGATTTCAATCATTTTGATTTATATGCTTTATATGAATTGTGTTTACAACAATTTAATTATTTTACGCTGAAAAAATCGAATTACTTTTTTTACGCCATCTACTGAAAAAGGATATTAAAGAGCTCCCTGAGCTGACAACCTCATATACTAAATTTGCTAATAATTTATTCTTTACTATTTCCTGTAAGTATCCGATGGATAGCCATGGGATATGGTCGGTTAAGATCACATAAGAAGCATAGAGCATTAGCTGCGCAGTCTTTGCCTTGTAAAGAGAGATAAAAATTCATCAATGGGCGCGATTCTATACCTACGAAAAATAACGTTGTGAAGTTTTGTTTAGCATTTACAGAAAATATTTCACATCTATATAGAATAACTCAACTCATAACTTTTAAACACTTTATGCTTCTGTTTCCGGAGAAACTTTCTATCCCTGCCCATCAACTTCACTTAAATTTCCTCCTCTTTGGCCTGCATAAAAAACGATCTCCAGCCCAGAACAAAATACAACGAGGTTCAGGAATTCTCGTAATATTACTAGTAGATCGGCAAGAGGAAAAAACGTTTTTGTAGGAAAAGGACTACACCATCCCGAGTAGATGATAGCGTCATCTGCAAATAATTGGGAATATGCCTATAATCATCAACATCATTCATTTTTCTCCTTTAGGAAAGGTAAGTTCTGATATCCCATAACTCTTAGATAAAGTAGACGCAAGCTCTTTGCTGGCCTGAAGAGCAGAACTGATTTTAGATATTGTAGTTACCTAACGATGGACACTCATAATCATGATATTTTCAACTATATCCATCACTAGCCATCTTGCCATGAAGATAGCTTGTCAAGGAGGATCTATATAATGATCCGAAAGCAAACAATTAAGTAGTATACTAACCGCCATTACTTCAATACCGCTAGGTAACTTAAATAATCTTTGTTGTAACACTTCAATAGTACCAGGATAAAGGTGCACAATAATAATACCACTACCATACTTACAGGCAAATAAATAGCATAGATAAACTGTTTAGGAATTTGCGCTTCTGCTTTTATATCATAAAAAAAACCGTTACAACGTAAGGTTGGCGGCAGCGTAAAAACTTTTGCCGCTTCAGTAACATTAATGTTTGTTATCGTCAGACTACCGAGAAAATAGAGATCATAATGGGAAAACACTCAGATAACATTTATCATAGCCGCTAAATTAGCCATCATTGCACTCTGCCAATATAAGTATTCATATCTTTAGGATAAGCTACTTACTTAATTGCAGCGACAATATTCTGCTCTATTTCACTACCACTCATCTCAGGCGTTAAGGTATTTTTCCAGTGGTTGATGGCTAATCGGCTTCATAGGCATGTGAATTAAAATTTCTTGTCCTTGTTCATAAGCTTTTCTACCATTTCTCTGCCATAATGGGGAATAGGGTAAAATGGCAATAGAAATTACCACCGTAAAAGCTAATACTTAATTGTTTTCTGTTTTATAATAACCAATATCATCAATTACAATAGCCAATTTACCAGCACTAACTTGTTCTCTGATAAGTAACAATAGATCTATGATTATTAAAACAATCCGTTTTAGCACTATTATTCTCTCCCTAACCAAGGCTGTGGATTAAGCGTTTTACCTTGACGACGGATCTCAAAATAAAGCGAGGAGCGCTGCTGTCCACCAGTACTACCCACTAATGCAACAGGCTGACCCAAGCGAACCTGTTGACCAACATTCACCAATGCACTCTGATTATAACCATACAAACTCATATCTCCCTGACCATGATCAATAACCACAACCAAACCATAGCCTCGTAGCCAATCAGCAAGCAAAACACGCCCGTCAGAAATGGCTTTAACCTCTGTTCCTTCAGCGGCATTGATCACCATGCCCTTCCAGAGTAATTCATCGGAAATACTGTCACCATACTGATGAAGGATCTGGCCGTGAACCGGCCACAAAGCCTGTCCAACAGGACGACCTAAACCAGTTGTACGCGCCATCAAAGCCCGCTCATCTTCGGTTGGAAGATAAATGGTTCCTTTTTGGTCTGATTGCCTTTGTTTTGCTCGAATATACCCTGCTTCTTTCGCTTTCCTTTCTACCCTAACTTTTGTTTCTTTTTCAGCTTTAGAAATTTTATTACGCAATACTATTTCGTTACGTTTCATCACCGCCAAACTTTTTTGATTGACTTTTAAAGTTGATTCCAATGATAACAAAGTTTTCTTTCTAGCATCCTGCCCATAATCTAATATTTTCTTTTCTTGATCCTGTTCAGCTAAAATTTTTTTATGTGCTAATTGCTTTTGCTGCTTCTGTTGCTTCTGTTCAGCAAGTAAAGTAGTTGTTTGCTGCAATTTAATAATTGTTTGCTCTCTGGCAGCATTTAAGTAGCTATAATAGGCTAGAATACGCTCTTCTCGTTTCCCTTGTTCACCTTTAAATAACAATTCAATCCCTTTTTTTTGGCCTAATCGAAACGCAGCATCAAGCTGTTTAGCTAACAATGATTCATGGATCTGTTTTTGCTGTTCTAAATGGGTAATATTTTTATTTAACTGAATGAGTTCTTTTGCTAGCTGCAAAAGTTTTTTATGTGTTTCATATAATGCTCTGCCAGCAGCAGCGATATTTTTTTCCTGACTTTTCAATTGATCAAGTAAATTATTTCTCTTGGCTTCCTGCTGCTTAATACTTCTCTCTTTTTCTATAATATGTGATAATAGAGTATTTAGTTTTATTTTATTGTCACTGCTAGAATTAGCAGTAGTAATCAATGGCCAGATAAAAAATAGCAAAACAAAGAGTAACAACTTAACCTCTACTCTCTTTAGTAGAGCCAAAAGAATGGTATTGTTCATCTTAGTTCAGCATCCTGAAACAATATCAGTTAAAATTATTGACAATTACTATAATTAGTAAATATTTCTACTCATTTTAGGATGAATACTAAAAAATTTAATTTCTTTATTTATACAATAAATCATAAGATAAGGCTATGTTAGCAAAGGTTATTAGTAGAAATCTCTTATACTGTATGAAGAATTTTCGCTACAACGCTTGCCATAAAAAAGTAAAGAGTCATAGAGATCAAAGAGACTCTTTCCTCACTCTCTAGCAACATAAAGCTGCATCTCATTAGTTGGCTCACCTAACAATCTGTCGAATAATGTCGATTGATGCATTGAAGCAAGTTATTCCACTTTATCCTCCCCATATTGTTACAATGAAGATGTTATCCGCTGAAAACATTTATTAGAATTACAGCGATATTCTTACAAAATCCCCCGATTGCAGCAAAAGATTTAATAATCTTCTGGAAGTCATCTAGCGAGACTACATCACAATGATAAATGGTTTAGTCATCCTCTGATGTATATTGAATAGCTTGACTTTACAGGAGTTAGAGAAATAAACAGGCATTGATTTGAAAACAACGTTTAAATAGCGTTATTGCTTCCTTGCTTCAGCGGAGATAGCTAACATAAACACACTAACTGCTATTATTGAAGTCGACTAAACCTTTTTCCTGAATCCTTAAAAGGGAAGCATTATATCTTACATAGAAAAGCTAGAAAACAAAGGAGAGGAGGAGATAAAAGGAAAGAATGAATCGTGGTCTTAATCGCTACAGATCGACATGGTCATATATATATGAGCAATAAGATTCTTGAAGAGTTTAATGCAGATTGTGTTAGCAGTTTTCTTGAGCCGATCATCGATAAAGAGTCCATGCTTTTCTCAAATAGAGCTAAATGATACGAAACCTCTGCCGACTAGCATGAAATTAGTCACCATCACCTAATAGAATTGGATAATTAGAGAAATATTGGTAAGGAATTCCAGATTTAAAATCTGAATAGTTATAATAGCCTATTAAAAGGGATAGCTGAATAGATTTTTCTCCTCATGGTATAGGGTTGTTTTATTTGGCGAATTATCTAGCCTGGAAAAGATTGTTTAAAACTACAACAATTGAAATACAGATATAGTTACAACTTGCTCTGCAAGTAAAGCAATAACTTTTACCAACATAGCCATAAAATAATCAAAGATTATTATTAATATTACTTTCATTTAAGTAGTTTTTAACTGGTATCAATTAAGTGATACTGCTTGAAAATATCACCAGTATAAACTCTAATTTGCAAAAAAATATGCTCATTTATGCAAATTGGCTGTAATTGCAGAGCGACAAAGGTATACTTTTAACCTAAATTTATCTATTAGTAACTATGGAAGTAATTACCCAACATGATGCAAGAAATCATGCAATTTATTAGCCGACATCCAATACTTAGTCTGGCGTGGACAGCTTTATTGATCGCTCTAATTATCTTAATCTTTAATGGCCTGTTCACAAAAACAAAAAACATCACCAGTTCCCAAGCAATACAATTAATCAATAAAGAAGAAGCGATCACTATTGATTTACGTTCCTGTGATGATTTTCGTAAAGGACACATTATTGATTCAATTAACCTAACTCCATCAGAAATTAAATGCAATAATATCCGAGAATTAAAAAAACATAAGCAAAAACCTATTATTGTTGTCTCAGCCAATGGTATGGAAGCATCTAAACCTGCTGAACAACTGCTGCAATATGGTTTTAAACGTGTCTTTATTCTAAAAGAAGGAATTAACGGCTGGTCTAGCAAAAATTTACCTCTAGCCAGAAGCAAAAAGTAATTTATCAGATCAGAAACAATAGCAATTATATTTATATGATTCAATCTTATAAAGACATTTAAAAGGTAATTAATATTATGTCAGAAAAAAGTCATGAAGAGATAGTATTCCAGATCCAACGAATTTATACTAAAGATATCTCATTTGAAACACCAAGTGCTCCCAATATTTTTCAGCAAAAGTGGCAACCAAAAGTCAAATTAGATTTAGACACCTCATCTACCGAATTAGCTGAACATGTTTATGAAGTTACCTTACGCGTTACTGTTACCGCTAGCATCGCTGATGAAACCGCTTTCCTATGTGAAGTGCAACAATCCGGTATTTTTTCTGTCGATGGTATCGAAGAAACCCAAATGGCTCATTGTTTAGGCGCTTACTGCCCAAATATTTTATTTCCATATGCACGTGAATGTATTACTAATTTAGTTAGCCATGGAACTTTTCCTCAACTAAATTTAGCACCTATTAATTTTGATGCATTGTTTATGAACTATCTACAACAACAGCATACTGCCAAAACTGAAAATTCGGCAACTCATCAGGAAGCTTAATGAAAACTGTTTCTATGACAGTTATCGGTGCCGGCTCTTATGGCACCTCATTAACCATTACACTTGCTCGTAATGGCCACCGTGTTTTGCTTTGGGGACATGATCCTCAGCATATTAAAAAATTACAACAAGATCGCTGCAACCAAGCATTTTTACCTGACGTTCCGTTCCCAGATAATTTATTACCTGAAGCTTCCCTAAAGACAGCAATAAGCGCAAGTCGCAATATATTGATCGTTGTACCAAGCCATGCCTTTAATCAAGTTTTGCAAAATATCAAGCCTTACTTAAGGCAACACTCACGTATTATTTGGGCAACTAAAGGACTAGAACACGGTACTGGGCGTCTTTTACAAGATGTTGCCAGCGAAATGCTTGGCGATAAAATTCCACTCGCTGTTCTTTCTGGTCCAACCTTTGCTAAAGAACTGGCTGCCGGCTTACCGACTGCCATTTCGGTAGCTGCTTCTAATACAGCATTTAGTGAAGAGCTACAACAACTTTTTCATTGCGGTAAGAATTTTCGAGTTTATAAAAATCCAGATATGATCGGTGTTCAGTTAGGTGGAGCAGTCAAAAATGTGATTGCGATTGGTGCAGGCATCTCTGATGGTATGGGATTTGGTGCTAATGCTCGCACAGCGTTGATCACCCGAGGATTAGCCGAAATCAGCCGCTTAGGGATCGCTATGGGTGCCAAACCATCTACATTTATGGGAATGGCTGGCTTAGGGGATTTGGTTTTGACATGTACCGACAATCAATCGCGTAATCGCCGATTTGGGATGATGGTCGGCCAAGGCATGAAGACTGAAGAAGCGGAAAAAAAGATTGGTCAGGTTGTTGAAGGTTACTTAAATACCAAAGAAGTCAGAACATTAGCCAAACGTGTTAACGTAGAAATGCCAATTACCGAGCAAATCTATCAAGTTCTATACGCTAATAAAAATGTACTCGAAGCGGCAAATACATTACTTAGCCGCGAAACCAAAGACGAAACCAAATAAAATGATACACCTGGTTTTTGATTAATTAAAAATAGTATAGTTTAAATATTTCATGATAGGAAATTAAAGAAATTTGGACGATAAAAAAAAAGTTAAAATTCTGCAAATTGCGAACTAATATTAGCCAGTTTTTTTATGCGACACACTTCTTAAACATAATAATCTTTGTAATTCGCTTAGCTCTCTATATCCTGGGAAATAAATTGACTAGATAAAAAAAATACCAGTAATTGCTGTTCGAGAGAACATACAAGATACTTATAAAAAACATAAATAAATAATTCCTTCCGCTGCTTATAATCTTAAAGCTATCGTATAAGCTGATTTGATAGTTGATAACTATTTAATCCATTTTTTATATTTAAAAGGGTTTCATTCTCTACAAGCTTATTTCATTGGTCACTACCTATGAAAAGTAAGATCTCAAAACATTAGCAACTTATCTGCAAAATTAGATATCTCTCTCTTTTTGGGTTGATATTCATCCTACAGCGAGTATTGGTTACGATATTAGTTAACCACGCAACAAGTATTGTTATAACTGAAACAGTTCTAGTTAAAAATAACTTTTTGATATTGTAATTAATCACCCTTGGTGTAACCAGAAAAACAGGCAAAAAACGTAATTCTAAAGTTTGTTAAGGCGGAATGATTAGGACAAGTGCGAAAATTTTTAGCAATATAGAAATTAGCAAGGGCGTCAAAATCAGAGCTGGTTCGTTACGTAGAGCTATACGCTGTAGCAGCTTACACTACCGTGTAAGGAGTACAATTGCGCAAAGGTGGAACACCGAAGAGCAAAAACCTTTGTTAAATATGAATCAAAATTTTAGTAACTCAATCCATGCTTTTGATGAGGCTATCTAACTATTCCATCAACCTGTGATGAATAAAACTACTCACGCAACAATGCACAGAGTTATTAGTAAATCTGATGTCTGACGGTTAGGCTACTGCTCCGATCCGTTCTGATACTTTACTTAATCCATTCTCAATACTTAAATTAGGCGTTATTTCCACCAATGTCTAATTTAAGGATGGAAAATAGATACACGAAGCATTCAAGTAGAACGGTAGCTTAACCGCACATACACTAAATTTACTAATAACTTGAATTCTTCCGGTACCCATTTTTAAAAAAGAGTTTGGCAACAACTTACTGAAATTTCTTATGGTCAATGTTAGAGTTATATGAAAGTATCAATTTTACTAAGTTCTGCTAATTTTTGTATAGCAGTTCAGTTGATATCCGAATTCACGTAATCCTATTTCGCTTATTATTCCGTATCATCGTGTTATTGGCCATGTTAGATATAAAAAGTACTCGCTTTTGGATTATAAAATAATCAAAAAATTAGCTAAAATATTAAAAATTTTTTATAAACAGTATTATTTTTGATAAATTTAGGTTATTAACCTATATTTAAGCTTTTAATTAATTTCGTGATCATTAGTAGTAACAATGAAACATAATTTTTGCTGTAGTATAATAAGATACAAATTATATCTTTTTATTTATGTAAAGGTAATTTTAATGTTAAAAGTTAACGGTAGCATTAACTGGTTCAATAAAGCAAAATTTTTTAAATTTATCACCCCATAAGATAATAGTAAAAACGTATTCATTCACTTCAGTTCTATTAAAACGAAGTCTTTAAGACTCTGGCAGAAGGTCAGAAAGTTAAATTTTATATTACTGATGTGGAGAATGGCTCTCTGCTATAAACGTTGTCAGTATTTGATTTACTATAAGAATTTATAATAGTCCATCTCGATTAATGAGATGGTTTTTATATATAGAAAGGCATAGAAATTAAATAATAAATCATTTAATTTCTATGCCTTTCGCTTGTAAATCTGCATGATAAGACGAGCGTACTAATGGGCTACACGCCGCGTGCGTAAAACCCATTGCTATTGCTTCATTTCTCATTTCTTCAAATTCTTTAGGGCTTACATAACGTTTTATTGATAAATGATATCGACTAGGTTGAAGATATTGTCCCAAGGTTAGCATTGTAACGCCGTGGCTGCGTAAATCACACATAACATCAACTATTTCTTCATTAGTTTCGCCTAATCCAAGCATCAATCCTGATTTTGTTGGTACTTCAGGATGAAGTTTCTTAAATTTTGCTAGTAGTTGCAATGAGGATTCGTAATTAGCGCCAGGACGTACTTGCCGATAGATACGCGGAACATTCTCAAGATTATGATTAAAAATATCGGGTGGCGAAGTGGCCAAAATTGTTAAGGCGCGATCCATGCAACCACGGAAATCAGGTACTAGCGTTTCTATTTTGATCTTTGGATTTTTCTCTCGAATAGCAGTGATGCTATCAGTAAAATGTTGGGCTCCCCCATCACGGAGATCATCACGACATACCGAAGTAATAACAACATATTTTAATCTCATATCTTTAATGGTTTCTGCCAATTTCGTTGCTTCATTAGGATCAGGTGCGTTAGGTCGTCCATGGGCGACATCGCAGAATGGACAGCGACGAGTACAGATAGCCCCTAAAATCATAAAAGTAGCGGTACCATGATTAAAGCATTCAGGGAGGTTAGGACAAGAGGCTTCTTCACAGATTGTATGTAAGCCATTCTTACGCATTGCGTTTTTTATTTCTTTTATTCGGCTGGAATCAATGGGAAGTTTTATTTTCATCCACTCAGGTTTAGGTAACATTTCTATATGATCCGTTCTTATTGTTTTGACAGGGATCAGTGCTATTTTATCAGCATCGCAACATTTAATACCATGCTCCATTTGAATTGGTCTATTCATAATTTTACCAGTTCCATTAGGTTCCTGCTTCGAATCAATAATAGATATATTTTATACTATCACATGCTGATCATGATTTATGTTATGTTTCAATTTTTTTAATAATCATAAAAAATTTATGACAACTTATTCTGCAAGTTGAAATCCTAATAGGCTACAGAAATGTTTTATCAATAAAGGTTCGATATCTTTAATCTGGCTACCAGGAACTAAATCATTAAGTTGTGTCATTTGCATACCAACATAGCCACACGGATTAATACGCTGAAAGGGCGTAAGATCCATATTAATATTTAATGCTAGGCCATGAAACGAACAACCTTTATGAATACGTAATCCAATAGAGCATATTTTTTTTTGCTTAACATAAACACCGGGGGCTTCGCGCTTAGCATAAGCGGTAATACTAAATTCAGATAAAGTATTAATTACTGTATTTTCCAGTATAGTAACTAGCTCTCTCACAGTAATTTGATTACGCTTTAAATCTAATAAAATATACATTATTTGCTGACCTGGGCCATGATAGGTGATTTGTCCGCCACGATCAGATTGGATAAATGGAATATTTCCGAGCGCAAGTAGATGCTCTTTTTTACCTGCTTGACCTTGAGTAAAAACAGGGTAATGTTCTACTAGCCAAAGTTCATCTGGTGTATTAACCGTGCGTTTTTTAGTAAACTGATGCATCTCATTGAAGATGAGTTGGTAAGCATGCAATCCAAGCTGACGTAAAATAATATTTTTTTTAACAATCTTTTCCTCCTCTATAGGGATACACAATAATTATACAGTATAACCAGCATAAACTATTCTTGCTAGAATAGTTATTGTAATCTTGAAATCATAAACCTGAAAATCTGATATTTTTAGGTTTATGATTTCAAGGAAAATAATAATTTGTATCTACAACATCATATGAACTAATTTTAGCTTAGCTAATTCTTCATACAGTTTTTCTATCTGTTCAATATTAGTTGCTGTGATGGTAATTGATACTGAGTGAAAGTTACCTTTAGTACTTGTTTTAACTGATGGTAGATAATCGCCTGGAAGATGAAGTTAAACAAGTTCAATGATTTGATCAATTAACTCAGATTTAGCGAGCCCCATCACTTTGTAAGTAAATGAGCAAGGAAACTTTTAGTAACTCATGTAATTTAGTTTTCATATCTTCTCCTAAGATAGCACCACACTTACTATAATATTAAATGTTATATGATTTAGATAGTATATTTATGGCTATGTTGGCAAAGGTTGTTGCTAGAAATCCCTTATCCTTATACTGTATGAAGGATTTTCGCTATATAAAGGTTGCCATGGAAAAAGCAAACAACTCATATAGACTCTTTCTTACTCCCTGCCAACATAAAGCTGGATCTCATTAGTTGGCTCGCTGAAAATTTATTAGATGATCTTGATTCATGCATTGAAGAAACTCATTACACTTTATCCTGCCCATATTGTCACAATAAACATGTTATCCGGTTGGATCTTAATTAAGATTACAGCGATATCGTTGCAAATCTCCGATTGCAGGAAAATATTTAACAATCTTGCTGGAACTTCTATTGAAAAACTAGATCACAAGGATAAATGGTTTAGTTATCTGCGATCTATATTGAATAGGTTGAGTTTACTGGAGTCAGAAAAATCAAACTAGGCATTGATTTGAAAACAGCGTTTAGATGCGTCACTGCTTCCTTGGTTCAGAACTGACAGTCAACATAAATGCAGTAAATGCTATTGTTAAAATTAAGGAAACATGTTTACCTAAATCCGTTAAATGAAAGCGTTATATCCCATATAGAAAAGCTAGAAAATGCAGAAGAGAAGGAGATAAAAACAAAGAACAAATTACGGTCTTGATCGCCAAAGATCAATAGTGTCATCTGAACGATGAGATTCTTGAAGAGTTTAATAGAGAGTGTGTTAGCTTTTTTCTTGAGCCTATCATCAATAAAGAGTCCATCCTTTGCTCGGATAGAACTAAATAGGGTAGGAAATCTTTGCTATGGAGCATGAAATTACTTACCATCGCCTAACAAATTTTGATAATAAGATAGTTATTGATAAGGAATTCCACATTCAAAATGTGAACAGTTATCTCAGCCGATTAAAAGAATAGGTGAGTAGAGTAGATTCCATGGTATAAAGTCGGTTTATTTAGCGAATTATCTAGTCTGGAGAAAATTATTTGAAACTACAACAATTAAAATATAGAGGTAGCTACAAATTTCTCTCCGAGAAAAGCAAGAACCTTTGCCAACATAACCATTAATAAACATATTTTTAATACGTTAATCAGCGGTAATATTAATGGTAATTCTGTGTCAGCAACTCAGCTAGAAACAGCTAGAAAATCGCTGGCATAAAACCTTTAATGGTACTGGAGATATCACTATACCGGCAAGCAATGTAGGCTGCCCCACTTATACAAAGCTGAACTGAATAATAGTGAATCTAAAAGGCACAAAAATACCGCTCATCTTACCACCAACAAATGCTGAAAATGTAGTGATACCAGCTTTATCAAGTAATGGGGGCACACCACCACTCAATACTAGATAGACTTATACCATATCTTTACCTTGTACAATCTCTCATACCACCTTCTTGGAAACCGTGCTGCAAACACACGGTAAAATATAAAGATATTGCTTAATAAAGTAATTTATGCACATATCCCAAAATAATCGGTAAATTATTAATTATCACTGTTTATTATACAAGAACAGAAATTAAAACGTCGATAATATAGGAGTTAATTTGCTACTAAATCAATATTATCAGGGTGCTATGACAATGTAGTTAAATCCTACATTCTCGGTCTGGTTTATAAGAGCATTTTTAAATCAGACTGAAAATTTGCTGAATAATTAACATCAAATACACACCTTGCTCTTGAGGTTATGCTACTTTTCTAGTTTTTCGATTTCAAATATTCCGCTGGCCGTTGATTGCTACACAAATTGAATCTCAATTATTTATCCCATAAAATTTTGAAGAGTATCCACTATGGTCACTTAATATTTTACGGCCATTATCAAACTTATACCAAGTATCCCAACCATAAATAAATTTACCACGCAAACCAGGGAATTTGCCTGATGGATAGGCAAGTGCCAAGAGCGGGTATTTTATCCTATTGAAGAATTAGCGTTCTAGATAAACCAAGCAGTTGGTACTCTTTTAGTAGTAACGCATGATAGAGGAAACAGACCTACCTGGATTTTGACACGCAATACTTCAGGTATAACAACAAACATCTATAGCAGTTAGCTGTACAGACCAAGTCATTGTTTTACAGTTAATTTTACGCTTATTGGATATACATTTTAGGCAAAATTACCATTTCAAATAAACAGAGCTTTTCTTAAATCTGAAATTCAGTTAAGATTTTGATCAAAATCTAGCAATAACAAGGTTTTCAAAGGGAAGATAAATGGCGAAAATGGTAAAGATAGGCTATATAAGGCTGTCAAAAAATAACTAAAACATCGATTTACAGCAAAACCATTGATTTGTTTAAATTGTTAACAGATTTTTAAGAAAAAATAATCAGCGGGAAAAAAAGACAAGAAATCCGGATTAAAACACGCGTAAAACTGTTTAATGCTTAGGAAATTAAATCGCTCTTTAAGTAAAGACAAAAAGGTAGCTTTTATTGCTAAAAGGAGATAAAAGTAGCTTACTGTTTCTATTGTAAGTTTAAATTTTATTAAAGTTGTATTTTTTGATCTAATGCACTAACTTTAGAGATATTGACTCTAATTAAGCTTAATAATTACCTTTTCATTTTATGCATTCTTTCTGATAACAATTCCATTTCCTATTTAGCAAGCTCTGAGGGTTGATAAATTGATAAAAAGTAGGCTGTGTTGCTACACAGAATGCATTTGTACGGAATATCTATGCACAGGAATCTTTTCATCAGAACAGTGAACTCCGGTTTTTCAGTTTTTTATAAGCCCTTATTTCAGCGCCTTATATACCTTCGATAATAATGTGCCTAATATATAATTTAAAAAGAAACCATACTAACGCACCATGCTTAAAATACTTCGCCAGAATATGGGTAATATAGCGTCAAAAGTATTTCAGCTATGCCACGTAACTTTCGTCTTTTTAGTAAAGTGCACTTTTCAGTAATGTCTAATCCTATGCCTTCATGTAACACTACCATTACTTCCTGGCTAAAATATCCACAATACCAGGAAGACTACTGAAATTTATCAGCTCATAACTGTTACGCAGCAGATAAACGCCTCGCCAGATTTCTTCGATCGCTCTTTTTTTTGAAGAACAGCTCACACCATACAAAATGTTTAATATCCCTAAAGACATGGAACCACGGGTAACAGACATCAAACATAGCTCACTATGCTATGAGCTGCGTAGGTAATAGCTAACCAGGTCTATATTCAATTGTTGTAGTTTCAAACAATCTTCTCCAAGCCAGATAATTTAGTAAATAAAACGACCCTACACCATGGAGGAATCTACTCAGCTATCCCTTTTAATCGCCTGATATAAGTGTTTACATTTTTAATGTGGAATTTCTTACCAATAACTCTCTGATTATCTAATCTTATTAGACGATGGTGACTAATTTCATGCTCGCTTTCAAAAATTTTAAATCATTTAGCTTCATTCAAGAAAAGAATAGACTCTTTATCTATGATTGGATAAATAAAATGCTTAACATACTCTTCATTAAACTCTTCAAAATCTCATTACTCATATAAGCATATCAATTTCAGGCGATTAAAACTACGCTTTATTCCTTCCTTTTATCTCCTCCTCTCCTACGTTTTCTATCTTTCCTGTATTAGATATAACACTTCCATTTAAAGGATTCAGAAAAATCTTTCCTCGACTTCAATAATACTAGTTAGTGCTTTTATGTTAGCTGTCTCCGCTGAAGTAAGGAATCATTTGATACCATCTAAACGCTGTTTTTAAATCAATGCCTGTTTGTTTTATTGACTCCCGTAAAGCTAACCTATTCAATATAGATCGCAGATAACTAAACCATTTATCTTTGTGATTTAGTTTATCAATAGGAGTAGGAGTTCCAGTAAGATTGTTAAATATTTTCCTGCAATCAGAGATTTGCAAAGATATCGCTGTAACCATAAACGAATGAGAGTCCCCAACGGTTAACATGTTCAGTGTAACAATATTGAGAAGATAAAGTGAAATGAATTCCTTTAATGTATAAATCGACATCATCCAAAAGATTATCGCCGAGCTAACTAATGAGATCCAGCTTTATGTTGCCAGTGGGAGAGGAAAGAGTCTCTTTGATCTGTATAACTCTTTGGTTTTCATGGCAACCTCCTTTGTAGGGAAAATCCCTTATACTTTATATAGGATAAGGGATTTCATTAACAAGCCTTGCCAACATATAGCCGTATTTAAACATTGCTCCTTGCAATGCGGACAGAGAGACAGCACTGCTGCGACACCCAAAAGATGGTCAACCATTGTGAATAAGGTTGTTAACAACGCACCGTCAAATTTAGATACCATCAACAAGCTGGGGAAAACCATCACCAATAACCTAAATTTTTCTAATAATATCATATAATTTTTGAATTAAAAACTAGCAAAAATAAAATGTACCTCTGACAATCCAATTAAAAATAAATTTGTGAAAAACATTGGTTTGTTAAAAATCATAGATTCTGCAAAAACACACTGAATAAACGCACGGGGTGACCCAGCCCCCTCCTTTCAACGAAGATATCACATTTAGGCAGAATTTAATCATTTCATGGGGAGGTAGAAAATTACCAATTATCAAGAGAATGGCAATATTCATTGGCAATTCTTTGGGGAACTTTTAAACGGCTTGGTGGATAACAGAGTCAATGGTCGAGATGCCTAGGATTATCTGAAGAACTATTTGTTTGATGTCAACCTAGATGACAGACAGCTAATAGATGGTTTCTTTGTAGGTTTGATACTCTAGAGGGCTATGTCATCATTAGCTATGCTCATAGTAGATAGTAATAATTAGATGTAGATAGTAATAATTAGATCATTGCTCAATATCATCTTATTAAATAATAAAATAATCAATGGGTTACAATTTTAAGGTGATACATGGAACTTATTAAGGTACATATATATATTCCTGATAACCTTTTTTTGCTGATGCCATTCAGTATTTTATTAATGAAAAAGTAGAGACTGGTTTAAATCAGTCGCGCTTTTCATAAAAATATTTGATGCTAATACCATAAAGCGGTATTTATTATACGGGGATTATCGAAGATCTGTCTTGTTTGTAGGCAGCAGGATTAACGTGGTAGAAGTCAATATGTTAGCGGAAGGATGCCTGACTACAATAAATGGGAGATGAGTTTTTGATGACGAGAAAGTTGTTAAATGCATTTATACCCCTGGTGAATTTTCAGGAGAAAGGAAATAATAGAAAACAGCGTGTCGGCTACTGAGTGAAACAGTAAAAATCATCGCCCCTTTCCTGATTTGAAAAATATTATATGCTGTTAATCTAGGCTAGCCATCATCACTGCACCGCATATTAACTAGTCAAAAGCGCCATAGAAAATAGAGTAAAGTTAAAATCAAGCTGCCCGCGCCACGCCCTCCTGACAATGTAGTAAACGTGACATTTTGCAGATAGGGGGATGATTTTCCATTTGGCAGTTTTTGTTACACGCAATGAATCAAATACCCTTTTATCCCGCTAGAAATTAAAGGATTAGGCTGCATTGTAACTAATTGAACCTCCCACACACCGGCATCAACAACAAAAACCCTTTTTATAGATGGAAGTTTGAGTTAATAGTTTGATCATCCATATAGTATCCATTGCGCCTAAATTTTCTACATGGCGTTAGATTGCGAACTTAATATTTTACGACCAGTATTCTACCTTACGCCTAGCACATCAATTTCAGATAAATTCATTATGTAAATCATAGACTTATCCATTGTAAGTTACTTTAACGCTAAAACTGGATACAGTTGCTGATCAAAACCATTATCGTTGCAAATAAACTAACATGTGGGTACTGTTTAAGTCGGCCAAGGCCAGAGGAAATACACCGACAAAAACTTCTAGATGTAATATTTCTTGGATAACTACATTTATATCTGTTCTATAGCGCTTAAGCTGCCTTCCCTAATGGAGTGTTTTTGCCGTTAATTTTACGCTGATTAGGTGTTGTATTTTTAGCTAAATTTATGGTTTCTAACAAAGCAAGATTTTTAAACAATCAACCATTTGGTTTTCTTCTATTATATTTTAATACCATTAAGTAAACCTAAACTACTTTTACAACGACTTATATTTTTTTGATCCTCTTATCAAATTTACCACAATTAATAAGGTCGCAACCAACCAAGAGTAGGCAGATTATTTGCCAATAAAGATAAAAAGAAAACCAATAAGCCAATTCCCACATGAACACCTGTTAAAAAAAGCTCTAATTAGCCAGGAAACATTGATATTAAATTTCTAAAGAACCACGTTGCTTATTTCTACTCTGTATCAATTGAATTATATGATAAAAACCATCGTCATCAGGACGCTCCTGATTCATTAACCAATTGAACAAATCAAGATCTGAACATTCTAGTAAACGAACAAACAGACATTTCTCATTCTCTGTAAGTAAATCATATTTATACTCAAAAAAAGGCATAATAGCGATATCTAACTCACGCATTCCTCTACGACAAGCCCAGTGGATCCTAGGTTTATTATTGATATCCATACGATTAAATAACCTTAAAAACTTTTATAAATAAATTTTGATCCATATCAGAATTTAGCATAGCCATTTTTCATCAATATCGAAATGATTTAAGTAACATTTTTATAAAAAGCATAACTAACCAGTAACTGGAAATTTTATATAGATAAATTATTCAATTTTAATTGAATTAGTTTATATTGATAATATTACTTGCTTTATCAGTTAGCTATTTTATCATTATGACTACTCTTATTTTATTCAGATTACTAGCAGATGAACAGATGATAACCAAAAATAAATTTATACCAACAACTTGTGAAATAGACCATCAATTACCCTTAACATTAATGTTACTTAATGACTGGAGTTTCATCACGGCAACAGGGGTTGATGCTGAAAAATATCTACAGGGTCAATTAACCGCAGATATTATCACATTAACTTCAAAAGAACATATATTCACCGCCCACTGTGATGCCAAAGGGAAAATGTGGAGCACACTTCATTTATTTCACTATAACGAAGGCTTTGGCTATATTTTACGCACTAGTGTGGCAGTAAAACAACTAATCGAATTGAAAAAATATGCGGTTTTCTCGCAAATAACAATCAAGCAGCAGCGCAATATTATGTTATTAGGTGTTGCTGGCCAAGGAGCTCGCAATGCATTGAATAGCCACTTTCTTATATTACCTGATCGAGAAAAACCTGTTATTCATCTTGGAAAAACAACTTTACTACACTTTAGTTTACCGTCCGAACGTTTTTTAATTGTTACTGATAGCGCAACTACCGCTAAACTAATAAAACATTTTCCACAACATGGTGATAGCCAGCAATGGCTAGCTTTTGATATTGCCGCTGGTATTGCTAATATTGATATTGAGAATAGTGAACAATTTATTCCTCAAGCCGTTAATCTACAAGCATTACCCGCAAGTATCAGTTTTCAGAAAGGCTGCTATAGTGGGCAGGAAACAGTCGCTCGAGCAAAATATCGCGGTGCCAACAAGCGTGCCATGTTTTGGTTAGCAGGAACAGCAAATACTCTGCCAAAAACTGGAGAAGCTATCGAGTGGAAAATAGGTGATAAGTGGCGACGTACAGGAACAGTATTGGCTACTGCTAGCTTGACAAATGGTTTAATTAGTCTTCAAGTTATCATGAATAATCATATAGATAAAGAGAGTGTTTTTCGGGTGACTGGCGAAATTAATAGCAAGCTTACTATTCAACCTTTGCCTTATTTATTGATGGAAGAGAAATAACATATCCGTTGATTGCTAATAAAAATTTATTTAAATAAGCTCTTTCATACAGAAAAGAGGGATATTAAAAAATATCCCTATTATAAATTTAAAACATAATTAAGTAATTTCATTAGTAAAAACTAGTGTTGTTGATCCCTCTCAGATGCTTTACCGTTAGAGGTTATAATCAATCACTCTTGCTCTAACTAAACAGCTAACTACCGATAGTTTCAATAAAATTCAATGCTGTTATGTACAACTAAATCAGCAGATATTATCTCAATCTGACTTTGATTCAATATCGAACAGTAATTATAAAGCTATGTTAGCAAAGGTTATTACTTTGCTCGCAGAGCAACTTGTACCCACGTCTGTATTTCAATTATTCTTGTTTCAAAGAAACTTCTCCAGGCCAAATAATTCAGTAAATAAAACGACCCTACAGACCATGAAATTTATTCATGCGTTCTTTTAAGCTGCTGTGATATAACTGTTCATATTTTAAATCTGCAATTCCTTATAAATAATTCTCCAATTATCCAACTTTATTAAACGATGCTATCTAATTTCATGCTTGCTGTAAAAGGTTTCCTACCATTTTGCCCTTCTTCAAGCAAAGGATGGACTCTTTATCTATGATCGGCTCAAGAAAAATGGTTAACAGACTCTCCATTAAACTCTTCAAGAATCTTATCGCTCACATGACCATGACCCTTTGAATCTAAGGCCATGAAGAGCGCGATTTATTCTTTCTTTTTATCCACTCCTCTCCTGCGTTTTGTTTTCTACCTTTCTTATGTTCTTATGTTGGATATAACGCTTCCCTTTAAAGGATTCAGGAAAAAATCTTTTGTCAACTTCAATAATATCAGTTACTACGTTTATGTTGTCTGTCGCCGATGAAGCAAAGAAGCAGTGATGCTATCTAAACGCTGTTTTTAAATTAATCCCTGTTTGTTTCGCTGACTCCTGTAAAGTCAAGCTATTCAACATACATCGTAAATAACTAAACTATTTATCCCTGTGATGTGGTTTATGCAGAGGACTTCCAGTAAGATTGTTAAATGTTTTTCTACAACCTGGGATTTTGCAACGATATCGCTGTAACCCTAAATAAATCTCCACAGAGGATAACATGTTAACTGTGAGAATATAGGCAGGATAAAGTGAAATAAGTTACTTCAATGCATGAATCGACAACATCCGACAGATTGTCGCTGAGGCAAGTTATGATATGCAACTTTATGTTTGCAAGAGGTGAAGAAAGAATCTTTTTGATCTGTATGACTATTTGCTTTTTTATGGCAACCTCTGTAGCAGAAATCTTTCATACAGTACAAGGGGTTTCCAGTAGATGGATTTCTAATAACAACCTTTGCTAACATAGCCAATTATAACTCTACCTCTATTATTAAAGATATAGACTTTTCTAAGTGCATCATTGAATATTGATATGATAAACCACTGATTCATCATCAACAGCGACTAAAGCTGGTTCATGGTATTCCATAATTTTATTAAAACAAGAGAAATGGAGGTGTGGAATATTCCCAAGCTAGCAACGCTATGCTAACCATGCAAATAAATGGTAATTTCCATGTTGAGCATTAATAGTTATATCGGGCACGTCATTACCCAATCAATAGTAACAAGATTAATTTTAACTTGCTCAATTTAAGCAAATCTATTATCAAGAAAATAACACTAAGATATAACTCTAACGCTTATTTTATTAGCGGAATTAGGAATAAATATCGATTATCTCTGTTAATTTATCATTAATGTTTAATTTTAAAAAACTAATAAGTTCATGATTAGGAAATTGAATCGCTCTTTAAGTGAAGACAAAAAGGCATCATCCATTATTGCTAAAAGAGATAGAATTAGTTTACTGGTGAGATCCGCTTGTAAGTAAAAATTTTGTTGGAATATCTATTCTTTGACCTAATAAATTAATTTTAAAGACATTAACTCTAGGTTTTGCTTAATAGCAACTCTCGTTTTTTCTATTTTATTCATTCTTTCTCACAACAATTCCGTTGTCTATTTATTAAGCTGAGCGTCGATAAAAAGTAGCCTGTCATCACACATAATGCATTTGTACGAATCTGTGCGCAGGAATCCTTTTATCAGAAAGGTGAACGCCGGTTTTTTTGTTTTTTGCGAACCATCATCTCTAGCGTCTTATACACACTTTAGTAATAGTGTTTCTCAGTTATGATTCAACAAGAAACTATAGTAACGCATCATCTTAAAATGCCTCGCTGGAATATAGCTAATATAGCTAATATAGCTAATATAGCTAATATAGCTAAATATAGCGCTCGATCATCTCTTCCACCGTCAAGATCTGCTGCCGCTAACTGCTTAATCCTTTGGTCATAGTAATGATGTACAAACAATCCCCCTCATTTCGGTAACACCGTAATTTTGATACGGATATCCATGGCGAGAGGAGCATTTTTAAGCTAGCGTCATAGGTATATTTCAGGCTATGCCACCTCTTCGTCTTTTTAGTGAAATGTATTTTCCAGTAATGGGGGTATTCTCCCATACTGTGCCTTCAGGTAACGCTACCACTGCTTCCTAGCACGGATATATACCCAAAGACCAAGAAGAAGAGACTACTTGGATTTATCAGGTCATAACTGTGACTCAGTAACAGGATGACAAGCGCCTTGCCAGATTTGTTCGACTTCTTTTTTTTGAAGAACAACTCATCCCATATAGCATGTTTAATATCCAGAGCTCCACGAATGACGGAAACATCAAAATGCGGATGTTGATTGAGTTATCAACCATAAGTATGCAAGACAAAAATAGTAATTTTGATAGCCTGTTTACACGTACCCACCACACTGCAGCATAGCGATGGCGAGGGACGTGAAACAGAGCGTTGGGTCGCACAGCAAGTTATTGTAAGTTATATTCATTTCTTGATGTATATGGTTTTAAAGATGCTGACGGTATCCCCATACTGCGATTTATTTTGTGGATGATTGCAACAACAGAGGCATGATATCCCATAAAAAAGTCTATCCTACCGATATTCGCAAAACCAGATATTACCTGTGAATTCCTTGCATGAACTCATTCGTAATAGTGCTAGGGTTATCAGCTGATAGCCATCGCCGTTGACGCTGAGCTTGAAGCCTACGCTGCGATAACATGCTGAACGCCACCTTGTCGACGATCGGCATGACGTTGTCGATAACGGTTATTTAGCACAGCAAACTATATAAACTGGTATTGATGATATTGAGATTAAGTGCCTAAGATCAGAAAGCAGAGAGAATCGCAGCGGCACAGAATATGCTTCAAGACCTCGTTGTTACCGCCTTATCTGAAGCGGGCAAAAAAGCATCGAAGTGTTGCTAGCATGGTTTGTACCTATGAGGTATCTCCACCGGATATTTTCACAAAGTTTTTTGGGTACTTTTTTTCCGTGAAAAAGCACATAGTCTCTATGTAGTAGCATCAGCAAAATAAAACAGCAATGGCTTGAAGACAATAGACAATGGTAATAGTGCCCCTGCGTAATTTAAGCGATACGCGCTACGTTTATTTCTTGGCTGATGGCATAGACAGTTCTTTTTTTCAGGCAAGATGATCCCATTTGGCTAGTGGTCATTATCGGCATCACTGAGGATGGACGTAATGGGGTAGTTGAGGTCGAAGATGCTTATCAAAAATCAAAGCCAAACTTATCAATGCCTTGCGAGCGCGTAGCTTAATAGTATATCCCAAACTTGCTACTGGAGACGGTGCCATTGATTTTTAAAATATAATAGCAAAGATATTCCAAGACACGCAGCACCAACCCTGTTGGTGGGTATACAAAACAGATAATGTATTGCCTTCACTCTCAAAAAGCATGCAACTAAAAATTAAGGCTGAACTGCGTGGGTGGAAGATCTGGATAGTGGAGAGAGAAAGCTTCAATGGTGCTAATAAAGCCCTTAATGTTTTATTAGTAAGATTCTCAGCAAAGCTTCTTCAGCAATGAAGAAGCTTGAGAAAGATCGAGAAGAACTGCTAGCATGCTTCGACTTCTCGACACGCACACTACTTGACTGGACATCAATAATAACGACAAATCCGATTGAATTAGCTTTTGCTACAGTCTGGAGCTGAAGCCAAACCAACACGTGAAAACTGTAGTTTGAGAAAAATAACCCTTTCAATAGTATTAAAGCTACTCTCCGCTTGCTCAGAAAGGCTGAAACAGGCTAAAATTGGTATTTAACCTGCTTGACACCCTTGCTGGTAAACGACGTCTAATTTAAGGATGGAGAACAGATTTACGAAGCATTAGAGTGTAACATAAGCTGACTAAGTATACACCGGTTTTACTAATAACTTAAGAGCTTAATATGGGACAATAATCATATCTAAGTTATTTAACTATAATTATGATATTTATTTACGTAAATTTTACCGAAATATCGTTTTTCTTAAGTGATATGTGCTTAAAATTTATTTTTCTTGATTTTTCGTTATGATTATTTCTGATACGGCGGACTGCCAGTTTTTAATGCGAAATCGTTATAATATCTAAGCATTAGACTAGCAGTTAATTTTTAAACTATAGAAATTTTTGATTTGATATAAAATACACAGGAATATTATTCATGCAACTCATTATGAGCCTGCTAGGAATGATAGTATTAATTTTTATTGCTATCATTTTCTCCAGTAACCGTCGAGCAATTAAATTCCGTACTGTATTTGGTGCTTTTATTATTCAAATGGCAATTGGCGCGTTTGTTCTTTATATTCCTGCAGGTCGCCGTACTTTGGAAAGTGTATCTGATGCAGTCTCTAGCGTAATTGGTTATGGGCAAGTTGGTATGGATTTTATCTTTGGTGGTTTAGTTTCTAATAAAATGTTTGAGCTGTTTGGCGGTAGTGGTTTTATTTTTGCCTTACGTGTTTTACCAGTCATTATTTTCTTCTCATCATTAATCGCCGTGCTTTATTATCTTGGTATTATGCAGTTTTTTATCAAAATATTAGGTGGACTATTGCAATGGATATTAGGTACCTCACGTACTGAGTCATTATCAGCAACCGCTAATATTTTTGTCGGTCATACAGAGGCGCCTTTGGTTGTCAGACCCTATATACCAATAATGACAAACTCTGAGCTATTTGCTGTTATGTCGGGTGGACTAGCTTCAGTTGCTGGCTCTGTATTGGCTGGCTATGCACAAATAGGGGTTCCAATGGAATATTTGATCGCAGCATCTTTTATGGCGGCACCAGGTGGATTGTTATTTGCCAAATTAATGGTACCGGAAACAGAGAAAACCCATGATGCACCAAATATGATAAATGTGGCGAGCGGCGAAGAGCATCGCCCAGTTAACATTATTGATGCTGCTGCTAGCGGTGCTTCTTCCGGGATGCAACTTGCTTTAAATGTCGGTGCAATGTTGCTAGCATTTGTTGCATTGATGGCTTTACTTAATGGTATTTTATCAGTGATTGGTGGCTGGATCCATATACCAGGCTTATCATTAGAATTGATTTTAGGGTGGATCTTTGCGCCAATTGCTTATTTGATTGGTATACCCTGGCATGAAGCGTTAATTGCCGGTTCATTTATCGGGCAAAAATTAGTGATCAATGAATTTGTTGCTTATTTGAATTTCGGCGAATACTTAAAATCTGATAATGAGGGGATTACCGCAGCTATTACCGCAGGTAAGCAAGTACTTTCTGAACATACTAAAGCCATAATCTCTTTTGCATTATGTGGTTTTGCTAATTTATCGTCAGTAGCTATATTATTGGGTGGTTTAGGTGGAATTGCCCCGAACCGTCGTAAAGATGTCGCTCGACTAGGTTTGAAAGCTGTATTAGCCGGTTCGTTATCTAATCTGATGAGTGGCAGTATTGCTGGCTTCTTTTTATCGTTAGCAAGAATGTAACTTAATTAGCTTTGTATATTAAAAATTAAACGGTTGTTTAACCGCTGAATCAGCAATATTATTAGCTTTAGAAAATAAAATGATGGAATAAAAACTAACTTCACAACGCACATATTAAATTATTTAATGGATTTAAACTCTGCTAAATTATGACGATACTGATGAAAATCGAGATTTTATGCTATTAAGAATAAATAATAGTAGGGAATACTACTATTGTAGTATATATTTATCCTTACTTTATTCCATTAGCATGGAAGATTTTAGCTGAATAAAACACCACAAATATTCTCATTGCTCGTGTAACTAATTTTTTGTTTAGCGAGCATAATATTGGGATTTCCATTAGCTGAAATACAAGCTACTATTGTTTATGTAGCAAATGAAGTTGACGTTATTTTCCATATAGAGCATTAATAAGCGATAATAAATAAATTCGCTTATAAGCTAGTTAAAGCATGCAAAGAAATTTGTCTACAAAAATGTAGTTTACTGAAAGTTATTATTAAAGTCGATAAATTAAAGGAACCTTATTATCCATTCAGCAGACAGCAGAAATTACCTTTGCTGGCGGAGATGATATTGTTAAGATATCAATTGGTAAGATTGCGATAAATGCTACCTTAAAGAAGATTGAAATTATACTTAAGGTTATTCGAGATACGGGCGTTGCTAACCACGTGAGTTCTAAGGTGGCAGATTGCTTTCGTATCATGGAAAAGGAATTGGATCAATATTCGTCATTTCATTTTGGTACATCAAGTGGCAAGCTCGTTATCTAGTTTATTAGATACATTAAGGTGCTACGCTAAATAGATAATTTTATTGATGACTATTAATTTTTATTGATCTTTTTTATGTAGTGTTTCAGTAATTTTGGGAGGCAAAAAATTAAAATGTCTATTTTAATAATCTCTAAAAATAATCTCTAAAAAAATTTTTTAAAAATTATATTAATTAATATTTATTAACTATAGTAAATAATTATTATTGACTTGAATTATGGAATGCATTTTTATTGTTTAATAAAAGATTAATTAAAGTTACCATTAATCAATGATAGTTATAAAACGTATATTTCATTATGGTGCTTGATTCTTTTACTACTGATGCTACCGCTGGATGCTGATATATTTAAGCCCATCAATCCAGACGCGAATACTTAGGATATATTGCGATCGCTTGTGGACAAGGAAAGGCTGATAAAGCTTGTAAACGTAAACTCTATTTACCTAATTTTATCGCGGTTAGGGTTAAGAAAAGCTGCTAAATATGGTCTAAAGAACATTCCAATCGGGCTGGATGAAGATGCTGAAATTATCGCTGCCTATTGGTTAGGCGAGTGAGGTATCTTCATGTAAAAACCCCATCAGGGCATTGATAGATTGATAGATTACGAAACTACGGACCAGTTTTGTTTAAATGAGAGTATTTTTACAGGAGAAATAGTTTTCTACAACACTTATTAGATAACTATTTTCTCCAGGATTATTATATAGACCTCGCGTTGTATAGCCATATTCATAAAAAATAGCTACTGAGGAATATAGTTAATGGTAATGGCAAATATCATGATATAATAAGCCTCCATCCCATCATCGCTAAATGGTAAAAATGAGATGATGTTAATGATCAACTATATTGGCAAAGATTGTTAGTAGAAATCTCTTATACTATATAAAGAATTTTAGTTATAGAGGTTATCATGAAAAAGCAAGCAAGCATACAGATCAAAGAGACCTTTCTTCCACTTCCTGCTAACATAAAGCTGCATCTCATTAGTTAGCTCTGCGACAATCTGTCTGATGATGTCGATTCATGCATAAACTAATTCATTCCACTTTATCCTGCCAATATTCCACAGTAAATATGTTATCCGTTCTGGAAATTCATTATTGTTACAGCGATATCGATCGTTGCAAAATCCCCGATTGCAGGAAAACATTTAACAATGTTACTGGAAGTCCTATGGCAAGAGGACATCAAAAAGGATACATGGTTTAGTTATCTGCGATGTATATCGAATAACTTGACTTTACGGAAGTCAGTAAAATAAATAGGCATTAATTTAAAATAGCGATTAAGCGATTAAATGGCGTCACTGCTTCCTTCCTTCAAGTTGCACTTCCTCGACAGGCAACAGAAATGTACTGAGTAGTATTGTTAAAGTTGACAAAACATTTTTCCTGAATTCTTTAAATGGAAGCCTTATATGCCACATAGGAAAGGTAGAAAACACAGGCAAGTAAGATATAAAAGGAAAGAACGAATCGCAGTCTTTTAATTAGGAAAGATTGATAGAGTTCATGTGTAAGTGATGAGATTCTTGAAGAGTTTAATGCAGACTGTGTTAGCCGTTTTCTTGAGCCAATCATCGATAAAGAGTTCCACCATTTACTCGGATGAAGCTAAATGATATGAAACCTTTACCAGCAAAGATGAAATTAGTTATCCATGCCTAATAAGATTGGATAATAAGAGACTGATTGTTAAGGAATTCCACATTCAAAATATGAAGAGTTATATCAGCTGATTAAAAGAATAGCTGAGTATATTTTCATGGTGTAGATGGTCGGTGTTTATTTACTGAATTATATAGCCTAGAGAAGTTTTTCAAACTTCAATAATTAAAATACGGATGTAGCTATAAATTTCGCTGCAAGCAAAGCAACAACCTTTCTTTAGCAATATAGCCTGATGATTAACAGCCCAAAATTTCTCATTGTTTCCCGATGATAACCCTATCGCTTGCTCAGGAAGCCATAGTTGTTTTTCTATGAAAAATGTTTTTCTTTTCCTCTTTCAGAGATCTACTGATAAGTTGTACGCAAATTCTAAACCCTTGTTATATCTCAATCTGGCCTAGAGATCACTGTTTATACAAACATGTAGTGGGAATTTAAATGAAATAAGGCAGGGAAAGGTACGAGCCTGGTTATCATCTCAACATAGATCGAAAATATCTTTCGCAAACGGCAAACGAAACTTCATGAGTTTATCTTTTAGTAGATATAGATCACGCAACTTGATGGGTTTTATCTGTCTTTACAAAACCAAGACCGCAGCAATGCTCGACGCTTCCTTCCGTGATCTTAACCGAGCATATGTATGCTAGACATATAGTATTATAGACAATGGGCAAAAAATTTATAGACCGCATTTTTCTGCAAAAACATTTAACCATCGGAAAACATAAATTTGACAGTTCGTGTACAGAGCTTGCTATAGAACACCGACTTAGCCAGCCGCTGTATCCTCAAATTAATGCTATTGTCAAGCGATTTAATGGATCATAAAAGATGGCTACAAAGCAGCCATCATTTCAATTCTGCTGAAAAGATTGAGATCAGTCTGCATCAATATCTTTTGCTATAAAATCAGAAATTATTACCACAATCAGCAGTATTAGGTAGTGAAATTCTATTTCAGTCTATGAAAGATTAGTTCAAAGTTAAACCTGAATTATTAAAAAACCATACTATCTTACGTTACGCGTGGCATAGTACTGACAGATAAAAGTTAGTATAAAAGGCTAATTTCCCGGTTATCTGAAGAATTATCACTATTAAGCACAGTGATCTTATATAAATTAGCTGAAGAGGATATGAAAACAGGTAAACCTATTTAGTATACTTTTCAGCTGATTTAGTCTTTCAAATAGCATTCCATGAAGAGATTTTTAGAGTTAAAAATCCTTATCAGCTTTATTAAATAGCAAGAAAATCCTGGATGAAGCTGCTTATAATAATCAGGACGAATATTATTCGTCCTTTTCCTTTTATCAATGAAAAAGCTGGCTCTTTTTAGTGTACCCGCGGTAATTGTTGAGATTATTTCATTGAACGCCACCTGCACCTGCAGCAGCAATCATACTAAAAAAACTAGTTGAAGAAAAATCTGGTCATGTTGTTAAATTAAAAAATTTTTAGATATTTATGGGCCAATGTCAGTATTATTATAACTAAGCAAGTAAAAGCAACCGGTATTTAACTACTATTTACTATGCTAGCTTTGAAAAGATCAAAAAACAACCAATAATAGCATTGTATTTACTAATTTTGTTGATTTTTATTCTTCATGTGGATATAGTCGTAATGTTATGGGTTATGCGGTTAGATTAGAGTTATTTGATCGTCGTTTGCCAGAAATACTAGCATTAATTGAGAATTAGGATATTTTGATTATTTACCGCTGATCATGGTTGTGATACGACCGACCTTCCAAGGAATTTGATCATACACGAGAAAATATTCCTATTTTAATTTATAATTAGGAAGTAAAAACCTTGGGTGGGCAAGTAGGTCATCAACAAACCTTTGCTGACATTGGTCAAACAGTTTCGTGATATTTTACTTTATTACCAATGGTATATAATAAAACGCTATTTTAAGTATGATAGAAAATATTTATTCATATTTCTGAGTTTATCGATAAGTAATATAGTTTATCGATAAGTAATATAAGGAAATTTATTTATGGCCACCCCACATATTAATGCTAAGATAGATGATTTTTCGGAAGTTATATTGATGCCAGGAGATCCTCTACGAGCAAAATATATTTCAGAAAATTATTTAACCGAAAGTCGTCAGGTAAATGATGTTCGTGGTATGTTAGGTTTTACTGGCAATTATCAAGGCCATCGCATTTCTGTGATGGGACATGGGATGGGGATTCCTTCTTGTTCAATTTACATGAAAGAGTTAATTACTGACTTTGGTGTTAAAATAATAATACGGGTAGGGTCCTGTGGCGCTATTAGCCAGCAAGTAAAGTTACACGACATTATTATCGGCCTTGGAGCATGCACTGATTCTAAAGTTAATCGGCTAAAATTTAATGATAATGATTTTGCAGCTATTGCGGATTATGATCTAGTTCATAATGCTGTTACTGCAGCTAAAGCAAAGAATTTTAACGTTCGTGTAGGTAATATTTTTTCTACTGATCTTTTTTATAGATCTCAAATGCAAGTCTTTGATACAATAGAAAAATATGGAATTTTAGGAGTGGAAATGGAAGCCGCTGGTATGTATAGCATTGCGGCAGAATATGGTGTAAAAGCACTAACTATTTGTACGGTTTCTGATCATATTCGTCTGGGCGAAAAGACAACTTCAGCAGAACGGCAAACGACATTTAATAAGATGGTTGAAATTGCCTTAGAATCAGTATTATTACTTGATTAAAAAATAAATAATTTTTATTTCTTTTGCTGATAGGTTTTATACTGAGCGACTTTGTTTATTGATAAAAAAGATAATTTTAGCCAATAAATATAGTACTATCAATCTAAATGATATTAACCAGAATAAAACCGATAGATAGTGGTATAAGTAACATAATCTTTAATAAATTAGCCATATTCTCTATTTCTTTAAGATCCTATACTAAATTGATTGAGCATCAATGCTTAAACGTAAAAAGCCTTTTTATTTGTCTTATCGAAGATTGGAATAGAGCAAAGCAGAGTTATGCTCATTTCTGGTGATGGAATTTCGGAGATGGTGGCATATTCTTCTGCTGATTGATTTTTAGAATGATTGTAATAACAGAGAGATGATATGCTATGAAAAGTCTACCTACAGATATCTGCAAAACTAGATATTACCTCTGCTCCATTCCATGAACTCATTCGTAATGGTGCCAGGGCAGCCTGGATAGCCTCCGCCGTTGATGCTAAGATCGAAGCCATGCTGGGAATGCTGAATGCCGCCTTATCAATTGGGGGTCCAGTCTCATCACCCGGCCCTGGCGTAGTCCGTAACGGTTATTTGCTACACCAAACCATACAGACTGGTATGGGCGATGTTGAAATTAAACTGCCTAAGGGTCAGGGGGGAGGGGGGATTGCAGCAGCAAAGGAATATGCTTCCAACAACTCCTTGATAGCACCTTATCTGAAGCGTGTAAAGAATATCGGAGAGTTTGCTAGCATAGCTGTATACCTGCACAAGAGAGAGCATATCCACCGGTAATTTTCACGAAACCAAAAGCTTGATGGTATGGCTTCTCAGTGAGAAATATATGGTTTTCTCTACCAGTACCAATATACCAATCAGCAGACTGAAACAGCAATGTCTTAAAGAAAAATAGGCAATGGTTGCTTGCGTTTTTAAGCCGATGGCATAAACAGTTATGTCAGGAAAGAGAGAGATCTATTGACTGCTGCTTTCATTATCAGCGTCACTGAGCATGGATATATATAAGGAGCTAGTTGCGCTCTAAGATGCTTATATTGATAGTTATAAGCGAACTGGATTAAATTTCTCAATCAATGGCCTGTGGAGCGTCTGGCTTAAGTGTATTTTCCAAAGGCTTGCTAAGAAATAGCTTAGCCCATTTTTCACCAATCAGCAAAGATATTTTCAGATACGCAAAACAAACGTTATTTGGTACACAAATAAGCTAATGTCCTGCCTTTACTCCTTAAAGGCATATAACCAAAAGTTAAGACTTAGCTGCAGGAGATCCTAGCTAGCAAAGAGCCGTGATGCTGCTAATAAAACAATTGATGTTTTATTAGCGAGGTTTTCAGCGAAGTATCCTTCCTGCAGAGCGATGAAGAAGCTAGAGAAAGATTGAGAAGAACTTCTTGAATTCTACAACTTCCTGTCAGAACACTTGGCGTCAAATAAGAACAAGGATAACGATTGAATCGCCTTTTGCGACACTAAGAATAATGAAGGCGATGCACAAAGAACTGTAGTTCAAGAAAAACAACCCATTTAATGGTATTTAAGCTGCTACTACCATCTTACTCAGAAAAGCTAATCCCGCCTAAAGGGATTAACTTGCTTTAACCCTGCTAGTAAATAAATCATCCAATTTAAGGATGGAGAACAGATTCACGAAGCTTCAGAGTTAAAGATAACCTGAGTGGCCATATACTAGATTTGCTAATAACTCCTTTATGAGCCAATATGATTATATTAATTATCTAATTGTTTGATATCAATCCAACGATTTTTATCTAACATAACGGCTTTTGCCCGAATTTTAGCTTCCAATTGATCGATCATATCGATATTGTCTAAACGTTCTTTTTGACGAACACCATCTTCATAAAATCCACTCTTTACTCTTGCCCCTGTTACGCCAAGGGTAGAAATTTCTGCTTCACCAGGACCATTAACAACACAACCAATAATTGAAACGTCCATTGGGGTAATAATATTTTCTAACCGCTCTTCTAATGTATTAACGGTAGCAATGACATCAAACTCTTGACGTGAACAGGTTGGACAAGTAATAAAATTAATACCTCTGGAGCGAATACGGAGAGATTTCAAAATATCAAAACCGACTTTAACTTCTTCAACCGGATCAGCGGATAATGAGATACGTAATGTATCACCAATTCCCTCAGACAATAACATTCCAAGTCCAATAGCAGATTTTACTGAACCTGCACGTGCTCCACCAGCTTCGGTAATACCTAAATGTAAAGGTTGATCAATTTTATCAGCCAGTAAACGATATGCACCTACGGCTAAAAAAACATCTGAAGCTTTCACGCTAATTTTAAACTGATCAAAATTCAATCTATCTAATATATCTACATGCCGCATAGCCGATTCAACTAAGGCTGCCGGCGTAGGCTCACCATATTTTTTTTGAATATCTTTTTCTAATGAACCACCATTAACACCGATCCGAATCGGAATATTTTTATCACGGGCGCAGTCAACAACCTGACGAATACGCTCTTTATTACCAATATTCCCCGGATTAATGCGTAAACAATCCACACCATATTCAGCAACTTTTAGTGCAATACGATAATCAAAATGGATATCAGCAATAACAGGAACATTAACTTGTTGCTTAATAAGCTTAAACGCTTTAGCTGCATCCATTGTAGGCACAGAAACACGTACAATATCGACACCCACTCGTTCTAAAGATTTAATCTGTTTAACTGTAGCTACAACATCTGTTGTCCGTGTGTTTGTCATAGATTGTACTGTGATTGGTGCACCATCACCAACAGGAACATTACCTACATAAATGCATGTTGATTTACGCCTTTTTATCGGTGATTGATTATCCATGTACTCTCCTTTAGGATCCATCCATGTTTAATAATTTATGGTATTTCTATAATTAAAGCCATCGAATTAATAATGATGCCTTCTTTATTATTTGTTCACAATTTATTATTATTTATAGATCTTCTTTTATAAGATTTATTTATAATCCAGGCAATTTAAACTTGGCTGGACGATTAGCTTTAATAAAGCGATTTAGATCAACAAAATTACCTTTAAATAGCAAATTAACATTAGCGGGTATACCAATATTAAATTGGTAAGGAAGTTCACCATTTAATTCAAGTTTCTGGCCTGCATTTTTAATACCACTAAATAAAATCTTACCTTGAGCATCAATAACTTCTAACCAGCACTCCCCTTTAAAGTTCATTACAACTCCGCCAACAGATTCTATTCTGTTAAAATCAATATTATCAGAAATTTCTGCTGCTCTATATCGTTCCTGATTGCTATTATTATTGATCATACTTCCTGGCAGTCTCACTGTTTTTATTTTTTCTGGATTTAGTGACTCACTATTAACATTTATATCACTATTTCTTAGTGTTTCAGAAGTTACTGGGATTTTAGCTGTCGGTGATGCAATATTATTAGCTATTGGTGAGGTTACTGAGTGATTATTAGTTTCTGTCGATGATATATTTACATTATTTTTTTTAGTTGTTTTTGCTGCATTTTTATTAGAAGAAAGTGAACCTACCTGTATTTGATAGGAATCATAGCTATTCTGTTCAGCCATAGTGGCAATTTCTTGTTTTTGTACTTTATAATCCTGCCACCACCAAATACCTACCATAGCAATACAAATAATGATAATTAGCCAGGTAAATTTCATTAACCAACCTTCCCGTTTCTTGCGTGTTTTTCCTAGAGAATAACTTTGTATAGGATAAACCACTACTGCTTTTTCTGGAGTATGTTTCTCCAATAATTCAAGAATTTCTTTTTCTGGAATTTTCATTAATTTTGCATAAGAACGAATGTAGCCACGCAAGAAAGTAGCATCAACACTATGGGAATTACTATCTTCTTCTATCTTACGTACTGTGCATACTTTTAAGCAAAGTCGCTCGGCAACAATTTCTCTGGAAAGACCAAGCGTTTCCCGTACCTGCAATAAACGTTGGCCAACGGTGATTTCTGTTTTTTCTGTTTTAGGTTTGCTATTCATTCTTGGGAATATTGGTCTTTTCAAAGTTTTAACATCATGAAGACTTTCAAAAAACTTCATCTATAAGTTAATGAAAAACCTTCATACCGATAATATTTCTTACTTTATTTTTAAAATATTTTAATAATTTAGCCCAGTGTTTTCTTCCTCTTTCCTCAATTTAATCATTTTCTCAGATATTTTTTCAGAGCATAAAAAGTCTAAATAATAATATCGTATACTTGCATTATTGATTCCTGATGAACAAATTACCACTTTAAAATATTTTAATGCTAAAGCTGATTGCTTTTACTGACACATAATAACCGCCATGCCTAAATTAACCATCCTATTTCCTCTGCCAGGATCATCTTTTCAATAAAGATAAGAAGTTGCTGGATAATTCCATACTAATAAATAAGTAATGTCTAGCTGTGTGTCCGTGTTATGATCGCAATATCAATCTCTTTATTAAGACTAGTCCATCTTAATTAATAAACTTACTAACATAGAATATTAATGATGATATCCTTATCATATCACTCTTCTTTATTTATATAGTTGGTAATAAAAGAAATTATGATATCTAATCCCTTTTATTTACATAATTAACATTCAGACTGCTTTTACTATAATTGGTTCAGCAAGAAGACGTTTTTTCAATGTTTGTTTTGTTCGATCAATAACATTGCCCGCTAATTGACCGCACGCAGCATCAATATCATCGCCACGAGTTTTACGCACAATAGTAGTATAACCATATTTCATCAATACTTTTGCAAAACGATCAATACGACTATTAGAACTTCGGCTGTAAGGCGTACCTGGAAATGGGTTCCAAGGAATTAAATTAATTTTGCTAGGCGTATCCTTAAGACATTCAGCTAGTTGATGTGCATGCTCAATACTATCATTCACATCATTTAGCATGACATATTCAACAGTAACACGTCCCTGATTTGCACTAGATTTAGTTAGATAGCGCCGAACACTAGCTAGGAAAGTTTCAATGTTATATTTTTTATTCATGGGTACAATCTTATTACGAATTTCGTCAGTCGGAGCATGCAAGGAAATTGCCAATGAAACATCGATCATATCACCTAATTTATCAAGCGCAGGCACAACACCAGAAGTTGATAAAGTCACGCGTCGTTTTGACAATCCAAACCCAAAATCATCCATCATAATTTCCATTGCTGGAATAACATTGTTTAGATTTAATAGGGGCTCTCCCATTCCCATCATCACAACATTAGTAATTGGACGCCGGCTACTGGATTTCAAAGAGCGAATGACTTTAGTAGCTCGCCACACCTGACCTATAATTTCCGAAACCCGTAAGTTACGATTAAAACCTTGCTGCGCGGTTAAACAAAACTTACATTCAAGAGCACAGCCAACTTGAGAAGAAACACAAAGTGTCGCCCTATCATCTTCAGGAAGATAGACTGTTTCAACTTGTTGTTCAACTACCGTTATTGTCCATTTGATCGTGCCATCAGTAGAACGCCGCTCTTTCACAATTTCGGGGGCACGAATTTCAGCAATAGCCTTTAATTTACTCCGCAACACCTTATTGATATCAGTCATTAAATTAAAATCATCATAACAGTGGTGATAAATCCATTTCATTATCTGATCGGCTCGAAATGGCTTTTCTCCCATATCACTAAAGAACTGCCGCATCTGTTTACGATCCATATCCAACAAATTGACTTTTACTGATTTGTTAGCAGAAAAAAAAGATGGCACACACCTCGATGTTTTTTTAGATTGAAACATTTTATTGCCTCGTTATTACACTTTTCTATAAAAACTCTAGAGTTTTAATAATTAACTATATTTATTCTATATTTATTGATACTAAATACTATTTAAGTAGCTTTATATCCCATAACCTTGCCAATAAATCATTTAACAAGGTTAGTTATTTTAAAAACTTTATTAATTATTTGCTAATAATATCCTATTTCTGTTTGTTAACGTGGATAAATTTCGTTATCAGTAAAGAAAAAAGCAATTTCTTGCTCTGCTGACGCAACAGAATCTGAGCCATGTACTGCATTTTCGGTAAAACTATCCGCATAATCAGCACGTAATGTCCCTGGCAATGCCTTAGATAGATCCGTTACACCCATCAAATCACGATAACGCTGTATAGCATCATTACCCTCTAAAACTTGCAACATTATAGGCCCTGAACTCATAAACTCGACTAATATAGCAAAAAAAGGCTTACCTTTATGCTCAGCATAAAATCTAGCTGCCTGTTTTTTGCTTAAACGCACCATTTTAGCAGCAATAATTTCTAATCCAGTTTGCTCAAAACGGCTATAAATCTCACCAATTACATTTTTTTTAACCGAATTTGGCTTAATAATGGAAAACGTACGTTGTATCGTCATCAGAAATCCTCTTTACTATTATTTTTCATCATGATATTTTTACCTTACATTCATAGTACTGCAAGTTATGCTAATTTCTGGTGTATTAGCTTTAGAGCTGGTGGCATTTCTCCTGCTGATTGATTTCATTAGTGATTTCAACAACAGAGAGATGATATGCCATGAAAATCTACTCTACAGATATCCGTGAAACCAGATATTATCTCTGATCTCCTGCATGAACTCATCCGTAATAATACCAGGCAGCTCATAGCCACCAGCAGTTGAAGCTGAGCTCAAAACCATACTACGATAATATGCTGAACGCTGCCTTGTTGAGAAGCGCGTCATTCCGTCGGCCGTAATGGTTATTTGCCACAATAAACCATACAAACTGATATTGGCAATGTTGAGATTAAAGTGCCTAAAGTCAGGGGATTGCAGCGGCAACGGAATATGCTTCAATAGGTCGTTGCTAATACCATAAGAAAACTAAAACAGCAATAGCTTGAAGAGGACAGGCAATGTAGTGCTTGAGTAATTTAAGCGATATGCACTACGTTTATTTATTGGCCGATGGCATATACTCTCCTCTTAGGCAAGATGATCGCTTTTCCATTTCTGGTGATTATCGGCGTCACTGAACATGGATGTAAAGAGCTAGTTGATGTCGAAGATGCTTATCTAGAGTCAGAAACGAACTTAACTGAACTTCTCAATGCCATACGACCGCGTGGATTAACCATACTCCCAGGTTTGCTACGGAAAATGATGCCATTGATTTTTGGAATGCAATGGCAAAGATATTCCCAGACACGCAGCACCAATTTTGTTTGTAAATACACAAAATAGATACCATCCCCAAAGGGATGCAACCAAAAGTTAAGGCTGAGCTACCAGGAAATCTACTCTGGCTAGCAGAAGAGCCGTGATGCCGCTAATAAATTCCTTGATGTTTTGTTAGTAAGATTTTTAGAGAAATATTCTACAACAATGAAGAAGCTGGAGAAAGATCAAGAAGAACTCCTGGTATTCTACGACTTTCCATTAGAGAAGTTGGCGTCAATAAGAACAACGAAGCCGACGCGCAGAGAACTATAGTTCGAGAAAAACAACCTTTTCAATACTATTTAAGAGCTCCTACAGTCTCCTCAGAAAAGCTAGAAAACGCTAAAGGGATTTTGATCTACTGACCTTGGTAGTAAACAACGTCTAATTTAAGGATGGAGAACAGATTTTATGAAGCATCAGAGCGGAACGGTAACCTGACCGTTATACAGTAGATTTACTAATAACCTTTATAAATAAAAAAGTACTCAAATCATGAATATCCAGCAAGCAGCGTAGCTGCGCCGCTCACACTATAGTGAGCTACATTGACTTTAGTGAGCTACATTGACTTTACAAGAGTCACAAAAAAAAGCAATTAATTTAAAAACAGAATTTAGATGGCATCACTGGTTCCTTTCTTCAGCGGCGACACCAAACATAAATGCAGTAAGTGGTGTATTATTGAAGTCAACGAAATATTTTCCATAAATCCTTTAATCCTTTAATAAGGAAGCGTTATATCCAACATAGGATAGGAAAGCTAGAAAACACGAGAGAAGAGGAGATAAATAAAAGGAAAGAATAAATCACGGTCTTAATCGCCAGAGATCTAAAAGATCATATGAGTGATGAGATTTTCAAGACTTTAATGTAGAGAGTGTTAGCCGTTTTCTTGAGCCGATTATCGATAAAGTCCATTCTTTGCTATGATGGAGCTAAATAGTACAAAACTTTTGCTTAGCTACCATGAAATTAGTCAGCATCGCCTAATAAAGCTAGATAATTAGAGAATTATTGCTAAGAAATTCCACATTCAAAATATGAACAGTTATATCAGCTGATTAAAATGCTGGCTGAGTAGATTCCTTGGTGTAGGGTCGATTTATTCACCGAATCATCTGGTCTGAAGAAGATTATTTGAAACCAGAACAATTGAAATACAGACGTTGGCTACATATTGCTCTAGAAGTAAATCAAATAACCTTTGCCAACATAGCCGATCATCAACATCATCTCGTTTTTGCACTTTAGAAACGATAAGTTCGGATATGCTATAACGCTTAGCAAAAGTAGAAGCGGGTTCTTTGCTTAGCTGAAGAGCAGGAGTGATTTTAGGTGTTGTAGCTGCCTGATAAGGGAAATTTCATCATCATGGTATTTTACCCTCAACTATATCCATCTCAGTAGCCATCTTGCAATGAATAGGGATGTATAACAAGGGTCTATATTCTATATAATGACCCTGGACAAAACACATAAATGCCATAATAGAGTAATAAATTTAATAATATCGTGATAGTTATAGACAAAGATTATTGAATTAAAATTAATAAATCTACATCTAATTAATAAATCTAGATCTAATAGAGGATGTAATCCTTGTCCACCATTTGCCAACACCCCCACGGCAATTAATGATAATTGGGAAATTAGCTCGAAATAATTCATTTACTAAAAATGCTGTAATAATTTATCAAAAGTCAGGATAAGAGTAGCAGGCTGCTTTTATCATACTATTATCTCATAACCATGAAATTGCTGGAGGAGATCTGATTATAAGATCAGTAGTAAATGGTATTTCTATTAATAAACAATAAAAAGCAGTAAAACATTAACATTAACATTAATAGAAGAGCTCCAAAATTATGGAGGCCAATCTAAACATTATCTATTCACTAATATACCAGAAATAAATGGTTCTTCTTCTTTTCGTAAGGTTAAAATTTCACATCCATTATCAGTGACAGCTAAAGTATGTTCATATTGTGCTGACCAACCTCGATCTTTTGTTTTTACTGTCCAACCATCTTTCATTGTTCTAATACGATGATCGCCAGTATTTACCATTGGTTCGATAGTAAACGTCATGCCTTTTTGGAGTGTCACACCGCCGTCATCAGCATCGTAATGTAATACTTGAGGTTCTTCATGAAAAACTTGACCAATACCATGCCCACAATATTCACGTACAACAGAAAAATGATGTTGTTCAACAAATTGCTGAATTGTCTGACCTATCGTTTGTAAACGAATACCAGGTTTGACCATTTTTAATGCAAGATAAAGGCTTTTCTGTGTTACCTTACATAACAGTTCGCCTTCTATGGTTGATTTACCAATAATAAACATTTTGGACGTGTCGCCATGGAACCCATTTTTAATAACGGTGACATCAATATTAATGATATCACCTTCTTTTAATATTTTTTTTTCACTTGGAATACCATGACAAATAACATCATTAACAGATGTACAAATAGACTTAGGAAAGCCATGATAATTTAAACAGGCTGGGATAGCTTGCTGTTTTTCTACGATATGTGAGTAACAGATACGATCAAGATCAGCGGTGGAAACACCCGGTTTTATGTAAGGTTCAATAATTTCTAATACTTCTGCTGCCAAATATCCGGCAATACGCATTTTCTTAGTATCTTCTTCTGTTTTAATTGAGATAGCCATAAGTTTTGTCTATTTATGCTAATTTAAGTGAGTAAATAATGCACTTATTAGCCAATTATGTTGATTAAATTATAGATACTGTATGTTGAAAGTTATGTTAGCAGCGAAAGATAGTATATGCCAATTAACAATTTAACATATCATTTTTTAAAAATATGAAAATAGCTGTCACATTTCATCCCATACCTATCTAGAAATATAGTATGTTTTTTTATAATTCAGGTTTAACTTTGAGCTAATCTTTCATAGACTGAAATAGGGTTTTAGTACCCAATACTAATTGGGGTAATTCCTATCCTAATTGTAAAGCCAAATATATCAATGCAGAGTGATCTCAAGCTCTTCAGTAAAATTAAAATAATGGCTTCAGCCAATCTTCATTATGCACCCATTAAATTGCTTGAGTATCATACCATTCGTTTAAGAATGCATCGGCTGACTAAGTCAGTAGTCTATAACCAAGGCTCTGTACACAAATGAACAAATTCATGTTTTAGGATAGCTGAACATTTTCGTAGAGCAAAAAGCCGCTGTAAATTTTTTACTATTGTCTGTAAGTACCCGATGGATAGCCATAGGTCATGTTCAGTTAAGATCAAGAAAAAAGCATTGAGCATTAGCTGCCGTTTTTAGCCTTATTTTTAGCCTTGTAACGACGGATAAAAACCTATCGATGGCAAGGGGCCCACCGTTCTATACATACAAAAAGATAACGTCGTGAAGTTTCATTTAGTATTTGCGAAAATATTTCCTATCTACGTGGGATAATAAGGCTCGTAGCTTTTAAACGCTTTATGCTTCGGCTTCATGGCTTCCTACCTGGCTCATCCTACGCAAATTCCCACTCATGGCCTGTGTAAACAGCGATCTTCTGAAATCGAGATACAACGTGGTTCAGGAATTCGCATGCAACTACCAGGAGATCAGCAAGAGGCAGAAAAGGTTTTTCCGTAGAAAAACGACTACGCTCTTTCCTCAGCGGGAAAGAGCGTCCTTCTCTTCTAGCTGCAAATAATAAAAAATATCTCTATGATCATCAACATCATCTCGTTTTTACACTTTAGGAACAGTAAGTTCAGATATACCATAATACTTAGACAAAATAGACGCAGGCTCTTTGCTAGGCTGAAGAGCAGCACTGATTTTAATTGTTGTAGTTCCCTGACGATGGAGCCTCATCATCATGATATTTTATCCTCAACTTATATCCATTAGTAGCCATCTTGTCATGAATAGGTCTGTGCCACGACGAGGCTCTATATAATGATCCGAGACTAAACACATTAGCCTAAAAGTAATGTTTACTTATTTCAAGTTAAATTATTGTTAGTAAGGCATAAAAATTATAAAATAATTGTATTAGCAACAACACACAATAAAATATTGTCATAGTAAATTTTATTCAGAATATGGGTACTTATTCATTTCAATTTAAGCAATATCTTAATAGGGAGTATTATTTTTATTCGGTTATAAGTATAGTTGGTATTTTTTGTTTTTTATGATAAAAATATACAGAATATCTGGGTATTTTTAATGATAGAAAAACACTAATTAGCTCTAACATAAACTTAATTATGTTATAATATACAGAGCTCGGCAGATTTTCTAGGGTGTTCTTACTTGTAGAAAAATCTACAGCTAATGAGTCTTGGAATGGGATCTGTGGAGGTGTACAACCCTCAATTTACTAAATTATAGAGGTTTAAATGGCAACTGTTTCCATGCGCGATATGCTTCAGGCTGGAGTTCATTTTGGTCACCAAACTCGTTACTGGAATCCAAAGATGAAAACTTACATCTTTGGTGTGCGCAATAAAGTGCATATCATTAATTTGGAAAAAACTGTTCAAATGTTCAATGAAGCATTAACTGAATTGAGTAAAATTGCTTCACGAAAAGGCAAAATTCTGTTTGTTGGCACCAAGCGCGCAGCAAGCGAATCGATAAAAGAAGCGGCTAATAATTGTGATCAGTATTTTGTTAACAACCGGTGGTTAGGTGGTATGCTGACTAACTGGAAAACTGTTCGTCAGTCTATTAAGCGTCTAAAAGATTTAGAAGCACAATCTCAGGATGGTACTTTTGATAAGTTAACCAAAAAAGAAGCATTAATGCGTACCCGTGAGCTTAGTAAGTTAGAAAATAGTTTGGGTGGTATTAAAGAAATGGACGGTTTGCCTGATGCTTTATTTGTTGTTGATGCAGAACATGAGCATATTGCTATTAAAGAAGCAAACAACTTAGGTATCCTTGTATTTGCGATTGTTGATACTAATTCTAATCCAGATAGTGTTAATTATGTTATTCCTGGTAATGATGATGCGATACGTGCAGTTAAGCTGTATTTGGATGCTGTTGCTAAAGCTGTCCATGAAGCTCGTTCTCAAGATCAGGCGATTAAATCAGAAGAAAACTTCATAGAGACTGAATAATAAGGCTAGACTTTCTCTCTTAGAAAGAGGTCCATTATAGGACCAGGTATTACCATATATTGTTTATAGGAACTAATTGGTTTTTTTACTTATCAGAATGGGATTTTTACCTAGGGGTGATTTCCCATCATAGAGACTGAGGAATAAATTACATGTCTGGAATTAGCGCTGCTTTGGTAAAAGAACTGCGCGAACGTACTGGCGTAGGTATGATGGAGTGTAAAAAAGCATTAGTTGAAGCTAATGGAAATATTGAATTAGCTATCAATAATATGCGTAAATTAGGTCAAGCAAAAGCTGCTAAGAAAGCCAGTCGAGTAGCTACCGAGGGTGTGGTAATGGCGAAAATTTCTACCGATGATAAATTTGGGGCCTTGCTTGAGTTGAATTGTGAAACGGATTTTGTAGCTAAGGATACAAGTTTTATAGCATTCGGTAATGAAGTATTGAAATCTGTTATCGCAAATAGATTGTCAATTATTGATGAATTAAAGGAAAAATTTGAAGAGCAACGTACAGCAATTGTTGCAAAAATTGGTGAAAATATTAATATTCGCCGAGTCAAAATCCTAGAAGGTGAAAAAATTGGCTGTTATTTGCATGGTACTCGTATTGGCGTTCTTGTGTCTGCTAAAGGTGCGGATAATAAGCTTATTAAACATATTGCGATGCATATCGCGGCTAGTAACCCTGAATATATTACACCGGCAGATGTGCTAGCCGATATTGTTACTCATGAACATCAAATTCAATTAGATATAGCAATGCAATCTGGTAAGCCTCGTGAAATTGCGGAAAAAATGGTAACTGGCCGAATGAATAAATTTACCAACGAGATCTCTTTAACTGGTCAACAATTTGTTATAGATCCAAGCAAAACGGTTGGTGCGTTACTAAAAGAGAAAAATGCAACAGTGACTAACTTTATCCGTTTTGAAGTTGGTGAAGGTATCAAAAAAGTGGAAACTAATTTTTCTTCTAAAGTAGCGGCAATGAGTAAATAATGATGCTGCTCTATTAAATAGAGCAGAGCGGGAGAGGCTCCATAAATAGGCGGTCTATTTTATCTAAAAATAATATTTTATATGTAAATATATTCCTGAATTATTTAATTCAGGATTTAGACTAAATTATCTTTTTTTCTAAAAAATAAAAAAAGTAACTAGTTGTTTGGTTCAGGATCATTATATAGAACCCTCCTCGCACAAACCTATTCATAGCAAGATGGTTACTGATGGATATAGTTAAGAAAAAATATTCTGATGATGAGCCCCCATCATCAAGCAACTACAAAACCTAAAATTACTACTGATCCTCAGGCCAGCAAAGAGCCTGCAGCTACTTTATTAGCTAACCCTTATGACATATCTGAACTTACAGTTGCTAAAGGACAAAAATGAAATGATGTTGATGATCATAATCATAGTTCTCCACATTCTTTGTCGACAAAATTATCGCTTGCTTAGGAAGCCGCAGTCTCCTTTTCCTGCAAAAAACGTTTTCTTCCCTATCGACGATCTGCTGGCAAGTAGTCGTGCGCGAATTTCTGAACAACCTCTTGTATTTCAATCTTGTCTGAATCGCTGTTTACGCAGACAGGGAGTAGGAATTTGTGTGAAATAAGAAAGTGGTTGGAGAAGCCACAAACATAAAGCGTTTAAAAGCTCTACGGTCTAGTTATTTACGTAGATGTGAAATATTTTCTCCAAATGCCAAACAAAAATTCACGACGTTATCTTTTTGTAGATGTAGATATAGATTGCACAACTTAATGGGTTTTTATTCCTCTTTACAAAACCAAGACCCTTGCCAATTCTAGACGCTTCTTAACGTGATCTTAACTGATATGTCCATTGGTATCCATCGTGGGATTTACAAACAATGCAAAGAATTTACAGACCACCTTTTTGCTCTACAAAAAGGTTCAGCCACCGAAAACATGAATTTAAGCATTTATGTATAAACTTGATATAGAACATAGACTTTTAGCTCGCCAATGCATCCTAAAACAAATAATATGGTCAAGCAATTTAGATTTAATGGGCGAATAGAAGATGGCTGCAAAGCCATTATTGAATTGTGCTAAGAGCCTGAGATCACTTTGCATCGATATGTTTGCCTGTACAATTAGAAATTACTCCAATAAGTATTGGATAGTAAAAGTCCATGCAGTCTATAAAAGATTGATTCAAAGTTAAACCTGAATTATTAAAAAAAACTCATACTACCTTGTAGGATAGTGACAACTAATCAAGTATTTTACATTTAAACTTTGAACTAAGAATTTTAAACCTTCAATAATTTATCTACTCAGGACGAAACAGCATGGCAACTAATGCAAAACCAATATATCAGCGTATCTTGCTTAAGCTTAGTGGCGAAGCTTTACAAGGTTCAGAAGCTTTTGGTATTGATGCGAGCGTTTTAGATCGTATGGCTCAAGAAATTAAAGAACTAGTAGAATTAGCAATACAGGTTGGTGTCGTTATTGGTGGTGGTAATCTATTTCGTGGGGCAGGGCTAGCTGAAGCTGGGATGAATCGTGTCGTTGGTGATCATATGGGAATGTTGGCAACAGTAATGAATGGGTTAGCCATGCGTGATGCTTTACATCGTGCATATGTTAATGCCAGGCTTATGTCTGCAATACCATTAAATGGTGTATGTGACAATTATAGTTGGGCTGAGGCAATTAACTTGCTTTGTAATGGCAGAGTTGTTATTTTTTCAGCAGGAACTGGAAATCCTTTTTTTACAACAGATTTAGCAGCTTGTTTACGAGGGATAGAAATTGAAGCTGATGTTGTTTTAAAAGCAACCAAAGTTGATGGTGTTTATTCCGCCGATCCATCAAAGTATTCAGATGCTGTTTTTTATAAAAAATTAACTTATCAGGACGTATTAGAACGTGAATTAAAAGTGATGGATTTGGCGGCATTTACTCTGGCTCGTGATTATAATTTACCTATTCGTGTTTTCAACATGAATAAACCCGGTGCATTACGTCGAATTATAATGGGTGAAAATAAAGGCACGTTAATCTCCCGTAATTAATCTCTTAAAAGACAGGGGTAAAATTTAGCAGTATGATATGATCAGCATCATTAAAATAATTAAATTAGGTTATCGGTTATACCATAAATATTTATAACCAATTTCTAAGGATTTAAATGTGATTAATGGAATCAAAAAAGATGCTCAAGAACGTATGAAAAAAACTGTTGAAGCATTGAAAAGTCAAATTAATAAAGTTCGTGCCGGCCGTGCATCACCAAGTTTATTGGATGGTATCATGGTTGAATATTATGGTTCTGCAACCCCATTACATCAATTAGCGAATATTACGGCTGAGGATTCATGTACACTCACCATTAGTGTTTTTGATCGTACGTTAGCTCCAGCAGTGAGGAAAGCCATTATGGCATCAGATCTAGGTCTTAATCCTTCTTCAGGAGGAACTATTATACGCGTGCCTTTACCACTGTTGACGGAGGAACGACGTAAAGATTTAATTAAAGTTGTCCGTAATAATGGTGAACAGGGGCGTGTATCTGTTCGTAATGCACGGCGTGATGCGAATGATAAAATTAAGACCTTACTAAAAAATAAAGAAATTAGTGAAGATGATGAACGTCGAGCACAAGATGAAATTCAGAAGTTAACTGATAATTTTATTAAGAAAGTTGATGAAGCTCTGGAAGAAAAAGAAAAAGAATTAATGGAATTTTAAACCTTATTTATAATAAGGCTATAAGCTATATATAAAAGTAAGTATGCCTTTATTATATCTTTATATTTATTCATGCATATTATATGTTTGAATTAGTTATAATTCTTTTTAATTAAATATTAGAGCATATATATCACAATGATACATCTGACAATTTTAGGCTCTACAGGTTCAATTGGTAAAACGACACTATCAGTAGTCAAAGAAAATCCAGCAAAATTTAAAATTATAGGATTAGTTGCACATAAAAATGTAGCTACTATGATTCAGCAATGCTTAGAATTCCAGCCACAATATGCTGCTATGTCAGACGAAAAATCAGCCAATAATCTAAAAAGTATACTAAATAAACAAGGATCTAAAACTAAAGTTTTATCAGGAAAAAAGGGAGTTTACGAAGTAGCGGCACTTGATAATGTTGATCAAGTGATGTCAGCAATTACCGGAATTGCTGGTTTAATACCAACATTAACTGCGATCCGTCAAGGTAAGCGTATTTTATTAGCCAATAAAGAATCATTGATTACTAGTGGGCAACTGTTTTTCGACGCAATTAAAAAATATGGTGCTCAGGTACTGCCTATTGATAGTGAACATAATGCTATATTTCAAAGTTTACCGACTAAAATTCAGCATAATTTAGGTTTTGCTAATCTTGAACGACACGGAATAACGCGCATAGTATTAACCGGCTCGGGTGGCCCTTTTCGTAAAATTCCGATCGCTTCTCTTAAAAACATGACACCCAATGGGGCTTGCAATCACCCTAATTGGTCTATGGGACGTAAAATCTCAGTTGATTCAGCAACGATGATTAATAAAGGACTTGAATACATTGAAGCACGGTATTTCTTTAATGCTTCAGCAGAGCAAATTGAAGTTATCATCCATCCACAATCTGTTATTCATTCAATGGTAAGCTATCAGGATGGAAGTGTGATCGCTCAATTAGGTACGCCTGATATGAGAATACCAATTTCTTATAGTATGGCTTATCCAGATCGTATTCCTTCAGGTGCAGCTGCACTCAATTTTAAACAATTATCTTCATTAACCTTTATTGCCCCAGATTACCAACGTTACCCATGTTTGAAATTAGCGATTGATGCTTTTCATCATGGGCAAGCGGCAACTACAATTTTAAATGCTGCTAATGAAATTTCTGTTGCTGCATTTTTAGCAGGAAAACTTAAATTTACTGATATTACAAAAGTTAATTTCGATATAGTAGAAAGGTTAAGTTTATCCGAACCTAATAGCATTGATGCAGTATTAGCAATTGATAGTGAAGCGCGTCAAATGGCAATTAATTATATTGAAACATTAACGATATCATATTAATAAATAATTTTATCTACTTAAATATTTCTATATTTATCTTAAATTAATTTTTTATAAAATTAAAATTTGTTTAATAGTATTAAAATGAATAAAATACTAACTATTAACTTATTAGTAAACATGAAAATTTTTTGATTCATCTTAAGTAATTTTACTTTTATTATCTAAAGTAATTAAAGCAATAGAGTTTATTAGCAAAGTTGGTGATGTTTGGCTGGTCAGATAACTGTTCCGCTATGTTGCTTTATAAATCTTTTCTCCATCTTTAAATTGGAGGTTGTTTACCACCAGGGTCAAAAAGATAAATTCTCTTAACTGCTTCCATATTTTTTGAACAGACGTGGTAGCTTAATAC
>JBQMRN010000009.1:0-60694 GCA_052171895.1 Arsenophonus sp. NEOnobi-MAG3
ATAACTTCCCATCAGGGAACTGTGGGGCGTCAATAAGAACAACGCATCCGATTGAATCGCCTTTTTACGACACTGAGGCTACCAAAGCCAAGACACGCGAAGAAGAACTCTGTGGTTCGAAAACAACCATTTCAATGCTATTTAACCTTCTACAGTCTGCTTAGAAACGCTGGAACCACCTAAAGGATTTGACCTCCTGAACCTGGTACTAAACTCCGTGCAATTTATTTAAGGGTAGAGAATAAAATTACGAAACATAAGAGCGCGGAGCCGGACCCAATACATTAGATTTGATAATAACTCTTAAATAGTTATAAACATTTAATTCAGATTAAATAACAAATAAAAAATATAATAATTATTATTTATTAATATTTTATTTTTAGATAAACCTTACTTATTGATGATATTGCTCTGATAATTTATAGACTGAATTAATAAAATTTTTAACATGGTCAGGTGAAATATCTTGGTGAATGCCATGACCTAAATTAAAAACATGGCCAGTAGCACCTTGACCAAATTGCTTTAAAATTATTTTAACTTCAAATTAATACGTTCTTTTGATTCATATCCTACAGAAGGATCCATATTTCCCTGTAATGCAATCTTATCTGCAACACGAGAGCGAGCATTTTCAATATCTGTCATCCAGTCGATACCTAGTGCGTCACAACCGGTCGCAGCTATTGCCGTCTCTAACCATTAGCCACCACCTTTAGTAAATAACGTCACTGGAACTTTACGATCCTCATATTCTCGTAGTAGATCATCAATGATCTGATGCATGTAATGTAAAGAAAATTAATGGTAATCAGGCCTAGTTAATACACCACCCCAATTATCAAAATCATTACTGATTGAGCACTAGCTCGGATTTGAGCATTTAAATAGAGAACGATACTTTGAGCAAACTTATCCAATAATAAATGTAACGCTTTTGGCTCGGTATACATCATCTTCTTAATATAGGTAAAAGCCTTACTACTTCGTCCTTCAACAATATAAGTTGCAAATGTACATGGACTATCAGAAAAACCGATTAATGATACTTTTCCTTGTAGGGCCTTACGGATAGCGCGTACAGCATTCATTACGTAAACCAATTCTTGCTCAGGATCCAGGAATTGGCAGTTTCTTTATATCAGCCAAACAACCAATAGAACGTTGAAACATAGGTCATTCTCTGGTTGAAAATAAAGACCTAGCCACATCGTATTAGGAATAGTAAGAATATCTGAAAAAAGGATTGCTGCATCTAATGGAAAACGATATAACGGTTGTAATATCACTTCACAGGCTAACTTGGTATTTTTGTATAATGAGAGAAAATCACTGACTTGCTGACGAATTTTCGATATTCAGGTAAATAACGACCTCCCTGGCGCATCATCCATACTGGAGTTATATCAACAACAGGCTGCCGTAATATCGCACGTAAGTAGCGATCGTTTGTTAATGCAGACATCATTAGCTCCATTAAATTAGGAATAAGAAATTATTAATTATCATCGGGTATTTGCCTTTTTATTGTTACTTATGATCAGGAACAACTTAGATATAGCGTGATTAATATTATTAATCATACGAATTATTATTTTCTTGTTGGTATAAAGCTAGTGTATCTTCAATTAAATGACGAGCAAGCAATGGAGTATCAAAAGGCGGTATGAGAAGTAATGTATCATGATGATAAAGTTCTGCACTAATTAACTCATCAGGATTAACCTGGATTTTAGCACTAACATAATCAGGCAGAAAACTTATCATTAATGAATAAGGAAAAGGTCATGGCTATGAAGCGATATAACGAATATTGTTAATGAGAATATTACTTTCTTCTTTTACTTCCCTTTTTATCGCTTCTTCAATAGTTTATCTACTTCAATAAATCCTGCTAATACGGTAAATATTAGCTTTTTTTATGACCCTAATGTTGCGAAAATGAGATATGATCAGCGCACCGAATAGCAAGAATAATGCAGGATGAAATTTTCGGATAATAGCGCTCATGACAATGACTAGAGACAAGCATCCCCATTCGTTTAAACTTGACTATTATTTTATTGCCGAAATATCCGCAATAATAGTGCGAACGATAAAACTCTATCAATTAAATACCGCGTCCAATTAGTTTAAATAGCTCCTCATCTTGGCTGGCAAAATCCGTCCAAGCTAACATATATCCGTTGGTGATTTGCTATAATTAATCAAATCGTTTCATCCTGCTATTTAGCAATTAGAGTTGCTTCTTTTCCTACTAATGACCAAAATTTAGCAAAACCTTTCGGCAAATATCACTATTTAGTAAGCAAATTTAAGCACCATAACTAACAAACCACCAACCTGTTTTTATTCCTGTTAATTATTTTTTATTCATATAGCTCAGTTCTTCTATATCTTATTGATTTGTAAATTTTAAAATTATGCCTTACTTAATCCTAATGAATATAGGCTAATTCATTTTCATCAATATCTAATATCTATTCTGATTAACAGTTATTTAATGAAAAAGTTATCCATTAGCAGTTTTGTTATCTCTATATGAACGCATGCTTGTTTGCAAGACATCCAAAATTCAGATATTGACGATATAGTTGCAGTTCTATATCTAGCTTTGTTGGAGACGTTGCGGCTTGGCCTCTATTGTGTAATACGCTGACTCGCACCTTATTCTCCTAAGTAGGTTTAATGTCAAGAAACAATCCAGGTTTAGGAAGTCCAGCTCTTACCTATCGTTGTCATCACTACGATTGCCTACGCAAGAACCTTTTAGCATTCACCATTAATATTTAAAAAAGTTAATGTTTATCAACGCATATTACTAAAAACACTCTGACACTGAGGTGTTTTTTGTCGTAGCTCTGATCATTGGCCACAAAAAGTTAACACTTGTACGCGCTATTTTGTTAGCCATTCCGAGCACCTCTACGATGATTGGCTGCCTTTTTATTAGGACTGTAACTCAAGGGGACGACGGGGTTTTTGCCAGTAGTATGGATGGCATAACCTTACCATGGATAAATAACCTCGCAAATAGGGTACATTACCACGTTTGCTGATATCCACTAGCGCGATATAAGCAGAAAACTCTCACCCTGACTAGAACGCATTAGTATTCACAATTGCGGTAACTGCAGCAGTGGTAATAAGCAGCACACAATATCGAATATTTGCATAATTCGCTAACCAATGCATAGTTCTGTTTTGCCCAGGGCAAGTAACTACTCTTCTATAGCAATTATTTGAATATCAATGTTACCGAATAGTCAATACTGCTATTCAATCTAGTAAATCAGGAATGCCGGCAGGTCTTCATTCAAACGATCAAGCACTTTTGGCATACTCTTATTTAATGACATCCTCCACCATTATATACCGTTTCGCCAAACTCTGATAATACTCCATGTACCCTGTTAATCTGGGCCGTTCGAAATTTCACCAGGTATCGGCGCATCTTATGTAGAGATAATAGAGTCTATTACTATTCACTTTTGACGGAAATCGCTTTACTTGATTGTTAAATCCGCCATATAGACAGCGCGAGTATCCATAATGTTATTTTTATTACCCATTACAAACCTTTTGACGAATTTTTACTTTGAAATAATCAAACTTTCTGCCCAAGTTTTTTCAGTTCATGAGCTCAATACTGAGAACCCATCCAAAGCCTTCCATGTCAAATAAGACAAGGTTCACGATTACTGAAATATTCTAATAAAGCATTTTACTTAACTCGTTTATCTATAATTTCACCTGTATTCTCATTAATAAAATAGATCTGCATCAGATATTTTGCAATATCAACACCAACAGGGGTTATATTTCATATCGTGGATCCTCTAGTTATCAAGAGCTTTATGCATCCCGTATTAGGCACCATGATTCAGAAGTCTGCGAAGATTCACACTTTCCATGCTAAGTCCTTCGCCATGGTTAAATAGTTGGGATGCATTCATTACATTCTCTTATATACCGATATCATCTTGTTGGAATACCTAGTAGGTTCAACAGTACCAGTACCTATAGGATGAGACCGTTAATTTGGAATTTGCGGAACCTGATCAGGCTAATACCTAAGCAGGAGACAACGTCGTTGGCGAGTTATGCTCATTTCTGGTATATGTTGGTTTTGGAGATGGTGGCATATCAAGCTATTTATTTCGTGAATGATTTCAATATCATTGATATGATATGCCATGAAAAATCTACCCTACAGGTATCCGCAAAATAAAATATTACCTGTAATGCCTTGCATGAACTCATCTGTAATGATGCCAAGCCATAGCCAGCTGATAATCATCCAGCCGTTGAAGATGACCTCGAACCAATGCTGCTATAACATGTGAGTACCGCCTTTTCCCATCGTCCGTAATGGTTATTTGCTACAGCGAACCATATATATAGACTGGTTTGACGATGTTAAGATTTAAGTGCCTAAAGTCAGGGATCGCACTGAGAATGGAATATGGTTCAACTCCTCGTTCCTGCCATCTTATCTGAAGCATATAAATATCGAATAGTTAGTAGTATATCTGTATATCTGCGAGGTATCTCCAGTTCTGAGTACCTTCAGCAGACTGAAACAGCAATAGCTTAAAGAGCACAGACAATGTGCTGCCTACGGGATTTAAGCAATGTGCGCTACATTTATTTCTTGGCCGATGCTATATATAGTCGTCAGGAAAGATGATTGCCTTTAACTGCTTATCATTATTGGCGTCACTGAGCATGGACGTAGCAAACTTGCCCGAACTTTTCAATGCCCTGCCAATGCGTGGCTTAAACCCTATCTCCCAGGGCTTGCTACGTAAGACGAAGTGCCATTTGTTTTTGAAATGCAATTGGCAAAAATATTCCCGGACACCAAGTACCAACGCTGCTGGGTCGGTACACAAAACAACTAATATGTTTGCTTCACTCCACAAAGGATGCAACCAAAAGGTTAAGGCTAAGCTGCGGAAGGTCTGGCTACCACAGAGAAAGTTGCGATACCGCTAATAACACCACCTTAATCTTTTCTTGGTAAGATTTTCAGAAAAATATCCTGAAACAATGAAGAAGCTGGAGAAAGATAGAGAAGAATTGTTTGCATTATACGACTTCTTGTCAGCACACTTAGCGTCAATAAAAACAAGCAATTTGATTGAATCCCCTTTTGTAACAATCAGGTTACGAATGGATGGCGACGCCCAAAAAACTGTGGTTCGAGAAAATATCCCTTTCAATCTATTTAAGCTGCTATAGTCTGCTCAGAAAGGTGGAACCGGCTAAGGATTATTTGAGCTACTGTGACCCTTGTGATAAATAACGTCCAATTTAATGATGAAGAACAGATTCATGAAACTTCAGAGTTAAGTAATCTAATTAGGATACACCATATTTACTAATAACTTCGCTAAGTTATGGATATCCCATAACGCCTATCCAAATAGGCACAGGCTCTCTGTTGGCCTTAAGACCAGCTCTGATTTTATATGTTGATAATTGCATTACAATGGAGCCTCATCTCATCATCATAATATTTTAATAATAAACTATATCTCTATTGCCATGAATAGAGCTATGTAATGAGGATCTAATAATGATTAGGGACTAAATAATTAGTATATCAATAAAATTGAGTAGCGTAGAATAGCACATTCTACGCTTTTTATGGTAGAAATTAAAAGAATGATTATCCTCATTAAGGATAAATTATGTTAAGTCTTTATGGTCAAATTAATATTTCTTAATAAACTCGGCTACCTCAAAGTTTTTCATTCTGATATTATCTCATTTTAATGATAAAAATTTTTTAGGAAAGAAAATATGATTATTAGAGCATAAACTCCTGCTAATCTTGCAGAAGAGTATATTGTTAAAAGTATTTGGAATAACCATTTTCCTCCGGGTTTAATTTTACCCGCAGAACGTGAACTGTCGGAGTTAATTGGAGTAACGAGAACAACATTACGAGAAGTTTTACAGCGCCTTGCTAGAGACGGTTGGCTAACTATTCAGTATGGAAAACCAACTAAAGTAAACAATTTTTGGGAAACATCAGGACTTAACATTTTAGAAACGATAGCTCGGTTAGATCACAGTTGTGCACCAAAACTGGTTGAAGATTTATTATATGTTAGAACTAATATTTCGGCTATTTTTATTCGAACTGCCTTTCGTAAAAATAAAAAATCATTAGAAATATTATCAATAAGAGCAAATATAGAAGATGCTTCTGAAGCATTTAGTACAGTTGACTATAATATTTTTCGTGGGCTAGCATTTGTTTCTGATAATCCTATTTATGGTTTGATTCTAAATGGTTTAAAAGGATTATATACCCGAGTTGGTCGTTACTATTTTTCTGATCCTAAAGCGCGTCAACTTGCTTATAATTTTTACCATGATTTATCTAAAATATGTGAACAGGAAAACAATGATCTAGTGTTAGATCGTGTTCGTAGTTATGGCAAAGATAGTGATAATATTTGGCGTGAGATGAACGCTTAGTTATGCTCATTTCTTGTATATAGGGTTTCAGAGATGGTGGTGTACCCTATTGATTGATTTCGTAAATAATTTCAATAACAGAGAGATGATATGCTATAAAAATCTATCCTACAGGTATCCGCAAAACCAGATATTACCTGTGATCCCTTGCATGAACTCATAAGTAATAGTACAAGGCACCTGATATCCCACCTGCCATTAAGGTTGAACTCGAATCCATACTGGGACCATGCTGAACGCCGCCATCTCGAGAGGCATCCATGCCGTCATCTGTAACGATTATTTATCACACCGAACTATACAGACTGCTATTGGCGATGTTGAGATTAAAGTGCTTAAAGTCAAGGATTTTAGCGATAACGGAATATGCTTCAACATCTTGTTACTACCACCTTATCTGAAGCATGAAAAATCTCGAAAGTTGCCACCATATCATAGCTGCTATTATCTACGTGGCATCACCCAGGTGATTTTCATGAAGCCATGGTGGTGACTGCTTCTCAGTTTAAAAACATATGCTCCTCTCTCCTATACACAATAAGCAGACTAAAACAGCAATGGCTTGAAGCGCACAGGCAATGAATGGTGCATGGTTAGAAAATTGAATTACTCTTTAAGTGAAGAAAAAAGCTCCCCATTATCTCTCAAAGGAGATGGACTAGATTTAGTATTGATCTATTGTAAGTTAAAGTTTAATTAAAGTGTGTATTCTTTGACCTAATGCACTAATTTTATAGGCATAATAACCATAGATTTAGCTTAATAAGCATTGTTTTTCTATTTTTTATGCATTCTTTCTGATAAGAATTCCGTTGCCTGTTTGCTAAGCGCTAAGGTAAACGTCGATAAAAAGTAACCTGTGTCGCTACACAGAATCCATTTGTACCAATTCTGTACGCAGGAATTCTTTCATCAGAACGGCGAACTCCGGTTTTTCGATTTTTTTGCTGGCCGGCATCCCTGTGCCTTATACTTATACACCTTCGGTAATAGTGTGCCTCGGTTAGAATTCGATAAAAAACCATAGTTAAGGCACCATCTTAAAATACTTTTCCGGAATATAGCTAATATAGCGTCCAATCATCTCTTCCTGCGTCAGGGGTCTGCTCCTGCTTAGTCCGCGGGGTGGTCATAGTTAATGATAAGCACTCCCCAGTTAATGCCGCAGTTTTGATGTTGGGAAATACCTCACATGGGTGAGGGGGGCCGTCGTTTAAAGAGTAACGCTAGAAGCAAGGTATTTCAGGCTATGCCACATACATTTCGTCTTTTTACAGAAGTGCACTTTTCAATAACGTCCATTCTGTACATTCAGAAGGCTGCCACTACTTGCTAGCACGAATATGCCAAGACCAGGAAGAACTGACTGGGATTTATCAGGTCATACCTGTGATGCAGCACTCAGATGATACCCATCGCTAGATTTCTTCGAGCGTTTTTTGAAGAACAGGCTCATCCCCCTATACAGCATGTTTAATATCCAGACTGCTACGTGGGACTGAGACATGAGCATCCGAATGTTGATTTAGTTTTCAACCAATAAGTGTACACAATGCATAAAAATAACAATTTTATACCCTGTTTACGTATTCATTCAGCATAGTCCAAGGTTAGCGCACGAAACAGGCGTTGAATAGCTACAAGTTATTGTTGAAAATGCCAAAGAAAATATGGCATGCTGAAAGTAATGTGTTATGATTAGCAGTCAGGTAAAATATAAACCTGCTATACTAATCAGTGCTTTAGTAGCTTTGAGCCTGCATGATATCTGCAGGCTTTTAACTTACAAATTTAGCAGAAAAATGGCGCTGAAAACCTTTAGGAAAGGTACAGCAATATAGCGGCGGACACCCCATGGCACAAGTTTCCACAGGCAAGGATTAGCTCGACAAATATATGGATCTACAGCTACAGAAGTTGACACTTTCACTGTATTTTTCAAGAAATTTATTCAAGGCATTATCAATGCTGAAAAGCAGATTAGTTTGGCAGAGGATTTATACATCTAGGTAAATTATCTTCTAGGTATCTTTTTCCAGAGAAATAGAAATCATCATCCTGTCTGCATTCGTAAGATCTATCAGCCCAGTTAATCTTTATGTTTGTCCCAGAAAGCCAAGAAGACTTGGAATTATCCCTAGTTCCCTATAGGCGATAAATTCATCAAAAAAGCATACTTTCAGTCATTTCCACCTCAATAAAAGTTGTATCCAGCGTTATCAGCTTAGCTTGCTCTCCTCTGTAAGATGAGTTGATCAAAACTCAAGATAATCATGACTATAGGCCGGATAATATTTAAGTGTCAAGAAAAAATTGGGGGCCAAAAAGTCAGACGCCATGCTGTATGACCTCTTTTAAGGTATCATGAAAAATTCAGTCTGTCTATCATCATTAATTTCGGGAGGAAGATCTCATAAATCGCTTCAAATAATCAGGCAGTGTAAACACGTAAAGTCTCACGTCTTGTCTTCCTGTTTACCCGGTTTAAGCTTCCTAGGAAATTTATTTCGAGCCATCTAGATAAATTCCTGAAAAATTAACATATTGCAGATTATAAAATAGTACTCAGATCATAAACATCCCAGGAAGCAGCGTAGCTGAGCTGCTCACAGCCTCTCCCCCATAGTGGGGTACGTTTATTTTTGGAATGCAATGCAAACATATTCTCGGACACGCAGCGCAGCAACGGTGTTGGGTACACAAAAAGCTAATCTGCTGGCTTCACTCCCAAAAGCATCTAACCGAAAGTTAAGGCTGATAAACTGCAGGAGGTCTGGTTAAAAAGATAGCTACGAGTCGCTAATAAAGCTCTTGATGTTTTGTTAGCAAGGTTTTCAGCGAAGCATCTCTCCTCCAGCACGATGAAGAAACTGGAGAAAGATCGAAAAAACTGCTTCCATTCTACAATTTTCCCTCATCACAGTGGCGTTAATAAGAATGATGAATCCGATTAAATCAGCTTTTACAACAATCAGGCTAGGAAGAAGCCAACGCGCTAAGAACTGTAGTTCGAGAAAAATAACCATTTCAATGCTACTTAAGATGCTACAGTTTGCTCAGAAAAGTTGAAGTCAGCTCTAGGGGGTTGACCTACTAATGCTATACCCTGCTGATAAACTCTGTCCAATTTAAAGATGGGAAACATATTCACTAAGCATCGTAGCGGAGCCTGGAGGTTGATCCAACGTACACCAGATTTGCTAATAACTTACTATTGCTATTAACTTAATTTAACAAAAATAATTTTATGACTTTTGATTTTATTAAAAATTACAATAACGGACTAAAAAAATAGCAAATACGTTCGATAACACGGTTCCATATTGGGCGTTTATTCCAATTCTTATGCATCAGAGGCGTAGAGCGAGCAATGTAATCATATTGAACTAATTTTAGATCGCTACCAAAGCTTTTATCATCAATAACAACAGTAATTTCAAAATTAAGCCAAAGGCTTCTCATGTCTAGATTAACAGAACCAATTAAACTTAATTCACCATCAACAGATAAGCTTTTAGTGTGCAAAAGACCATCATTGAACTGATAGATCTTAACGCCTGCTTCTAATAATTCAGAGTAAAATGCTCGGCTTGCCCAACGAACTAAAAAAGAATTATTCCGATTAGGAATGACCATTAATACTTCAACGCCTCGCATCGCTGCAGTGCAAATAGCATGGATTAGATCATCGCTTGGAACAAAATAAGGCGTGGTAAGAATCAGCTGTTTACGAGCAGAAAAAATCGCAGTCATTAAAGATTGCTGGATTAATTCTTCTGGAAAACCAGGCCCTGAAGCAATGAGTTGGGTTGTATGCCCACTAGCTTTTTTAAACGGCATAATATTAATATCAGGAGGAGGAGGAGGAATACGTTGACCTGTTTCCATTTCCCAATCAAAAGCGTAGATAATACCAAGTGTTGTTGAGACTGGTCCTTCCATCCGAGCGACAATATCTACCCAATGCCCCACATCGGCATTTTGCTTAAAAAAGCGAGGATCAACCATATTCATACTGCCCACATAAGAAATATAATTATCAATAATAATTATTTTTCGATGTTGGCGAAGATCCATTCGGCGTAGAAAAAAGCGAAACAAATTTACTTTTAGTGATTCTATTAGTTCTATTCCAGCTTCACGCATTTTTTTCGGTTGATGGCTATGAAAAAAAGACCAGCTTCCTGCAGAATCAATCATAATTCGGCATTTTATACCACGTTTTGCTGCATTAATTAGAGCTTCCATAACTTCATCAACTAACCCTCCATTTTGCCAAATATAAAATACCATTTCGATATTGTAATACGCTGAATTAATATCGTGTATAATGGTATTTAAAGCGTCTTGATAATTGGTTAAAAGTTGAATTTTATTACCTTTTACGCCGTCAATTCCTTGTCTTTTTTCGCAGAGTTCAAATAAAGGTTTTGCTACACGGCTATTTTTTTTACAAAAAATATGTTTAGATTGGTTGAGCTTTTTAAGCCAGGTTTCAACTGAAGGCCAGATATCCTTTGCTTTAATTACTCGTCGCTTGCCAAAGTGTAACTCACCAAAAGCTAAATAAGCAATAACGCCAACCAATGGAATAATGTAAATAATCAATAGCCAAGTTAGGGCAGAAGTCACAGGACGTCGTTTTAATAAAATACGTATAGTAACCGTGGCGATCATTAGCCAATAAAGAAAAAGCACAGCCCAGTTTAATAAGATATAGACGGTTGCCATAGGCTAAAGATGTTCCTATCTTAGAATCACTTCGATATTATTGATTATCTGATTATTCACTATAGCAAAATAAAATTTCTTATAAATATGAAAGTACGATTTTTAGCTTAACTGAAAGTAATTTCATTTATTTCATAAATATTTTAATTATTTTTATATTTTTTACTGTATGCATGAGCGGTAATTTCTCAAGTCAAATAGTCACTTATTATTTTATAGCATAAATGTTAACCCTGCTTACTTTAAATGAATAAAAAAGGTTAATGATTAATTAATTTTCGTGACTTGCAATGTTGCTATAGTTAATTAAAAATTTGATCACTACATAATTTTATTGATAGTAAGATAGATTTTTAATCTTAGGAGGCTATCATTTTATTGAAGATAATTACTATTTGCATTTAGCATGTAGCTTTGCTTATCTGTTTATCTTAAGAAAGAATTTTCTCATACATTGGAGATCCCAATTTGGCATCATCTATTATCTTATCATTATTTCTTCATGTTCGTTAGTGGTATCTTAGTTTTTATTACGGACTACATTATCCGCTTACTAAGCTAAATCTATATCAGTAAATGATCGTCTTGACACCTAGTAAGTATTAATAAGCCGGTGAATGTTAATGAGCCAAAACGGAAATCATACCTAAAATAGAGTCTGATCTTGAAGCCAAAATGGCGTTACCTGTAAAAAAGAAAGTGGTGCACAAAAAGTTAAGCGTTAAACAAAATCCTAAATTTAAACAATTAGTATATAAAGTTATCCTCATTTCTGGTGTATGGAGTTTTGGAGACAGTGGTGTATATTATCCTACTGATTGATTTCGTGAATTATTTCAACAATAAAGAGATGATATACCGTGAAAAAGTCTACCTTAACAGGTATCCGTGAAACCAGATATTACCTATGTTCCCTTGCATGAACTTATCCATAATGGTACAAGGTAGCTAATACCCAGCGTCATTGATATTGAGCTCGAAGCCATGCTGCAAGAACATCCTGAAAATCGCCTTGTCGACTGGCATTCATAGCATCGTCCATAACGGTTATTCCTTAGAGGGAACCATACAGACTGGTATTGGCGAGGTTAAGATTAAAGTACCTAAGGTCAGGGGGAGATCACAGCGGCAACGGAATATGCTTCAAGAGCTCGTTGCTACCGCCTTATATGAAGCATAAAAAAACGTAGAAAGTTACTATCATGGCTGTATCTCTAGCATCTTCACCGGTGATTTTATGAAGCTCTGGGGCGCTTCTCGATGGAAAAGAACATGTTCTTTCTAGTAAAGAACACAATCAGCAGACTGAAACATCAATGGATTAAAGAACCGCAAGGAATGCTGCCTGCATGATCTAATCAATACGCGCTACGTTTATTTCTGAAGCGATGACATATACAGTCCTGTTAGCAAGATGGGGGTCACCTTTGATTGCTACTCATTATCAGCGTTACTGAGCATGGACGTAAGAAGCTCGTTGCGCTCAAAGATGCTTATCTAGAATCAAAAGCGAACTTGCCAGAAAACTTTTCAATAACCTCCTGCGAGCACGTGTGGCTTAACCGTATATCCCCCCACGTCTTGCTACGGAAGACGGTGCCTTGATTTTTGGAATGCAATGGCAAAGATATCCTAGGACACGCAGCACTAACGCTGTTTGGTAGGCAAAAGACCTAATCTGCTAGGTTCACTCCTTAAAGGCATACAATCAAAATCAAGACTGAGATGTGGGAGGTCTTCCTAGCAGAGAGAGCAGCGATCCTACTAATAAATCCCTGATTTTTTATTGGCAAGGTTTTAGCGAAGTATCTCAGCCTGCAGCAGATGAAGAAACTGGAGAAAGATCGAGAAAAACTGTTAACATTCTACCACTTTCCATCAAAGTACTGGGAAGTACTAAGCGTCAATAAAAACGAACAAATCCGATTGAATCAGCTTTTGGCGACACTGAGGCTACAAAGCTAAATACGGAAAAACTATAGTTCAAGAAAAACAACTCTTTCAATGATATTTTAGCTGCTACAGTCTGCTCAGAAAACCTGGACCCGTCTAAGGAGATTTGACCATGTTTAACCCTGGTGATAAACAACCTAAAATTTAAGGATGGAGAACAGATTTACGAAGCATTATAGCGGAGCTTGACTGTTATATACTAGATTTTCTAATAACTCTAGTAGATGTTACATTCCGGAAGATAGTATATTTTTAAATAATTCAAGTTTAATTTTGAACTAATCTTTTATAGACTGCAATGAAATTTTGCTACCCAATACTGATGGGGGTAATTCTTGATTGTACATCTAAACATATCGATGCAGAAGTGATCTCAAGCTATTGATCAAAAATTGAAATGATGCTTTTGCACTACGCATCTTTTATGCGCCCATTAAATCGCTCGACCATACCCTTCGTTTAAGAAGACCTCGTCTGGCTAAGTCGGTGTTCTATACTAAATTCTGTACACAAGCAGGCGAATTCATTTTTTCTGGTGGCTGAACGTTCTTACAAAGCAAAAGGATGTCTGTAAATTCTTTCCCATTGTTATAAGTACCTACCTATGATATGAATAGAGCTATGGAACATTCTCAGTTAAGATCACGTAAAAGAAGCGTTGAGCATTAGCTACAGTCTTAGTCTTATAAAGACGGATAAAAACCCATTGAGGAGCCTGATCTATACCTACTAAAAGATAATGTCGTAAAGTTTTATTTGGCATTTGCGGAAGATATTTCATATCTACGTAAAGATAATCAAGCTCATAGTTTTTAAACGCTTTATGCTTCGGCTTTGTGGTGGGCTCTTTTCTTTCCTACCTCATTTCAGGTAAATTCTCTACTTCCAGTTCCTGCGTAAATAGCGATCAAGGAGAGATCAAGATCCTACAGGGTTTAGGAATTCGCATATGATTGCCTGCCCAGCAGATCCTCAAGATGGAAAAATCTTTTCTTAGGAAAATAAGTACGGCTTCCTCTCCTCAGCAAGCAACAGCGTCATCGTTGGAAAACAATGAAAATATGCCTGTGATCATCAACATCATCCCATTTTTCCCTTTAGCAAAAGTAAGTTCGGATAGCCCATAACACACTTAGGAAAAATAGACGCAGGCTCTCTTCTTTGTGGGCATGAAGAGCAACAGTAATTTTAAATGTTGTAGTTACCTGATGATGGAAAACCTCATCATCATGATATTTTGCCCTCAACTATATCCCTCTATAGGCATCTTGCCATGAATAAGGCTGTATGATGAGGATCTCTATCCTGATCTGGTAGCAAACATTTAGCTAAGCAAAAAAATTATTATTAGTTATATAGTTGATATCACTTTTATGACCAGTTATAAAGTAAGATGTGGCAATAAATAAATATGGCTATGTTAGCAAAGGTTGTTGCTTTGCTCGCAAAGCAACTTGTACCCACGTCTGTATTTCAGTTCTGTGCTTTCAAACAATCTTATCCAAGCCAGAAATAATTTGCTAAATAAAACAACCATACACCATGCAATCTACCACACATCCTTTCATCAGCTTATATAACTATTCACATTTTAAATCTAGAATTTCTTACCAATAACTCTCTGATTATCTAACATTATTAAACGATCCTGATTAATTTTATACTCGTTGCCAAATGTTTTGTACTATTTACCTCCATCCGAGCAAAAGATGAACTTTTTATCGATGATCGGCTCAAAAACAACTAACACACTCTGCATAAAACTCTTCAAGAACCTTATCACTCACATGACCACATCTCGATCTTGGGCGATTAAGAGCGGGATTCGTTCTTTTCTTTTATTTCCGCCTTTCCTGAATTTTCTACCTTTCCTATCTGGGATATAACGCTTCCCTTTAAAGGATTTAGGGAAAATATTTCCTCGACTTCATATACCGCTTAGTATATTTTATTGAGTATCGCCACTGAAGCAAGGAAGCAGTTATGCCATCTAAACGCTTTTTTTAAATTAATACCTGTTTGTTTTGCTGACTCCCATAAAGTTAAGCTATTTAAGATACATCGCAGATAACTAAACCATTTATCCTTGTGATGTGTAGTTTCGCCTGAGGACTTCTCCTCCAGTAAGAAGAGTTATTAGCAAATCTAGTGTATGACGGGTCAGGCTCCGCTCTGATCCTTCGTGAATCTGTTCTCCATCCTTAAATTGGACGTTATTTGTCACCAGGGTTAGCAGGGTTAAATCTCCATAGACTGGTCCAGCTTTTCTGAGCAGACTGTAACAGCTTAAATACCATTGAAAGGCTTGTTTTTCTCGAACTACAGTTCTTCATACGCCAGCTTTGTAGTCTCATGTTGCAAAAGCCGATTCAATCGGATTCGTCGTTCTTATTGACGCTAAGTACTCTGACGGGAAATCGTAGAATGTCAGCAGTTCTTCTTGATCCTTATACAGTTTCTTCATCACTACAGGATACTTCTCTGAAAACCTTACCAAGAAAACATCAATAACTTTATTAGCGGCATCGTAGCTCTCTGCTAGTCAGACCTCCTGCAACTCAACCTTAACTTTTTGTTGCGTGCCTTTGTGGAAGGAAGCCAATACATTAGCTATTTTGTATACAACATCGTTGATGCTGCATCTCCGAAAATATCTTTATTATTGCATTTAAAAAACTAAGGGCACCGTCTTCCCCGTAGCAAAACTGGGGAAGATACGATTAATGTCTACGTGCTCGCAGGGGATTGAGAAGTTCGGGCAAATTTGTTTCTAACCATCGATAAGCATCTTTGAGCATAACTAGCTCCTTAGATCCATACTCAGTAACGCCGATAATGAGCAGCAGGCAAAATGGATCATCTTGACTAAGATAACTATGTATATACCATCTGCGCAGAAATAAACATAGCGCGTATCGCTTAAATCCCACAAGACACCATTACCTTGCGTTCTTGAAGCTATTGCTATTTCAGTCTAAAGACCATGTGCTTTTCACCAAGAAGCGCCTCAGAGCTTTGTAAAATCATCGATAAATATGGCTATTAGGTACAGACATGGTAGCAACTATTCGACGTTTTTGTACGCTTCAGATAAGGCAGTACCAACAACCTGTTGAACTATATTCCATTACTGCTGAAAGATCCCACCTGACCTTAAGCACTTTAATCTCAACATCACCAATATTTAATCTCAACATCACCAATATAAGTCTGTATGGTTAACTATAAATAACCGTTACGGACGTAGACGCCCGTCTAGATGCCAGCATTTAGCATGTTGTCATAGTATGGCTCCGAGCTTCCCCATTAACGTGGGTATCAGCTACCTGGCACCATTACGGATAACTTCACGCAAGGGATTAGAGGTAATATCTGGTTTCGTGGATACATGTAGGGTAGATTTTCATGCCATATTATATCATGTTGTTGAAATCATTTATGAAATCAATCATCAGGATGGATACTGCTAGCATCTCCGAAACTCCATACACCAGAAATGAGTATAACTTAAAACTGTAAAAGAAAACGCTAGTTCAATAATTAAGGAGGTTATAGCGGGTAAAAAACGAAATTACAATAAAAATAATACACTATAGTAGTGTATGATTGGTGATGTTACCCAGGCCACGATGTTATATAAAACAGAAATAGCAAAACGCCAACTCTCGGAAGAGAGCCGAGTGCATCTCAAGAGAAAACCACAACTAAGGAGACTCTAGCAACGCAATTATCGATATTTCGAGCTTCAAGATTGAACGTGCAAACTCATACATACCCAGCATTGACAATAATATAATAATTATAATTTATAATCAAATAAATATAATTAATTATATTAGGTATGATAGATTATCTGTTTAAGGAAATATATTTAATATTGATAATATGCAAGAGGAAGGATTGAGCTAAATGATATCAGGATTTAAAAATAAAGAATTACCGCTGATGATAACTGTGATCTAAAACCTACATTTAATTAAAACCTAGATATATAGGTGCACAAGTTGTTTACTATGGATGTTAATATCATGATAAATAAAATAATTTATTAAAATTAAGTAAGTAACCCAGTTGTTAACACTAGCTTATTATTTAATTGCTGTAATAGTTTGTTAAATAATTTAATCGCAATAAGTAATTTTAATCGCTAACCCACCTTGTGAAGTTTCACGATATTTGGGATTCATATCTTTTCCGGTTTCATACATGGTTTCAATCACTTTATCTAGACAAATACGCGGATCACTGACCCAACGTAAAGCCATTCGAGTAGCATTAACCGCTTGAACCGCAGCAATCGCATTACGCTCAATACAGGGAATTTGGACTTGACCGCCAACCGGATCACAAGTAAGTCCAAGATGATGTTCCATGCCTATTTCTGCTGCAATACAGACTTGGGAAGGAGTACCTCCCATTAATTCGGTTAATGCTGCTGCCGCCATAGAACAAGCAACACCAACTTCACCTTGACAGCCGACCTCAGCACCAGAAATTGAAGCATTCATTTTATAAAGGGTGCCGATAACGCCTGCAACTAAAAAGAAGCGGGTATATGAATTTTCATTAATGGGGCGAATAAATTTATCATAATAAGAAAGTACGGCTGGAATGATACCACAAGCCCCATTGGTCGGTGCAGTAACCACTCGTCCACCTGCCGCATTTTCTTCATTAACTGCTAAAGCAAACATATTGATCCAATCAACAACAGCCATTGGATCCATTGTCGTATTATCTGAGGTGACTAGCATTCTTCTCAATGCTGCTGCACGACGCGGTACTCGAAGTGGACCTGGTAATAGGCCTTCGGTATTAATACCACGTTTGATAGCTTGCTGCATAACCTGCAAAACTGCATCGAAATGCGTTTGGATTTCTTCTTTGTTACGGAGTGCTAATTCATTTTGCATTACTAACGCAGAAAGTGAAAGGCCAGTATCTTTGCAATGCCGTTGTAGATCAGCAGCTGATTTGTATGGATAAGGCAGTTTAAGTGGAGATCTATTTTCTTGACCGAAATGTTCTTCATCAACGATAAAACCACCGCCGATAGAGTAATAGGTTTTACTGTACAGTTTATTTTCATCTGAGAAAGCTGTAATTACCATACCATTTTCATGCAGTGGCAGATTACTGATATGAAAGTTTATCCCCCCTTGTGTAGGAAAATATACCTCATGTTGCCCATTAGCAAGTGATAAGCACTGAGTTTGTTCAACATTTTTAATAAAAGTGGAGATAGAATCGATAGCAACAGTATCAGGTAGATTACCGGCTAATCCCATAATAATGGCAATATCTGTAGCATGTCCTTTACCGGTTAAAGATAATGAACCATAAACATCAACGCTAATACGCTTTACCGAAGTCAGAATCTTTTTTTCAATTAGATCATTAACAAATTGTTTCCCAGCTTTCATTGGTCCGACAGTATGAGAACTGGATGGACCAATGCCAATTTTAAAAATATCAAAAACACTAATCATGTTTTATTCATTTCCTTGTTAAAGACACTAATTTTTAGTAATAAAGTGGCCGAAGAGTTGAAGTTAATATATTATTTTGCGGCCTTAGAATATTTTGGAAAGCTAATTTATTTATCAGAGTAAATAGAAACCATCCTAAAATCATTAAACGTTAAAGAAATAATTTATATACGACAGCTAAAATAAGCATAATACCGACAATTGCTAGAAAATATTACTAATCTAACAAAAATACTTGCGCATAGCAGGTATTTTACTAAATGTGTACATTGGCATCATGAAGAATAAAATTGCAATAACAGGTCTACTTAAACTTTCAAAATACTTAGGATAGTTGAATTATGCTCATTTCTAGTTTATGAGATTTCGAAGATAATAGCGCCAAGCAGCTGATAACCCACCGCCGTTGAAGCTGAGCTCACCCATGCTGCAACAACATGCTGAACGCCGCCTTCTCAACCTAGCGTGTCACCATGCCCGTCGTCCATACTGATTATTTACCACAACGAACTATACAGACTGGTATTGGCGATATTGAGGGCGATATTGAGATTTAAGTACCTAGGTCATGGAGATCGCAGCGGTAACGGAATATCCTTCAATAAGCTTGTTAGTACCGCCTTATTTGAACCCTGCAAAAATGTCGAAGAGTTACTAGCATGGCTATACCTATACGAGGCATATTCACCAATGATTTTTACAAAGCTCTGAGGGCGCTTCTCAATGAGAAATACATGGTTCTCTCTGCCAGTAGATCAGCAAAGTGAAATAACAATGCCTTGAAGACCACAGGCAATAGTACGTTCGTGATTTAAGCAATAAGAGCTACCTTATTTTTTGGCCGATTGGATAAACAGTCCTGTCAGATAAGATGATCGCCTTTTAGCGCTAGTATTATCAGCATTACTGAGCATGGACATAATGAGCTTGTTACGGTCAAAGATGCTTATCGATAGCGAACTCTGAGGGAAAAATTTTAATAATCTGCAAGCACATACCTTAATCGTTATCTTCCAGGCTTGCTAGGATAGACGTGCGCTGGTGGCCTATTGCTTTTTAGAATAAAATAGAAAAATATTGCCGGACACATGTACCACCAACGCTGTTGGGTACATAAAACAGCTAATATACTGCCTTTACTCCCAAAAGGCATCTAATCGAAAGTTAAGGCTGAGCTACGGGAAATCATGACTACATGGAGAGTCATGATGCTGATCATAACGCCATTGATGTTTTATTAGCAAGAGTTTCAGCAAAGTATCCTGAGCAATTAAGCAGCTGGAGAAAGATCGAGAAGAACTGCTGGCAGTTTACGACTTTCCGTCAGTACAATGAGCGTCAATAAGAACAACGAAGCAGACGCGCAAAGAACTGTGGTTCGAGAAAAACAATCCTTTCAATGCTATTTTAATCTGCTACAGTCTACTCAGAAAAGCTGGAATCGGCTAAGGGGTTTTAAGCTGCTGACCCTGCTGTTGGTGGTAAATAACGTCCAATTTAAGAATGGAGAACAGATTCACGAAGCATTATACTGGAACGTAGCCTGACAGGCATACACTAGATTTTCTAATAACTCCAGTTTTTTAATGGTGTTTTTTGGATATGTTATCAAAGCTTGTTGGTGGAAATCCCTTATACTTATATGAAGGATTTTCGCTACAGCGCTTGCTATGAAAAACCAAACAATCATAGAGATCAAAGAGACTCTTTCCTCACTCCCTGCCAATTATGAAGCTGGATTTAATTAGTTGGTTGGGCGACAATCTGTCGGATGATGTCGATTCATTCATTGAAGCAACTCACTCCACTTTATCCTTCCCATATTATCATAGTGAATATCTTATCCGGCTGGAGACCCAATTCATTATGAATTACAGCGATATCGTTGCAAAATCCACGATTGCAGAAAAATCTTTAACAATCTTACTGGAAATCCTCTCTGGCGAAAACCACATCACAAGAATAAATAGTTTAGTTATCTTCGATATATATTGAATAGCTTGACTTTACTGGAGTCAGAAAAACAAATAGGCATTCATTTGAAAACAGCGTTTAGATGGGGTCACTGCTTCCTTTTTTTCAGCACCAACAGCCAAGATAAATGCACTAAGCGGTATTGTTAGAGTCGACCAAATATTTTCTGGAATCCTTTAAATGGGACCCTTATATCCTACATAAGAAAGCTAGAAAACGCAGGATAGGAGGAGATAAAAAGAAATAAGGAATCACGGTATTAATCACTCGAGATCAACATCTAATGTAAGCGATGAGATTCTTGAAGAGTTTAAAGCAGAATGTATTACCTGTTTTTTTAGGTGATCTTTGATAAAGAGTCCATCCATCCTCTGCTCGGATGGAGCTAAATGATTGAAACCTTCAGCAGAGAGCATAAAATTAATTACCGTCACCTAATAAGGTTGGATAATTAGATAGTTATTGGTAAGGAATTCCACATTAAAATATGAACAGTTATATCAGCCGATTAAAAAGATGCCTAAGTAGATTCTATGGTGTAAGATCGTTTTATTTACCAAATTACCTAGCCTGGAAAATTGTTTGAAAGCACAACAATTAAAATATAAATGTAGCTACAAATTACTCTACGAGCAAAGCAATAACCTTTTAAGATAGCCATAAAAATTTCTCCAATAGCAATGTACCCAAGAAAAATACGGCTGTGTTCCGCTCAAGTCCGTCCTGGTGGGGTACCTATTTATCACACCCCCTGATTGAAATAGCAATAGCTCCCGGCTCTGCATCCTGTGCTTTGAAGCCCAACTGGCATTTGAACTGTTGATCGCCGCCTGATGTCGTCATACGCATCTTGAAGCGGTGTTGCCAATCCTTATACCGAACTGTCGTTACTATTTCAATGAGGACTTTGCTCGCAATGCCAATCTATCGATGTTTATGGTACTGATCATCGTGCTGAATTTGACCAAGCTAGATGGAAAGCTTGGCGCTGCGCATCGAGTTGAGTTACACAACATTACCTATGAATCAACAAAGGGGAATAATACTCTATATCCTGATCCTGATTTGGCTACTACGTCTGGTAGGAGGAGCCTTTGATGAGGCCAGCGAGCAACACCAGGTATCTTTAAGCAAACCTCCCTGGCTACATTTTTGCCAGGACATGATGAATTGTATTATGCTCTCGGCAAAATGATATCCAAATGGGAGAATACCGAGATTCCAATGTGAACTTGAAGGCAAAAATCATGATCCTGGCCCGCCATCATCACTCGATACTGAATGATTTGCTGCATATCAAGCTAATTAATGGTACACTACAAATTAATAAGAGAAGAAGCCAGCTTGAATATACATTCAAGCGTTCATGGTTAAGAAATTGAATCCCGCTTAAAGTGAAGATAAAAAAGCCATCTCTTCCCTTATTGCTAAAAAAGGAGATAGAGATCGGTTTATTTGGTCTATTATAAATAAAAAATTTATCGGAGTATATATTCTTTAACCTAATGCTCTAATTTTAGAGATATTAACCATAAATTTAACTTAATAACCCTCTTTTTCCTATTTTATGCATTCTTTCTGATAACAATTCCATTGCCTGTTTGCCAAGCTGAGCCTCAATAAAAATAGCCTATTGATATACAGGAATGCATTTGTACGGTGTACGGAGATCTGTACGTAGGAATCTTTTCATCAGAAAGAGGAACCTGGGTTTTTCTAATTTTTTGCAAACCATTATCATCTCCAGCACATTATACACCTTCTGTAAGAAGGTGCCTAGTTTACAACTCGACAAAAAAGCATAGTAACACACCATCTTAAAATATACCTCAGCGGAATGTGGCTAATATATAGCGCCTGATCATCTCTTCCTACCTCAGAATCTGCTGCCTGTACTGCTTGGTTCACTGCTCATAGTAATGATCTACAACCACTCCAACCTAAGTAATGCCACAGTTTTACGCGGATACCAGGGAAGTTTATGGTAGCGTCCGAGGTATTTCAGGCCATCTAAACCCACGGATCCTTTCCTCTTTTTAATGAAATGCACTTTCCAATAACGGGTGTCTTTTCCGTACTGTGCCTTCAAGTAACGCTGCCACTGGTTATTACCAGTTCGCTGTCGAATAAAATATGAACCTGCTATGCTAATCCACTGCTAGGTAGCTTTGATACTGCATATGAACTGCAGCCTTTTGACTTACAGTTTTTGCAAAAAACGGCGGTAAGAATATTCAGGAAAGAGGCACAGCGGTATCGTAGGACACCCATAGCAAAAGTGCCACAGGCAAGCATTCGCTAGAATAGATAGACGGATCGGTCTAGAAGTTGACACTTTCAGCGTGTTTTTCAAGAAAGTTATTCCAGCCGTCCATCACTGCTGAAAAGCAGTTTAGTTGCGCGGAAGGATATAAAATATACATCTTAGTAAATTAGCATCTTGCTATCTTGCCAGAGAAATAAAAATCATCATCCTGTCCGCATTCGTTAGGTCTATCAGCCCAGTTATCTTTGTGTTTTTCTAGGAGTCCGCCGAAGGAAGGAGACATGGATTATCCCTAGTTCTCTATAGGGGATGAATTCATCGGTAAATATACTTTTAGTCATACCCCTTCAATACAGTTGTATCCAGCGTCATCAGGCTTGGCCTTAGCGTTGCTTAAACCCCCTTGTAATCGTGACTAGAAGTGGATAATACTACTGCGTGTCAAGAAAAAATTAGGGACCGAATTGGATGGATTGCTTTATGGCCTCTTTTCGAGTATCATAAATAAATTCAGTCGATCTCTCATCATTAATTTCAAGAGAAAAATCATAAAACGTTTCGGATAAACAGGCGATGTAACATGTGAAGTTGCGTGTTATTTTCCTAATTTATCTGGTTTACGCTTTTTAGGAGATTATTTCGAGCCATTTGGATGAATTCCTAAAAATATTAACATATCGCAGAGTATAAAACAGTACTCAGCTTATGAATATTTCAAAAGTAGCGTGTACCTACACCGCTCAGCACCATATAATATGCTAGGTTATTCAGAATACACGTGCCACACAGTTACGATGGCGCTCTCTGTATCCCTAACCGTGCTGGACTGTTTTTATTGGATGAGAGGCAGCCTGTCAGATATTACCTAACCGCATCTAAGCAATAGGAATATCCAGCGGACCTCAAACATAACGATGATAACACTGATGAGTTAGGATAGTGGTAATGAAATGTCTTGTTGGTATTTCTTTGGAGGAACCCCTCCTGTTTTCAGCGAGCGGATACCAGACGGCAAAAATCTATATTCCCAAAATGACCAGCCGTGCGCCAGAACATTCAGCATCTGTTGTTGTATCAGACCATTAATAACCGCGCAGTACTCTGTTTGCGGACCGGCAGAGCGCGCTGACATGAGTGCCCTGGTAAATTTAGGCGCCAATCTTAAAGAAAAAGAGACCCATCTGTTTTCTGAACTCAGCAAAGGCCGCCTAGCGATGCACAGCGTGAAACGGTGTATTTAGCCGTTGCAAAGATATATAAACCCCAACGTGCAAAAAAGTACAGGCAGGAGCGCGTTGGAAGAACAGCTCACCGATGCGTCATGGTTTGATAATGTCCTGTTTGATGCCAGCAGAAATACCCTTCTCAAAGGCTATACAATGCAGAAAACTATCTGAGCCGAGTCCCGATATGCTAAGTTTTTCCCCATACCGCCGTCCCACTAGCGATATCCAGCGCTGTTCTGCATCAATCTCGACCACTAGCAGCGAGGCAACGGTTGCGCGATGGGAGAGCCATCCATGACAGGCGTTACAGCCGTTGGGTAGATTTTTGCCATAAGGTCAAAGCAAAAACAGTCTATCCAGCGGTACAAAAGGCTAGTACATACCATGATTTAGCCGTTTATATTCAATAATTATAGCGCGCCACTGGAGAGATTTCGCCGAGTTTCTGGAGATTTATGAATTGCCCCTGTGGGGGTGGTGGAATATGCCAGCAACGCGAACGCCGAGCAGAAAAGTGTCCTGATGCGGGCGGTGATGAGGATATTGATATTTCGTGGATACATCAAAAGCTAAATATCTCCGTGGGCGACCGCTGAATCCATTTTTACCTTACCAAGGCGACAATGGCCTTGTTGGGCGTGCAATGACCACTGATAGCAATCGCGATGAAACGCGGTAGAGACACTAGAACCCGATTCCCCTAGATTGAACGCCAGTACCGACTCACTACTGGTTCTGGTGATAGCCCCTATCCGCAGGTGAGTAAAGAGGCAAAGAGTCGGCGCGCCTAGATATCCTGAATGCAACCTCCTATGAAGAGGTTGACCAGAGACCATATCGCCAAGGAATATCCTGGTATGAGTTAATCGATATACTGACGCACCGGGCTGCAAAACCTTGGATGGTGGGTAAACAGCTCGTAGTGGACAATCATGGCAATCCCAAAACCGTGCAACTTAGCAGCGCTTACCATCTCTAGCAACGATATATAACGTCAATATTCTCGTGGTCTATAATATCGACCGCTATGCATAGATGATGGGCACCGCAGACCTTATTTCTACTAGCATATGTAGTTATGGAGGATAGCAGCATGCGGCCCTAGCTTGCTACCTTGAATAACAAGCTATTTCGTTACGATCACACCTTCTAGCAAAGTCATCACCGCCAAACAAATTTAACTGCCTTTTCGAATACACGCTTTGTCAAAACATTGGCCGGATGAGTTGAGTCTGAACATTACGGAAGACACCCCTCAGCTACGCACTTATGAGGTAGAGGATGGCGTAGATAAACACAGTGGAGAAATTGTCACCTTGCCACCATCACCATCGATGATGGCAAGGTAAAAATGACACCGGATATGAGCTTGTCCCTATCAATATCCTGGTAAGCACACGGCGTTCGGTGTTGACAAGACGCTTCTTGACAAACTCCTTGCGGTTAATGAGGGGCGCCGCTCCATGAAAACGATAGATGCAGAGAGCTAAAGAACAGGCCAGAAAGCCATCAGTTAAATTTTTCGCTATTGGGCACGCGCATTTTATGCAAAGTCGGTGCCGTAGGTAAGGGTATTTACATGCTGGACTTTTTACTGGAAGCTATGTCCCGTTCGGGTAAAGGCGAGCACTTGGCAAGCGCTAGCTCGTTTCCTGGCAATTAATGAAAAAACCTGCTGTATCCTGATAGTAAAAACATTAACTTAGCGGAATAGGCTTTTAGGTGCAGAGGATATTCAACACTTACCGAGGCTAATGACTCACGCTCAGGCAATATTATGGGAGAAGCAATATAACAATTTACTTTTTATAATCAATACATCTGATGGAACGACAAAAGTTATCATTAATGCACCGTATAAACCTTGTAAAAACCAAAGATCAACTCAATGTCATAATTAATACTTATTGATTGAATCTCGAGAAACTCAAAGGTGAAATTACCGGAGGACACCTAGAATTGCTAGAGGGAAGGCTTGAATGAGCCGATGGTGGAAATCAAACCTACATATACGAACAGATTTACGAACAGATTACCGTAAAATACACCAGCCTCTTTATCGTTTAAAAGTACATCGACCGACAATAATTTTAACCAGGATGCCTTCGGAGAGCAAATCTCATAAATTAAATTAACTGCAGTAATTAATCACAAGCGCTTGCAAAAAACCCTGTTTGCCGAACTGTAACTGGTTGGCAAAGACGGCAAATCGATCACCCGTATCGTCGATCCTAGCTCTTCTATCTTCCACTGAGTAGCCGTTTAATGGTGAAGGCGCGGCTGGATACATGGGGGGAAGGGGTTTTTGCCTTGGAGGGTACCCATTGAGTAATCCCTATCGCTGCTGGCGTTAGCGGCACACCTGGCTATAGTCCGTTAAGGTGTTGAGTAGTGAGAGAGATATGGCGTGCTAGGTGAGTATCGAGTAGGATGATAGCTGGTATGTATTAGAGGCAATGCGCACCAGGCAGTAATCCATCACACTGGGGGGCAGCAACCACCCTAGCGAGGATGCGTCCGGAGCAGATGCCATCCCCGGCCTCGCCTATTTATTGGACTGGATCCCACCGGAGAGGGGATATCCTCGACGCTCTGGCTCGCAACCCCCTGCCAAAAGCCTTGCAGGCATAAACGCCTCTGGCACCACCAACTCCACCACGCAATTATTACGGAAAAGTGTCTCATACCCCCTCTTTATAAAAAATTTTTTAAACGCGCTAGGGCGTTTTTAATGGTTTTTAAACTGGGTTATTTATGCGATCGCTGCCAAGATGATGGTTGGCTGATTAACGAGGCTGCGTTTAACCACATGGTGGCGCATATGGTAGTACTGCTCAATCAGCTTATAAAAATCGATTATAACCACCATGGGCTGTTTAAACAGAAAGAGATAGCCTCTGCGGCACTAGGCTTTGTTCCGGGTACCCCGGCATATTTTCGCTGGAACGATAATACCTGAGTTTAAGTCAAGCAGACTGTAATCCGTCAGCGGTTGAACGCTTGAAAACCCGCGAGTTTCCGTATTTTCGCCGATGATAGGCTATGATGCACTTAGAGTCTATAACCCCTTGATCTAAGAATGTTAGCCATTACCGGTAACCATAATCTGAGTGGCATGCGCCAGTTTGATGGCTACCTGAGCACCGAGGAATTATACCAGGCGTTAACTCTTCCTCCGTTTCTCCGATAAGGAGACTGCAACGAATCAATCATTAAAACGCTGCTGGCCGCACTGGATCTGACGGAGGTGTGGATAGTATAACAACCTGACACCGATCAGGTTCTCTCGCTACACCATCAATACTAGAAATCAATGTGCTAGCACTATCAGGTGACCTGAAGGCGCTTAAATCCCAAGCCATAACGGCGGCGTCGATGGATTTACTCCGCCTATGTGCCGATCGAGACCTATAACGCCGTGCGTGAACATGTGGTAGTACTCTCCCCCAGATCTGGGTAAGACAACCCCCTTTGGCGCAAACCCTGAACAAGGCCGAACATGGCGAGAGGATATTAAAAATCCGAGTGCGCCTACTTAAAAATGCTCGGCGATCAGATTAGCGTGGCTATGACCCCCTGTCGGCAGCGAAGCTGGCAACGCACCAGGCGATAGCCGCCATGACAGGCGTGCAAACCGAAATCCTGACCTACCCCCACCACACACAATACCGTGAAAATCTTTACCGTGCCCCACTGTCAGCCGAAGAGTTACAGGCCGCTCGTATGCTGGTGATGACCCTGACTGCGTTCCAAAAAAATTAAGAGCGCGAAGATGCATAATAATCCCTACCCCATATACCCCGTCGAAATTACTGCTTTGATAACCGGTTTTTGCAAAGAATTTCAAAATGGGCTTAGCATTGGCATGGTCCCCGTCTCACTACCAGTAGATAGATGGGCGACCATTCTGACACTTCCACTTCAAAATCAAATACTTAGTACTGATCTTGAGCAGTTTCCTGCTTTCCAGGAGTAGGTAGTTTCAGAGAGTATTTAGCAGATAAAGGATCTATGCCTCCTATGCCATCAACAACAAGAACTATAAAGGTACGATCGCTATTATCCGCGATGATTTTAAGGATGAGAATCTTGGTGCGTATAAGCTCACTGTTTCAAGAAATAGGTCGCAATGGTGTGACGCATCCTGCACAAACCATGACGAACTTGTGTTTAGGGCCTTGTGCAACGGTAATAAAATCGACTGCTACGATGGCAAACATTTTTGATAACGAACCAAGCATCCGCTGTATCCCAAGGTTAACAGTAGCGGCGACGCAGAGAAGGTGAGCAACCAGTTTATCAAAAAACTGGCAGCGACACGATTTTAAAAGACTAGACTGAGCGGTCTGAGTCTGCTATCTGATGGATTATTCGCAGCCGCTCAAAGGCAGTGATTTTCCACAGAAAACCGCCGCCACTAAACCCCCGAGTTGCTCACTTTGACCAACGTCGATGAAGGCTGCACCCTTTAGTTAAAACGAATTTATCTTTGGTTTCTCGGCCTGGCAGAATGTAGTATAGCTTCTTGGAGATGGTTTACAACATGACAGGCACCTTTCTGACACTGGATAACCTCTGGAAAGGCTAATAAAAGTACCCCCATACGCGCCTTTACCGCTGACGGCAGTCTCAAGCTAAGTATTCATCGATCCATTTGTGTGCTGCCAATAAAACTGCAGAAAACCTCCACTCAGAGTTACTGGAGTGTAAATTAGTGGCAAAGAGGGGCAAAGAGCACCAGGCTATTTAACAAAATAAAAGGCCAAAACCTTGACGCTATTGGTGACAAACTCGCTCTAAAGGCGCTTTAAAGCGGTTTTTACGGTCATTACGTAGAGAGATCAAGGGATGTATATGCCAGTGAACAGGATTTACGCGCACGCTATAGTGCTCAGTTGATAGAAAAACTGGTTGACTGGCTCGATGATGAAGCGGCATCCAGGCAAAAAGTGGACCAGGGACTCACTGATGCCAGAGCCCTGATGGACAATTTTATCACTGCCAGTTACGCGATGGGGCTTGTGGTGCCAGTCGGCACTGAAATAGCATACCTGCACGATGGCATTTTACTACCTGAATAAGGAGCAGCGGACCACCGAACAAACTCGCTACTATTACCAGGATGCGTTGCGCTGGCTGAAAGTGGTAAAAACGATGAACTATCACTCTCTTGCTTGATATCGATACCCAGCCACCCGGCCTGCCAGAAATGTAAGCTGAGAGCCGGCATGGAGGTTTGGAAGCATGCAGAAAGGATTTCTATGATGATTGTCTTCCAGTGAAACCGCCTTGCTGGTACGGCTACATGATGTATTTAACAAGACATTGCCTGATATATCGCCACCTCTTCCTGTAACTTAAGCAAGAAAGAGGGTGCATGATATGATGGTAATGTCGCCCCTTGCTGTATCTACTTTAACTGTATGAGCCGTAGACTTGTCAGATAAAAGAGACAATTGACAGTCGTTTTGTTTTTTTATTTGATGGCCGATGTTATCAACGGTACTGATATGACGACCAACCAACCCTTCATTTAGCAGATAGTGGAACGACTAATAGCGAGCTTATTGGGGTTTTGTCCTGCAAATGCCTGGCCAATGCGCTTTGAAGATAGAGGGTGAAAGCTGTACACTAAGCAACAGGAGAATTGCGGTGTACTGCCCTCCACCGTATGGCGGCACCTACTTTATCTGTAAGGAGCCGCGCTGCCAGCGTTGATTCAGGAAGATGGCGTAGATGACTAGCTAAACCATTATTAGATCTTTACCCAGCTGGATATAGCAGTCCCACACCGCTGTCTAGCCCAATATTACTCTACGCGGGAAAAACAACGACAATGAATGACACCGATAATACACGATGAGCATCCTAACCAGTTTGATTTAGCGATGATTTTCTCGTATCGACCACCGCCGAAGCGCGCGGTGTGCGAATCCATTTCATGAAAATATTAGAGGATGCAGAGGCCTCTAGAGGTGGCGCTCCTATGTTTTTAAAGATCTACTGAACATCACACACTGCCAGAAAAACCGCCAGACAGCCAGCAAAACTCAGTCCATGCAGCCTTGAGTAAAAAGGATAACCTTCATAGGATAACCTTCATAAGTATTAGCTTTAATAAAATCAGCGCCGCTTTCCGTGTATACCTCTGACCCATATTAAGATTGATAATTCGCAGGCCATCACACCAGCACACTAATCCAGATGGTGATGTTTGGAAAAGGCGGCTATTCAAGGACGGCAAGATGGCAGCTGATTATTAGACACGCCACTACGGTATCATACGCGCCGATCATGCTGCAACACTCCGGAGCTAAGGATCCATGCTGCCGGCGATGCTAAAGGAATTTTTGATCGACAACCCTGATGCAGTATTAAGCGGTGATGGTCCAAAAAGGATTAATGAAGCTGGCAAAGGTGATGCCAGGATCCTGACCTTATCTGGTCAGGAACAACAAGCCGTGGACTACTGAATGTCTATCTCGGCGGTGTGCATGTGTACGCATCACGTCACCATGCATAAAGGCTAGCAGAGCAAGGACGCTGGCTAGCGATGGGCGATTATAATGCCCTGTCATCACTTCAGGTAACTGCAGTGTTGTCTTTAGCGCTAGGGGATAACTCAGATTATCTGCATATCGTCATGCCCTCCCTCGATAGTGCGCCAACCTGAGATTATTGAGTGAGGCGCTTGTGAGCAACGACTTGGGACTGACTAAAATGTCTGACGGCATCGCCGGGCAGCCCATACTGATATTCTGGGGAAATGACCAGTTCATTAAGACACGTAACAATTTTCTACTGATCTGTAGCAGCTATCCATCGCGTACAAGAGATGGGCTATCTATAAGCAATTAGCCATCGGTGCTGTCTGATCATCTGTTTCTTACAATGAACGTAACCAGCGCTCCTGTATGACGGATTATCACTGTGAAGGTTTGGACCGATGATGGTGTCCAGATTGAGCGGTAGATAACCATCTATTGCACAATCGGCTACGGCGATCTAGATCCGTATTACCTTGATATGAATACTATCGCCACATTGTCCTATCTGTGCTATTCCACTCGGTTATGCATCACCAAACAGCTTTCCTCGTCATAAGCACCAAACGATACTACGATGATCGCATCAAGGCAAGCAATGGTGACACCCACAGCCCAGCCATTAATACCCTCTACAAATTGCTAGCTCTGGCAATAGAGTGGCTAGAGGAAGGCCTGATTAAGAATTTCGAGCATTTTCGTAACAGCCTTACTTGTCGAGCCCAACAAAAACGACCGCAACTAGCTCGACGTACTGTTCAAGCCAGATGTGATAACTAGTTGCACATTTTGCAGAGCAGATCCAGTTTATTTTGTAAGGAGTAATATAGCATTTTATAAATACCAATAGCAGGGCAAGTCCATTACCTGAGTTAACGGGCAAGAATACCCACGATGACAGGAGCTACCTCTTTATCCAGTCCGAGGATCGAGAAAAAGTGAGAACCGCGTGGATGTTTTTCGTCTCATTCTCTCGGAAGAGAGTATTTTTTTTGAATAATTCAAGTTTAACTTTAAAGCAATCTTTGATAAACTGAATAGAATTTTTCTATGTAATAATGAATAGAGTAATTCCTGATTGTATACATAAGCCTATGTTGGCAAAGGCTATTAGTAGGAATCCATTATACTATTATGAAAGATTTTCGCTACAAAAGGTTGCCATAAAAAAGCAAACTATCATATAGATCTAAAGAGATTCTTTTTCACTCCCTCCCAATATAAAGCTGTATCTCATTAGTTAATTCAGCGACAATCTGTTGCATGATGTCGATATATACATTGAAGTAACTCATTCCACTTTATCCTGCTTATATTGTTACAGTGAACATGTTATACGCTTGGGAACATTCATTAGGGACAGCGATATCATTGCAAAATCCATGATTGCAAGAAAAGATTTAACAATTTTACTGAAAGTTCTTTAGCGAAACTAGATCACAAAGATAAATAATTTAGTTAGGTGTAATGTATATTGAATAGCTTGACTTTATGGGAGTTAGCAAATAAACAGGTATTGATTTGAAAATAGCGTTTAGATGGGGTCACTCCTTCCTTGCTTCAGCAGCGACAAGCCAAGATAAATACACTAAGTGCTATTCTTGAAATCAAGGAAACATTTTTCCTGGATCCTTTAAAGAGAAGCGTTATATTCCACATAGAAAGCTAGAAAAAGTAAGAGAAGAGGAAATAAAAGAAAAGAATAAATCGTGGTCTTAATCGCTAGAGGTTCACAGGGTCATTATGTAAGCAATGAGATTCTTAAAAAGTTTTATGTATGGTGTGTTTTAGCTGTTTTCTTGAGCTGATCATCGATAAAGACTCTATCTTTTGTTTAAATGGATCTAAATGGTACGAAACTTTTGCCAGCGAGCATGAAATTAGTTATTATTATTTAATAAGGTTGAATAATCAGAGTGCTATTTTGGTAAAAAAGGAATTCCACATTCAAAAATATGAACAGTCAGTTATATCAGCCAATTAAAAGGATAAGTAAGTAGATTCCATGGTTTTTAAAACCACAATAATTGAAATACAGAGATGGCTATAAATTACTTTGCGAGACAAGCAAAAATGCAACATCTACTTGTACCGATGATGCCCAGGAATCCGGCTGTTGTTCGGGCTGCTGGCATCCTGAATATGGTAAATCACGAAATGAAAGCGAAAAACGTCCAGTTGACGACAGTAGACGGTAAAACCTTTGATGAGTTCTAACACCAAAACAATACGTGCACATCAGCATGCCATTATCAAGTGCCGAATTGGTGTTTTCCTGCCTCTTGTCGGCAGTCGTAACTAAGCAACGGTCCTGGTGCTGGAAGACAGGCATTATATCGGCCAAACTGACTAACCGCCGCCTGGGACAGATAGCGGCTTGTATCGCTATGAAAGGCATTATCTGTATCTGATCCGTGACGACCATGCATCATCATCTGTAAAACACTGAAAGATCTGTAAAACACTGAAAGTTATCGCCGATCATCATGAGGTGGTATTTAATACCCCCGCCAACGCGTTTTATCCATAATGTGCTGATTAAAAAACCTAACGGTGAAACAAAACATAGTTATTATTGGTAACGCTGAATCCAAAGGCACCTTTCCAGCGCATGAGAAGCTGTTATCGGTGATATTAAATAAAGCGCTCACTTCCATCAAGAAAATGGCCTGGAGAGCCTGGAACCCCTGGCCCAATGAGTAACGCTTTGCTGGATAAATAGCGAAGGGGGGAAGAGGCTGGTACAGAGCGTGGCGTGGTATAGATTTACTCATCAACGATAGCCTGACGATGATGCTGCTATGTCTCTTTATTGTTAGGTGCCCTGTGAGATCTTCGAAAACCTGCCGGATGATGGCAGGTTATGACCGGGCTGATGGTGGGCTAACAGTTATCTGACAGCCAGCCCAGTTGACTTTCGGCTGTAGGCTTGACCGTGCATCTAACGCTTAAGGAAGGCAGTGCGTATTCGTTTACCTTTAAAATCCGTTTGAAGGAGATGTAAATACCGTATCAGATACTTACGCTTGACGAGCTTATCAGTCAGACCTAGCAAGGAGAGGAGGATGTAGCAGCTTACGCCTTCTTGAGGTCTCAGATAGCGATTTCTCATGTCGGGCTATCTTCGCTGCAGGATGAGCATTTAGGCTGGATAGCCCGGCAAATTATTCCGAGCGAGGACGACTAAAGCGAACTACTCAAACACTGCGCCTTTTGGGGCGTAATAGGCAACCAGGCCTCACGGGGGTGGAAGCTTCAAGTTTGTCTGTGTCCAAGAGTTGCCACTATATGAGATGCCGTCTCAGTGTGCCGATTTGGCACGTTTGCTAGAGGGGGCTAGACAGCGCGGCTTTATCGTCTGAGAGAAGCCACCGAGGGGAAGGTGAGGAACCTTTAACGGATTGAGCTCAAGGCTGACTAAACCTGACCTTCAGGTAACTCTGCAGTGGAGCAAATCAGGCGCTGACCGCGAACATCTTGAAGATCTGCTATCGCATCTGCTGTATCGGGTGTAATTCCTGCCGGGCGACGTGTCATACGCTTGAATTACCAGCAGTAGACGCGCGAGGTCTCATGGGGGTCTGTGAGAACCATCCATCCACAGCTCATGTCCTGCCAATCTAGAAGGAGCAGTGGAGGGGAGACACACATTCGTGAATGGACAATCACTCGGATATTTTTCTCTGTCAAGCCAATATTAAGTGGGTCAGCATCTATCTTTCGCACTACTAAGGACTCAGCCAGCGGTGAGTGTGTGGTGGACAATTATAGGGGCCTACAGTGGCGCTGTTTGCGCCGCAAGCAAAATAAGTCGATATCACTTTGCATATTCTTGCCCACAATACCCCTGAAATCAGACTCGCAGCACATCCAGGTTGCACTGACAGCATTTTTAGACGGCACCTAAACCTGTCTAAACCCTATTGCAATCGGCTTTCTGGAGCGTACTTGTATTCTGCTCACGGCTAGCCTGTTGCTATCGAGCTAAGAGGATTTTATGGTTGTCTAACTGTAATATCAGCGAGAATGCCGGTATTGATGATTGCCAGTATTATGTTAGCACAAACTACGTATAAAACCGAGCCTTAACCGGCAATTTTAAATTGAACTTGCGCAGTCTTATAGCTTTATGGTGAGCCTGAACACATTTCTGGACAATCAGTCTGACGATTGGGAACCTACGTGGACTCTCCCAAAATGCATGTGCTTTGACCCTATCACAACGCCGCTTCACATTTATTACGTCTGGATACTGAAATGCCTGTTTAACAGCTAAGTCAGCACATCATAATTTTTGTTATGTTTATACGGATAAAAAGAAGAAAGACTAATATATTTTTTAGATAACAACAGTAGCACTATTACCCAGCATTCATGCCGCAGCTGAATGAGACCAAGAGAGTACTACTCCGTTATGGTTTCCGATGGATGGACTACTTCAATATCCAGGAAAGTTGAACAACTGGCTTTCCTGGAAGCCCCTGGCATCCACTAGATAAAAACAAGTTAAACTAGTTGACGAGAGTTATTAACAAATCTAATATATGACGATCAGGCTACGCTCTAATCCTTAGTGAATCTGTTCTCCATCCTTAAATTGGAGGTTGTTTATAGCAAATTGGAGGTTGTTTATAGCAGCACAGATATCAGCACATCTCAAAATCCAATTATAGCCGGTTCCAGCGTTTCTTATCAAACGGAAACAGTTTAAATAGCATTAAAACTGTTGTTTTTTCTTAAACTACAGTTATTCGCACGTTGGGCTCGTAGTTTTATTGTCGTAAAACCCGATTCAATTGGATTCCTCATTCTTATTGACGCAAGTGCTCTCTGACGGAAATTCGTAGAATGCCAAAAGTTATTCTCAATCTTTCTCCAGCTTCTTCATCACTGCAAGATATAGTTCGCTGAAAACCTTGCCAACAAAATATCAACGGCTTTATTAGCAGGGGCATTGCGCTTCTCTGGCTAGGCAGACCTCTCCCCGCAGCTCAGTCTTAATTTTGGTTACATTCCCTTTTGGAGTCAAAAAGGGGCTCATTAGCTGTTTTATGTGTACGCAACAGCATTGCTTCTCCATGTCTAGAAATATCTTTGCCATTGCATTTTAAAAACTAATACCACCGTCTTCTCCAGTAGCAAGGCTGAGAGATACGGTTAAACCACGTGCTCGCAGAGCATTGAGAAGTTCGAACCAATTCGCTTCTGATTCTCTATAAGCATCTTTGACAGAAACTAACTCCTTACGTCCATGCTCGGTGACGCCGAGAATTACCCAGGAGGAAAAGGTGATTATATTGCCTAACATAAGTGTATTTATGCCATCAGCCAAAAAATAAACGTAGCGCGTAGGCCTTAAATCACGCCGGCACCATTACCTATGCTATTCAAGTCATTGCTGTTTCAGTATGCTGATGGTACTACACAGAGAGAGCATGTGCTTTTTCATGAGGCTCAGCTCCCCAAAGCTTCGTAAAAATCACTGCTGAAGATGCCTTGTCTCCAGGGGACCGAGCATGGTAGCAACTTCTTCACAGTTTTTGTACGCTTCAGATAAGGCAGTAGCAATAAGCTGTTGAAGCATATTCCGTTGCCGCTGCAATCCCCTAACCTTAGGCACTTTAATCTCAACATCGTCAAATACCAGTCTGTATACTTCGCTGTGAAAATAACCCTTACGGATGAGAGACGTGCGTAGAAAAGTGGTGTTCAGCATGTTATCGTAGTACATGGCATCGAGCTCACCCACCACCGCTGTAGTGGCTATCAGCCTACCTTGGATCATTACGAATAATTTCATGTAAGGGATCACAGGTAATATCTGGTTTCGCGGATACCTATATGGTAAATTTTTCATGCCATATCATCTCTCTGTTATTGAAATCATTCATCAAATCAATCAGCAGAATACGCCAGAATCTCCGACCCCACTACACCAAAATAAGCATAACTTCCATTTCGAAAACAAAATATAAATATTGCTTTTAATTAGTTAAAAGTTCACATACATAATAGCAAAGGTGCTTCTGTGCAAGAACATTAGCATACTATTAGCGCAGCTAACAGCATGGCAGCACCCTGATAGAAAAATCAAGATAATGGCCGCAGAATAATAATTGAATTATTTTTATCAATGCTTTTAGCGTGTATTGACAAGTAATAAATATACCTTCTTTAATTATCATAATCTTTTTTATGAGATCACAAGCGCTTTGAGTGCTGTAATAGGTTCTATTTAATTAATTTCTATTCTAGAAATTAATTAATAGCAACTTAAATTTTTTTTGGAGCATTCTTTAAATTTATTAAATATCAGCTATATTATTTTTATTTGATATTATGATTTTCATAGCATTCAATCGCTCTTTCTATACCTGAAAGAGCCTGACGGCATCTCACTAATCTTCCAGTTAATGCCGATATTTGCTGTTGCAGCTTTTGGCAAGCTACGAATGACTGCTCTTTATCTAATTGTTGCTCTCGATCATTTAGCATACCTATTAGACGATATTCATAATCTTGATGTTGAACTAAACGATCATAGAGATCGACGGTTTTTTCTTTTTGACTATGTTGCCTTTCTTGTTCTCTTAAGATTTGTGTTGCAGATTCACGTGTTATAGCAGCAACTTGGGCAATAATTTTTTCTGTCAAAAAAGTAATCTGTTCTGAACGTAAAGTTATAACAGCATGTTTTAATTGATTAAAATATTGTTTTATTTCGAATAAACATTCGCTTAATTGATAGCTTTTCCGATAAAATAATTTTTGATCAAAACGTAATCTTATAAAAGAAGAGTGTGCAATAGGTTTTATTTTTTCTGCCAATCCTTCAATTTGCTCTTCAAGAGCGTTTAGCAACTTTTGTGTTTTCATATACTAAGCTATAATAATAAAATATGTGATTACTGTTTTCACTTGTTACAGTAAAATGTGCATATTGTTAAGGTAGTTATTGCAATACAATAATAGTTTTCATAGATTGAAGCGTTTAATTATTTTATCTATAATAATAATTATTATGTTTAATGAAAAAATACAATTTAAAAAAAAGAGTATTGAAACAATTCCTGATTATCCAATATAGGTGTATTATTTCGTGATATTACAAGGTTATTGGATAATTCAACCGCTTATCACGCCACTATATGATCTACTCGTTGAATTTTATAAAAATAAAGGTATCCCTAAAATTGTTAGCTCTCTGAAGCGAGAAGATTTTTATTTAAGATGCTCTACCTCTCTAGTTGCTTTATAGATTTAGGCATGTAAGCTTTGTCCAGTACGTAAAGAAAAAATTTACCATGCCACACTTTACTACAGAATTATGACCTAGAATATAGGGTATTGATGCATTAGAGATGCATCAATCAATATAGTATTTAGTATTTCAGCAAAAGATAATATATTAATTATTGATGATTTAATCGCTATAGGTGGAAGAATTCAGGCGATAGTACCCGATCTGGGATCTTAGCTGTAAAGTTTTAATGAAGCGGCATTCTTTATCTGTTTATCTGATAAAGGTGGTATCAATTCTTTAAAAGACAAGTGGTCAATTGTTTTAATTTAGTTGAATTTCCAGACCATTAATGCAAAAAATGTGCTGACTATATGAAAATAGCGATAAGTTGGCGAAACTATATACTTAAGGTCTAATAGGAATTATGAGCTACCAGGTACTTGCCCGTAAATGGCGCCCACAAACATTTATCGATGTTGTTGGGCAACAACACATTTTAACTGCGCTAGCAAATAGCTTGCAACAGCAGCGTCTGCATCATGCATATTTATTTTCTGGTACACGTGGGGTTGGGAAAACGACCATTGCGCGGCTATTTGCGAAAGGACTTAACTGTGAGGTAGGGATAACCAAAAATCCTTGTAGTAACTGTGCTAACTGTCTTGAGATAGCTCATGGACGATTTGTTGATTTGATGGAAATTGATGCCGCTTCGCGTACTAAAGTTGAGGATACCCGCGAGCTGCTAGATAATGTTCAGTATGCACCGGCGCGTGGTCGATATAAAGTGTACTTAATTGACGAAGTTCATATGCTATCTAATCATAGTTTCAATGCTTTACTCAAGACGCTAGAAGAACCCCCAGAACATGTAAAATTTCTATTAGCAACTACAGATCCACAGAAATTACCAATAACGGTTTTATCCCGTTGTCTTCAATTTCATTTAAGGAAACTGGATATTGACCAAATAAGCAATCAACTTGAACGCATTTTAGCAGCTGAGCAAATATCAAGTGATAAACATGCCCGCCAATTAATCGCTAGAGCTGCCGAAGGCAGTTTACGTGATGCATTAAGTTTAACCGATCAAGCTATTGCCATTGGCCAGGGCCAAGTATCAGTAGATTCAGTTAGCCAAATGCTAGGCATATTGAATAATGAACAGCCGCTAGCGATCATTGAAGCGATTGTAGATGGCGATGCTCAAAAAATGATGGCTTTAGTAGAAGATATTGCTTTACGAGGCAGTGACTGGGAAAGTGTATTGATTGAACTATTATCATTAGTTCATCGTATTGCGATGAACCAGCTTTTACCAATGGAGATGCAAGATTCTGCATCACCTATAGAAGTGCGTTTACGTTTACTTGCGCGCTTGATTACGCCAACGGATTTACAGTTCTATTATCAAACCTTATTAGTCGGACGGAAAGAGCTTTCCCATGCGCCAGAAAGACGCATGGGGGTTGAAATGACGTTATTACGAGCACTTAGCATTTCATCCTAAGTGTATTAATGATATTAAAATTTCCTTGGGGTCATCACCAAGTCTCACTGAAACAACTACTAAAGGCAATGATATTGATAATCATGTCGATATTTCTACCAACTTAAAAGATAAAAAAAAAGTCATCGATAAAGCAAGAAGCTCATCAGAAAAAAATAATTAATATTATGCCTACATTGCAATTCTTGCAAGCAAAAAAACATCGCTAAATAAAGCGAAAGTGAAAGAGAAAATGCTACTAAAAAAGACTGAAACAGCATCGCTAAAGGCAAAAATACCATTACTGATGTCGGCAGTAGAAAGGTTAACTACGCTTTCGGCAGCGAAGCAGCCCCCACCCCCAACCAAGTGTTCTGTTTTAAAGCAGCCAAAAACGATTAATAAAACTGAACAAAGTGAAAAGGATAAATTTTATCAATGGCGTCCGAAAAATCTTTCTAAGCAAAAAATAGAGCGAGTAACAACGCCAGCTGATATTAAACAAGCATTGAAATATGAAAGGACGCATGAACTTGCCGATAAAATTGCGGTTGAATCTCAAAAGTATGACCAGTGGTCAGCGGAAATTAGTCAGTTAAAAGTGCCAAAATTAATAGAACAATTAGCGTTAAATGCTTATAAAGAAGCGTTAAGTGAAACGGAAATTTGTTTACATTTACGATCAATGCAACGGCATTTGAATACTGAAAAGGCGCATAAAAAATTAATAAAAGCCTTGTGTGAGTTATATGGCAAGCCGATAAAATTGATCATCATTGAAGATGATAATCTAACCATCAAGACGCCTTTAGAATGGCGGCAGGTAATTTATGAAGAGAAGCTAGCTCAGGCTCGTCAATCCATTATTATGGATAAAACGATTCAGACTTTACGCATGTTATTTGATGCACAGTTAGATGAAGAAAGTATTCGGCCTGTCTAGCCTGAATACATACTTTTATTTATAACTTTTCAATGTTAAAGTCTATATTTTTGTAAGAAATCAGAAAGAGAGAATTTTATGTTTAGTAAAGGTGGTGGGCTGGGTAACCTGATGAAACAAGCTCAGCAAATGCAAGAAACGATGCAGAAAGTACAAGAAGAGATTGCTAACATGGAGGTTACCGGGGAATCGGGTGCAGGTCTTGTTAAAGTAAGCATTAATGGTGCCCATAATTGTCGTCGGATTAAAATCGATCCTAGTTTAATAACGGATGATAAAGATATGTTAGAAGATCTTATTGCGGCCGCATTTAATGATGCTGCGCGTCGTATAGAAGAAGCACAAAAAGAAAAAATGGCCAATGTATCCAATGGAATGCAATTACTTCCAGGCTTTAAGATGCCATTTTAATGCAAATAAAAGGACTACGGTGTGGTTTACATGATGTATATTCACATTCGTCCATTGTCAGGGTTATCGAATTTTTAATGAAAAAGATCACTGTTCTATTTACACTAATTTAAGGCGTCAACAGACTGACAAAATATATCTAGTTGAAAGCCTGGCTGATATTTATGCAATCGAACAAACAAAACAGTGTGTTTACCGGATCTTATTTTGTTTTAATGGGTATTTGTTGTAGGCATTAAATGGTATTGGACCTAAGGATATAAGGTCTTAAAAGCTTAGTCGATAAACTGGCAACTGAGACGATATAAATAGTAATACTAGCGATTAACCCAACAATTGAAATGGAAGAAAAGCTAATTATATTACTTGCATACGTATTTAATATTGGTGGTTATGGACAGTCATATTGCTCACGGTATTCCTGTTAGCAGTGAAGTTAAAATGATTGGCGGAATAACGTTATCACATTCAATCATTGGGCGCCATAAAATTAATTATTTATAGTATCCTAATACTATAAATAATTATAAGCAGAGGTTAAAAATTCTGCTTATTTTTATGAAAAATTTAATCATGTCGAGCTCTATCACAAGTATGCTTTCACAACGGTGACTTGAAATTTTCAATTTATATCCCCATCTAAGTTTCATAATCATTCAACCTAAAAATTATTCTAATATTGAGGCTATTTAATGAATATGAAAGGACAAGAAACTCTTGGATTTCAATCAGAAGTAAAAAAGTTATTGCAATTGATGATACACTCTCTTTATTCCAATAAAGAAATCTTTCTACGTGAGCTAATTTCAAACGCATCTGATGCAGCGGATAAATTACATTTTAAAGCACTATCACAATCTGATCTTTATGAAAATGATGGTGATTTAAGAGTTAGAATTGCTATTGATAAAGATAAAAAAACCTTAAGCATTAGCGATAATGGCATTGGCATGACACGTGAAGAGGTTATTGATAATTTAGGTACTATTGCTAAATCTGGTACGAATTCTTTTTTAAAGTCTTTAGGGAATAAAAAGCCAAAAGATAGCCCATTAATCGGTCAGTTTGGTGTTGGATTCTATTCAGCTTTTATTGTTGCAAATAAAGTGACAGTCCGTACTCGAGCAGCAGGCATGGCCGCAGATAAAGGGGTTTTTTGGGAATCTGAAGGTGAGGGTAAATACACCATTGCTGATATTGAGAAAGCAGAGCGTGGTACCGAAATTACATTACATTTACGTGAAGACCAAACGGAATTTTTAGATAACTACCGTTTACGTTCACTGATCAATAAATATTCAGATCATATTGCTCTTACGGTGGAAATTGAAGCCAAAAACAAAGAAGATAATACTGTTATTTGGGAAAAAATTAATAAAGCTCAGGCGCTATGGACTCGTAACAAAAACGGTATTACGGCTGAAGAATATAAAGAGTTTTATAAGCATGTTTCCCATGATTATGCAGATCCTTTAATATGGAGTCATAATCGGGTAGAGGTTAAACAAGAGTATACAAGCCTACTTTATATACCGACTAAAGCGCCCTTTGATTTATGGAACCGTGATAATAAACATGGTTTAAAGCTTTATGTTCATCGTGTTTTTATCATGGATGAAGCTGAGCAGCTTATGCCAAATTACTTACGTTTTGTTCGTGGTTTAGTTGATTCAAATGACTTACCATTAAATGTTTCGCGCGAAATTTTACAAGATAGTAATATTACCAGTAGTTTGCGCAGTGCATTAACCAAACGCGTATTGCAAATGTTAAAAAAATTAGCTAAAAGTGAACCTGAACAGTATCAACAATTCTGGCAGGAATTTGGATTAGTGCTGAAAGAGGGTCCTGGGGAAGATACAGCTAACAAAGAAGCGATTACTAAATTATTACGCTTTGCATCAACGCATAATGATGGTAATTTACAGAATGTTTCTTTAGAAGATTATTTAACTCGAATGATTGAAGGACAGCAAAAGATTTATTATATTACCGCAGATAGTTATGCCGCTGCGAATAATAGCCCGCATTTAGAACTGTTCCGTAAAAAAAGAATTGAAGTTTTATTATTATCAGATCGAATTGATGAGTGGATGATGAACTATTTGCCAGAATTTGAAGGCAAATCCTTTCAATCTGTTAGTAAGACAGATGAATTATTAGAAAAACTGGCTGATGAAGATAAGAAAGAACAAGAAGATATAGACAAAAAACTAGAGTCTTTCGTTGAGCGGATAAAAAAATTATTAGGCAATCGGGTGAAGGAAGTGAAATTAACACACCGTTTAACAGATACGCCAGCAATCGTAACGACCGATGTGAATGATATGACTACTCAGATGGCAAAACTTTTTGCTGCTGTGGGTCAATCAGCACCGGAAGTAAAATATAATTTTGAACTTAATCCTGAGCATCCATTAGTTAAAAAAGTGAGCGAGCTAACCGATGATGGGTTATTTTCTGAGTGGATAGAAGTATTATTAGATCAGGCATTGTTTGTTGAAAAAGGTAACCTGGAAGATCCTAATCAATTTATTCGGCGTATTAATAAGTTATTTTTTAGCTAAAATTAAGTTATGCTCATTTCTGGTGTATAATCTTTCAGAGAAAGTGACGTTATCCTACTGATTAATTTCGTAAATAATTTCATCAATAGAGAGATAATATGCTATGAAAAGTCTACCCTAGAGGTATCTTCAAAAGCAGATATTATCTCTGATCTATTGCGTGAACTCATCCGTAATGGTCCCAAGCAGCTGATAGCCACATCACTGTTGAGACTGAGCTCGAAGCCATGCTGCGACAACATGCTGAACACCGCCTTCTCGACGGGCGGGTTCTATGCTTTCGTCCATAAGAGTTATTTGCAACAGCGAACTATACAGATTAGTATTGACGATATTGAGATTAAAGTTCCTAAGGTTAGGAAGGAGATCTCTCGCGCAACGGCAACCAAATATCCTTTAATAGCTCTCGGTGCTATCGCTTTATTTAAAGCGTCCCCAAAAAGGTCAAATAGTTGCTACCATGACTGTACATGCGAGGCATATCCAGCAGTGATTTTCATGAATCATCTAGCGGCATTTCTTGGTAAAAAAGCACATCCTTTTTTTTGCCAATATCATCAGCAGATTAAAACAGAAATGGTTTGAAGAGCAGAGGAAATGGGGGTCTCCAGCATGATTTAAGTGATATGCGGTATGTTTATTTCTTGGTCAATGGCATATACAGAGTCATCTCAGGCAAGATGATTGCCTTTGCCTACTGATCCAGTATCAACGTCACTGAACATGAACATAAAGGAGCTAGTTGTAGTTAAAGATAATTATCAAAAATCAGAAATAAACTGTGGGAAAAACTTCTTAATGATTTATACGAGCACGTTGCTTAAGCGTGTCTTCCATACTTACTACAGGAGACTATACCATTGATTTTTAAAATAAAAATAACAAAGATATTCCTGGTCATGCTGTAACAACTCTGTTGGGTATACAAAACAGCTAATGTGCTGGGCTTCCACCACTCCCTCAAAAGCATACAACAGAAAGTTAAGGATTGAGCTACGCGGAAGGTTTTGGCTAACCAGGAGAGCCGCGATGCCATTAATAACACCCTTGATGATTTGTTGGCAAGGTTTTCAGCGAACTATTCTTCAGCAATGAAGAAACTGGAAAAAGATTGAGAAGAAGAACTGGTGGCATTCTACAACTTCCCATCAGAGGTACTTGGCATCAATAAGAACAACGAATCCGATTAATCGGTTTTTGCAACAGTAAGGATAAAAAGGGAGGCCCACACACTTAGAACTGTGGTTTGAGAAAAACAAGCGTTTTAATGGTATTTAAGCTGTTATAGTCTGCTCAGAAAAACTGAATCGCCTAAGTGGATATTTGACCTTCTATTGACCCTCCTTGCTTGTAAATAACGTCAAATTTAAGGATGAAGAACAGATTCATAAAGCATCAGACTGGAAGGTGTAGCCTAAGCCCCATACACCAGATTTACTAATAACTCAAAATTTGTTTAATTAACCGAATTGTTCGTAAAATCACGTTTTTAATTATTTTAATACATGGTTTATTTTAATAAAAATAATGTAACTATTCAATAGTTATCTGTTTTCTTGAGTTATAGGTATACCTAATGATAAGATTATTTTTTTTAAATTATTAAATGAAATAGCAATGGATTTACGCAATGCGTATTATTTTGCTCGGCGCGCCAGGCACAGGTAAGGGGACTCAGGCACAATTCATCATGGAAAAGTATAGCATTCCACAAATTTCTATCGGTGATATGCTACGTGCTACCCTAAAGGCAGATACAGAGTTGAGTCTAAAAGCTAAAGAATTAATGGATAACGGTAAGCTTGTTACTGATGAATTAGTTATTGCTTTAGTTAAACAACGTATAGCACAGGATGATTGCCGAAACGGCTTCTTACTGGATGGATTCCCTCGCACTATCCCACAAGCAGACGCAATGAAAAATGCTGGTATTTCAGTGGATTATGCGTTAGAATTTGATGTACCCGATGAAATTATTGTTGAACGTATTGTTGGTCGTCGAGTTCATACACCTTCTGGTCGTATTTATCACGTAAAATTCAAACCACCAAAAATAGCAAACAAAGATGATGTTACCGGTGAAAAACTAACTATTCGCAAAGATGATCAAGAAGATACGCTCCGCAAGCGATTAGTAGAGTATCATCACTTAACTAAGCCTTTAATTGCATATTATCATCAAGAAGCTACTAGCGGTCATACCAAATACTTTAAATTAAATGGTACCCGTAAGGTTATTGAAGTCAGTGAAGAGTTAGCTAATATTTTAGGTTAGTTGTTAGTAGAAATAAAAATATTTAATAAGTTATGATAAATTTTGAGTTATTACTAAATCTGGTGTATGATAATAAGGTTATTTATACTCTCTGATGCTTCGTGAAGCTGTTCTTCATCTTTAAATTAGACGTTATTTAACACAGAACTATAGAAAGGTGATCACCAGGTCAAAATTCCCCTTAGCAAGTTCTAGCTTTTCTAAGCAGACTGTAGCAGCTTAAATAGCATTGAATTAAAAAGAGTTGTTTTCTCAAACCACACCTTATTCACGTGTTAGGTTGTATCCTCATTGTCGAAAAGCCGATTTAATCAGATTTATCGTTCTTATTTGACGCAAAGTGAAGTGTGCGATGACGGGAAGTCATAGAATGCCAACAGCTCTTCGCAATCTTTCTCCAGCTTCTTCATCGCTGCATGATACTTCTCTAGAAAACCTTGCCAACAAATCATCAAGGGTGTTATTAATGGCATCGCGGCTCTCCTGGTTAGCCAAAACCTTCCGCGTAGCTCAATCCTTAACTTTCTGTTGTATGCTTTTGAGGGAGTGGGGGAAACCCAGCACATTAGCTGTTTTGTATACCCAACAGAGTTGTTACAGCATAACCAGGAATATCTTTGTTATTTTTATTTTAAAAATCAATGGTATAGTCTCCTGTAGTAAGTATGGAAGACACGCTTAAGCAATGTGCTCGTATAAATCATTAAGAAGTTTTTCCCACAGTTTATTTCTGATTTTTGATAATTATCTTTAACTACAACTAGCTCCTTTATGTTCATGCTCAGTGACGCTGATACTGGATCAGTAGGCAAAGGCAATCATCTTGCCTGAGATGACTCTGTATATGCCATTGACCAAGAAATAAACATACCGCATATCACTTAAATCATGCTGGAGACCCCCATTTCCTCTGCTCTTCAAACCATTCCTGTTTTAATCTGCTGATGATATTGGCAAAAAAAAGGATGTGCTTTTTTACCAAGAAATGCCGCTAGATGATTCATGAAAATCACTGCTGGATATGCCTCACAGGTACAGTCATGGTAGCAACTATTTGACCTTTTGGGGGACGCTTTAAATAAAGCGATAGCACCGAGAGCTATTGAAGGATATTTGGTTGCCGTTGCGCAAGAGATCTCCTTCCTAACCTTAGGAACTTTAATCTCAATATCGTCAATACTAATCTGTATAGTTCGCTGTTGCAAATAACTCTTATGGACGAAAGCATAGAACCCGGCCGTCGATAAGGCGGTGTTCAGCATGTTGTCGCAGCATGGCTTCGAGCTCAGTCTCAACAGTGATGTGGCTATCAGCTGCTTGGGACCATTACGGATGAGTTCACGCAATAGATCAGAGCTAATATCTGCTTTTGAAGATACCTCTAGGGTAGACTTTTCATAGCATATCATCTCTCTATTGATGAAATTATTTACGAAATTAATCAGTAGGATAGATCAGCATCTCCGAAAAACCCATACACTAGAAATAAGTATAACTCTTAGCTAAATGGATTAAGTATTAATTAGAATGTTATAATCGATCAGATATTTATTGATAAAAATTTACATAAGTTAGTTAATTATTGATATTGAAAGATTATTGATGAAAATTAACCTTAATAGGTTTAGAATATTTATAGTAAATTTAAGGTTAGGTATACCGCTTTCCTGTCCTGTTATATTCATCGTTTTTTTTACACCTAAATTTTCAGGTTTAACATGAAAATAAATTATATTTTTATAACTGGCGGGGTAGTTTCCTCTCTAGGCAAAGGGATCGCTGCCGCTTCTTTGGCTGCTATACTTGAAGCGCGAGGACTAAATGTTACTATTATGAAACTGGATCCTTATATTAATCTTGATCCAGGCACAATGAGCCCAATCCAACATGGAGAAGTTTTTGTTACCGAAGATGGTGCAGAAACTGATCTTGATTTGGGTCATTATGAACGATTTATTCGTACTAAAATGACACGTTGTAATAATTTCACAACTGGTCGTGTATACTCTGAAGTATTACGTAAAGAGCGTCGTGGTGATTATTTGGGCAAAACCATTCAAGTTATTCCTCATATTACTGATGAGATCAAAAACCGGATTATTCGTGGAGGAGAAGGCCAAGATATCGTTTTGGTTGAAGTTGGTGGCACAGTAGGTGATATTGAATCTTTACCTTTTTTAGAAGCAATTCGCCAATTAGCCGTTGATATTGGTCGTAAACACACTCTTTTTCTACATCTTACTTTAGTGCCTTATTTACCTGCTGCAGGTGAAGTGAAAACAAAACCGACCCAACATTCGGTAAAAGAACTTCTTTCTATAGGTATTCAGCCAGACGTGCTAATTTGTCGTTCAGATCGGATTATTCCGGTTAATGAACGGGCAAAAATTGCGCTTTTCTGCAATGTACCGGAAAAAGCGGTTATTTCATTAGAGGATGTTGATTCAATTTATAAAATTCCTGCATTATTGAAATATCAGCAGTTAGATGATTATATTTGTGAAAAATTTGAACTTGCATGCTCTTCCGCTGATTTGTCTGAATGGGAACAGGTTATTGATGCGCAAGCTAATCCGGTAGGTAAGGTAACTATTGGCATGGTAGGTAAATATATAGGGTTACCTGATGCTTATAAATCGGTTATTGAAGCGTTAAAACATGGGGGGTTAAAAAATCGTTTAACAGTGAATATCAAACTAATTGATTCTGAAGATATTGAAGCGCATGGTACTAAGCTCCTAAAAGGATTTGATGCTATCCTAGTTCCAGGTGGTTTTGGTGAGCGTGGCATCGAAGGAAAAATTATTGCAGCACGTTACGCACGTGAAAATAATATTCCTTATTTGGGTATTTGCCTGGGAATGCAGGTTGCTCTGATTGAATATGCCCGTCATGTTGCTAGTATGGAAGGGGCAAACTCAACAGAATTTGCTCCAGATTGTCCATATCCGGTTGTTGCCTTAATTACGGAATGGTCTGATGACAGTGGTAATATTAAAGTTCGTAATAAGAAAAGCGATCTTAGCGGTACGATGCGAGTAGGTGGCCAATTATGCCATTTAATGAAAGGTAGTAAAGTTCATGAGTTATACAATAGCGACACAATTATGGAGCGGCATCGCCACCGTTATGAAGTCAATAATATGCTTTTAGCTCGTATTGAAGAAGCGGGTTTACGTATTGCAGGGCGCTCAGCGGATAATAAACTGGTTGAAATTATTGAGGATCCTAACCATCCTTGGTTTGTCGCTTGTCAGTTTCATCCTGAATTTACTTCAACACCAAGAGATGGCCATCCTTTATTTTCTGGCTTTATTAAAGCCGCAAAGGAATATCACAAAGGGAAGCTGAAAGAGATATAGGCTAATGGTATTAATTTTTTAGCATTGGATACAATTTAACTTGTACTGAGGAAAATTTAATCTCCAAAATTGTTAAGGTCATCCTGGCGTACAATCATCAATTTCAGTGATAATCTGATTGTTAAGGCAGAAGTTCATTTATAAGAGGGGGATTTATTGGTTTAGCAGCAGCATAGCACCCATCTGCTGCATAGATACACCGGTTCACCATAAGAATTGAAACTACTTGATGCTTATAAAGATTGCTTTTTAAGTAAAGGCGTTTTGAAGGCAGTTGCAGCAGTAAATGCCAAGATTGGTGATGCATTGATCAATCAAGATGCAAAAAATCAGGCTAATATCTATAAAATCAAGTTATTAGTAAATCTAGTGTATGACGGTCGAGGCTTAGGCTTCGCTCTGATGCTTCATGAATCTGTTCTTCATCCTTAAATTAGACGTTTTTTACTGACCAGAGTCTCAGCATGTCAAATCCTTAGCCGGTACTTTTCTGAACAAACTGGATCAGGTTAAATAGCATTGAAAGGGTTGTTTTTCTCAAACCATAGTTTTATTCGTGCATCGACACTTCCGACTTCCTTCGTAGCTTTAGTGTTGCAAAAGCTAATTTAATCAGATTCGTCGTTTTTATTCACCCCCACTGCTCTGAGGGGTGAAGTCGTAGGATGTCAACAGTTCTTCTCGTTATTTCTTCAGCTTTTTCATAGCTGCAAGATACTTAGCTGAAAACATTGCCAACAAAACATGAACGTAGAGCTCAGTAATGTGAGAATCGTAGTCAGTAATGGTAGTAGCTGCGCTACTTCGAAAAAATTCATGATCTAAGTACTGTTTTATCTCTACGATATGTTAATTCCTTCAGGAATTCATCCAGATGGCTCTGAATAAATCTCCTAGAAATCATAAATCGGCTAAATCAAGAAGATAAGAGACGAGTTGACACGTGTTAGACCGCCTGTTTATCCGTATTGTTTTATGATCTTCTTTCAAAAATTAATGATGATAGATCGACTAAATTTTTCATAATATACCAAAAAAGCTATACTACAAATGCATCCGACTCGGTCTTCAATTTTTTCTCAACACGCAAGTATTATCTGCCTCTAATCACGATTATCCGGAATTTTAAGCAACGCACCCAAAGCAAAAGCTGATGGATTCTGGATACAATTGTATTGATTGGAGGCAATGACTGAAAGTATGCTTGCTGATGAATTCATCACCTATAGGAAAACTAGGGATAATCCCCCTGCCTAACTAAACTCCTTTCATCATTGATGACGACTGGAATAAATTTCTTAAAAAATACGGGAAACTTTTAACTTTTAGACCCGTTTATTTGTTGAACAAATACTTACCTGCGGGACTTCTGGCCTTGGAATAAAATCCAAGCGCTACTACTGTGCCTCTCCTGAATGTTTTCCACCGCTGTTTTTTCTGCTAAACCTGTAAGTTCAACAGCCTGCAGTTCATGCAGCGTCAAAGCTACTAAGCAGTAATTAGCACAGCAGATTCATCTCTTATCCGACTAACAACTACTAACTGGCAACACATTACTTTCACTATCCCCCACTCTTCTTTTTTTGTTTTGTTTTTTTTAACAATACTAGCCGGGTACCCAACACTTTATTTCGCGCTAGCGCGCCCAACCTCTCCCTCCATACACCCGCACTATACTACAGTAATACGCAAACAAGGTATTGAAATTGCTATCTTTTATGCCTTTTATACTTATGGTCGACAACTCAATCAACATCCGTATCTTCATGTTTCCATAACTTTGTAGGGAAGGCTGGATATTAAACATGCTATATAGTGTCAGCTGTTCTTTAAAAAAAAGCAGTCGAAGAAATCAGGCAAAACGCTGTCATTCGGTTACTTCTTCAGAGTTATAACCTAATAAATCCAAGTAATTCCCCCCTGCTATTTTGGCATAATATCCGCGCCAAGAAGCAGTGGCAGCGTTACTGATGGGGAGTGATTGTAGATCATTATTATGACCACCGACCTGATTATAAGATGGTACGTTACTATCCTTTTTTGTTGAATCATAAACGAGGCACATACCAAAAGTGTATAAAGCGCTAGAGATGACAACTTGCAAAAAAGCAGAAAAACTAGGATTCTTCTTGGTTCTAATGAAAGAATTGCTACGTACAGGAGATCCGTACAAATGATTCTGTATGTCAACAGGCTAGTTTTTATCGAGGCTAAGCAGCTTGCCAAACAAGCAACGGATTTATTGTCAGAAAGAATGCATAAAATGGAAAATGAGTGTTATTAAGCTAAATCTATGGTTAATTTCTCTAAAATTAGAGCATTAGGTCAAAGAATATACATTCCGACGAAATTTTTACTTATAATAGACTCAAACTAATTCTATCTCCTTTTAGCAATAAGGGATGGCTTTTAGTCTTCACTTAAAGAGCGATTTAATTTCCTAACTATCAATGGCTTTATTAGCGGCATCGAACCTCTCTGCTAGTCAAGACCTCCACGGGGCCACACAGCTCAGCATTAACTTTCGGTTGTATGCCATTTAGGGAATTAAACCAGCTCATTAACTGTTTTGTTGTACCAAAATAGCGTTCGTTGGTGCTGCATCTTCTGAAATATCTTTGCCATTGCATTCCAAAAACCAAGGGCACCGTCTCCCGTAGGAAGCCTAGGAGATACATGGTTAAGCCAGACGCTCTCACGGCATTAAGAAGTTAGGCCAAGTTCACTTTTGACTCTCGATAAGCATCTTTAAGTACAACTACCTGATTACCTTCATGGTCAGTGATCCCGATAATTAGCTACCAGGCAAAGACGATCATCTTACCTAACAGGACTGTCTATGCCATCCATCGCCCAAGAAATAAACGTAGCGCGTATCACTTAAATCCCACAGGCAGAATCCCTGTGCTATTCAAGCTATTTCTGTTTAACTCTACTGATGGTATTCTTAAGATAGAGCATGTGCTTTATCACCGAGAAGCGCTCACATGGCTTTGTAAAAATCAGCGCTGAATATGCTTCGTGAATATGCTTCGTAAGTACAGCCATGATAGCAACTCTTTGACGCTTTTTACATGCTTCAGATAAGGCGGTAGCAACGGAGCTCTTGAAGCATATTCTGTTGCCAGTGCGATTCTCTCTGCTTTCTGATCTTAGGCACTTTAATCTCAACATCACCAATTACCAGTCTGTTTAATTCGCCGTGGGAAATAATCGTTAGAAACAACGTGGGCCTTAATGCCCGTCAAGAAGGGGAGAGCCGATGCGTTCAAGTATGGCTTCAAACTCTCTCACCACTCAACGACCGTGGCTATAAGCTGCTTGGCACCATTAGGGATGAGTTTATGCAAAGGATCAGAGGTAATATCTGGTTTTGTAGATACCGATATGGTAGACTTTTTTTAGGGGATATCTCTATCTGTTGTTTAAATTATTCACGAAATTAATCAGCAGGAGATACAGCACCATCTTCGGAATCCCCATACATCAGAAATCACTATAACTCAAAAATTCTCGAGTCCAGGAAAACATTTAATAATCTTACTAGAAGTCCTCTAACGAAACCACATCACAAGAACAAAATGCTTTAGTTATCTATGATGTATCTTGAATAATTTGACTTTACAGAGGAGTCAGTGAAACAAACAGACATTGATTTGAAAACAGCGTTTAGATGGGATCACTGCTTCTTTGCTTCAGCAACGAGAGTCAACATAAATACACTAAGTGGTATTGTTGAAGTCAACGAAATGTTTTTTCCTGAATCTTTTAAATGGAAGCGTTATATCCCATATAGGAAAGCTAGAAAACGCAGGAGAGGAGGAGATAAAAGGAACGAACGGAATCCGTGCTCTTAATCGCTAAATATCAAAATGGATCATGTGAGAGATGAGATTCTTGAAGAGTTCAATGTAGAGTGTGTTAGCCGTTTTCTTGAGTCAATCATCAAAAAGAATCCATCCTTTGCTAGAATGGACCTAAATAGTAGGAAACTTTTGGCAGCGAGCATGAAATTAGTTACTATCGTTTAATAAGATTGGATAATCAGAGAGTTATTGATAAGAAATTCCACATTTAAACTGTGAAGACTTATATCAGCCGATTTAAAGAATGGCTAAGTAGATTCCATAATGTAGGGTCATTTTATTTACCAAATTATCTGCCATGGAGAAGATTATTTGAAACAACAACAATTGAAAAATATAGACGTGGCTACAAATTGTTCTGCTACTGCTGCTAGCAAAGCAACAACTTTCGCCAACATAAGGCTGATGATTACAGCCATATTCCCCATCATTTTCAAACAACGCTATCGCCTTGATCAGGAAGACGTAGTTGTTTTCCTACAAAAAATATTTTTCTTCCATTCCGCAGATCTTCTGGCAGTCAAATCGTACGCAAATTCCTGAACCCCGTAATATCTCGATTTTTCCTGGATTGCTATTTATGCAGGCACAGCACAGAGGAGGGAGCATTTGCATGAAATCAGGCAGAAAGCCAGGAAACCGAAGCATAAAGCGTTTAAAAGCTATGAGCTGGTCACATCTTCTGCACGTAAATGTGAAATATCTTCCTCAAATGCTAAACGAAACTTTACGACGTTATCTTTTCGTAGATATAGATATAGATAGCGATACTCAATGGCTTTTTATCCATCTTCAGAATGGTAAGACCATCACCAATGTTTGATGCTTCTTACCTGATCTTAACCGAGCATCTACCCATGGATAGACATGGGTACTTATAGACAATGGCAAAGAATTTATAGACTGCCTTTTTGCTTTGCGAAAACGTTCCAGCAACCAGAAAAAAGAAATTAACCCGTTTGTTTACAGAGTTTGGTATAGAACACCGAGTTTTAGCCCGCCAATACATTTTAAAAATTGTATGGTCAAGCAATTTAATGGACGCATAGTAGAATGAGCTAAAAACAATCATTTCAATTCTGGTCTAGAGCTTGAGATCACTCTGGATCGATATGTTTAGCTGTACAATCAGCAATTACCCCCCAATCAGTATTGGGTACTAAAACTTCATTGTAGTCTATGAAAGATTAGTTCAAAGTTAAAGCTGAATTATTTAAAAAACCATACTATCTTCCTAGATATGACATATAATTCATTGCCTAATAAAAGGTATGCAATAACTGCAACCACATTTTCTAAATTTGAGTTAGACCAAAGTCTGCTTAATACACTATATGATAAAGGCTATTAACGCCAAACAGCCATTCAGGTTGAAGCCTTCCCTTCTACTATAGAAGTACGTGATATTTTAGCTTCATCACCTACAGGAATAGGAAAAGTACTCCTTACTTACTTCTGATGATGCAATATTTATTTGATTTTTCAGGTAAACGATCTAGATAACTGCATATTCTTATTTTAGCGTTAACCCAAGAACTAGCAATCTAAGTAGGTGAACAAGAAAAAGAATTAGCCAAATACACAGCCATCTTGATATTACAACTATTACTTGCAGAGTATCCTATATTAGGGACGCTGAAATTTTCAGTGAAAACAAAAGATTGTTCTCCCAAGCACAGGACGTTTACTACAGTAAAATAAAGAAGAAAATTTTGATTATCTAGTAATTGACACATTAATTTTATATGAAGTCGATCAAATGCTTGATATGGGATTTACTAACGATATTGAAAGCATTGCCGGAGAAATAAGCTGGGCCAAGCAAACTATGCTATTTTCAGCAACACTACACACTAGCAGGTGCAGATGAAACGTCATTCACGATTTTGCTAATTGATTACTGAATAATCCTTATGAAATTGATACTGATCCCTTCAATATTTAAACGAAAAAAGATCCAACTATACTATTATCGCACTGATAATCTTAAACATAAAACCGCACTACTTTGCTATCTCTATTAAAAAAAACCAATGGTACCAAATCTATTATCTTGTCGATAAACGAGAAAAAGCGCATGAGTTGGTTCAATGATTACAACAAGCCAAAATAAAAACCTACTTACTTGAAGGAGAAATGGTTAAGGTAAAGGGGACTTAAGCTGTTAAACGTCTTAATAGTGGTCAAATAAATATATTAGTTGAAACCGATGTTGCCTCAGGTGGCCTTGATATTGACAATATTAGTCACGTATTCAATTTAGACTTACCACGTACTGCTGATGTTTATCTACACCATATTGGTAGAACCGCACGCGCTTGGGAAAAATGGATTGCAATTAGCTTAGTCGAAGCTCATGATCAACCGCTATTAGCTAAAATTAAGCGTTACCTTAAAAGAAAGAACCATTAAAAATACGCGTCATAGATATCCTTCGATCAACCACCAAAGCACTGGCTTAATGTTCACTACATAAATCAAAATCATCAAAAATCCAGCTAAAACGGCAAAAAAAGAAAAATTTGAGCAAAAAAAGAAAAAACTAAAGAACGCTATCGCGACAGTAAAAATATTGGTAAACGTCGCAAAGCATCAGTAAAGCAAACTAATAATAAGTAATAAATATTAAAACTATCTTGGGAAAGATTATTGGTAGAAATTCCTTATACTGTAGTAATAAAGGAATTTTTTGCTACAGAGGTTGCTTCCATGAAAAAACAAACAGTCATACAAATTAAAGAGACTCTTTTCTCATTCCCTCCAAGATAAAGCTGCATCTCATTAGTTGACTCGGCGATAATCTGTTGGATGATCTTGATTCATACATTGAAGCAACTCATTCCACTTTATCCTGCCATATTCTCACAGTTAAGATGTTATCCAGTAAGGACATTCATTACCTTACAGCTATATCATTGCAAAATCCCCAATTGCAGAAAAATATTTAGCAATCTCACTGAAAGTCCTCTAACGAGACTACATCATAAGGATAAATAGTCTAGTTATCAACAATATATGTTGAATAATTTAATGATTAAGAAATTGAATTGCTCTTTAAGTGAATGATAAAAGCCATCTCTTTATTGCTAAAAGGAGATAGAATTAGTTTTGAGTCTATTTAAGTAAAATTTCATTGGAATGTATATTCTTTGACCTAATGCACTAATTTTAGAGAAATTAACCCTAGCTTTAGCTTAATAACCTTTGTTTTTCTTATTTTATCCATTTTTTCTGAAAACAATTCCGTTACCTGCTTGCCAAGCTGAGAGCGTCGACAAAAAGTAGCCTATCACAACACAGAAGGTATTTGTACAGATCTGTCTATGCGCAAGAATCCTTTCATTAAAACACTGAACCCATGTTTTCCTGTTTTTTGCGAACTGTCATCTCCAGCCCCTTATATACCTTCTGTAATAATGTGCCTCGTTTATGGTTTAATAAGAAACTATACTAACACACCATCTTAAAATATCTCGCCAGAATATGGCTAATATAACGCACGATCATTTCTCACTACGTTAGTGTCTACTACCACTACTGCTTAGTCCAGTGATCATACTAATAATGTACAATCAGTCTCCTCGGTAATGCCACAGTTTTAATGCAGATAACCGGGGGCCGTTTAAAGGTAGCGCACGAAGTATTTCACGCTATCCCACACTCTTCCGTCTTTTTAGGGAAGTGTACTTTTCAGTTACAGAGGCTACTATATTTTCAGGTAACGCTACCACTGCTTCCTTGCGCGGAATATGCTCAAGACCAGCAGAAAAAACTAGGATTTATCAGCTCATACCTGTAATACAGCAGCCGGATGACACACCGCCTTGCCATATTTCTTCTATCGCTCTTTTTTTTGAAGAACAGCTCACACACTATACCACCATACGGATATTTAATATCCAGACCGTAACGAGTAACGAAGACATGAACATCTAGATGTTGATTGAGTTATCGAGCATAAGTATTCAAGGCACAGAAGATAGAAATTTCGATACCTTGTTTGCATGCCAACTGTAGCATAGTGCCAAGAGATGGGTTGGAGGCGAGAAACAGAGCATTGAGTAGCCTGCTAGTATTGTTAAAAAAAAGCCAAAGGAAGATAGGCCATAGTAAAAGTAATGTCTTATAACTCGTAATTGGATAAAATATGAACCTGTTGTGCTAATGACTTATAGCTTTTGCAGAAAATGGCGGTGTAAAACATTCAGGAGAGGCAAAGCAGTAGCGCAGGAGACACCACCATGACAAAAATTCAGCAAAAAACATTTTTTAATAGATAGATAGGTTACAAGTTAACACTTTAGCCCTGTTTTTTAAGAAGTTTATTCCAACCGCTATTAATGGTAAAAAGCAGTTTAGTTGAGGGAGTAGAGGAATTAGATCTAGATAAATTACCCTCTAGGGTATCTTACCAAAGAAATAAAAATTGTCATCCTGTCCTCATTCGTCAGGACTATCGGCATAGTTATTTTTGTGTTTGTCCCAGGGAGGGAGAGGAGCGAGAGGGAGACGGGGATTATTTCTAGTTCCATATAGGTGATGAATTTATCGGCAAGCATACCTTCAGTTATTTCCCCCTCAATGCAGTTGTATCTAGCGTCATCGGATTTTTGGCCTCTTAGCTTGGCGTCTACTTAAAACCCTGGATTATCCTTGATTAGAGGCAAATAATATTTACGTTTTGAAAAAATTATGGACAGAGAGTCGTCGCTCTCTCTAGTCTATGCTCATCATTGATTTCAGGATGGAGATCATAAAGCACTTCTGATAATCAAGCAGTGTAACATGTAAAGTCGCGTGATGTTTTCATGATTTACCCGGATTACGCTTTCTAGCAGATTTATTTCCAGCCATCTGGATGAATTCCTGAAAAAAGTAACATATCGCAGAGTATAAAACAGTACTTAAATCATGAATACCCCCAAGAGCAGGATCCTGCTAACACCATACTGAGCTACCTTCTAAACTAGATAACAATTAAATATCATTAATTCATTGATATGAATCAATAATTTTAAAGCATTATTAATAATAATTAATAGGTTACTATTTTAAATCAATTTTATATTTAAAATATTTATAATATTTAGCGAAAAATTTTAATATGAAAATATATAATGAAAACAACTAATTTCCGTTTAAAAATTTACTTCACTTAACGTAGATATTAAGTTTAATATGATATTAATAAAAACATATAAAGGAATAGTTATGCCCTCTTTTCCAAGCTGGCACGATGTCATCGGTCTAGAAAAAGAACAAGATTACTTCCGTAACAGCCTAGCTTATGTTGCCAAAGCACGCCAACAAGGTACAACAATCTATCCACCACAAAAAGATATCTTTAATGCTTTCCGTTACACCAAACTGAGCAAAGTAAAAGTTGTTATCCTAGGACAAGATCCTTACCATGGACATAATCAAGCCCATGGACTTTCTTTTTCAGTTTGCCCAGGTATTCCTATACCACCTTCATTGCTTAATATGTATAAAGAACTCAAAAAAGATATCGCCGATTTCCAATACCCCGATCACGGTTATCTCCTCAGTTGGGCACAACAAGGGGTGTTACTATTAAACACGGTTTTAACTGTTGAACAAGGGAAAGCACATTCACATGCGCATCTTGGCTGGGAAATCTTTACAGATAAGGTTATTGCAGGAATTAATCAACACCGTGCCGGAGTAGTTTTTTTATTGTGGGGATCACATGCGCAGAAAAAAAGCCAATTTATCAATAACCAAAAACATTTTGTTCTTAAAGCACACCATCCTTCACCTCTATCAGCACATAGAGGTTTCTTTGGTTGCCGACATTTTTCCAAAACCAATGAAATACTCAAAAAACAAGGATTAAGTCCAATTGATTGGACAGCGATAATTCCATAACAATAATATAAATGCCAGCACCATATATGAGTGTATTATTTCAGCTTATTTTGCTTTTGATACAATCACCATCGCCGGGCGTAGTAAGCGACCGTTTAAAGTATAACCTTTCTGCATAATATCAATAACTTGATTAGGTTCATATTCTTGAGAATCAATCATCCTCATGGCTTGATGTAGTTCTGGATTGAAAGGAACATTCTTCTCCGCTACCACCTTAATACCGTATTTACCAATGGCAACTAAAAATGATTTTAAAGTTAATTCAATCCCTTTAAGCATTGATATTGATTCAGCCTTTTCCCGATCAACAACTTCGATTGCTCTTTCCAAATTATCAATAACAGGTAACAATTCATTAGCAAACCGCTCTATGGCAAACTTATGTACTTTTTCAAGATCTTGGTCAGTACGACGACGAATATTTTCCACTTCAGCTTTGGCACGTAGCAACACTTCACGCTCACGGTTTTGTGCTTCAAGTAACTGCTGCTCTAATTCACTAATACGTGGATCAATTAATATTTCTTTAGTAGAAATCAGTGCTTGCTCAGTCTCAATTACTTGTTCTTTTTCCTCATTTTTTTTTGATTGTTTTAATTCTTCTTCTGTAAAGACTTGCTCATTAAGCACTTTATGATCTTTATTACTCATGGGTATCTCCACATTCTTTTTAGCATTAATCCAGATTATTAGCTTAATATGGGGATAAAAATTTTGGATTCAAGAGAACACGCCAACTTGTAAAAGGAAATAAACCATGCTGATAGAAAAAGCAGCAAAAAAGACATTATTTGAATATATTGGCATTGTTGGTCATCCTCGACATCCAGATGCATTGGCAACTCATGAACAACTTTATAATTGGCTACGAGCACAAAAATATAAAGTTATTGTTGAACAACAAATTGCTAAACAGCTTAAATTAAAGAATACCACCATCGGTAGATTAATAGAAATTGGTAAAACAGCTGATTTAATTATCGTTGTTGGCGGTGACGGTAATATGCTCGGCGCTGCTCGTGTCCTATCACGCTATGAAAATAAAGTTATTGGCATTAATCGCGGTAACCTTGGTTTTTTAACTGATCTTGGGCCAGAGAATGCTCTGCAACAACTAACTGAGGTATTAGCAGGCCATTTTTATGAAGAAGAACGTTTCTTACTGGAAACTCAGATCAACAAAAAAAATCATAAACCTCGCATAAGTACTGCAATTAATGAAGTTATTTTACACCCAGGAAAAGTGGCTCACATAATTGAATTTGAAGTATATATTGATAATCGATTTGCCTTTTCTCAACGTTCCGATGGACTAATTATTACTACTCCAACTGGGTCAACCGCTTATTCACTCTCTGCCGGTGGCCCGATACTTACCCCCAATCTTGAGGCTATCGCCCTAGTCCCTATGTTCCCTCATACCCTTTCATCTCGCCCGCTAGTTATTAGCAGCGATAGTAGTATTACATTAAAATTTAGGAAAAAAAACATCAATTATGAAATCAGCTGTGATAGCCAAATTATTTTACCTATCCAAGATGATGATGAAGTCTTAATCAAACGAAGTAATAAAAAACTTAATCTCATCCACCCAAAAAATTATAATTATTTTAATATATTAAGCTCAAAATTAGGTTGGTCAAAAAAAACCTTTTAATTTTTAATTACTATTTAACTAGAATTATTAGTAAATATGGTGTATTTTATTTAGTAAAAGTTATGAATGCTTCAGGAATTTGTTCTTCATCCTTAAATTATATGTTTTTTATTACCAGAATCTCAGTAGGTCAAAATTCCATTAGCTGTTTTCAGCTTTTCTGAGCAGACGGGAGTAAGCTTAACTGTAGAAAAGCCGATTCAATTTGAATTCATCATTCTTATTGATGCTCAGTGTGCTTATGGGAAGTCGTAGAATATAATCAATTCTTTTCGATCGTTTCCAGCTTTTTTATCGCTGCAGAATACTA
>JBQMRN010000010.1:0-45812 GCA_052171895.1 Arsenophonus sp. NEOnobi-MAG3
ATCTTAGGCACTTTAATCTTAACATCACAAATATCAGTCTGTATAGTTCGCTGTGGCAAATAACCATTACTACGGATGATGCTATGTGGGACGCCCGTGTCGACAAGGCGGCGTTTTAGCATGTTGTCGTAATATAGGTTTAAGCTAAGCCTTAACGACGGTAGCTATCAGCTGCCTGGCATCATTACGAATAAGTTTATGTAAGGGATCACCGGTAATATCTGGTTTTTGGATACCTGTACTGTAGGGTAGACTTTTCATAGCATATCATCTCTCTATTGTTGAAACAATTCATAAAATTAATCAGAGGAGGATAGGCCACACCATCTCCGAAACCACATACACGAGAAATGAGCATAACTCTAGTTATTATCTCCTATTTATGGATGATCATATTGTTTGTTGATAACTTAATAATTTGTATATTTACCCTGTTTAATTTGCAGTCTGCATTCAGAAAATAAATACACCTAAAGATAAATAGTAATTGCATTTATATTGCTATGTCTTGCAATTGCAATGTTATTATTTTGATTTCTATAGTTCTTTTTGTAAGGTACAATAGTTTATGGTGTGCTGGTGCTGGACTAGTTTCATGACGATTAGAGATCAATTACTAAAATATATGGGAATTGTACAATGGACATTGTATGATCCAACTGTACTGCGTGGTAAACATGCCAGCTGTATTACTGACTCTACCAAATTAGTTATCATTGCTGATGAGCACATTAATCTAGGTAACCTTTTTATCAAAGATATTTGACGAGCGATGATGATAAACAGTCGTCAAGTATGTTGTCTACTAACTAAAGAGATATCAGTGTTACCAAAAGACGTTATTTAGCCTTGTTGGAGGGGATCCTAGGCAAGCAATTACCTATTAATTCTAAAAATAGGTCATTCATACTTTACCATTGAAAATTTATTCTAATCCTCAGTCAAAACGTACTTTGTTGGCGCAAATATACCAGCATGAAAATAATTTTGAATTAAAAACAAACTGATTTAATCCCTGCTTTTGCTATTTTTACTATTGAAAAGAGTTATGCTCATTTCTCGTATATGGGGGGTTTCAGAGATAGTTGGCCTATCCTGCCTGATTAATTTCGTGAATGGTTTCAACAACAGAGAGATGATATGCCATGAAAAATCTACCCTCAGTACAGGTATCCAAAAAACCAGATATTAGCGCTGATCCCTTGCATGAATTCATCCGTAATGGCAGCAAGCAGCTGATAGCCACTCTGCAATCGAGGCTAAAAGCTCGAAGCCATGTACTTGAGACAACAAGCTAAACGAACGCCGCGCCTTTGTCGACAGGCGTGTGTATCTCCCCATGCACGTCATCCGTAGTGATTATTTCCACGCTAAACTATATAGATTCGTATTGGCGATGTTGAGATTAAAGTACATAAACTCATTGTGGATCACGCAGCAGTAACGCTGTTGAGTACACAAAACAGCTAATGTGGTGGCTCTACTCTAAAATGGCAAGTAACCGAAAGTTAAGGCTGAGCTGCGGAGGTTTAGTTAGAAGAGAGCTGGGATTTCAGTAATAAAGCTCTTGATGTTTTGTTGGCAAGATTTTAGGAGTATCTTGAAGTGATGAAGAAGCTGGAAAAGATCAAGAAGAACTGCGGGAATTCTTCTACGATTTCCCGTCAGCGCACTACTGGGGGTATTAATAAGAACGACGAATCTGATTGAATCGATTCTTTCAATAGTCAAGTCAGGCTACGAAACTGACATGCAAATAATTATAATTCAAAAAACAAGCATTTCAATAGTATTTAAGCTGCTTCCGTCTGGTCAAAAAAGGTGGAACCAGCGAAGGGGATTTATGACCCTGTTGCTAAATAACTTCCAATTTAAGTAAGGAGAATATATTTGGGAAGCATCATAAGCAGAATAGTCTGACCCATCATATACCAGATTTGCTAATAACTATTACTATATCCATATTATCAAATAAAATATTACTCAATAGCGATTTTATCGCCAGCTTAAAATACGGTAGCTCAATCTCATTTTTATAATAAATTATTTACTTTTAACATCAAAAAATTTAAGTTGTATATGTAATAGAACTTATAAAGTTTTGCCAAAAACTTAGGAAGTTTATATGATCGATACTTAAACTATCGCGACCATCAAATCAACTATTCTTCTCATTTATCTCTACCGGCCCTAAATTAACCGCTCATTTTTATCAGCATATGTTCCCAACATATAATAAAAATGTTTTTTAATATGAGAGCCATTAGATTAATGGTAAACAAATAGAAGCCTTATTTAATGCCATTTACCTACAGGATAATGAAAAACTAACTAACCAACAAATTCAGAAAGATTCATTAATCAATGCACCTAATAGAAAAAGTTTTTGTATTGCTGTAAAACATGAAGAAAAAGGAAGTGTGTTAAACTATCTTCATAAAGATATAAAAAGATGATATTCTTAAACTGTCAGCACAGACCACCCTGCGGTAATTTTTCTTGAAGTTAATACCGATATACCAGCTAACACTACTTTCAATGGCTGTTAGCTTAATAGCAATTATAAGTATCTTGAAAAGCTACATTAGTAAGAGCATAAAGTAACACTGAATTGGCTATATACGACAAGAGCATGCTGGACAGCATTTATTTCGCTAATGTAATGAATGAAATAAAAGATAAATTAACTTATGTTACCCCATGGCTTCACTGCCGTTTTATCTAACAATCTAAGAGAGCAAGACAGACTACAAGAACAGTATCAATACCAAGGATTAATGGAGCTATTAAAAATAAAAGAGCAACTTAATATTAAAATATGCATTATTAGTTCTGTTTATCCAACGGTCAACTTTATATAATTTTATATAATTTATTGTCAAATATTTTCTAGCTATTGGAGTAAATAGCAGTCACATACACTATGAATGTTTTAGGCAACATAAAGTTATTAAGAAAAATACCTAATAAGTATTAAAACCCTCATTAAAACCTCTCAAAGAGCTAACAGCTATGGGAAAAAGTTATAGATTTTATATCAACTCCTTTATAATTTTTAACCATCTATTATTCTTTAAAATTAAATAGCTGCTTCATCTTGCTCAGGATTTCAAATATGACTCACATGAGCAATATCATAAACAAAATTTTACCATTACCAGTTTTTCCCGTTTTCTGTGTCTAGATTATTGTTTCAAAACATCTATCAATATTATTGAGTGGAATAATAATTCCCATGATTTTTTAGCAAAAATCAAGCATGTATTTTTAGCTACGATAAAGTTCTGTATGACATTTTTGATATCCAACCCTTTTACTTATATCACTCCCATTAGAGATATGCCAATATCTGCTAAAGGTTCTTTACATCATCTAAATTAAACTATTTGATAATTTCATTATTTCATCAAATTATTCTATTATCACCAGTTTTTACGACCAAAGGCAGAAGTAATTGGGTAACGCCTATCTTTATTGAAATTTCGAATTGTAACACGTGGACCTATTGGTCCCTGACGCCGTTTATATTCATTAATATCAACTAATTTGATCACTTTACGTACGATTACTTCATCAAATCCAGCTGCAACTAATTCACTGACCGATTTATCCTGTTCAACATAACCTTCTAGGATCGCATCTAGTACAGGATAAGGGGGTAAATTATTCTGATCTAGCTGTCCTGCTGCTAACTCAGGAGAAGGAGGTCTCTCGATCACGCGCTGAGAGATGATTGGTAAAATCGTATTACTATATTTTGCTAGCTCAAATACTAACATCTTTGGTACATCTTTAAGCACTGCAAAACCACCAGCCATATCACCATAAAGAGTGGTATAACCTACTGCGGATTCACTTTTATTACTGCTCGTTAATACTAAACGGCCACGCTTATTTGATATTGCCATCAGAATGATAGCCCGACAGCGAGCCTGTAAATTTTCTTCAGTTGTGTCGAGAGGCATTCCTGTAAATAATGGTGATAAACCGGCCATAAATGTATCATACATAGCTTCAATAGATATTATCGAAAATTCAATGCCTAACAATGATGCTTGCTCTCTAGCATCATGAATGCTTATTTCAGCTGTATATTTAAAAGGCATCATCACAGCTTGAACTTTATCTTTTCCTAAAGCATCTACTGCAATAGCCAAGGTTAAAGCTGAATCAATTCCGCCTGATAATCCCAAAATAACGCCAGAAAATCCATTTTTATTAATATAGTCACGGGTTGCCATGACTAATGCTTCATAAACCTGAGCGATGGGTGATAAAGTCTTGGCTATATTAGCCAGTGGCAGCGGTTCAACATCATTTAATTTACATAGGATAACTTGCTCAGCAAATTGTACTAAATAATGCGTTACCTTCCCCTTGGCATTAAATACTTTTGACCCGCCATCAAATATAAGCTCATCTTGTCCACCAACCTGGTTTAAATAGATAATTGGTAATTTGGTTCTTTTGCAGTGGGATTTTAACAATGTTAAACGAATATGCGGCTTTTCACGATTATAAGGTGAAGCATTAATGATAATTAGAACATCTGCACCTTGGGCTTTAATTGCATCAACTAGCTCATCAAACCAAACATCTTCACAAATTAAAAAACCTAACTTATATCCTTTAAAAGATATTACACAAGTTTCGTTACCTGAATGAAAATAGCGTTGTTCATCAAAAACGCCATAATTAGGCAATTGTTGCTTAAAATATTGCGCTATTATCTGCCCATGCCAAAAAAATGACAATGAATTATAACATTTTCTATTTTTCCAGCATGGATGACCAACAACAATGGCGATATTTTGACTAGCGTCTTTCAGACGATCAAGTTGTTTACTACAGCGTTGGTAAAAATCCGGCCGAAAAAGTAAATCCTCCGGCGGATAGCCAGTTAAAGCTAATTCCGAAAACAAGATAAGATCTACTCCCTCCTGTAACTGTTGAGCCTTAGCTTCCTGCAACATGCGTTCACAGTTGCCTTCAATATCACCTACCAACAAATTTAATTGTGCTAGTGCAATATTTAGCGTTCGGTTCATAACATTACATTCTCCAGAGATAATAAAATTATTTTTTTAAAATCATTAGCATCTAGTTTTTGCTTAGCTAATAATTTATAAAATTCAGTTCAATTTCAATCTACCATCATCCGCGCTGCGCGGGGATGATTATAAAACATTGTATTTTATTATTTGTAATAATTTGCGTAAATAATTACGCTCTAATTGATTGAAAACCTCAACAAAAGTAACTAATGCAATATTCTCGTCATTCATCGCCTGAATGACTAATGCTTCACTAATAATCAGCACCATTGTTAAATACAACGCACTACTCAATAACATTAACTAATTGCCTTACATTATCTACCCGGCCTGCTTGCCTTCCATTAAACATTTCATCCCATTCTTCACTTCAATAAGTTACGCAAAAAAGGTTTATGACGCTTTATTTATTTTCTTAACAAATAATTTAATGATAAAGCGATATCATAAGAACGCTGATGCTTATGAAGGCTAGAAATTTTCATATTTACTACATATTTAAACGGTAATAAAGATCTTCTAAAAATTCATTTTTCTCATTACATTTTCTAAATCACGATGGGTCGCTAAAATAATTTAAACATAAATATCAAAATCACCTTTACTCCATAAATATCGCGCGTTACCTTCTTACATAACCTGTAATAGTTTTATTTGAGGAGAGAAAAGCCATTATCATCTATTTCATCAAGAAATAGACCTTAACGACGTGTATATCGCTCCTGTAAAATCGCCATTAGCACGACAAAACAGCTCATATTCTAAAAGTTTCTCAGATAAAAACACCACCATAATTAATTCAATAAATGGCTTTTTAGCTCTGAGCCTAGCACTATGAATTGCTCGTGCTAATGCTTCTTTACCAGTAGCACTTTCCCCATTTATTAATACTAATATCAGATTACGCTACTATATGTGCATGTGCCTATTCTAATAAACAAAACATTATTGGACTTCAGCTGACAATTTCTTCACTCCGATTTTTACCGAAAACGAAATTTAACATGCCAATTGCCCTTCCAGCAATTGCTTTATAAATGGCATCAGGATCAAATCGGATTAGTGAGAAACTTGATACCCTTCTTTTATGTTACCGCTATCGCATAAGGAATTAAACCATGCGCAGTTAAAATAATAACCGGCATCTTGCTTGGCTGTTATTTCTATATCTCAGTAAAAGTGCCATACTATATCCATTTTATTTATAAGTAACTCACTGATGATAAAATTATCATTATCTTTTCTGGAATTTTTAATGCATCCAAACTATTTTCTCCGATAACCACCCCTTAAATCCTTCAGTGCTCAAACGCATATCTAATAATTTCAACAGACCGGAATAATCATCTCATCTAGTAACAGTAGATTGCCTAATTTATGCAGTGTCATTTAGGATTTTCTCTACTTTTATCAATCTAATGAGAGTCTTTTAATTACATCTCTGATTTTCATCTCTCTGCTATTTTATATTGAATTTGCACTATTTTATCCATTTTTCATTAAAATACCTTGTCTCTCCTACTTTCACGAAGAAAGTTCTCGTTTAATATCAATAAGATTACCTAACTTACGTGAGATAATATTTAATTTATAAGTTAAATAAGCATTTTGTTCAGCTAAACGATCGAGTTTATTATCGTTTTCTTGTTGTAAAAGTAACTATTTAGTAAATGCTTCTTTAAGATTAATAATCTAGATTTGCTTTTCATACAATAATTCTAATAGCAGGTGAATAGGTGGTGAAAGGACTGCAAACTATAAATACTTAAATTATCAATCATTTTCACCGGACTATAAGGGTTTGTTCTCCATATCAAGTAAAAGACTATGTCGAAAATATTTCGCTAATTAATTAACTAAATCGTTTTAGGCATCAAAAATGCGCTTGCTCTTTATTTAATTGATTAGCATAATCAACTATTATCAACCAGTAAAATAGATTACTTAAAGAAGTCTCACTATCTATACCATATTTTCATAAGATTACATAGGGATAATCTATTATACGTTCTTCTATTGCTATCGATTTATTTATCATATCTAATGATAACGAATGGTGAGATTTACTACAACCTTTTACTGGAAAAAATCTACTACAACTTAGCCTCACAGCTGCAATATGCCATGGTTCATTATCCTTGCGGCTATTAGGATTTTGTAATTAGATCAATTTGATATTATTTACACTCTGTGGTTACTGCTAGTTCAATACGAAAACAAACATTAGAAAACTGATAATTAATAAGCAACAATTGACGATTCATTCTGTTAAATAATCTTAAGCAATACTTAAACCTAACCAACTAGCTTTATACTACCACTTTACGCAATAAAAATCTTTGAAAAGATTAATAAATTATATTTTTCAGATTTTGAGATAGGTATTCCTATAATTACCGATATTGATTCTATAGTTTATCATCAATTTCATTCCTTATTATCCAATATATTACTCAATTTAGAACCGTAGTGCACTGCTTTAGAATAAAGATTCTCGATCACTCTTCCTAAAAAATCGACTATGTGCGATTATAAATAATATTTAATTTAACTTCAGTTTGAATATTTTTACCTATAGGCGTTAAGTTATAGAGTTATGTTTATTTTCTAGTGATATGAGGTTTCGGAGATACTGTCGTGTATCCTGTTTGTTAATTTTATTAATAATTTTAATGTTATAGACATGATATTTCATGAAAACTCTACCCTACAGTACAGGTATCCGCAAAATCAGATATTACCTGTGATCCATTCCATAAACTCATCCGTAATGCTACCAGGCAGCTGATAGCCAGCAACAACCCCATCGGCCGTTGAGCATGAGCTAGAACCCATGTTTCGAGCTCATGCTCAACGCTGTCTTGTCGAAAAGTATCCGTCCCATACGCCCCACCGTCAAATAATAATTATTTCTCACAGCAAACCATAATACTGACTGGTATTAGCGATGTTGAGATTAAAATACCTAAGATTAAGGATCGAAGCGGAAACGGAATATCCTTCAAAAGCTTGGTGTCACCGCCTTATCTTAAGCGTTCAAAAATCGGCGAAGAATTACTACTATACACTTATACCTTGTGAGGAATCTCTATCTTCAGCAGTGATTTTAAAGCTCTTTAGGCTGCGCTTCTCGCTGAAAACACATGGCCTCTCTGAGTACCATCAGGAGACTAAAACAGGAATAGCTTGAAGTCCACCAGGTGGTGTGTGACTAAATTACTTAAGTAATATCGTTACGTTTATTTCTAGGCCGATGCCATATATACTCCTGTCAGGCAAAGATGATCACCTTTGCCTCTGGTCATTATTGGGATTACTTAGCATGGACGTAAGGAGCTACTAGTGTTGCGGTTGAAGATGCTTATCGAGAGTCATAAGCGAACTTGGCTAAACTTCTCAATGCCTCTGCAAGCATGTAGCTTAACCTTATTTCCCAGGCTTGCTACGAGGGACGCTGGCCTTGGTTTTTTAAAATACAATGTTAAAGGTATTTTCGGATACGCAGCACCAACGCTCTGTTGGATAAATAAAACAGCTAATATGCTGTTTCAATCCAAAAAGGCATGCAACAGAAAGTTAAAGCTGATCTGCAGGAGTCTATCTAGCAGAGAGCTGCGACCGCGATACCGCTAATAAAGCCCTTGATGTTTTATTAGCAAGGTTTCAGTGAAGTATCCTGCAGTGATGAAGAAGCTGGAGAAAGATCAAGAAGAACTCCTAGCATTCTACGACTTCCCATTAGAGCAGAGCACTGGGCGTAAAATAAGAACGACGAATTTGATTGAATCGGCTTTTACGACAGGAAGCTATGAAGCTGACGCTCGAAAAACTTTGGTTAGAGAAAAACAAACCTTTCAATGCTATTTAACTGCTACAGTCTGCTTAGAAAGCTGGAACTGGGTAATGGAATTGTTGACCTGCTGACACCTGGTGTGGTGAAAAATAACATCAAATATAAGAATGGAGAACAGCTTAATGAAGCATCAGAATGAAACGTGTAGCCTGATCACCATACAGCAAATTTAATAATAATTCATAAGCCGCTTGTTACTCAGCTGATCTAAACTTTGATAGGCCTTGGGTATGCCAATATTAATAATGGAAAAAGAACCAATAAAAACCATCATCATTAGTTTGGCCTAATGAGCGCGAAAGAATCTTACTTATTTAAAGAAATCATCTCATATACCTATTTATATTATTATATGAACATAACTTTTATTCGATAGTGAATTTTTCTGCCTATTTAATAAAAATTTCTAATTTGATTGTTATGTGAACAACAGCCTTTAAATCACGAAAATCAAAAGTAACATTATTAATTAATAAGAGAATAAGGAAACGAGAGTAAATAATATTCATTCGTTTATTTGCAATAAATACTTTATTAAATAACCCACTGCGCCTCGCCCTATCTCAGCGAGGAAACAGAAAATTTTATAGATGGTGCCTCCTCTTCCACGCCACGTATCACCTGATGTTTGATAAAGCTTAATGGTTAGGAAATTGAATAGCTCTTCTTTAAGAGAAGAAGAAAAACCTTTCCTTTATTCTTAAAAGGAAAGTAAATCTGTTTACTGGGTTTCTATTGTAAGTCAAAATTTTATCATAGTATGTATTCTTTGATTTAATTAGCTAATCTTAGAGAGATTAACCATAGGTTTAGCTTAATAACCATCGTTTTTCTATTTTATACATTCTTTCTAACAAGAGATTTCCGTTGCTTTTTTACCAAGCTGAACCTCTATAAAAATAACCTGTTACTACACACAGAATACCTTTATACGGATCTATACGTAAGAATCCTTTTATCAGCACGGCGAAGCCCAATTTCTCAGGTTTTTACGGCCCGTCATCTCAAGAGCGCCTTATACACCTTCGCTAATAGTATACCTCATTTACTACTCGATAAAAATCATAGTAACAAACCATCTTAAAATGCCTCGCCGGAATATGACTGATATAAGCGCACGATCCCCATCTCTTCTTTCCTTAGTATATCATACGGGTGTTGTTGAGTGAATTTGTCATAGTAATGATGCGCAACAACTTGCCCCCTCTCTAATGCCGCAGTTTTGATGCAGATACAGCCTGACGTTTTAGGTAATAACCAAGGTATTTTGAGGTTATGCCACGCCCTTTTGTCTTTTTAGTAAAGAGCTATTTCCAGTAACGTCCATACTACACCCTCAAGTAACGCCTACTGCTTCCTGTCTCAAATGTACCAAAGACCACAAAGACTACTGAGATTTATCAAGTCATAGCTGTGAGACAAAGCAACCGGATGATACTTGCGTATCAAGAAAAAATTAGAGACCGAGTAAGTCCCGGACACATTACTGTATAGGCTCTTTTTAGGTGTCATAAAAAAATTTAGTCGGTCTATTCATCATTAATTTCAGGAGAAAGCTCATAAAACGCTTTTGATAAACAGGCGGTATGATGTGTAACAAGTGAAGGTGCGTGTTGTCTTCTTTATTTTACCTGGTTTATGGTTTCTATGAGATTTATTCCGACCTATATCTGGATGAATTTCTGAAAATTAACATATTGCAGATATATATAAAACACTGCTCAGATTATAAACATCCAAGAAGCAACGTAGCTCTTTGCTGCTCACACCATACTGTACTAGGTTTTTAATAAAAATATCATACTGCTGTACGGTAGTAGTGCACCTAACTTTTGGCATCACTCCTGACTTATGTGGTATATCCTTGTATATTGAGTCCGATATAAAAAGTTGAATTAAGAAACTACTCAATATAATATGCAGCTTATAAGCCAACTTTTTAGTTTTTAAATTAATTCATTGAAATTTAATAAAGAATAAATTTCTTAAATCTTTGAAATGGTTTTTGTTTTGGATTAAATTTAATACCAATTTTTTAGTAAAATATTGCCTATTAGCGATATTCATAATTAGGTGAATTAAATTCTAATAAAAATTATATAATTAAATCGCTCCCATTTATAGAGTGAATTTATTTTATCACTTTAACAATTGATCACAGTTATATGGATTCAATAAGCAGGTTTAAATAATTATTAATAATGACTAACATTAAATTTCAGCCAAATTTAGCTCATAATAAAACTCATTTTCATTTATTTTCAATCAAAAAAAATTAAAACTATATTTTATATCTGTTTGATCCCGGTTTATTATATAACTACCATCGTCGTATTGCCTTATTCATGGCAACATACCTACTGATGGATATAGTTAAGGGGAAATATCATGATGATGAAGCTCCATAGTCAAGCAACTATAACACTTAAAATCAAAGCTGCTCTTCAGCCCAACAAATGGCTGGCGTCTACTTTTGCTTAAGCGTTATGGCATATCCGAATTTTCCATTAGTAAATGGAAAAACCAGACAATATTGATCTTTTAGTATGTTAGCAACAGTTGTTGGTAGAAATCCATTCTACTCTATGAAAGATTTTTGCTACATAGGATTTTACCATAAAAAAGTAAACACTCATACAGATCAAAGAGACTCTTTCCTCACTCCCCCTTTCAACATAAAGCTACATTTCATTAGTTAGCTTAATGACAATCTGTCGGATGATCTCGATTCATACATTCAAGCAACTCATTCCAGTTTTATCATACCCATATTATCGTAGTAAATATGTTATCTGCTGCGGACATTCATTATATCTACAGCAGAATTATAGCAAAATCTCCCCAATTACAGGAAAAATTTAATAAAATTACTAAAATCCTATGGCAAAACCAGATCATAAGGATAACTAGTTTAGTTATCTTCGATGTATGTTGAATAGGTTAGCTTTACAGAAGTGGAAGTCAGAAAAATAAATAAGGATTGATTTAAAAACAGCATTTAGATGGCATTACTACTTCCTTGCTTTAACAGCAACACTCAACATAAATGTACTAAGTAATATTATTGAACTTGACGAAACATTTTCTCATGAACCATTTAAAGGGGGAATGGTTATAATTCTACATAGAAGAACTAGAAAACTCAGGAGAAGAAGAGATAAATAAAAAGAAAGAATGAATCAAGCTCTCCATCGCCCGAGATCGATAGAGTTATGTGAGCGATGGAGATTCTTGAAGAATTTAATGCAGAGTCTATTAGCCGTTTTCTTGAGCGGATCATCGATAAAGAGTCCATCCTTTGCTCTGGGGATGGAGCTAAATGCTAGAAAATCTTTACAACTAAGCATAAAATTAGTGATCATCGCCTAATAAACTTGGATAATCATAAAGTTATTGGTAAGGAATTCTACATTCAAAATATGAACAGTTATATAAGCCAATTAAAAATGGCTGAGTAAATTCCATGGTATAGGCTCATTTTATTTAGCAAATTATCTAGCCTGCAAAATATTGTTTGAAAGCACAACAATTAAAATACAAATGTGGCTATAAATTGCTCTGCGAGTAACCAACAACCTTTACCAACATAGCCTGATGATCATAGCTATTATTTCCCATCATTCTCCATCGTTTTACCGACGACAGAAGATGGATGTCGCCAGCTCAAGAAGCCGTAGTTGTTTTACTGCGAAAGACATTTTTTCTTTCTCGATGATCTCCTGGCAGTCGTACGCGAATTCCTGAACCCCTCGTAGTATCTGAATCTGACATGGATTTCTCTTTACGCAGGCTAGGAAGTGAAGAATTTGCATGAAATGAGCTAAAATCCCACAAGAAGCCTAAGAAGCACAAAGCGTTTAAAGCTAGGAACCACTTGTTATATACCTGTAGATAACCAGAGGTTCCTAGCTTTAAACGCTTTGTGATTCGCTGCGGCCACCCCCGGCTACTCTTTCCCCCTTCCCCGTACCTCATTTTACGCAAATTCCCCACTTTCTTGCCTGATAAACAGAAATCTAGGGTAGACCGAAATACAACAGGGTTCAGAAATTTGCGTATGACTACTAGGAGATTGTCGAGAATAAGAAAAATATTCTTGCAGGAAAATAACTACGTTTCCTGTAAGCGCTCATAACATTACTAGCCTAAAATAACACTGATTTTAAGTGTTATAGTTACCTGACGATGGAGCCTCATCATCATGATATTTTGCTCTTAACTATATTTCTCACTAGCCATTTCGACATGATAGCGGTGCGAGGAGGATCTATATCCTGATCCAGGACCAAACAGTTAACCCTAATTTAGTATTTGATAATTCAAATACACGATAACCATTTTTAATATTTATATCGGCACCACGAGTGCCGACTTATGGTGCACAAACAGCGATTTTACTTGTTCAAAAGAAAGTCTAAGTTACAACCAGGATAACCTGCTGTAATCCGCCTATGTTAAGAAAAGGTTGTTGCTTTTCTCCTAAAGCAATTTATAATCATCTCTGTATTTCAATTGTTGTAATTTTAAACAATCTGTTCTAAGCCATATAATTTGCTAAATAAAACAACTCTATAGGATGAAATCTACTCAGCCATCTTTTAATCAGCTGATATAACTGTTTACAGTTTGAATGTAAAATTCCTTATCAATAATTCTCTGATTATCCAACTTTATTTAGGGAATGCTGATTAATTTCATGCTAGCTGGTAAAGGGTTTCGTACCCTTTACCCTTCATCCGAGCAAAGGATGAACACTTTATCGATGATCGGATCAAGAAAACGGCTAATACACTATGCATTAAACTCTTCAAGAATCTTATCGCTCACATGACTCTGCTAATCTCGGGCCATTAAAACCACGATTCGTTCTTTCTTTTTATCTCCTCCTTTCCTCTGTTTTCTAGCTTTCCTCTGTAGGATTTAACGCTTCTCTTTAAAGGATTTTAGGGGAAATATTCCGTCGAGTTCAACAATACCAGTTAGTACATTTATGTTGCTATCACTGATGAAGAAAAGAAGCAGTGACGCCATGCCATCCATCTAAACGCTGTTTTCAAATTAATTCCTATTTTTTCTGACTCCAGTAAAGTTAAACTATTCAACATATATCGCAGATAACTAAACCATTTATTCTTGTGATGTACTTTCGCCATAGGACACACTTCAGTAAAATTATTAAATATTTTCCTGCAATCGAGGATTTATAAAATATCACTGTAACCGCTATAAATGCCCCAAGCGGATTATATATTCACTTTGAGAATATTGCCAGGATAAACTAAAATTAGTTGCTTCAATGCAATGCATGAATCAATATCATCCGACATATTTGTCAGCAAGCCATCTAATGAGATACACCTTTATGTTGCCAGGGAGTTAGGAAAGAGTCTCTTTGATTTGTATGATTATTTGCTTCTTCATGGCAACCTCTGTAGAGAAAATCCTATATACAGTATAAGAAATTTCTACCAACAACCTTTATCAACATAGCCTGTAATCCATAGTTATAATTAATATCTGTTGCTCTTGAAGACCATTGTGAAATAGGGCCTTGCCTGCCGTAGAGTAACCAAGAGTAACACTGCCATCTCTACAGGCAGTAGACTCCGTTAATAAATGGCAATAATAAAATAATTGCCTAATTTTATTCTATTAAAACGATTTAATATCGAATTAAGTTCAATAAAACGTATTTATTCAGAATAAATCTCAATAACCAGTAGTTCTGCTGTTGGGATAGAGAAACAAGATTAGTAATGCTAAATGTTGATAAACCTGGTGAATCACACAGAATTTCCATAGTAATGATTCTCTTAACTTATAAAGTTGATCAGATGGGGATCTGTATCAGGAAAACAGCAAGGTTGTTATAAAGCATCATTAACCGTTACAAAAAGGTTTACATGCACATTTATCACGCATCATGAAATACTAAAGAAATGTAAAATAGATTAAATTAAGTTGCAAATCATTTTTTTGTTAAGCAGCATATTATGCTCTTAAAAATTTGATTACAATTTTATCATATTAATTTAAATAATATATTTAACTAATGAGATATAACTATATGATTAATATTAGAATTAATTATCTTGTTATCGTTATTATTTCTATAATTTCTGTTAGTCTCATTACACTTAATATTAAGTGGCCTAACCAGCAACAAGAGCAGGTGAAAAAAATTATTTCTCGTGGTGACTTACGTGTAAGTAGCATTAATTCATCCATTATATCATTTTACGATAAACAAGAAGCAACCGGATTTAATTACGAACTGATTAAACGCTTTGCTGATTATCTTAGCATAAATCTATGTATCAATGTACGTTCAAATATCAATCAACTTTTTAATAATCTTGAAAACGGTAATAGTGACTTTATTACTGCAGGACTTCTTTATAATGAAAAGGACTTCGATAAAGCACAGGCTGACCCTGCCTACTCTACCATTTCCAAACAGCTAATTTATCGTAAAGGAATGAGTCTCTCACACTCTTTGAGTGATATAAAATGGAAATTTGTCATTGCTAGTAATTCAATAAACGCTAATACGATGCAACAGTTCAGGCAAAAATATCCAAATCTTCAGTGGGAAGAAACCAATCATTTAGTAGTCGAAGAAAAAATTTTTTCTAACACTATTGTAGTCGCCATGCAGCAACGTATTCATCCAAACATTGCTGTCGCTTTTAATGTTAGCGATGATCATAGCATTAATTGGTATATGAAACAATCAAAAGATAATAGTCTAAATGCGGCAATGTTAGATTTTTTTAATAAAAGCAATGAAAAAGAACTTTTAATTCGTTTAAATAAAAAATATTTTGGCCATGTGGCTACTTTTGACTATTTTGATACGCTTTCTTTTATTACTGCAATTAATAAAACTTTACCAATTTATAAACATTTATTTAAAAAGTATGCAGAAGATATAGATTGGCGCCTACTAGCAGCTATTTCCTGGCAGGAATCACACTGGGATCCGCTAGCCACATCACCAACTGGTGTTCGTGGTTTAATGATGCTAACGGTACCTACCGCTCAATTTATGGGCGTGCTAGATAGGCTGGATCCAGAGGAAAGTATTAAAGGTGGTGCAGCTTATTTACAGTATTTAATTTCGCGCTTACCAACCACTATTGCCCCTGATGATCGCATTTGGTTTGCATTATCAGCCTATAATATGGGGCTAGGACATTTGCTTGATGCCAGGAAACTGACAGGCATTCAAGGTGGAGACCCAAATAACTGGTTAGATGTTAAAGCCAGACTTCCCTTACTAAGCAAGAAAAAATATTTTGTTAATTTAGCTTACGGTTACGCACGTGGCTATGAAGCCTATCACTATGTAGAAAATATTCGCCGTTATCATAAAAACTTGGTGGCTTACCTACAGAATAAGGAAATGAATAAAAATATCCATCTCGCTGCAAGGAATCCTCTTTTATTTTCTAGAACTAGTAGCAAAGGAAAAAGTAGTGATTAATTTAGGCACTTTTTTAATAAAAGTATTAGCTTCTATTTCTGCCTCAATCGCCTTTTACTAAGCTGCTTTAGTAAATTTACTTTATCAATGTTGTGCTTCCCCCCACCTTAGCTGATTTTTTCTTCTTGCCGCTGTTGAAAAAAATCTACTTAACATCGCTGAACATTCCTCGGCCAAAATCCCTCCAAATACAAGAATACGATGATTCATATCAGGATGATTAAAAACATCAATAACTGAACCAGCGGCACCAGTTTTTTGATCGGAAGCACCATATACTAAACGGCTGATGCGAGCATGGATCATCGCTCCAGCACACATAATACAAGGCTCCAGTGTCACATAAAGCGTAGTATTGAGTAATCGATAATTTTGTAAATATTGACCAGCTGCCCGCAAAGCTAAAATTTCCGCATGAGCGCATGGATCATGAGCTAAAATAGGATTATTCCAACCTTCTGCAATTAATTTATCTTCATATACTAATAGCGCCCCAACAGGAATTTCACCTTTTTCTTGCGCATTTTTAGCTACTGAAGTAGCTTTTTGCATCCAATAAATATCTTTTTTAGCTTGTTCCACGAATCAAAACCTCAAATATTAATTAAATCGTAAAAATAGTTATGATATAATAATAACTTATAACTTAACAACTCATATATACTATAACAATCATCATATATAATAAATTGCCTATGTTGGCAAAGGTTGTTGCTTTGGTAACAAAAGAATTTATAGCTACGTCTGTATTTCAATTCTTGTGCTTTTAAACAATCTTCTTTCCATGCCAGATAATTCGGTAAATAAAACGACCCTACACATGGAATCTACTCAGCCATCCTTTTAATCGGATCATATATTTGTTCACATTTTAAATGTAGAATTATTTACCAATAATTCTGTAATTATTTAACCTTAAACTAGGCGATGCTAACTAATTTCATCCTCTCTAGTAAAGGTTTTCTACCATTTAACTCCATCCCTCCATAGGGGAGGGATTCTTTATCTATGATCGGCTTAAGAAAATAGCTAACACATTTTACATTAAACTCTTCAAAAATCTCATCGCTCATATGAGCCTATCGATCTCTGGCGATAAAGACCGAGATTTGTTCTTCCTTTTATCTCCTCCATCTCCCGCATTTTCTATGCTTTCCTATCTGGAGATATTAATTCTTCCATTTAAAGGATTCAGAGAAAAATGTTTCATAGACTTTAACAATACCACTCTAGATTTATGTTGGCTATCGCCTCTGAAGCAAGGAAGAACTAACGCCATCTAAACGCTGTTTTCAAATCAATATTTGTTTGTTTTGGTGACTCCCATAAAGTTAAGCTATTCGAGATACATCGCACACAACTAAACCATTTATCCTTGTGATGTGGTTTCGCTAGAGGACTTCCAATAAGATTGTTAAATATTTTTCTCCAATATTGAATTTTGCAACGATATCGCTGTAATCCTAATGAATATCCGCGGCTTGGATAACATATTCACTCTAACAATATGGACAGGATAAAGTGGAATGACTTGCTTCAATGCATGAATCGACATCATCCGACAGATTGTCGTTTAGCATACATCCAACTAGATTTATAAGCAAATCTGGTGTATAATGCTCTGACTTTATCTGCTTTGATGCTTCGTGAATCTGTTCTCTATCCTTAAATTAGACGTTGTTTAGCAAGAGAGCCATCCATGCTCAAATGTCAAATCCTCTGCACAGACTCTTCTAGCCCTTCTGAGAAGAAGGGAGCAGCTTAGATGCCATTGAAATGGTTGTTTTTTGAACCACAGTTCTTCGCACGTCAGCTTCATAGCTTGACTGTTGCAAACGCCGATTCCAATCGGCTTCGTCGTTCTTATTGTAACGCCCAGTACTCTGATAGGAAATTGTAGAATGCCAACAGTTCTTCTTGATCTTTTTTTCAGCTTCTTCATCGCTGCAGGATACTTCGCTCAAAACATTGGCAACAAAATATCAAGGGCCGTTATTAGCAGCATCGCGATTCTCTCTGCTAGCCAGAGACAAGACCTCCTAACAGCTCAACCTTAACTTTCGGTTCCATGCCTTTGAAGAGTAAAGCTAGCACATTAACTGTTTTGTGTACCCAACAGCGTTGGTGCAACCTGCATGTCCGGGAATATCTTTGGCATTGCATTCCAAAAACCAAGAGTAGTATCTCCCCTAGTAAGCCTAGGAGTTACGGTTAAGCCAGGCGCTCGCACAAGCCATTAAGAAGTTCTCCTAGTTTTCTTATAACTCTTGATAAGCATTTTCGAACATAATTAGCTCCTTACATCCCATGCTCAGTGACACCGATAATGGACCCCGAGCAGGCAAAGGCAATCATCTTGCTTAAGATGAGTCTATACATAGCATTGGCCAAAAAATAAACGTATAACGTATCACTTAAATCATGCAAGCAGCATTTCCTGTTCTCTTTTAGCCATTATTGTTTTAATCTGCTAATGCTACTACTACAGAGAGAAGTCCGGGGTGCTTTTTACCGAGAAAAAGCACCCACGAGCTTCGTGAAAATCAGCGGTGCGGGAGAGATAACTCACAGGTACAGCTATACTAGCAACTCTTTAATGCTTTTTGCACATTTTAGATAAATCAGTAGTAACAACGAGCTTTGAAGTATATTCTGTTACCGCTGGCGATCCCTGTAACCTTAAGCACTTTAATCTGAATATCACCAATATCAGTCTGTATGGTTCGCTGTACCAAATAACCATTACGGATGACCGAGCATGGGGGTGCTCGCCCGTGATCGACAAGATGGCTTTCAACATATGTTGTCACAGCATGGCATACATTTTCGAGCTTTAGCCTCCACCTGGCAGCGACTATCAGCTTTCTGTCACCATTACAGATGACTTCATGCAAGAAATTACAGGTAATATCTAGTTTTTGCGGATATCTATGGCTAGACTTTTTAATGGCATATCACATCTATATGATTAAAATCATTTACGAAATTAATAATCAGGATACCACACCCCCACCATCTCAGAAGCGCATATACTAGAAATGAGTATAATTCCTATAATCAGGAATTATCTCAATTAGTATTAGGTAGTAAAACTCCTTTACAATCTATGAAAGATTAGTTCAAAGTAAACCTGAATTATTAAAAATAACTATACTATCTTTCAGAATATGACAATTAATAAACACGGTAAATCTATCCACTCTCTTTTTTTGCTAAATGGCAACACGCTAATGCCCCATTAAATGTTAATCATCAAGGATTATCAACCTAGTCATCGACCATTTCTTTCAATCTTAATGAAGGCTACATACTTAATGATGTAATTGACCAAATAGAATTAACCATGATCCCCAATTAAGTATCCCGGCTACTATGCGTAGTGTACTAGCTTCGCTAGTACAACTAAAATAGTTCAACAAATCTTAAAAACCCAATAATTTTTAATTATTACCGCTATATGCGCAGTCTAGTTGGTTCTTGGTATCCTTTATAAAAACTATATCAATCATTAAGCATTATTTATACTCTTCCTGACGCCGGTTTAGGGACCTTGTTAGCATTAGAACTGTTTAATACTTTTTTTTAAGTTAATTCCCCTAATTTGTCTTGTTAAGAAAAACACCATTATTATGGGAAATTTCCCATTCAGGCACAAAGGCAAGATCTGCTTACCACATATGATGCTATATTAAAAGCAGCTTATATTACATTTCCGAGCTATATTAACGAGCACCATTGCAGCAATTTTGGCATGCTTCCCCTTTGCCTCTAGCAATAAGTAATGGTGATAGTGATGAATACAGCAATCATTAGTGAATAACAATTGTTGGTGGTTTAATTATTAGGCAAATATTAATACTTAATACCAACTCCAGTAGCTTATCTCGCTTTCGATAAGCTTCAGACGTATCTACAATAAAAGCGCCGTTTGGCAGAGATTGAATAAAAGCGTACTTTAGCTGTGGTGTTATAGCAGTAATTTTTTGCTATCTTTGCTCTCTATTGATCGTGCTTACTATACACTGGAGAATTAGATTAAGTTTTAAGCAAGGTCTTATTGACTATATAAGATAAGAAAAACCAATAAATTACCTGCTGACCTCTAATTGCTCAAGCACTGACTGAATAATACCAGCAAACCAGTAATTGGAGATTTTTACATCATAATTAATGGCCGTGCAAAGTAACCAAGATTATCAATACCCTGTAAAATAATCTGCCAATTCAATCTTCAACAAAAAGCTGCCGTAATCAAGTTTGAATAATTGTTGATCATAATATTGCATATGGCTAGACTTTCAGATCGTCGGAAATTACCCCCTTGCCAGGCAAGATATTATTCAAAGGCCGGTCATGTGGTATCCTACCTAGATCATTAGTTAGTGGTTATTAATAATACGGCTAACAAAATCAGTCGTGAAGCTGATATTAATTTTAATCATCAACAACATATCACCAGTTCTCTGCTTGAGTATCTTCTCATTGTGCTCTGCTAGAGCTGATCAATACGTTTTATTAGCCAAAAATTTTTAAACCAATCAAACATATTTTTGAAGGTACTCACTAAGTTACTACCGGTAATTTTTCCGTTCGTGTGCGGATCTCTAGCTGAGATGAACTAAGCCTATGAGAGCTATTGATTTTAATCAGCTAATAGCCCACACATCACCATAGAAAAAATGAACATATTCAGCGTGATTATATATAGCAGATATCTGTTATGAATTACGCACACCATTAGCTATATTACGTGATGAGCTCGAAGCAATATAGGATGGTATCCCGGCTACTTCCCGTTACAATATTACATTATTTATTAACAATAATAAATAATGTAATTAAATTTATCAAATATTTATATCAGTTTCTCTGTCTAATCGAAGTTCACTCCTTTATCGAAAATGTCAATTTAGTACAACAAATTCAGTTACCCATTAGTTAGTAGCTATCATGGCAGATTTGCTAATAAAAATTACTTTAAATATTACTATGCCTTGTATGCTACACTTTTACATGCTGATCCTGATTGTTTAGCCCAACTATGGCATAATTTACTGAAAAATAGTTTACCTTATACTTACTTACTAGGCTCACTGACTGTCTAGGGTTATGTTTCAGAACAGCAGTTTTATCTCATTTGGTAAGATAGGGCACCAGGGGGCGGGCCAGGCTTATTAGTAGATCAATATCCATTTATTTTTAAGCTTTTTTATTGGCTAGGAAACCTCTCGTAATCCTGCCAGTGAAGGTTTAAGTATTGGTTTTATTTACATAATATTGCTTAAGCCAATATCAGCAAAATTATCGCGCATACTTTCCTATTTATATAGTGTAAAATTAGTATAGAATTACCTCCTTACGTTTTAGCTATAAAACCTAAAATCTATATAAGAAGAATTGCGATAATCATCGCTTACCATATTTTAGTTGTTGAAGATTAACTTAAGTTAGATCAACTCTTAGCTGATTATTTGGAGGCTGCTGGGTTTTCAAAGCAATTGGTTACGAGGGTAATAGTGTCGTTAATCAAGTAAAACATTTTCCCCCGGATCTTATTTTACTTGATCTGATGTTGCCAAATACGGATAGTTTATTAATTTATCGTTAACTATGGCAATTTTTAGACATTTCTATTATCATTATTACAGTAAAAATAAAAGATCTCGATCGTTTTGTTGTTTTAGAGATTGAGGATAATAACTATATCTGTAAACCATTTACATAACTGCAAAGTTGGCGCTTGAATTAAAATCATCTAACACTTTAATTATAGATAAATTACAGCAAAAAATACTAACTTTAAGCTGATTATCTATGATAATCAGACCTATCATATACATGATAAAATTAAACCATTGAATTAATATCACACCGGATGAATTTCAATTATTAAAATCTTTATCCAAAGATCCACACTAAAGTTTTTTTCCTGTGATAACATGTTGAATAACCTCCTATGAGGATTATCAGATCGTGACAGTTCACACCATTGATAGGCATATAAAAATTGCGATGCAATCTAAATCTTTTAGATAAAAAATAGCAAGTTATCCGTTCAGTATAACTGTTTAGGTTATCGGTATGAATTAGTTTAATTAAATTTTACCAATTCACTCTGTGGTTAATTTGGATTTCATCACATAAGGCGTTAGAATTAGCTACTTAATAAAAACTTATCCGATTAAGAATAAGTATTGACTTATTATCAGATTGAGAACTTATCATGTTTACACCAGAATTACTTTCTCCTGCAGGTTCACTGAAAAACATGCGTTATGCTTTTGCTTATGGTGCTGATGCTGTTTATGCAGGACAGCCTCGTTACAGCCTCCGTGTACGTAACAATGAATTCAATCAAAAAAATTTAGCTAAAGGTATTAAAAAAGCCCATGAAATGGGAAAACGTTTCTATGTAGTGGTTAATATAGCGCCGCATAATGCTAAATTAAAAACATTTATTCATGATCTTACTCCGGTCATTGAAATGAAACCAGATGCTTTAATTATATCCGATCCTGGCCTAATTATGCTAGTAAGAGAAACATTTCCAGAAATGGAGATCCATCTTTCTGTTCAAGCAAACGCCGTTAATTGGGCAACAGTAAAATTTTGGCAACAAATTGGATTAACTCGAATTATTTTATCTCGTGAGCTCTCAATTGAAGAAATTGCCGAAATTCGCCAACAAATACCTGATATTGAATTAGAAATTTTTGTTCACGGTGCACTTTGTATGGCTTATTCTGGTCGTTGCTTACTATCTGGATATATCAATAAGCGTGATCCAAACCAAGGCACTTGTACCAATGCTTGCCGTTGGGCATATAAAGTAAAAGAAGGAAAAGAAGACGCAATTGGTAATATTGTTCATCAACACCAACCGATTAAGATAAAAAATATTCAGCCGATACTAGGCAGTGGGCAACCTACCGAGAAAGTTTTTTTAATTGAAGAAACGAAACGTCCAGGTGAATATATGACTGCTTTTGAAGATGAGCATGGTACCTATATTATGAATTCAAAAGATATACGGGCAATAGAACATGTTGAGAGCTTAACTCAAATTGGGGTTCACTCATTAAAAATCGAAGGTCGGACAAAATCCTTCTATTATTGTGCCAGAACTGCCCAGATTTATCGTCGAGCAATTGACGATGCAGTGGCGGGTAAACCTTTTGATCACACATTATTAACCACATTAGAAGGCTTAGCTCACAGAGGTTATACCGAAGGTTTTTTACGTCGACATAGGCATGATGCATACCAAACCTATGAGTATGGTTATTCTGTTTCTGATACTCAACAATTTGTTGGTGAATTCACCGGTAAACGCAAAGATGGGCTGGCAGAAGTGGACGTAAAAAATAAATTCAGTTTAGGTGATAATTTAGAGTTAATGACACCAGCAGGTAATATTCAATTTACTTTAACTGAGTTATTTGATAAAAAGAAATTACCTATTCAAGTTGCACCAGGCAATGGTTATAAAGTTTATCTCTCCATTCCTGAGAATGTTGATCTTCAGTTTGCTCTATTAATTCGAAAATTACCTGGAACAACAACCAGAAATCCTCATAGCAAGCAAGAGGAGGTTCAAACGATAAAATAAGTTAAAAAACTAAATTAAATAGTTATATATCTTTACTTTAGTTATAAAAATTTATTTGCAATTTTAACGCGTTTAAATAATGATAATAACAATTAATAATTTAATGGAAAGATTTTATCTTTAGATATTAGATCAAAACAATATAATATCTTTATCATAAGGTAATCAGCAAAAAACATAGAACTAGAAATTAATAGTAATATTGAAGCAGCTTTTTTGCTAACTTCAATCCCACTTAAGTTAGCTTTTTCTTTTTTTATTGCTGATAAAATTTCATTTTTCTTATCAGAAAATATTGATACTAAATTAACAATAAATAACTAATGAAATATTATTCATCACTTTGATTAGTAAGCCTAAAACTAACATTAAACTCTGAAGCAAGAATTATTAATAAATCTAATCTAGTAGGTGTATGGTGATCGGTCAGCAGGCTACCGTTCCACTCTGAAACTTCCTAAATCTGATCTCCATTCTTAAATTGGACCTTGTTTACCACCAAACAGCAGGGGGTCATCAGCTTAAAATCCCCTTAGCAAATTTCAGCTTTTCTTAGCAAAATATAACAGATTAAATAGCATTGAAAGGGATTTTTCTCGAACAAGAGTTCTTTGCGTATCGGCTTCGTAATTTCACTATCACAAAAGCCAATTCAATCAGATTCAACGTTCTTTGTTATTGATGCCCAATGTGCTAACGGGAATTCGTAGAATGCAAGCAGTTCTTCTCGTTCTTTCTCTAGCTTCTTCATCTCTGCAGGATACTTCACTTAAAACATTTCCAACAAAACATAAGGGCTTTATTAGCAATATCGTAACTCTCTTTCTAACCAGACAGACCTCGTAACTTCAAGCTTTAACTTTCAATTGCATGCCTTTCGGGGAGTAAAGCTATCACATTAGCTCTTTTATATACACAACACAGCATTGATGCTGCGTGTCCGGGAATAGCCTTTGTGCCATTGCATTCCAAAAATCAAGGGCACCACAAACCCATATTAACAAGCCTAAGAGATACGATTAAGGCATGTTTGCTCGCAAGCCATTAAAAAATTCTTCCTACTTCGCTTCTGACTCTCGATAAATATTTTCAACTGCAACTAACTCCTTACGTCCATGCTCAGTGATGCCGATAAATGACCAGAAAACAAAGGCGATCATCTTGCCTGACAGTACTGTCTATGCCATTAGCCAAGAAATAAAGGTAGCACGTATCGCTTAAATCAGGCAGATTGTGTATCATTACCTATGCTCTTGAAGTCATTTCTGTTTCATTCTGCTAATAACTAGCAGCCCATGGTAGCACAACTCTTTGAGGTTTTTTGCACGCTTCACAGATAAGGCGGTAGCAATAGCTGTTGAAGCATCTTCCGTTTCCACTGTGCTGTGATCTCCTGACCTTCGGTATATTAATCTCAATATCGCCAATATCTGTATAAGTTCGCTATGGCAAATAACCGTTAACGGACGACAAACATGAAACGCTCATCGACAAGGCAGCATTCAACATGTTGTAGCAGGATGGCTTCAAGCTCAGCCTCAAACGAGGGTGATTATATCAGCTGCCTAGAGCACAATTACAGATGAGTTCATGAAATGGATCATAGATAATATCTAGTTTTGCGGATACCTAACCTATTAAGGTAGACTTTTTCATAGCATTCATCTCTATATCAATGAAATCATTCATAAAATCAATTAACAGAATCAGAATATCCCACTATCTTCAAAACTCATACACTAGAAATGAGCATAACTCATACAGAGTGTATTAGTCGATGTTCTTGAGGCTAACATCGATAAATAGCTCCAATCTCCTTTGCTCAGATGGAGCTAAATGGTAATGAATTTTTCCATTGGATCATGAAATTACTCACTATCGCTTAATAAAGTTAGATAATTAAAGAGTTATTGCTAAGGAATTCTATATTTAAAATCTTAACTATATCAGCCAATTAAAAGAATGAGCTATGAGTAGATTTTATGGTGTAGCGGTTTCTCTCCCCAGTTTCATTTACTAAATTATCTTGCCTGAAGAAGATTGTTTGAAAGCATAACAATTGAAATACAGATGTGAGATGTGGTGCCTAGAAATTGCTCTGCCAGCAAAGCAACAACATTTGCCAACATAGCTCATAAAAAACAGTAACTTAGTTATGTTCTATTGCTATTTAGATTCATTTAAACCTAAAACAACATTACAATAAAGAAAATTATTTATTACTAGAGTTATCAATCAGATTTGATAGTAAATAAAATTAAAGAATTTTGTATTAATGAAATAATAGCTCTCAAGGTTTTATCATTAATATGATATCACTATATTCTTAACTAAATTCCACCTATGCTAACATGATAATATTATTATTTTAAGTATTTTTACTAGTCTTTAACAATTCACTAATGGCTGAAAGAATTTTTTTTTCATCTGGTTGTGAAAGCTGCGCATTTACTGGCAAATACCACCAATTTAATTGAGCAAAATTAAAACATTTTACTGCGTCTTTTTCAGTCATTAATAATATTTGATGATCAGCTACTAAGGTTATTAATTTAGAAAATTCATAACATTGATGATCAGAAAAAGAATGTGTTGCAATCAATTGGACCCCTTTTTGCTCAAGGCTTGAAAAAAAGCGTGCTGGGTGCCCAATTCCTGCAATTGCAATAACTTGCTTCAATTCACAGACTGATCGTTTTTCGCCGTTCAACATATTGATAGCAATATCACCTGTTAACTGCATGGCAATCTCACCATACCTAGCGACACCACCATTAGTAATAACAGCATTAACGGTATTCAAACGATATTGACACTCCCGTAATGGACCAGCAGGCAGCAACAAACCATTGCCAAATCGGCGGATACCATCGATAACAACGATCTCAAAATCCCTTTGCATGGCATAATGCTGAAGACCATCATCAGTAATAATAATATCTAGTTCTTGTTGCCTAAGTAGCATCTTAAATGCTTCTACTCGTTTAGGGGCAACAGCAACTGGCACACCAGTTCGCCGATAAATTAAAGCTGGCTCATCGCCAGTTTCCTTTATTGATATACTTTCATTAACTAATAGCGGATAAGAAGTTGCTTTACCCCCATACCCGCGAGATACAACGCCAACACAATAGCCTTGTAATAAAAGCTGCTCAACTAACCAAATAACAACTGGCGTTTTACCATTACCGCCAACAGTCAAATTACCTACAACGATAATAAATATTGGTGCTCTCCAACTAGGGAAAATTGCTAAATGATAGCAAAGGCGTCTTAATCCAATAATAATGGCATATACTATCGATAACGGTAGTAACAAAAGATATAGGCACGAACCACCTAACCATATTTTATTAATCATTGCTTAAATTACATACTATAAAGTTGAGCATATGCCCCATCATCACTCTTAAGTAGAGTTTGATGGGTGCCTCGTTCAATAATTTTACCATCCTGAATAACTAGAATTTCATCTACATTTTCTATTGTTGAAAGACGATGGGCAATAATAATCGAAGTTCGATTTTTCTGTAATTCGTCTAATGCTACCTGAATAGCTCTCTCTGATTCAGTATCAAGCGCAGATGTAGCTTCATCAAGAATTAATATAGATGAGTTATGTAATAAAGCACACGCAATAGCTATTCGTTGGCGCTGCCCACCAGAAAGCATTACACCATTTTCACCAATAACGGTATCTAGTCCATTATCCAGTTTTTGAATGAAGTCCATCGCATAAGCCATTTTAGCTGCTTTTTCAATTGCTTTTCGACTAAAACGACCATCTGTTGCATAAGCAATATTATTTGCAATAGTATCGTTAAAAAGATAAACATGCTGAGAAACGAGTGCAACTTGGCTACGTAGAGAGCTTAAAGTGTATTCACGTAAATCACGATCATCAAGCAATATTTGACCTTCATTAACCTCATATAAACGGGTAATTAGATTCGCAATAGTCGATTTTCCTGAACCTGATCGTCCAACTAAAGCAATAGATTTTCCAGCCGGGATTTTAAAAGAAATATCCTGTAATACAGGATGCTCTTTTGTTGCATACTTAAAGGTAACATGTTTGAATTCTATTTCACCTTTAGCTTTTTTTAATGTTAATTTACCCTCGTCTTTTTCCTGTTCCATATCTAAAATGGTAAATAATGCTTGGCAAGCAGCCATACCTCGTTGAAATTGTGCATTAACATTTGTTAATGACTTTAATGGGCGCATTAATGCAAACATGGATGAAAAAACAACACTAATAGTTCCTGCTGTCAATGTTTGCATAACTTCAGGAAAACTTGCGATATAAAGCGTAAAGGCTAATGCTAGAGAGGCAATAAGTTGGATAATAGGATCAGAGATCGAAGATGCCGTCACCATTTTTATCGTTTGCCGACGCATATGATTACTTACTTTGCTAAAACGCTCAGTTTCAATTTTTTGTCCACCAAAAATCAAAACTTCTTTATGGCCTTTTAACATCTGTTCCGCAGTAGCGGTTAATTGCCCCATACCAATTTGCATACTTTTACTAATATTTCTAAAGTGTTTAGAAACCGAGCGAATTGTTAATGCAACAATAGGAACAATAACAATTAATATTAGTGAAAGCTGCCAACTATAATAAAACATCAGCAAAAACAGACCGATAATGTAAGCACTTTCTCGAACAATAGTGATTAATGCGCTAGAGGAGGATGAAGCAACTTGTTCAGAATCATAAGTTATACGAGAAAGTAAGGTTCCTGTCGAATGCTGATCGAAAAAAGCAACTGACATTCCCATCATATGGCCAAATAAGCGCCGACGCATATTCATTACAACTTTACCAGAAACCCACGCAATACAATAATTAGAGATAAAACTCGATATCCCTCTTACAATCATTAGTCCTAATATAATGATGGCTAACCATTTTAGCATGCTATTATCAGCTTTACCAAAACCTTCATCAAGCAAAGGTTTTAATAAGGAGATCATGAATGCATCACTGCCAGCATTAACAATTAACGAAACAGCAGCTACACTTAATCCCAGTTTAAATGGCAAAATCATTGGCCATAGCCGGCGAAATGTTTGCCATGTAGAAAGATTTTTATCATTCATTACCATTGTCTTATTAAATACCCATAAATAAGCGCTTTATTTTATTTGAGCAAACAGCTAAATACCAAACTGCTGCTAATACAACAAGCGAGGATAAACTTCTTATCTATAACGCATTATTTCAATTTTATCAAAATACAACTTCGCTATAATTTTCTCTGATTCTGCCTTACTCAACCAATTTGCCTCGATATTTAGATATCGTTTGGAGTATCTCTTTTATTAGAAAGCAAACAGCAACAGCTATTAAAAAGCAACAGAAGTAAGTGAATATTGCAGTTTAATTGCTTTAATAAACACTATCGCTGAAGAAGTATTAATACCATAAATAATAAGAAATTTGATAATAAATTAACCGGCAAATCTGCTATTGCTAAGCAAATAAATTTTTCTTCGCTACTTATTTTAAAGTCACCAGATAAAATTAAAATAGCTGAATGATACCATACCCCAACTAATTTTTACTACACACGAATCATTATTCACACGAATCATTATTCTATGATCCTTTTTGATTAACTATTAGCCATAATACTTCAAAATGTAATTATCTTCCATTGAAGATAAATGCCTCGATTGGGCAAGAGAAAAATTTTTATCAAAATAGCTTCTGATCTTTAATTCAGGATAGTTTAATAATAAACTAGCTACTGTACAGCAGTGTGATTGACATGATTATGAATAAGTATAATGCTTTCTGTTTCAACTGAGAAAAAGGCAAATCGCTTTGTTTCATGCTTGTAATTGACCAATAGATTAAGACTATTATTAGCAACTTATACTGAATAAACAAACCAAAACAGCTGACATAAAATAATAAGCCAACTAAGCCAGGTTATGATAATTGGCAAAGGCCAGTATTAAGCCAATAATGTTTAATATGAGCCAGTTCACATCACACAGTGCTAAAAACTAATGCTTTTATCGATTAAACCATATAATAAATTATATACTACATGATGCGAAAAATACAAATATATGAAACCATAATTAACGGTATAGTTATAAATAAATTAATTAGCAGTACCAATAAATTAGCAAAAAAACTACTAATATTAACCAATTAAAATAAATTCAATTGAATAGAAATTAATAAAATCAGCATGCCTAGTTAGTTACAAATGAACCAAATTAGCTATCCAATTAAGCCAACTGTGTTGAAACTGTACACTTAATTTAACAAACGAAAACCAAAATATTAATACGTAAACTTGGAGTTATTAGCAAATCTTGTGTATGGCGGTTAGGTTCCTGCGCTATGATACTTCGTGAATTTATTCTCCATCCTTAAATTTGAGGTTGTTTACCAACAGAATTAGAAGGCTAAATCTACTTAGCCGGTTACAGCTTTTCTAAGCAAGCTGTAGTAGCTTAAATACTATTAACAGGGTTATTTTTCTCTAACCACAGTTCTTCGCACGTTAGCTTCATAGCCGCATATCGCAAAAGCCGATTCAATCAGATTCGTCGTTCTTATTGATGAGCAGTGCGCTGACTGGAAATCGTAGAATTGCACCAGTTTTCTCTATCTTTCTTCAGCTTCTTCATAGCTTCAGGATACTTCGCTGAAAATCTTGCCAACAAAACATAAAGAGCTTTATTAGCAGCATCGCGGCTCTCTGCTAGCCAAACCTATCCTGCAGCTTAGCCTTAACTTTCGGTTGCATCACTTTTGGGAGTAAAGCCAGCACCATTAGCTATTTTGTGTACCCAACATGTTTTGCTGGGTTTCTCCCCATGGGAATATCTTTCCCATTGCATTCCAAAAACAAAGAACATCGTCACCTGTGGTAAACCTATGAGATACGGTTAAGCCACACGCTTGCAGGGCATTGAGAAGTTCGGCCAAGTTGGCTTCTGATTCTAGATAAGCATCTTTAAGCGCAACGAGCTCCTTACGCTCATGCTAAGTGACATCGATAATGACACCAGGAGGCAAAAGAGAATTATCTTGCTTGACAGGACGTAATAATGCCATCTGCCAAGAAATAAACGTAGCGCGTATTGCTTAAATTTCACTGGCACGATTAGCTGTGATCTTCAAGCCATTGCTGTTTCAGTCTGCTGATGGCCATACTGGCAGAGAGAGACCCCATGTGCTTTTTACCAAAATACTCATGCAGGATGGCTTAGTAAAAATTACCGCTGGAGATTCATCGAAGGTACAGGCATGGTAGCAACTCTTCGACTCTTTTTGCACGCTTCAGATAAAGCGGTAGCAACGAGCTATTAAACTATATTCTGTTAACGCTGCAATCCCTGTCCATGACATTACGCACTTTAATCTCAACATCGCCAATATCACAGTCTGCTATAATTCGCTATGGCAAATAACCATTACGGATTACGGCTATAATAGCCGTCAACAAGGCAGCGTTTCAGCATGTTATCGCAGCATGACTTCAAGCTCAACCTCAATGACGCTGGATATCAGCTGCATGGCGCCATTACACGAATGAGTTGATGCAAGGGTCAGAGGTAATTCAGGTTTTTAAATACCTATAGAGTAGACTTTTCATGGCAATCATCTCTACGTTGTTGAAATCATTCATGAAATCAATTAGCAAAATAGATACGCCAGCATCTCCAAAACTCATAATACACCAGAAATAAGCATAACTTTGATAAGTATAGCTTATACCTAATTTTAACTAAGTGAAATTAGCCACTGAAATTATCTATTAGAATTATCTTTCTAAATGTAAATGGAGAGAAAATTTAACCGCATTAGCCATAGAATAAGAAAATAAATATAATGAAATAGCGTTAATCTAGTGTTAGTTTCACTGAATAATAGTTAAATCATTTTGTGTTACTCTAACCAAACTAGTCGTTGTTGTATTAGTTAGAAAAGTATATATTTAGGAAAAGGTCTACCTATAAAAGGCTGGGCATTTGAGCGATATATTAATATACATGACAGTTAGTAGATCCTTATCACCGATTTAGTCAATTTAGTCATAAAACAATTTAAGGATTTCTTAAATTTTTACCTGGTAAAAATACCGTCAATAACCTTAATTTATGATAAAAATATGTTTATCACATAAAGTGATATATCTATTTTTAGCTTGATTTCAGGATAATTATGAGTAGTAAAAGCACCGCTGAGATCCGTCAAGCGTTTCTCGATTTTTTTCATACTAAAGGGCATGAAGTTGTACCTAGTAGTTCATTAGTACCAAATAATGATCAGACCTTATTGTTTACTAATGCAGGTATGAACCAATTTAAAGATGTATTTTTGGGATTGGATAAAAGAGTTCATTCTCGAGCAACAACTGCGCAACGTTGTGTTCGAGCTGGAGGAAAACATAATGATTTAGAAAATGTTGGTTATACCGCTCGCCATCATACTTTTTTTGAAATGTTAGGTAACTTCAGCTTTGGTGATTATTTTAAACAGGGTACAATCAAATATGCCTGGGAACTACTGACAAGTGAGCAGTGGTTTAATTTACCAAAAGAGCGTCTTTGGATCACCGTTTATCACACTGATGAGGAAGCTTATAATATTTGGCAGCAAGAAATTGGTATTCCTGCTGAGCGTATTATTCGGATAGGTGATAATAAGGGTACTCCTTATGCTTCTGACAACTTCTGGCAAATGGGGGATACTGGTCCTTGCGGTCCTTGTACAGAAATCTTTTATGATCATGGTGAACATATTTTTGGCGGACCACCAGGATCGCCTGAAGAAGATGGTAATCGCTATATTGAAATCTGGAATATTGTTTTCATGCAATTTAACCGTCAGTCTGATGGCAGTCTAAAGGAACTTCCAAGCCCTTCTGTTGATACAGGTATGGGGCTTGAACGTATTGCTGCTGTATTACAGCAGGTTAACTCAAATTATGAGATTGATTTATTTCGTCAATTAATTGCTGCTATTGCTAAGATAATCGCTTTATCGGATTTAAATAATAAATCATTACGCGTCATCGCTGATCATATTCGATCAAGTGCTTTTCTTATTGCTGATGGTGTATTTCCTGCTAACGAAGGACGTGGTTATGTATTGCGTCGTATTATTCGTCGAGGGATTCGTCATGGATATATGCTAGGAGAGAAAGAAACATTTTTTTATAAATTAATTGTACCATTAATTCATGTAATGGGTAACGCAGCTGATGAGCTAAAATCTCAACAAGCAACGATTGAAAAAACATTAAAGAATGAAGAGGAACAGTTTGCTCATACTTTAGCGCGTGGACTTCAATTATTAGATGATGAATTAGGTCAATTACAAGGGGACACTTTAGCTGGTGAAATCGCATTTCGCCTCTATGATACTTATGGTTTTCCATTTGATTTAACCGCTGATGTTTGTCGTGAACGTGATATTAAAATCGATGAATTAGGTTTTAACGCTGTGATGGAGCAGCAAAGATATCGAGCTCGGGAGTCTAGTGAATTTTCAACTGATTATAATGATGTCATTAAAGTAGATACTCATAGTAATTTTTTAGGATATAAAAACAACGACCAACAAGCTACAGTAACGGCTATTTTTCAGCATGGTAAGTCTGTCAATATATTAAACCAAGGTGAAGAAGGGATTATTATTCTTGATAAAACTTCTTTTTATGCTGAATCAGGTGGACAGGTTGGTGATAGCGGTATACTTAGCAATAACTCTTATCAATTTGCTGTATCTGATACACAAAAATATACCCAAGCAATTGGACATATTGGTAAGGTAATAAGTGGATCAATAGCGGTAAATAGTTCAATCAATGCAAGAATTGACATTGAACGTCGTAACGCTATTAGTCTCAATCATTCTGCTACCCATTTGTTGCATGCAGCTTTGCGTGATGTATTGGGAAAACATGTAACCCAAAAAGGATCTTTAGTAAATGAGAAATATTTGCGTTTTGATTTTTCTCATTTTGCCGCAATGACGCCTACGCAAATACACCAAATTGAAGATATCGTAAATTATCAAATTCGTAAAAATGACCCTATTATAACGACATTAATGGATTTAGAGGCAGCCAAAGAAAAAGGTGCGATGGTGCTTTTTGGTGAAAAATATGATGCACAACAGGTACGCGTTATTAGTATCGGTAATTTTTCTATTGAATTGTGTGGAGGTACCCATGCCAATTGGACTGGGGATATAGGGTTATTTCGTATTAGCAGCGAATCAAGTACAGCAACTGGAATTCGACGGATCGAAGCAATAACCGGGCAAGTTGCTATTGATGAGCTTCACCAACAATCCTATTTATTGATAGAAATTAGCCAATTAATGAAAGGTAATCCTAATAATCTAATGGGGAAAATTAAAGCAACATTAGATAAAGTTAAGCTATTAGAAAGGTCGTTAAATCAATTAAAAGAGCAACAAGCTGCCAAAGAAAGCGTTTCTTTAAGTCAACAAGTTAAAAAAATTAACGGAGTTAACCTATTAGTTAGTCAGTTAAATAACACTGAGCCTAAACAACTACGGATTATTGTTGATGAGTTAAAAAATCAATTAAAATCAGCAATTATTGTGCTTTCTACTATAAGTAATGATAAAGTTAGTCTAATTATTGGTATAACTAATGATTTGACTGCTAAAATAAAGGCTGGTGATTTAATTTCATTTGTTGCGCAGCAAGTAGATGGGAAAGGGGGTGGTCGCCCAGACATGGCTCAGGCAGGCGGCTCTAATATAACAGCACTTCCTGCTGCATTAGCATCAATTGATGAGTGGATTAATTCGCGCTTAACATGAATTAATCATGAGTGTTGATAACTTAATTATACAATAATTAACGGATTATTTTTAAATGATATAAGTATAAAATTATATTTTTAGTTACAATATTAGTATGATGATTGCTTTATGTTAAATACTTTAGGTGAATATTATTACTTTATATTTTTGCGATGTGCGATGAATAATAGCGGGAAAAAACCTAGAGACCACCCGACTCTCTTAAATTTTCAAGGAGCAAAGAATGCTTATTCTGACTCGTCGAGTTGGTGAATCGCTCATGATAGGCGATGAGGTAACAATAACGGTGCTTGGTGTAAAAGGCAACCAGGTACGTATTGGGGTTAATGCACCCAAAGAGGTTTCTGTTCACCGTGAAGAAATTTATCAACGGATCCAAGCTGAAAAAAACCACCCCAATAATCAATAATTTTTACTAATGAGATTTATTATTAGGTAATATGTTAATTATATTTATAGAATGAGCGCTGTTTTTAAGAGTTATTAGTAAATTTACTGTATGATGGTCTAGATGGTTACGTTCAAGTCTGATGCTTTGTGAATTTGTTCTCTATCCTTAAATTGGACATTATTTATCACCAGGATCACAGTAGCTCAAATAATCCTTTAGCCGGTTCCACCTTTTCTGAGAGACTATAGCAGCTTAAATAGATTGAAAGGGGTATTTTTCTCGAACCATAGTTCTTCGCGCGTCGAATTCGTCGTTTTTATTGATCCCCAGTGCTCTGATAGAAAGGCGTATATTTCCAGCAGTTCTTCTCGATCTTTTTTCACCTTCTTCCATCGATGCAGGATAGATACTTCGCTGAAAACCTTGCTAACAAAACATTAATGGCTTTATTAGCAGCACCGCGGTTCTTCACTAGCCAGACATTTAGAAGATCAACTTTAACTTTCGGTTGTATGCCTTTAGAGAGTGTAAAGCTAGCATATTAGCTGTATTATGTTCAACAGCGTTAATGCTGCGTATCCTTGAATATCTTTACCATTACATTCTAAAAATCAAAGGCACTCACTAGCAAGCTTGGAAGATACGGTTAAAGCACGTGCTTGCAGGCCATTGAAAAGTTCTTCCTACTTCACTTCTAATTCTCGATAACCATCTTCAACTGCAACTAACTCTTTACATGCATGCTAAGTGACGTCAATAATAACCAATTAGCAGATAAAGACAATTATCTTGCCTAAGATAAACGCATATGCTATTGGCCAAGAAATAACCATAGCACGTATCGCTTAAATCACGTAGGCAGCATTGCTATGCTATTCAAGCCATTCCTTATTTCAGTCTACTGATAATACTGACAGAGAGATCGTGTGCTTTTTTACCAAAAAGCGCTACATGGATGTCAGTAAAAATCATCGGTGGATATGCCTAGCATAGGTGCTAGCCCTTGCTAGCAAGCAAGTCTTCGACGTTTTTTTTGCACGCTTCAGATAAAACGGTAGCAACGAGCTGTTGAAGCATATTCCATTTCCGCTGCGATCCCTGACCTTAGGCACTTTAATTTAAACATCGCCAATATCACTCTGTATGATTCCCATGTTGGGAATAACCATTATGGACAACGGCATAATTATGAATTATAACCCCTGTTGGTATGGAGATACCCGTCGACAAGGCGGCATTCATATGTTGGCATAGCATGCCTTTAAATTTAGGCGTCAACGACGGTGATTATATCAGTTACTTAGCACCATTACAGATGAGTTCATGCAAGAAATTAGAGCTAATATCTGGTTTCACTGATAGCTGTAGGATAATTTTTCATGGCATATCATCTCTCTATTGTTGAAATCATTCATGAAATCAATCAGCAGGATACGCCCATCATCTCATGATTTTATCAACAATAAATAAATATAACTCTTAAATAACAACATAAAATATTAAAATATCTTATTGCAACCCACAAAATCACTTATTCGCCGTTCTTACTGTTACACTATGTCGGTATAATGCGCCTTAACAAGATAAGTTATTAAAATGCCTTGAAAACCTATCAACTCGATATTATCATCGGTAATCTGATAAGAATATCTATCTGGACAAGTTAACATAAATGAGTGTATGCAAAACCTGGCAGGCATTGGCATTAGCCAAAGTTGCTGTTATTAGTGGTTATAATATGACTTTTGAGGGAACACTTAGCAAGCCTCATTATATTTACTTAATCAATTTTTATCTTCAAATGATATTTGTACATTGATGCAAAAATTTTTGCCTCATGAATTAACTTATAGTGATAATTATTAAGGATAACATGATGACCCATACCGCATTATTATTAGTCGACCTACAAAATGACTTTTGTAATGGGGGTGCCCTAGAAGTCTTAGATAGTGAAAGTGTTATTAATACAGCTAATGTTATTATTAGCTACTGCCAGCAACAAAATATTATTATTATTGCCAGTCAGGACTGGCATCCTGCTGATCATTTAAGTTTTGCTGTCAACTCAGGAACTCAGGTAGGCACGGAAGGTAAGCTTAATGGCCTACGCCAAATTTGGTGGCCAGTTCATTGTGTGCAAAATCAGAAAGGAGCACAATTCCATCAAGAGCTTAATCACTCAGCCATAGAAAAAATTTTTCAAAAAGGGGTCGATCCTACAATCGATAGTTATAGTGCTTTTTTTGATAATGATTATCAACATGCAACCCAGCTAGATCATTGGCTAACAGAAAATCAAATCAAATATTTATACATTATGGGATTAGCAACAGATTACTGCGTAAAATTTACCGTCTTTGATGCTGTGCAACTAGGTTATCAAGTAACGGTTATTCAAGATGGTTGTAGGGGGGTTAATCTTCATCCAGAAGCAAGTTATAATGCATTACAAGAAATGGTATTAGCTGGTGCTAAATTAATAACATCTTCTGATTTACTCACTTAATCTATTGATTATACTTATGCTCCTAGCTTAATGACAACTAATCCATTATTAACATCGAATAAATTTTAATTAATGCTATTAACTATCAAACAACCTCTTTAGCTGATCTTTTGTTTTTAAAACGATATTGGGATCTGTATACCCCACCACCATCATATATTGTGGATTATGATTATGACCTAGCCTGGCAAAAGTAATAACAGGTTGTAGACTATTTTTTTTTGCTCAGACGTTAACATGTAACACCATCAGACCAGCTTAGCCAGCTCACCGACAATCAGCAATCGTTGATAAATATCGACTGTCATTAAATCAACGAAATCATTAAGCTCTATATTTCACCTTTCCTATTTTTTATTTTGAATTTATCTCTATTTCATCCAGTAAGCCTTAAGCCTTACTTAACCATCAGTTACCTCTCAAGATTCTTGATCAGTAAAACTTAATGCAATAGAATTAATACAATAATGTTGCCAAGTTGGTTCTTGGAGATCGGCAAAAACATGGCCTAAATGCGTATTACAGTAACGGCAACATACTTTAATTCACTTTTCCCCATGGAGAAAATCATTAATATAAGTAACTGCTTGATCATTAATCGGTTGGTAAAAACTTAGCTAACAAGACAGCAAGTACAAATTTTGTTTGCGATAAAAAACAGTGCATGGCAAAACAGAGACAGTATAAATACCTTTTCGTTGATTATGTAATAATTTAGTTATATTAATAAAGGTTGTTTACTTTTCCCCCAGAGCAATTTCTAGTCACGTTTGTATTTCAATTCTTCTGGTTTCAAATAATCTTTTCAGGACAGATAATTCCATAAATAAAAAGACCCTACAGGATAGAATCTGCTCAATCATCCTTTTAATCGGCTGATATAACTGTTAACAGTTTAAATGTAGAATTCCTTACCAATAACTTTCTGTTTATCCAATCTTATTAGGCGATAGTGACTATAATTTCATACTCGCTTGTAAAGATTTCCTATCATTTACCTCCATCCGAGCAAAGGATGGACTCTTTATCGATAATTTGCTCAAGAAAATAGCTAACACACTTTGCATTAAACTCTTCAAAAATCTTATCGCTCACATGACCATCTAGATCTCGGGCGATTAATAGCGCGATTCGCGTTCTTTTCTTCTTTTTATCTCTTCCTCTTCCGTGTTTTCTAGTTTTCCTATGTGGGATACAATACTTTCCTTTAAAAAATTTATGGAAAATATTCCGTCAACTTCAACAATACTATTTAGTGGATTTATGTTAGCTCTCGCCGCTGAACCAAAGAAGCACTGATACCATCTAAATCCTGTTTTCAAATCAATTCCTGTTTCTTTCGCTGATTCTCATAAAGTCAAGCTATTTAACATACATCATAGATAACTAAACCAATCCTTATGATGTAGTTTCGTTAGAGGACTTCCAGTAATATTCTTAAATCTTCTCCTGTAATCGCGGGGGATTGAGTTATTCTCATTTCTGCTGTATGGCGTTTCGAAGATAGTGGTGTATCTTGCTGATTGATTTCATGAATGATTTCAACATCATAGAGATGATATGCCATGAAAAACTTACCCTACAGGTATCAGTGAAACCAAATATTAGCTCTGATTTTTTGCATGAACTCATCTGTAATGGTGCTAGGCAGCTGATCTAGCCTCGTTGAGGCTAAGCTAGAAGCAATGCTGCAACAACATCCTGAACGCCGTCTTCTTAGCGGGCGTCATGTGTGCTGTCGTCAGTAACGGTTATTTACCACACCGAACCACATAGACTAGTATTGCTGATGTTGAGATTAAAGTGATCTAAGATCAGGAGATCACAGCAGGAACGGAATATGCTTCAACAGCTCTTGTTGCTAGCACCTTATCTGAACATTGAAGAGTTACTATGAGTTAGTATAGTATAGCTGTATCTGCGAAGCATATCTACCGATGATTTTTACAAGGCTCTTGTGAGGATTTTTTGGTTTTCTGCAGTACTAATTAGCAAACCGAAATAGCAATGGCTTGAAGAGCATAGGTAATGACGCCTGCAAGATTTAAGCAATACGCCATACATTTGTTTTTAGCCGATGGCATATATAGTTCTATCAGGCAAAATGATCGCCTTTACCTGCTGGTCATTATTGGCGTTACCGAGCATGGACGTAAGGAGCTAGTTAGAGTTGAAGATGGTTATTGAGAGTCATAACACAAATTGGCCGAACTTATCAATGCTCTGTGACTAGCACAGCACGTGAGTTAACCTTATCTCCCAGGCTTGCTAGGGTGCTGCCATTGGTTTTTGGAATGTAATAACCAAAGATATTCTCAGACATGCGGCAGCAACGCTGTTGAGTACATAAAATAGCTAATGTGCTGGCTTCACTCCCCAAAGGCATACAAGTGAAAGTTAAGGTTGAGCTTATGTGGAAAGGTATCTTGCTGCTAGCGCTAGGTAGAGCCGCTATGCCGCTAATAAAGCCCTTGATCTTTTGTTGGCAAGGTTTTCAGCAAAGTATCCTGAAGCGATGAAGAAGATAGAGAAAGATCGCGAAGAACTGCTTGCATTCTACCACTTCCCGTCAGAGCAGTAGGCATCAATAAGAACGATAAATTCGATTGAATCGGCTTTTGCGAATGAAGCTACGAGAAGCTGACGCATGAAAAACTATAGTTCAAGAAAAACAACCATTTTAATGCTATTTAAGCTTGCTTCCATCTGCTCAGAAAAGCTGGAACTGGCTAAGGAGATTTAATCTGGTGACCCTGGTAGTAAACAACGTCTAATTTAATGATGGAGAATAGATTCATAAAGTATCAGAACAGAGCAGTAGCTTTATCGTCATACACCAAATTTCCTAATAACTCCGTATATTTTACAACGATATACCTGTAACTCTAATGAATACCAAATTGGATAATAGTTTTATTTTGATAATATGGGCAGGATATACTAGTAGAGTGAGTTAGTTCAATGCATGAATCAACATCATCCAACAGATTGTCATAGAGCTAATTAATGAAATACAGCTTTATGTTAGCAGGGAGTGAAAAGAGTCTCTTTGATCTGTAAAGTGTTTGTTTTTTCATGACAAACTCATAGCGAAAATCCTTCATATCACTAATAGAAGATTTCTACCAACTACCTTTGCCAAGGTAGCCTATTATTCATATAATTTACATATATTATCAATATTCACTTAAATCTCTCTATCCAAACCGATGATAGTAAATCAAAATATTGACCTTAAGCTTATTGGCAAATATATAAAATGTGCTTATATGTCAATTTTTCTAGTAATTAAGACGATTCAGCTTGATGGATGAGAAGATTTTTGCTATAGATAACAATCTTGAATTATTTTAAGATATATAAAATATAGCTGGTGGAAATACTATGACTATCAAAGTAGGCATTAATGGTTTCGGTCGTATTGGCCGTATTGTTTTTCGTGCTGCCCAAGAACGTAAAGATATCGAAATCATGGCAATCAATGATTTATTAGATGCCAATTATATGGCCTATATGCTAAAATATGACTCAACCCATGGCCGATTCAACGGTATTGTTGAACTTAAAGATGGCCATCTGGTGGTTAATGGTAAAACTATTTACTGCACGGCAGAAAAAAATCCTGCTAACTTGAAATGGAATGAAGTTGGTGTCGATGTAGTTATAGAAGCAACAGGTATTTTCTTAACTGATGAAACAGCACGAAAACATATTGTTTCTGGAGCTAAAAAAGTTGTTTTAACTGGCCCCTCTAAAGATGATACCCCGATGTTTATAATGGGCGTTAATCATAACAGTTATAGTGGTCAGGATATTGTTTCTAATACCTCTTGTACCGCTAACTGCTTAGCTCCGTTAGCGAAAGTTATCAATGATAAATTTGGTATCATTGAAGGTCTAATGACCACCGTTCATGCAACGACTTCAACGCAAAAAACCATTGACGGGGGTTCAAATAAAGATTGGCGTGCTGGACGTGGTGCTTCACAAAATATTATTCCTTCATCAACCGGTGCCGCTAAAGCTATTGGTAAGGTCATTCCTGAACTGAACGGCAAATTAACCGGTATGGCTTTCCGTGTTCCAACACCGAATGTTTCAGTTGTCGACCTTACCGTTCGTTTAAATAAACCTACCACTTATAAAGAAATTTGCCAGGTAATCAAACAGGCAGCAAATCTTGAATTAAAAGGCATTCTTGGTTACACTGAAGATGACGTTGTTTCCACTGACTTTAATGGGGATAAATTAACATCAATTTTTGATGCCAAAGCTGGTATTGCCTTAAACGAGAATTTTGTAAAATTAGTAGCCTGGTACGATAATGAAACCGGTTATTCAAATAAAGTTTTAGATTTAATTGCCCATATTGCTAAATAAATAGCATAATTACTCTCACCTTTCAGCCGGCATTTAATAGCGGTTTTTCATTCTAGAATATGAGCTATGCTCATTTCTGGTATATAGGGTTTTAGATATACTGGCATATATCCTTCTGATTAATTTTTTAATGATTTCAACAACAAAGAAATGATATGCCATGAAAAGTCTACCAGACAGGTATCCGCGAAATCAGATATTACCTGTGATTTCTTGCATGAACCATCTATAATGGTAGCAAGTAGCTAATAGCTACCGCGGTTGAGGTTAAACCCAAAGGGATGCTGCGACAACATGCTGTATGTCAGTTTCTCGACAGGCGTTCCATGCAACTCGTCTGTAACGCTTTTTGCTACAGCGAACTATACAGACTTGATAGAGGATATTGAGATTAAAGTAAATAAGGTCATGGAAAGATCCCACCGCAACAGAAACCTAATATGCTTCAACAATTACTTGCTAGCGCCTTATTTAAAGCATACAAAAATCTTGAAGAGTTGCTACCGTAGGCTTGATACCTGTGCGAGGCCCATATCCCAAACCTGTGATTTTCGGGAACCCCTGTGTCGCTTCTTAGTAAAAAGCACATGATCTCTCTGTCAATATAATTAAGAGACTGAAATAAGAATGGCTTGAAGGAGAGCATAGGCAATGATGCTGCCTGCGTGATTTAAGCGATATCCGCGCCACGTTTATTTTTTGTCAATGCCATAACAGTCCTCTCAGGCAAGATGATCTCCTTTGCCTAGTTGGGTATTATCGGCGTGTCACTGAGCATGAAGGTAAGGAGCTAGTTACAGTCAAAGATGCTTATCGAGAGTCAGAAGCGAATTTGGCTAAAATTCTCAATGCCCTGCAAACGTGTTAGTAACCGTATCTTAAAGAGGCTTCTTCTTGCTAGGGAGTTAGTGCCATTGGTTTTTGGAATGCAATCCAAAAGATATTGTTCCAGACATGCAGCACCAACACTGTTGAGACACAAAACAGCTAATGATCTAGCTTCTCTCTCAAAAGGCATGCAAACAAAAGTTAACGCTGAGCTGCGGGAAAAAAGGTATCTCTGGGCAGGAGAGCAGAAAGCCGTGATCCTACTAATAAAGGCATTGATATTTTATTGGCAAGGTTTTCAGCGAACTATCCTGCAGCTATTAAGAAGCTGGAGAAAGATCAAGAAGAACTAGTGGCATTCTAAGAGTTCCCGTCAAGAGCGCACTGGACATCAATAAGAACGATGAATTCGATTGAATCGGCTTTTGCAACAATGAGCCTATGAAAATGATGCACGAAAAATGTGGTTCGAGAAAAAAACCATTTCAATGGGATTTAAGCTACTCCTCTTTTCTAAGAAAAGAGGAAATCGCTACGTAATAAGAGATTAGATCTGCTTGTTGCTTGGTGGTAAACAACCATACAATTTATGGAAAACAGATTCAAGAAACATCAAAGTGTAACTTAGGCTGAGCGCCATACATTATATTTGCTAATAATTCCATTAATTAATGCTCACGTATTTTGCAAAACTGAATTTTTGGATAGCATTCGCTGGTTAGATTAAGATTTACCATCGTTGTGGCAATATAAACTGAGGTTATCAGCAGCATCAGCCAGGTTTTGTTTATTTTACGTTTGAACTCTTCTAATTTTTTACGTTATCACATTCTATCCAAGGTGCGGTTAAGACATTTACTAGCTCATAAATAGCTTCAACATTCTATTCATTCTTCAAGCTCGCTACCAACATATCAAACTGAAACATAGCAACAACACCAACAATAAGATCTTTATTGGCTAAAGGACGGAATACCTGAACCGCACCCTCTTCGGATAACTAAAGCAATCCTTTAATTAACTATTTTATTTTAACGGATCACGCAAACAGATGCGTTTGAAGAGCTCAGGCACAAAATTTGGAATAGAAATAAATTTCTAACGCTTCTCTCTGGCTAAAGGTATCACCAATCTGAATAGTGCCATGATTATACAAGCCATAATATCACCTGGAAACCCTTCTTTAACATGGGAACGATTACCACCATATAAAAGTAAGTGCATCTGAAATAACTACTTCTTTTTTGTTTCGTATCTGATAAAGTTTCATACCATTTTGATAACTACCAGAGACAATCTGTAAAAAAGCCAGCCGATCATGATGCTTTGAATCCATATTAGCTTGTATTTTGAACAAAAAACTAGAAAGTTTCTCTTCCTCAAGATTAACAATACGACTATCAGGCTGCCGCGATATCGGTGTTGGAGCCAAATTAAGAAAACTATCTAAGATATAATCAACTCCAAAATTACCCAAAGCAGTGCCCAAAAAGACTAGTGTTAACTTACCTTCTAAAAATGCCTTTAAATTGAATTCATGAGAAGCACCTTTTACTAGTTCAAGCTTTTCTCGTAGATAAGCAGAAAAATCATCACCAACTACTTTGTCCAATTCGGTATTATTTAATCCTTTAATAATAACAACTTCTTAAATAGAATGCCATTCCTTGCCCACTCTGGTATAAAATAGTTTCATCACGATAAAGATCGTAAACCCCTTTAAATAACTTACCACAACTAATTGGCCTCCTAATCAGGCTACAAGCGATACTCAATTTATTTTCAACCTCATCCATTAATTCCATTGAATCGTGAATATTACGATCTAATTTATTCATAAAGATTATGATAGGTATACCACGTAACCGTGTCAATTCCATTAAATTACGAGTACGATCTTCAACACCTTTAGCTGCATCAATCATCATCAAACAACAATCGACTACCGTTAAAGTACGATAGGTATTTTCTAAAAATTCTCATGTCCTGGCGTATCAAGCAAATTAATCAAGCAATCTTGGTAAAAAATTTGTATTAGAAAACTCTAGTAATCGAGATCCCTCGCTGCTTTTCCATTTTCATCCAGTTAGATTTTGCATATTGATTTGAAGCACAGCCCACATTCACTGTACCTGCTTTTTGAACAGCTTGGCAAAACAACAGCACTTTTTCTGTGATAGTGGTTTTCCCTACATCAGGATGAGAAATGATAGCAAGGTTTTTCACCGTGCTATTTTCTGACAAAAACTATTCTCTTTCATTATAAACTACCCAACATATACAACGTGATGTATAAAAATTAGTAAAAATTTATACAACAAAACCATTTTAAAAATTACTAACTAAGTAAAAAACATTTTTAGTTAGTTAGGAAAATCAAATGATAAAAAATCAAAAAATTATTTTTAGCTAAATATAAATAATTTAATTAAATCAGAAGATTTATTACTAACTTAAATTCAGTAATTGAAATGAATTATGCTCATTTTAGTGTATGGAAGTTTCAGAGAAAAAAGCATATCAATCTGATTGATTTCATGAATAATTTCAATTATATATAGATGGATATGCCATGAAAATCTACCATACAGGTATCCGCAAAAACCAGACATTACCTGTGATTTCTTGCATGAACTCATATCTAATGGTATTAGGCAGCTGATCTACCGTCGTTGAGGCTGAGCTCGAAAACATGTTGCGATAACATCCTGTCTCCATATACCCCATTTTATCGACGAGCGTCGTGCATACAGTCGTCTATAACGGTTATTTGCCACAGCGAACTATACAAAAGGGTATTAACGATATTAAAATTAAAGTGCTTAAGGCCATGGATCGCAGCAGCAAGGGAATATGCTTAAATAGTTC
>JBQMRN010000011.1:0-39229 GCA_052171895.1 Arsenophonus sp. NEOnobi-MAG3
CCAGCTTAGTGATAAATTTATTATGCACCATATGCATTATCAGCACTACGATTACAATATTCAGCAGAAAACAAGGGTAGAACAATGATCCTCTGAATAGGGCGGATCTTCCCTTGTTTTCTTGCTATTCACAATCTGGCTCGCCACGACATAAGACATCAAAGATGTTTGAAGGAGAAGGTGCCTGATAGTCAATCAGTGTGATTTCCTGAACTGGGGCACCCATTCAAGCAATACTTTTTCAAAGGTCCCTTTGCCCTTTATCTAGTACAGATAACTAATCGGTCAAGATCATGGGCGTAAGAATAATATTTGTTGGTAAAATCAATAACAACATTGCGCATATCAATAAATGCTTGCTGCAACGATTTATTGTTATCCAACAAAGGCCAGCATGTTGTAGAAGTCAATGTAGTCTTTAGCGAAAAAGATTTTTTAGTAAATCCATTTCATTATCGCGTCAATACGAAGTTTAATAGCAAGAACGGTTGAGCTTAGTAAGAAGGCAATATTATTTTTCTTTCGTATTGCTAGCGCACTTGAAAACGTATCAATTGGCCATATATATAAAGAGGTAACCATGAGTGTTAATCAACGACGTATTAAAGGAGGATACTATAGCCTATCGTTCTTTTTCTCTTATCCCTGCATTTAGCAATCATCTTCTTTCTGATCTTTTTACCCAGATAGATAATCTGTTTAGTCGTTTGACAGGTGAAAACATGCTGGCTGATACGCCAGCCTATAATCTACTGAAAAAAGATAAAGAACATTATGATATGAAATGACAGTGAGCATACCTAGCTATACGCGGGATGAACTCGATATTTCGCTGCTTAATAACAAGCTAAGCATTAGTGGTAAACCAAAGATTGAAGAACCTGGTACTGCCGAAGAAAAAGACGAGATTAAATGGTTGCATCAGGGTATTAAAAAAAGTGAGTTTTCTTTAACTTTCAGCATTGAGCATCGGATAACGATCCAGCAGGCGAATCTGGATAAAGGATTATTAACCCTGCAATTTACCTACGTTGTTCCTGAACAGGAACAACCGCAGAAGATCACCATTGGTGATCAGAATCAATCAGGCTTCGTGCTTGATGAACACCATGCTAATTAAAAGTAGCGTCCATTTTGGGCGCTTTAACTTTCTAACGGTAAAAACGTATAATTATCTTCATCAATCTAGTAAATTAAATATGCGGGCAGCGGGTAAACTTCTTAAGCAGATGGATGTAGTACAATACGTGCTGATTATGGTATGCTACCCAGTGTTCGATACAAGTAAGTTTTCACTTCTTCCTTAATTTTAATCCGGTACAGTTCAAAAAATTATCAATTCGAGGCGATTACTTCGACGACCAAAATACATACGACAATCCAATGATAGCAATATTTTCAGCCTTCAAAAAATAGAGAATAAACACTTTTCAGTCTGATAATAGTGTTCTATCAGATCGGAAATCGGTCTGCCTCAAACCTACTCGGCTGTTCGGTGATAGCGGCTTTCCAGTACGAGCATAAGTGTTGTATAGTAGCCATTAGCTTATCAAGCAAATCAACAATTGATGATCAGCAACTAGTTTTGCGGATACTCATTTAATTTCCAGACGATTAATGATAATTCAGCTCATTGCTCCTTCAATGGCGGTTAATGCAAATTCTCCATCGCGTATTTCACTGTTTAAAATGTCGCCAAAATTACAATGCAAGGCATAGGCGCGCCATCGATTAATAGCCACGTGCGTTTGATTTCATCGGTGTTTTTCTTGTCGGCGATAATTGGCGTCTAAATCGCCATATAAATACGGCATTTGGCTAAATCTTCAATGTTTAACAGTCGTCTCGTATAGGTAACTTGTTGATATAGCCACACAGCGCAAGATAGAGGCGGCGTCGGTGCGCGTATTGTAGTGGATTTTCAGAACTGGTTAAATTGGCTAGGATAAAATCCTCGTCTATCCTGGACGGCGTAACAGGCGTTTTAGTATCTGAATTTGATCAGGTAAAAAGCCCAATAATTCAAAATCTGGTACCGCATCGCAGTCATCCTTAAATCAGATATATGACTAAATATAATCTCCATCATACGTAATGATAGTTGCATAGCGTGCACCAAATATCCAAAGCGGCTTTAAAAATCGTTCAGCAATGCGGTCAATCCATCCTGATTATGATTTGGGTAAAACTTCTTTTCGATAAGACGCTGTCCACACATCGACAGAATAATGGTAGATGCCAAGGCCATTCCTTCGTCCTTCTCGATGCAGTCAAGACATTGCAGTTCACCGTGAACCCGGGCTTCAACATAGTAAAATTCAGCACAATCTCGCCAGACGGTAAAATACACGTCAGACGCCGATACTGCAATTGGTCTTGCAGAACTACCTTAATATCTGTTGTTGGTTAATGCTGTGAGGCGGAGCATTGCTTGATCTAAGGGTTATCGCTACGTTGGCGATTTCATCTACTGACAGGCTGGTCTCTCCAGTATGTAGACACGAAAAAGCTTTTAGTACAACGGTTTTTGGCTATATCTTCTCTAATCATTACAGGGTGTATTCTTCCATTACTGGTTCCTGATGGGGAAATAGCGAGGGTATTTTGGGATATGCAATACCACTTAAGTACACAAAAATGAATAGGCCGTACTTATGATTTTCATCTAATTTTCTTTCTATCCGGTAACTTAATTCCCCTCTAATTGATTATGGTGACGTACAGGCGTAAACTCCAAATCGTCCAGTTCATCAAACAGCAGGTTATGTGGATGCTTGTTTCCAGTGAAACATTGAAACGGCGTCACGATAAAATAAGCTATTCACCGTTAGAACTGATCTGACGGTTATCTTCTTCCTGTAGTTTAATCGGCAGGCGCGTCCATTACAAAAAGGTAGTTAATCATTATATCTGGCTATCTGCTTCAACAAGGTCTAGTATCCGTAGAGATGGTAAAGGTCATCGATTGATTAAAACCAGAGATATCACCATGACTGGATAAATTGAAATAGGGGGGTCGCGCTTGCCACGCGTAAACCTGTTTGACCCGGTATAAGTAACAACGAGATATTCTCCAAACTGGTTTGCTGTACTCCAGTCGTAATCTCCCTTCCTAAGAAAACTATACTTTTTTTAAAGCTGGCGTTGCAGAGACAAGCAAGATTTTTACCACCGTTCTGCGCAAGCGATAATAAAGAGCATTAAGCACGTTGACTCATGTCACAGGAAACACAGAACACATGGAATGTTTGCGCCGGTTGCTTGTGCTAGCCATTCCGTACACACGTTGGCTTGATGTAACCTTTCGTGATGAGTAAGGATTACCTCTGTGTCAGCCACAAGACGTAACAGGCTAATATCATGGCGCACCAGAGTGAAAATCGATAAGAATCGCCGCTTACACGATGAGGGGTGGTTGAAAACGGACGCTGGCCGAAAAGCCTTTCTACGTCAGAAAACCGCCCAAATCAAAAGGCTGGCTATCTGGAATATTCCATCCTACATGGACGAAGATCTGCTAGCCCTATTATTCAAGCTCATGGTTAAACTGAAGAAAGTTTTTTTTACCTGCGCGATTGCGGCCTTGGCATTGTCACCGACTACATCGTTAATCAGCATGCCGTGTTAATGTTGCTAAGAAAGCCGTAACAATAAGGGATGGCTTTTGATCTTTAATTAAATGGCAATTTAATTTCTTAACCATGAAGTTGTAAACGATAGCGATACTCGCAATCTGACTCATCTAGTCTGGAGCATGGCGAATGAATTCAGATTTAAGAAAGGATGGATACAAAGTATCTGGTATATTTTCTTCAGTAATGCAACAGGAGTCGCATTACACATCAACATTTCTAAGTTAATTAAATAGCAATAATTACAGAAGAATGTCGAGAGATTTATGCCATGAACTAAATACGCTAAAATCCGTTGTTTTTCACGTAAAAAACAAGTGATTCATCGTTTAGTTCGTTAATTAAGGAAGATCTCAAAACAGTCCTTAGTGAAATGAAATAACTATTAGAAGAAGGAAAGCACTCATGATCCAATTCATTGAAAATAGCAATAAGTTAACTTTAATTGCTTCCTACAATGCAGCTAATATTATCATACTTCTAATGGCAATTGAGAAGTGGAATAGTTCCAAGCTGTTTTTCTTGGAACTATTGTAAAACTTAACAGGATTACCATCCGAGGTTAAATGATGCATTATACATCATATTATTATTCGCCTAAACAAACAACCCAAGCTTTAACGGCTGCATTTTAGTGATACGGTATAGCCAGTACAAACTGCTAGAGCCTGAAAGCACAATAGCATCCTTACAATACTTGCCGTGAAATTTACTGTACCAACAACACCAAATAAAGCCGGAAAAATTCGGTGACAAAATGCCGCAGAGGTTGCGAGTCCTTTAATTCAATTTTTCATGTTTTTTTTAAAAACCTATTCTCAAGATGATTTTATCAGTAAGCTATTTTTTGCTAGTTGGTTCTTACAATTTGTGATGTACCCCTGAGCGTGTTTAACTGATAAACATTCACTGCATTACTGTTTCTTACACTATTAGCCACAGTACTTATCACTCTATTGCCCTGCTTGCCAGAGAAAAATATGATTGCCTTCTAACTTCCTTCCCAATATATTAGCCAATCGAAATTCTGAGTAACTTTCCTTTCTGCCAATCATGCCTCTCTTTTTAGAGGTTTTACGATTGAATCAGCGTTATTTCATCTACCCTACCCTTATCAAGGTGTCATAAGCATTATCAGTATCCTTCTGAGTTTCTGTTAGTGCTATATTGGCATTATCACAATTCTTAACTATTCCTTCAATGTACCCTTGGCCTAATTTTTGAATCGTTCTAAGTTATTTTTGAGTTATTTTAATTTTATCTACTTTACCCACCGATTCGCTCATTAATGGCCAATTTTAGTTTCTTTAATTGATAAAGATTAACTTTATCAGTGTCTTCATTACCGTGTGCAATAACGTTGGTGATTTGACTAACAAATTTATTGAGTCCACCAGTTACATGTATTTACATGTATTTTCCACCTAAAAACTTCCATTATATTTTTTAATATTAATTTAATTAGCTTTTTCTGGTAAAAATAGCTTCTACTATTTTTATCATATTCGCTATTTAGTAATGAATCTGCACCGAGTGCTACTGAATTCATTTTTCAACCAGAATCACTTCTACCTAACTCTAATGAATCATCACAAGAGAAATTACTCAATAAACCTATCGTGACGGAGGTATCATCATTACTATTCGCATAAACTTCTCGCACTATATGAATTAACACGAGCTATTTTATGCGCTATTGATTGCGCAAGTTCAAGCTTATCCATAGAATCAGATTCTATTGCTAATAGAAGCAAATATTTATTAATACTTCCATCCTTGTACAGGGCAATACTGTTTTTTTATTTATTTATATACATTTGCGATTTATTTAATTAACTAATTAAATGTAATATACAGCTATATATCCAGGATATATATTTAATTTTCCATGAACTAAAATTAAAAATAAAATGAATTTTTTGATTGATTCGATAGAATTTTTAATGTGAAAAGTTCTTTCCAACACATATCATTTCTATCCCATGATATTTTTAATTAAAGTACTGAGAATTTTTGACAGGATTAGAAGGAAGTCTTTATATTGTTTCAATATATCAAATTTTTAGATAAAAATTTTTGCGAAGTAGCTTTTTATAACTGATCGTTTTTGTTGATGATACCCAAGCGAATTAGTTGGGATCTCACTCCACACTTGCATATCCAACATCTAAGCATGGAGATCGTTAGATGTTACACTGCTCATCTTCAATGATATGAAATAATCAACCTCCTATCGCTATCCAGTAACAATTTAGTAGCTACTTTAGCTTGTTATTGACTGTGTACATATAAATAAAATTTTATTAGTTATATCAAATACTGGCACATCTATTAATGTAACATAGCTAATTGCGTTGTTACAGCATGAAATAAAAGGATTTTTAGGAATTTTTGTATCTGATTTGAACGATTTTATTCAGGTCAATGGCACCAGTTTTTATCACACTAAATGATGATGTCAGTTTCTTTGCTTTCTAAATAGGCGTTGTCCAATTTTTCAGCAATGAAATGCAATTGGTTTGTAGCATACGTATTCTTAAAATGAGGTCTTTTGTATCTGTTTTTCCTTTTAATGCTCTTTTTAATATCATCAACACTTTTTGTATCTGCTTTTTCCTTTAATGCTGTTTTTATCTATTCAATACTGCTTGTGGAGTTATGCTCATTTCTAGTTTATGGTGTTTCGGAGATTATAGGGGTATCCTGCTGATTGATTTGCTAATGATTTCAAGAGCAGATAGATCATATGCCATGAAGAAATGTAGCTTACACAGGTATCCACGAAACTAGATATTACCTCTATCCCTTCTATGAACTCATCCGTAATGGTATCAGGAAGATGATAGCCACTGACGTTAAGGCTGACCTGAATCTAATGTACTGCAATAACATGCTGAACGCTTCCTTGTCGACGGGATCTGGCTGGCGTTATATGGCCGTCTGTCCATAACGCTTATTTGCCACATCGAACTATAGAGACTGCTATTGGTGATGTTGAGTGCTATTGGTGATGTTGAGATTAAAGTGCCTAATGTCAGGGATTGTAGCGAGAACGAAATATGCTTCAACAGCTTGTTACTACCGCCTTATTTGAAGCGTGCAAATAACGTCGAAGAAGTTGCTACCATGGCTGTGTGTACCTTGCTAGGCATCTTCACCAATGATTTTATGAAGCTCTGGAGAGGCACTTCTTGCTGAAAGGACATGGTTTCTTTTCCAGTAGCATCAGCAGCAGACTGAAAAAGGAATGGCTTCAAGAGCATAGAAAATGGGGACTCCTTCTTTGTGTAGATTTAAGCTATACGCGCTAGGTTTATTTTTTGCCAGAGGGTATATACAGTCCTGTCAGGTAAGCTAATCTCCTTTGGCTACTGCTCATTATCGGCCTCACTGAGCATGGACGTAAGGAGCTAATTGCAGTCGAAGATGCTTATCGAGAGTAAAAACCGAACTTGGCTGAACTTCTCAATTCCTTCCAAACACGTGGCTTAATCATATCTCCAAGGCTTGATAGGGGGCCGCGCGCAGTGACCCTTGCTTTTAGAATGGAATGGCAAAGATATTCCATGACACGCACGCACCACTAACTACCACCGATGTTGGATACACAAAACAGCTAATGTGCTAGCATCACTCTCCAAAAGTGATGCAACCGAAAATTAATGATGAGCTTTAGGAGATCTATCTAGCAGAAAACAGTGATACTGCTAATAAAGCAATTGATATTTTGTTAGCAAGGTTTTCAGCGAAATATTATCCTGCAGCAATGAAGAAGCTGAAGAAAGATCGAGAAGAACTAGTGGCATTCTACGACTTCCTGTCAAAGACAGTAGGTATTAACAAAGAAGTAGGTATTAATAAGAATGAAAAATCCGATTGAATCGGCTTTTGCGAAAGTGAGTTACGAAGTCGACATGCGAAGAACTATAGCTCAAAAATAACTATTTTAATGATATTTAAGCTACTTTCCTATGCTTAAAAAAACTGGAATCGGCTGTAGGGAAAAGGATTTAACCTACTTTGACACCTTGGTGCTAAACAACGTTCAATTTAAGGATGGAGAACATATTCACAAAGCATTAGAGTGGAACGTAGCGTGACTATTATACACCAGATTTGCTAATAACTCGAATACTCTTCATTAATATCTAAAAATAACACTGATACTCAGATTTATGCTTTAATTGAAACCATTAAAGGCGATCTTGTCAATGACACTGCATATGAAAAAGTAGTTTTATCAGAAGTAAAACCAATGAGATCATTAATATAGAATTCAGTTATCAGTAAAGGTAATAAATTATTCAACAGTTAATCTTCTTTGTTTTTAATAAAACTAAGTGTATACATTTTAGGAATACAGCTAACTTCTATCAAAAGAAGTTAGCAAGCGTCAAACGCGTAGCACCACGTTACCTATGAGCAGCGAAGCTATGCTGTCCTTAGGAGATATTCCTGAGCTGAGTACTGTTTTATATTCTGCGGTATCTTAATTTCTACCTATCTTGGTAAAGATAGTTGTTAAAATCCTTTATACTGTAAGAAGGATTTTTCTACAGAGGTTGTCATGAAAAACCAAACAGTTCATAAACCTCAAAGAGATTCTTTTTCACTCCCTGCCAAAACATAAAGCTGCATCTTATTAGTTAGCTCGCTGACAATCTCTCGGATGATGTCGATTTATGCATTGAAGCAACTCATTCTACTTTATCATATCCATATATTATCATAGTTAACATATTATCCGCTAGGGGGTGGGACAGGGGCATTCATTAATGTTACAGCGATATCGTTATAAAATCTCCGATCGTAGCAAAAGATTTAACAATCTTACTGGAACTCTTCTGGTGAGACTACATCACAAGGATAAATGGTTTAGTTATCTGCAATATATATTGAATAGCTTGACTTTATTGGAGTCAGCGAAACAAACAAGCATTGATTTAAAAACAGCGTTTATATGGTATCAGTGCTTCTTTGCTTTATCGATGATAGCCAAAACATAAATGCACTAAGTGCTATTCTTGAAATTGACGAAATATTTTTCTCTGAATCCTTTAAAGGAAAGCGTTATATCCCACACAGGAAAACTAGAAAATGCGGGAGAGCACGAGATAAAAGGAAAGAATGAATCGCCGTCTTAATCGCTACAGATTGACAGGGTTATGTGAGGGATGAGATTCTTGAAAAGTTTAATGTAAAGACTGTTAGCTGTTTTCTTGAGCTGATCATCAATAAGAGTCAATCCTTTTCTCTGATGCAGCTAGATAGTAGGAAACCTTTGCCAGCTAGTATAAAATTAATCACCATCACTTAATAAAGTTGGATAATCAGAGATTTATTAGTAAAGAATTCAACATTCAAAATATGAACAGTTATATCAGCCGATTAAAAGAATGCCTGATTAGATTCCATGGTGTAGGATCATTTTATTTACCGAATTATCTAGCCTGGAGAAGATTGTTTGAAACTGCAACAATTAAAATACAGACGTGGCTATAAATTAATTTGCAAGCAAAGCAACAACCTTTTCCGACATAGCCAAATTTGTACAGCAAAAAATTATCGATGATTATAAGGCATTATACCAGCTTTTTAGTTTTCGAATTTCAAAAAAGAAAAAAAGCCAACCCAAAAAGTTGGCTAACTTATTCAAGGTAAAACTTTTTTATTTTTAATTATCTAAATTGACTCATGACTATCATGACTAATCTAGTCTATCAATCCAATCCAAAACTTCAATCACTTATTTTTTCTTTATAAAAGGAATTAATATTATATATAATACTTTTTTGGAATTATTAGCAAATCTGGTGTATGACGCTCAGGCTCTACGTTCTACTCTGATGCTTCGTGAATCTGTTTTCTATCCTTAAATTGGACATTGTTTACCACCATAGTAGTATAGTCAAAATTCTCTTTAGCTGGTTCCAGTTTTTCTGAGCAAACAGGAGCAACTTAAGTACCATTGAAAAGGTTGTTTTTATCTAACTACAGTTCTTCTCGCGTCGGATTCGTAATTTTACTGTCGAAAAAGCCAATTCAATTGGATTCGTTGTTTTTATTGACGCTCAGTGCCTGACAGGAAGTCGTAAAATAGCAGCAGTTTTTCTCGATCTTTATCCAGCTTCTTCATCGCTGCAGGATACTTTTCTGAAAATCTTTCCAATAAAGCATCAAGGGCTTTATTAGTGGCATCACGGCTCTTTCTCTAGTCGTACCACACACTTTCTCCACACAGCTCAGCCTTAATTTTTAGTTGTATGCAATTGGGGGAGTGAAGCTAGAAGATTATCTGTTTTATATACCACCAACAGGGTTACTCGTTGCTGGTGGGTGCCTATCCGAGAATATCTTTACCATTACATTCCAATAAACAAAAACTAAGAACAAGGACACCGTATCTCTCTCCAGTAGCAAGCTAGGGAGATACAGTTAAGGCACGCGTTCGCAAGCCGTTGGAAAATTTACCCAAGTTGGCTTCTGACTTTCGATAAGCATCTTTTACCGCAATTAGCTTCTTATGTCCATGCTCAGTAACGCCTATAGTGACTAGCAGGAAAGCCGATCATTTTCACTGACAGGATATTGTATATGCCATCGACCAAGAAATAAATGTAGCACGTATCAGTTAGATCATGCAGGTGCCATTGCCTATGCTCTTCAAGTGATTGTTATTTCAATTTACTGATGGTAATGGAAAAGAGACAATACCATGTGCTTTCTCACTGAGAATCGCCCATATGGCTTTGTGAAAATCACAGATGGATATGCCTTGCAAGTAGAGTCATGGTAGCAACTCTTCGACGCTTTTTGCATATTTCAGATAAAGCGGTAGTAACAAGCTGTTGAACCATATTCCGTTGCCGATGCGACACCCCATTTGACATTAAGCACTTTAATCTTAACATCCCCCCCCAAATAGCAGTCTGTATAGTTCGCTGTGGTAAATAAGCATTACGGACAACGGACAGGGATGAAAGAAAACCAAAAGTCGACAAGGCGGCTTTCAGCATGTTGTTCCAGCATGGCTTCGAGCTCACCATCAACGTGGGTGGATTATCAGCACCTGGCAGCATTACAAATAAGTTCATGCAATGGATCAGGGGTAATAATATCTGGTTTTACGGATACCTGTAGGGTAGACTTTTTTATGGCATATCATCTCTCTGTTGTTGAAATCATTCACGCAATCAATCAGCATGATACGCCACTATCTCCGAAACCCTATACACCAGAAATGAGCATAACTGGCAACTAAGTTTAATAAAAATATATGAATTTATAGCATATCAAAATTACGAGAGGCGATAAATAATCATCAAGAAATCAGTAGAACAATTTGTTTTACGCATTGTGATTTTTTGTAACAATGAATAGAACAATTACTGGTAGAACTTATCAAGAGTTAAAAAGGCCTTTAGATAGATTAAAAGGGAAAATAATTAAGACTAATATAGTTTTTTCAGAAAAAAAAGCAAGAAAGTATCGGCTTTCGCCTTATTGATAAGCTGCCTAATTGTTGATGAAAAGAAAGGTAATATTGATATGATAGAAGTCACCTTAGCGGACTGGCTATATCAGCCATTGCATAAAAAGAAAATGCTAAAAATCAATCAAATTATTTTCGTATCTAAAAAGTAATAAACAGGCGACTATTATGAAATAGCACATAAGGATTGTGGTAATCAGAATGGAGTTTTCAATAGCTATTGAAAAACTGCATTTAAGAAAGTGGGGGAGTAGCGCATTATTGAAAATATTAGGCATAACATTAAGCAACTGGGTAAAGCGAATGATTTATCCGATTACAGTATTCATTACTACGGCAATGCGGATAGGGTAATTTTTAATAACCGTAATCTAATATTAGAGCAGGAGAAGAAAAAGCAACAAATAGAAAATAAGAAGCAGGATATTTATAAGTTTAAAAATTACTGGAAGCTAAGCAAGGTGAAAAATGAAAAATAATCTTTATCAGTTTCAAGAAGGTGCAGAAGCTCAAGTTGTAAAGAAATCTATTACGATGAGAAAGCGGAAGAAAAAATTAGGTAATACGAGGCGGAACGAATTGTGATGAATAGATTTCTTTGGTTTTAGTTTGCATTAGGAATCACACTTGCCAATATGCAGCATATTGGCACAGTTACATTTTTCATTTTTACCTGCTTTCAAGGGATTATTTTTGTAATTATCTAATTTTGTTGTAAAATAAAAAGCTTTTAGCTTGATAAGCGTTTTATGACACTGAATAGTATACTATTCCTTTTTTATTAGGCTTTTGGTGATAGATTGCGGCGGTGAATCGATAACGTCAAGGCTTAATTAAACTAACCATTTGCATCGACTTCTTGCGTTTTTAGTTAGAAAAGAAGAGAAAAGCAATTTTTACTATTAAGGTTAAGGTACCGCTAACGATGAGTAAACAAATAAAAGTAACCTCTGCGATTTTTCCAATTCCTTCTGACATTTACATCCTACTTTTAGCCAGTGCGAGCATTCAGGATTCAGAAGTTAGTTTTTTCACAGGAGAATAGGGAAGGAACCCCAAAACTGATAGTCCTGACGGCAATTGAAAAGCAAAAACATCGATTGATATTGCGGCTTATTTGTTTACCAATAAAATCCTATCGCATTTAGCCCTTCTTTGACGCCAAACAAGAAGGGGCTGAATGTTCATATGTTTGCTGATAAGAAATCGAACAACGGAAAGTATAGCGCCATGAGTTATCTGACTAATCACTGACTACCTGTAAGACTTAATGACAAATAGCCGATTATGAAGAACTATACAAATAAATTTATGATTGTGGATGGTCATTTAATTAAAATGGGATCGTTTAACTACACGGAAAGTACTACATTCCTCATCACCTCTAGACATTTGCGAAAAATAGACACGAGAATTTAATCGATTATGGAGCGAAGTGTGACAGACACAAAACCCACATATTAACTCTTAATTGTTGGAAGGAATCAGCAACGCCAATACCCACTCAAAATATGCCATTTCGCTGGTATGTGTTAGCCTCTACAGGAGGCTATTCTGGGTGAGGGTAAATATGAAAATGCTAAGATTCATAGTGACTGATGAGCAATATCAAAAATTAAAAATGATAAGCAATGAAAAACGCTATTGTAGTGTTAACGAGACATATGTACACTATGGTGTGCGTCGGCGATGCAGCTCTCTACCCTGCTTCTGGAATGGTTATGATCTGAGTACTGTTTTATACTCTGCAATATGTTAAATTTTCAGGAATTCATCCCGATGAATTGGAATAAATCTCCTAGAGGAGAGGGTAAATTGAGTAAATCAGAAAGAGAACACTCGATTTCACGAATTACCACCGCTTATTTATCTGAAGCGCTTTATGAGATATCTCTTCCAAAATAAAAAAAAAGGGGGGGAGAATTATAGATCGACTAAATTTTTAGACACAAAAAAAGCGGCAATACAACAATTCGTCTGAGAAAACTCAGTTCACAATTTTTCTCGACATGCAAGTATTATCCGCCTCTAGTTACGATTATTCTGAGTTTTAAACAACACCAAAGCCAACTTAATGATTCTGGATACAACTGTATTGATAGTGAAAATAAGAACAAGTATGCTTCCCGATAAATTTATCTAAAGAAAACTAGGGATAATCCACCTCTTCTTTGCCATTTTTGACAAATATAAAGATAACTTGGCTTATAGACACCTAATGAATGATGGATAGGATGATGATTTCTATATCTTTGGCAAGATATGCAGAGAGTAATTTACTCAGATATAAAATTCCACTTCTAACTAAATTGCTTTTCACCATATTAATGACAGCTGGAATAATTTTTTTAAAAATATGGTAAAAGTGTTAACTCTCACCTAGACCAGTCTATCTGTAGAGTAAATGTTTTCCTGCGGCACTTCTGTCGTGAGCATCCAGGCGCTACTTGCTGTGCATTTTCTGAATATTCCTACAGCCGTTTTTTGGCAAAGCTACTGAGCAGTGATTAGTACAGCAGGTTCATATTTTACCAAACTGCTGAGTGGCAACATATTACTTTCACTATGCCCAATTTTTGGTTTTTTAAAACAATAAGTACACACGACTCAACGCCATGTTTCGTGGCTAGCCACCACTTGCGCTATATTGAGTTGGGATCTAAACAGAGTATTGAAATTAATATCTTCTGTCAATCTTGCATAGTTATTGTAAATAACTTAATCAAAATCTGAATGCTCATATCTCCATCACCTGTGGCAGTTTGGATATTAAATATGCTATATAGTATGAGCTGTTTTTCAAAAAATAGTGGCCGAAAAAATCTGGGAAGGCGCTTTCTCTGATCCTGGGCTGCTGACGTCATAGCTATGACTTAATAAATTCTACTGTTTCCTGCTCTTTGGCATATCTGATTAAGGAAGCAGTGACAGGGTTACCTGAAGGTAGAGTACAGACGTTAGTGAAAAGTAGACTTCGCTAAAAAGATGAAATGTGGGTGGTATAGCGTGAAATACTTTTGGCGCTACACTTTAAACGGCACCAGTATCTACATCAAAACTGCAGCATTACTAGGGAGGAAGAGGAGTGGTTGTATATCATTATTATGATCATTGGACTAAGTAGCATTGGCAGCAGATCCTGGCGCATCAAGAGATGATCAGAGATTGGGCACTATATTAACCATATTCCGGCAAAGTGTTTTAAGATGGTCTTTACTATGATTTCTTATCGAATCGTAAATGATGGACACTATTAGCGAAGGTGTATAAGGCACTGTGAGATATGACGGATCGCAAAAAACTGGAAAACTAGGGTTTTTGTCGTTCTGATAAAATGATTCTTGCACAGAAAACTCCGTACAAATGCATTTTATGTGGCGATGGTTAGTTTTTATCAACGCTCAGAGCTCAGAGAGCTTGGCAAATTAGCAATGAAATTGCTATCAAAAGAATACATAAAATGAAAAAAGGCTTACTAAGCAAAACATATTGTTAATGTCTCTAAATTAGTATATTATATCAAAGATATATAGATTTTTATGAAGTTTTAACTTACAATAGACTTAATAAAAAGATTTTATCTGTTTTTAGCAAAAATTGATGATTTTTGCTCTTCACTTAAAGAGCAATTCAATTTATTAATCATCAAGTTATTTTCTTGCTCTTTATCTCTATCTCTACTATCTGTTAGAGCATCAATTCTATCTGTTCTAAGGTTGTTGTTAGAGCTAGGTAGGTGTGAGCAGCAGACAGCTACCTAGCTTATCTTTCGACTTTTAAAAACCGTAAAATACAATAAATCGACTTTTAAAAACTAATTATCAACATTTAAAAACTATTGTTAAGTATAGGTCATTTTTTAAACAAAATTTTCTAAAATATTGTAGATAAAGCAAAAAGTAGTCGACATTTAAAAACTAAATTATCAACAGTTAAAAACTATCATATCATAAAACTTATTATATTTCATATATATAAAGCAAAATCTCCTTTAACTTATTAAGTTATATACATAACTAATCTTTTAAGCGAATTTTTACCCCCTCCTTGCCTTGATACCTGTGAATAACTTCACTTTTAGCAAACCTATCAGATAAGAGATTTTACTCATTCTTGATAATTAATAAATTGAATCTCTCTTTAACTGAAGACCAAAATCATCCATTTATTGAGTCTATTGTAAGTTAAAACTTCATAATAATCTGCATATCTTTAATAGATATGCACTAACTTTATAGATATTAATAATATATTTGTTTAGTAAGCCTCTTTTTTCAAATTTTATGCATTCTTCTGATAACAATCAATTCCATTTCATGTTTTCCCATTAACGGCTGTAAAAAATAGCCTGTTGCTATATACGGAATCCTTTTTACGGATCTGTGCGCAGGAATCCGTTCATCATAACTGCGAACTCTGGTTTTTCAAGTTTTTTGGGGAGCCGTTCATATCCAGCGCCTTATACACCTTCTGTAAGGAATGTACCTCATTTACGATTTGATAAGAAATCATAGTGCAGACTATCCTTAAAATGCCTAGCCAGAATATGCTTAATATAGTGTCAGAATCTGCTGCTAGTCGTACGATAATTCCTGAACACAGTTGTATATTAATCTTGCCTGGATATCAGTGTTTATGTAGGAGAGAGGGCATATATGGATGAGAAGATTTACGTAAAATGAGGCAGGAGGAGAAACATAAAAGCTAAAGCATAAACCATTTAAAAGATACTAGCCTAGTTGTTATCTGTACCTATGTGGAAAATATCTTCTGCAAAAATGTCAAACGAAACTTTGCGAGGTTATCTTTTCGTAGGTTTAAGATCGTACAATTTATGGGTTTTTATCTGTCTTTATATAAGGGCCATTAATGTCTACGAAAACGTTTAGCTACCGGAAACCATGAATTCTGCCGTTTGTGTACAGAGCTTGGTATAAAACACTGATTTAGCCAGCCGATGCATCCTTAAACCAATCATATGGTCGAGCGATTTAATGGACGCAATAGAAGATGTACTGGATAGCTATCATTTTTTCTAATCAATAACTTAAGATCACTCTGCATCAATATGTTTAGCTGTACAATCAGGAGTTATCTCAATCAGTATTTGGTAGTAAAACTTCATTATAGTCTATGAAAGATTGCTTTAAAGTTAAACCTGAATTATTCAAAAAACTATACTATCTTACGGTGGGATGTGATGAGATGGATGGGACAGTTTCAAATAACCAGGTTTTATTAAATATGAAATTTATCTAAGATTTTGATAAAAACACCAGTAATTACAAAGGCTTTCGCTTTAAGAGAAAGTAGAAATGGCTAAAATAGCAAAATTTATCTATAATAAAAAGTCATAAAATGACTAAGACACGGATTTATAACTAATTTTTATAAATTGTAAAAAGATGTTTGAAGGGTAAAAAAAGTAAAAAGTCTTTTGTATATCAAAAATTGAAGATGCAGGATGGCGTAGGATTTCCATATTCTATGAAATGTATGCCTCTCCTAACTAATACAGGAAAAACCTGCATCTTTTTTATCCTTTAGATAAAATGTCATTCAATCAAGTGATAATGTTATAATTATAGAGCTAGTATTAAAAAATTTCAGCTAACATGCATCTTGCACTACCACCTCCTACCGTTTCAATATTCTTAATATTAACTGAAATTAAATCTCCATATTTAGTTAATGTATTACGTTGTTCAGTGGTAAATGAATTATAAGCTGATTCAGACATGATAATTTTTGTTTTTCCATCCTTTGCTCTTACCTCTAAAATATTCCCAGCCATATTTTTAACTTGCTCTAGTGTGATTGGAATAATCTCTTTATGAGATTCATATAATTGTTTTAACAAAATCTTACCTTCTTTCTTATTAGAAATGCTATCCAGAGCAACAACCGCAAAATTAGAACCAACGCTCATCATAACGTTCGTATGATAAATAAGCTGATTATTTTCATCAAAACTATGAAAAACAACTGGTTTATAATTCATTTCCTTAGCGAAAACATTAACCATTTTGAGATTTGTTCTTGGTGATATAGCAGCATAAGCAATTTTGTTTTCCCTATCTAGCACTAAACTTCCCGTTCCTTCTAAAAACATTAACTTATTTGCATATGGAGAAAAATCAATTATTTTATTTATATTTATTCCTTCTTTCTTTAAGAGATTAATTAAATTGTCTGGTTGAACTTCAAGTCTTCTATTTTTTGTAAACATTGGATATATGATAAGAATTTTTTCGTTATGCTTTTCTGTAGAATGTATAGAGAACCAATTATTAGGGAAAATTGAATCAGGAGTTTCTACATTTTGTCTACTTGGCATAACAATAACGCGTACATGATTATTTTTTAACTTATTAACCATGGAATTAAATTCTTGCAATGCAGTATCATTTGATATCTTTAAGTCTTTTTGAAATAAATTATTTTGAGCTGTTTCTTTATTAAATTTAAAATTATTTGGTGACACCATTAGTAGTGTATTTGTAGCTTGCTGTGCGCAAGCTATTCCAGATAGAGTACTAACAATTACCAATATACTTAAAACATTTTTTATACGCATAAATTTTCCTTATTAAAGTAAGAAGCATTGTTAATAACATTTTGATTAATTACTTTTAAAGCGATATCAAAAATTAATAAAATCCATCAGAATCTCAAACTGTCTTATCTCACAGACTACTATCTTTGCACTTGAGAAAGTTACCTCTCTAAGTATCATGAGTTATGATATCATTTTTAGTTTCAGATCTTTAACATATATCAGCTTTTTTCAACTATAGGAAGAGTTATTAGCAAATTTGGTGTATGATAGTTCAGGCTACGCATCCGCGTAGATGCTTCGTGAATCTGTTCTATAATTCTTAAATTTGACGTTGTTTATAAGGAGAGAGTGGTCACACAGCAGGTCAAATTCCTTAGCTAATTCCAGCTTTTCTGAGCAGACTGTAGCAGCTTAAATAGCACTGAAAAGGTTCTTTTTCTCTAACCACAGTTCTTAGCGGCTCAGTTTCGTAGCATCAGTGTTTCAAAAGCCAATTCAATCGGATTTGTCGTTTTTATTGATGCCAAGTGCTTTGAGGGGAAGTTGTAGAAAATACCCTAGCAGTTTTTCTCGATCTTTCTTCAGTTTCTTTATCGCTGCAGGATACTTCGCTGGGAAACATTGCTAACAAAACATCAATAGCTTTATTAGCGGTATCACGGCTCTCCGTTACATAGAACTTTCCCAGCAACTCTTAGCCTTAACTTTCGGTTGTATACCTTTCTGGAGTGAAGTCAGCACATTAGCTGTTTTGTTTACCAAACAGCGTTTGTTGGTGCTGCGTGTCCTGGAATATCTTTGCCATTGCCATCATTTGCCATTGCATTCCAAAAAATCAAGGAAATCGGATCTCCAGTAGTAAGTCAATGAAAGATACGTTAAGCCACACACTTGCAGGACATTGAGAAGTTTTGCCTATAGTTTGCTTCTGACTTTTTATAAGCATCTTCGACCGCAATGAATTCCTTACGTCCATGCTCAGTAACGTCTATAATAAGCAGCAGGAAAAGGCTCTCATCTTGCTTGAGAAGACTGAATATGGCATCGACAAAGAAAATAAACATAACGCGTATCGCTTAAATCCTCGCAGGCACCATTGCTTGTACGCTTCAAGCCATTTATTTAGTATAATTGGATGGATCTGGCGCTACGATATTCATGATTTTACATTGGATATTGAGCGTATTTTTATGCGTCATCGCTGTAGTACTTGCTAATTAGCAAGGTTACCAAACGTTCGATCTCCTGTGGTGTAAGACAAATAGTTAGAGTGCATGGTGTACTGAAAGTAGATTTTCTGTACGGTATTAAAAATTAATATTTGTAGTGGGAACTATCACATCTACTGATGCTTTGGAAAACTGTATTTTAGTCCGTCCAGTTAATAGTTATAAATGGGATCAGAAGTGAAGCCTCCCGGTTTCCAGCATTAGTTGAAGTGTTTTTGAGTTATCAATGTTTTTAGTTCCTGATCAGATTTATCTTACCAGAATAGTTCTCTAGCAGTAGAAGCCATATCATCACAAAAAACTTTTATAATTAATTACCCTTATTTTGGTGTTGTTTTTTATTATTATAGCTATATGCTATTATTTTTAAGATTTTATCTAAATTTTTATTTTTACATCTTATTCTGATGTTTTTTTTAATTTTATTTTTATAATGTGTATTTTTATACTTTATGGTGTAATTTTATTAGTTTTTACATTCTTGGTGTGTTTTTTAACTTTTTAACTAAAACCTTAAAAGATCATATCCATAGAAAACCATTTGTACTTGAAGATAGTGAATCTGTTTTGCTTTCTCTTTTTACTCTGATGACACTAATCAGAAAATTTTTTATTCTTACTCCTATATTTTTATTCAATTAATTCCCAAGAAAAACATTTACTTAAACCAACTATTTTATATCTGTGGATTATACAATGGCTGAACTTGCTTTATCATATAGGTATCGCTATCCTCCATCTACGATCTTAAACCTGCTAATAGACTGAGCTGTCCCACTTAACTGCTAAATAAGTGAGCAATTAAAAACAATCCATCAACTCCTGCTCAATCCGATCCGTATCCCCATCCTCTAAGCGATTTGTACTCGGATGTAGTGAGATCAATGGATAAAAAACCAATGCGCCAGCACTGTTTTCACCCTAAGCAGTAGAATGTTCATAGTTAGCAATGGTATAGGCAAAACATTGATAAAAATTAAAAATGCTTCTGAGTATTTTCAACGCTGCTAATCTGAAACCATCCATTCTCAATCAATAACACGTGCTGTGTTTACCTGTATTAATGGCATTATGCCATTTCTTACCATTCTTCATTGCGGCACAAATATAATTAATGGCTTTTTTATTTCTTCTCGAAAACATCTTTTTGATCGGAGGGATTGGTGAGGGAGCAATATTAATATGTTTAGTTAAAATTTTATCGCCTTCTGATACTTTGCAAAAGATTTAGCAACATAAGGCGCCTATAGCTCTGGTCACTGACACTACGTCCTACGGAATAAATTACTTCGATTAGTTATTTTCCTTAGTGTTTGAATGAATACTTTTTAATAACCACTCAGAATCATACTCAAGATGATGACCTAATTCTAAAATAAAACTGGAACATGAGATGATATCGCTTTCAATACGATTAATTGCTTGCTGAGAAAGACTCACATTTTAACTAGTTTTACTTCCGATAATCAAAGACTTCAGCGTTTTTTCTAACTCTATATCCTAACGTCATAACTATTCATTATTACTATTTTATAGTATTTAACTACAAATAAAATGTTTATAACATATAATAAAATTAGTATTAATATGGGTATAAATATTAAAATAGATAAAGGATTAAGGATAAAAAAACATGATAATTGCTTTTAGAGTAAAAAAGAGACTTAGAATTAGGTTTAACACAAGTTGTACTTACTGAACAACCAGGAATTAGCCAACAGTTAGTTGAGTCAACTAAAAATGGGTGAAGCTGTATAATCAAAGAAATATCCTTGAATTATCTAATGCCATTGAATTTAACGCTGAATGCCTAATAAATACTAAAAACATAGTTTTAATTCCTGAAATTAATATTAAACGTATTCTATTACTCAGTAATGTTCAAGCAATCATGTTAAAAGAAAATATTCACTTGATGGAATGTCAAGGCAATTTTGAATACTTCATTACTAGGTAATGAAGATTAATGATAGTGCATTTCCTATCCGCTATAGAGTGGGATAGCTTGACCACTGAATTCAAGGAAGGAGATAATCATTGTTATAAATACTGAATTTGCATCTCATTCTTATGAATTCGTTTTTGCAAAAATGCTAATAATGAAGAAAGTTTCAAAAAGCATTAACCTTTAAGAATAGAAATAAACAACTTCAAGCTTATGTACATCTAAAATCCACGATTATCCAACACTTAGAACGTCTATATATGAGGTTCAGATCGTTGGAGTAATAGTTGAACACCGTATTTACCACCGTAAACGTTAGAACAGATTAAATATATTTTCTATTCTGTTTCTTTTCTAGCATTTTCCTATTAAAAATTAAGTAAAGGCTTTTCACAAACAAGAAAATTCTAAATAAAATAAAATCATAAATAAAACAATTTATTAAGTAATAATTTTCATAAAATAACAGCTTTTCTTGTTTACAGATATAAATTTTATAGTTTTGTTAATAAAAAAACAAGAAGGTAGTTTACCTATTCTTTAACAATTTAAAAAGTTTAAAAAGCACAGATTTTCTATTTTTTATGGAGGGGGGAGAGACCACCGGCGCATAAAATGTAATCTATCGTTAAATCTAATCCGGTTTGGCAAGAAAGATTATCCCCATTTTCTAAAAATACTCGTGAAAGGGTAACATTAACAGAGAAACCAAGTTATGCTAATTTCTGGTTTATGGGATTTTGAATATGATATCGTATCATCCTGATAATTAATTTCATAAATGATTTCAAGAATATAGAGATAATATGCCATGAAAATCCTACTCTAACTGGTATCCACGAAACCAGATATTAGTTGTGATCCCTTGCATGAACTCATACGTAATGGTGCCGAAGCAAAGCAAGTGATAAACCACCTCCCTCAGCTGTTGAGGATGAGCTTCAAGCCATACTGAGATAATATGCTGAATTGCACCTTGTCGACGGAGACGAGCGTCTATTATATATTGTCGTCCGTAACGGTTATTTTCCACAGCGAACTATACAGACATGTATTTCCGATGTTGAGATTAAAGTGCCTAATGTCAGAGCAGGGATCCGCAGCAGCGACGAAATATACTTCAACAGCTAGTTGCTATCGCTTTACTTATCTGAAGCGTATAAAAGTGTCGAAGAGTTGCCCATAGCTCTGTCCCTGCAAGGCATTTTCCACCGGAGAATTTTATGAAGCTCTTGGAGTGCTACATGGTAAAAAAGAAGATAGCCGCTTTGCCAGCGTATCATCAGCAGACTGAAACAGCAATGAATTGAAGAGCACAGGCAATGCTGCTTGCGTAATTTAAGCAATACGCGCTACGGTTATTTCTTATATTTCTTAGTCGATGGCATATACAGTCCTGTTAGGAAAGAAGATCTTCTTTGCCTGCTTGTCATTATTGGCGTCAGTGGCATGGACGTAAGGAATTCGTTGCGGTCAAAGATATTTATCAAAAGTCAAAATCTAACTACGCTGAACTTATGAATAGCCTGCGAGAGCCACTTCCTTAACCCTATCTTCCAGGCTTGCTAGTGGAGATATGGTGGTGCTCTTTATTTTTTGGAATGCAATGGCAAGATATTCTTGGAGACGCAGCAGAAACTCTGTTAACAACCTAAAATTTAAGAATGAATAACAGATTCACGAAGCATCATATTTAAACTTAGCCTGACAGGCATACACAAGCTTTGCTAATAACTTAAAAAAAAGTATAATTATATTAATTAATCTTCTAAAGATGAATAACTAATTGAAGTTTTGGATTGAATTAATAGTATGAATTAATCATGATAGTCATTAGTCAATTTTAATGATTAAAACTAAAAAAGTTTTACCTTGATAACTTAGCTAACTTTTGCTGTTGGCTTTTTTTTGAAATTTGAAAACTAAAAAGCTAGTATAAATGCGTTATGAGCATCAATAATTTTTAGCTGTATAAAATTAGGTATAATGATAAAGGTTGTGTGTTTGCTAGAAGAGCAATTATTTGTAGCCATGTCTGTATTTCAATTATTTTGCTTTCAAACAATCTTCTCCAGGCCAGATAATCCAGTAAATAAAACAACCCTACACCATGGAATCTACTCAGCCACCCTTTTTATCAGCTAATATAACTGTTCACATTTTGAATGTGGAATTTCTTACCAATAACTCTATTGGTTATCTAACCTTATTAGGCGATGGTGACTAATTTCATGCTCGTTGACAAAGGTTTCCGTACTATTTAGCTTCATCCGAGCAAATGATGAACTCTTTATCGATGATCTAATCAAAAAAACGGGTAACACAACACGCTCTACATTAAACTCTTCAAAAATCTCATAGCTCAGATGACCCCTGTCGATTTCTGGTGATGAAGACCGCGATTTCTTTTTTCTTTTTATCTCCTCCTTTTCCGGATTTTCTAGCTTTCTTATGTTGGATATAACCAATCCCTTTAAAGGATTCAAGGAAAAATGTTTCATCGACTTCAACAATAGTACTTAGTTCAGTTATGTTGGTTGTCACCACTAAAGCAAGGAACCAGCCAGTGATGCCATCTAAACGCTGTTTTCAAATTAATGCCTGTTTGTTTTGCTAACTCCTGTAAAATCAAGGTATTCAACATACATCAGAAGGATAACTAAACCATTTATGTTTCTGATGTAGTTTCTCTAGAGGACTTTCAGTAAAATTGTTCAATGTTTTTCTAGAATCGGAGATTTTGTAACTATAGCGCTGTAACCATAATAATATCCAAAGCGGATAATCTGTTTACTGGACAATATTGGCAGGATCAGGATAAAGTAGAATAATTTGCTTAAATACATGAATCGAGATCACCTAACAGAGATTGTTGCTAAGCTAACTAATGAGATGCAGGTTTATATTAGCAGGGAGTGAGAAGAAAGAGTCTGTATGACTGTTTTCTTTTTCATGGTAACTTAGATTGTAGCAAAATCCTTTATATCAGTATAAGGAATTTCTATCAAGAACTTCCTTGCCAAGGTAGCTAGAAATTAACATGCTACAAAATATAAAATACTACTCTGCTCACGAACATCTCCAAAACAGCGTAGCTCTACGCTACTCAGGCGTAACGTTCTACATTCAACGCTTCCAAATTCTTTTGATATAAGTTAGTAGTATTGGTGAATTGTATACATTTACTTTTGTTAAAAACCAAAGAAGATTAAGTGTTGAATAATTTATTACCTTTACTGATAACTGGATTTTGTCTTGATGATGTTATTGGTTTTACTTCTGATAAAAGCGCTTTTTTATATGCAGTATCATTGATAAGATCACCATTAATGGTTCCAATTAAACCATGAACCTGAGTATCTCTATTATTTTTAGATATTAATGAAGAGTATTAGAGTTATTGGAAAATCTAGTGTATGCCGGTCAGGCTGCGTTCCACTCTGATGGTTTGTGAATCTGTTCTCTATCCTTAAATTAGACGTTGTTTACCTACAAGCTAAAGGTTAAATCCCATTAGTCGGTTTCATCTTTTCTGAGCATATTCTACCAGCTTAAATACCATTGAATGGATATTTTTCTTGAACCATAGTTCTTTGCGCGTTAGATTCTTCGTAGCCTTACTCTACCGTAAAAGCCAATTCAATCAGATTCGTTGCTATTACTGACGAACAAAGTGATCCGATGAGAAGTTGTAGAATGCTAGCAATTCTTCTCGATCTTTTTTTAGTTTCTTCATCCCTGAAAGATACTTCGCTGAAAATTTTGCCAACAAAACATTAATGACTTTATTATTAGCGGCATCATGGCTTTCTCTAGCTGTCCTACCCATCTTTTCCCAACAGCTTAGCCTTAACTTTTATTTGTATGCCTTTTTAGGAGGCTAGCCACTACATTAGGTATTTTTTATACAACAGCGTTGGTGCTGCGTATCCGAGAATACCTTTGCATTGTATTTTAAAAAACTAAGGGCACCGCCCCGTAGCAAGCCTGGGAGATAAGGTTAAGCTACATGCTTGCAGGGGCATTGAGAAGTTCAGCCAAGTTCGCTTTTGACTCTCGATAAGCATCTTCAACCGTAACAAACTTATTATGTCCATCATATTCAGTGACGCCGATGATGATACCTGCAGCCAAATGCGATCATCTTGCCTGACAGAACTGTATATGCCATCAGCCAAAAAAATAAACGTAGCGGCGTATCGCTTAAATCATACAGGCACCATTTCCTGTGTTCTTCAAGCTATTGCTATTTCAGTCTGCTGATTGAACTGCGGAAAATCATATGCTTTTCACCGAGAAATATCTATCTACAGCGTTTCATGAAAATTACCGGTGGAGCTCTCTCGGAGATGGCTGCCATGGTAGTAACTCTTCGACGTTTTTTGCACGCTTCAGATAAGTTGGTAGCAACAAGCTGTTGAAGCATATTCCGTTGCTACTGGCGCGGATCCCCATGATCTTGCACTTTAATCTCAACATCGCCCATAGCAGTTTGTATAGTTTGCTGTAATAAATAACCATTACGGACGACAGCATGAACACCCATCGATAAGTCGACGTTCAGTATATCGCCAGGGGGGGGACGCATGGCTTCGAGCTCACCCTAACAACGTGGTAGCCATCAGCTCTGCCTAGCACCATTACGGATGAGTTCATGGAAAGGATCACAGGTAATATCTAGTTTTGCAAATACCGATATTTGTAAGGTAGATTTTTCATGGCATATCATCTCTCTATTGTTAAAATCATTCATGAAATCAATCAGCAGGATACGCCACCATCTCCAAAACCTCTACACCAGAAATAAGCATAACTCCAGAAGCAGTGTTGAAGAGATAAAAACGGTATTTAAAGAAAAAAGCAGATACAATGAGTGTTGATGACATAAGAGAGCATTAAAAGGAAAATAGATAAAAATATCTGGTTATAACGATACGTGATGATGCTACAAGTTAATTACATTTCATTGCTGATAAATCAGACAACGGCTATTTAGAAAGTAAAGAAACTGATATCATCATTTAGTAGGGAAACAGCTGCCATTGAGGTCAATAAATGGTTTAAATTAGATACAAAAATTCTTAAAAATCTTTTATTGCATGCTGTAATAATGCAATTAGCTATGTCACTTTAACAGATGTGACTATATTTGATATAACTAATGAAAGTTTTATGTATATATACGTAGTCAATAGTAAGGTAAGGTGATCATCAAATTGTTACTGGATAGCGATAGGATGGTGATTATTTTATCTCATTGAAGATGAGCAGTGTAACATCTAACGATCTCCATAGTTAGATGTGGGATGTGTAAGTGTGGAGATCCCAACTAATTCTCTGGATATCAATAAAAACGATCAGTTATAAAAAGAGCCCCTCTCGCAAAAATTTTTATCTGAAAATTAGATATATTGAAATATAAATAAAGACTTTCTTCCATTTCTGTCAAAAATCCTCAGTACTTTAATTAAAAATATCATGGGATAGAGGGGATATGTGTGGAAAAGAACTTTTCACATTAAAAATTCTATCGAATCAATCAAAAAATTCATTTTTTTATTTTTAGTTCATGTAAAATTAAATATATATCCTGGATATATAGCTATATATTACATTTAATTAGTTAATTAAATAAATCGCAAAATGGAGATAAATAAATAAAAAAACAGTATTGGGCTATACTTACTGGGCTGTACAATGATGGGAGTATTAACAAATATTTCCTATCTTAGCAATAGGATCTGATTATATGAATAGGCTTAAACTTATGAAATCAAAACCGCATAAATAGCTGATGTTAATTCATATAGTGTGAGCAGTTTATGCGAATAGTAATGATGATAGTTCCGTCACGATAGATTTATTGAGTAATTTCTCTGCTGATTGAATCATTAGCATTAGGTAAAAACGCTGCTGCTTGTGAAATGAATTCAGTAGCACTCGGTGCAGATTTATTAATAAATAGCGAATATGCTAAAAATAGTAGAAGCTATTTTTAGCAGAAAAAGCTAATTAAATTAATTTTAAAACTATAATAGAAGTTTCTTTATGTAAAAATACCTGTAAGTATGGACTCCCTAAATTTGTTAGTAAAATCATCCATGTTATTGCACCAAGTAATGAAGACACTGATGAAGTTAATCTTTATCAATTAAAGAAAGTAAAATTGCCCATTGATGAGTGAATCAGTGAAGTAGATAAAATTAAAATAACTCGAAATAATCTAGAATGATTCTAAAGTTAGGCAAAGGGGGTATAAGTGTAGATGAAAATAACACTGATTTAATCATAAAACGACTAAAAAGAGATACACCATTGGTAGAAAGGAAAATTACTTAGAATTCCGATTGATCAATGTATATTGGCAAGGAAGTTAGAAGGCAGTCATATTTTTGTCTCTGGCAAGGATGGCGATAGAGTGATAAGTGCTGTGGCTAATAGTGTAAGAAATAGTGATGCAGTGAATGTTTATCAGTTAAATACGCTCAGGATGGACTATCACTAATTATAAGAATTAACTTGCACAAAATAGCTTACGGATAAATATTCTTGAGAATAGGTTTTAAAAAAGGCGAAAATTAAATCAGAGGAAGGACTTCCAACCTCTGCGGTATTTTGTAGCCAGATTTTTCCAACCTTATTGGGATGGAGGTACAGTAAATTTTACGGCAAGTATTAGGGGGGTGTGTGGTGGTAATATGCTGCTTTCAGGCTCTAGCAATTTGTACAGACTATAGCGTATCACTAAAAATTCAGCCTGTTAAAGCTTGGTTTGTTTATTCAGGCAATAATAATATTATGTATAATGTATCATTTATACCTTGAATGGTAATCCTGTTAAATTTTACAATAGTTTCCAGAAAAATCGATGGAGACTATTGCCATTCTCACTCTTATTAGAAGTAGAATGATATTAGCCGTATTGTAGGAAGCAATTAAGGTTAACTTATTGCTGTTTTCAATGGATTGGATCATGAGTGCTTTGCTTCTAATAGTTGTTTCATTTCACGAAGGACTGTTTTGAGATCTTCCTTAATTACCGAACTAAACGATGAATCACTTGTTTTCCAACATGAAAAACAGCGGATTTTAGCCGTGTTAGTCATGCCATAAATCTGTTGACATTCTTTTATAATTATTGCTATTTGATTAACTTAGAAATGTTGAGGTGTAATGCGACTGAGGTCGCATTACTGGAGAGTATATCAGATATTTTGTGTGCATGCTTTCTTAAATCTGAATTTATTAGCCATGCTCTAGACTAGATGAGTCAGATTGGTAGTATCGTTATCGTTTAAGCGTTCATGGTTAAGAAATTAAATTGCCATTTAATTAAAGATCAAAAGCCATCCCTTATTGTTACGGCTTTCTTAGCAGCATTAACACGGCATGCTGATTAACGATGTGCTCGTCAACAAGACCTCAATCGCGCAGATATAAAAACTTTTTTCAGTTTAACTGTGACCACGGAATGGGCGGCTGGCAGATTTTTACCCAAATAGGATGGAATATCCCAGATAGATAGGCAGTCTTTTGATTTAGACGGTTTACTGACGCTAAAAGCCTTTCCGGCCAGCGCCCGTTTTCAAGCACCCCTCATCGTGTAAGCGGCGATTCTTATCGCTTTTCACTATGATGCGCCATGATATTATCCGGTTATATCTTGTGGCTGACACAGAGGTAATCATTACTCATCAGGAAAGGTTACGTCAAGCCAACGTGTGTACGGAATGGCTAGCACAAGCAACCGGCGCAAACATTCCATGTGTTCTGGGTTTCCTATAACATGAGAGTCCACGTGCTTAATGCTCTTTATTAACGCTTGTGCAGAACGCTGGTAAAAAATCCCGTTTGTCGCTGGCTGGTTTTGTTGAGGGTGCCTAGCTTTAAAGAAGCATACTACGTCTCAGAAAGAGACGTTACGACTGGAATACAGCAAAACTAGTTGGCGATTTTATTTACCGGATCAAAGAGGTTTACGCGGGGGAAGAGCCGCCGCCATATTTCAATTTATCCGATCATGGTGATACCGCTGGTTTTAGTCAATCAATAACCTTTACCTCCTCTACGGAGGCCTCGACCTTTGTCGAGGCAGATAGCCAGATATAGGGATTAAGCACTTTTTTGAAATGGATGCGCTTACCGATTAACCTACAGAAAGAAAATAACCGTTAGATCAGTCCTAATGGTGAAGAGGTGATTTTATCGTGGCTAGTTTCAATTTTCACTGGAAACTAGCATCCACACGAGCTTCTGTTTGATGAATTGGACGATCTGGAGTTTACGCCTGTATGTCATTACAATCAATTAGAGGGGAATTAAGTTAGCGGATAGAAATAAAATTAGATGAAAATCATAAGTACGGCCTATTCATTTCTGTGTACTTAAGTGGCATTGCATATCCCAAAATACCCTCGCTATTTCCCCATCAGGAACCAGTAATGGAAGAATAGACCCTGTAATGATTAGAGAAGATACAGGGCAAAACCGTCATACCTGAAGGTAAATAAGCTTTGTCCACGCAAAACATCTTCAGCACAAACTGGAAGAGTTCGGTATAGATGCCAGAACGGCGATATTCTATTATCATTTCGGTGGCCTTACCATCGCTTGAATAAATTTATGGTTAGTAACAAGAAGCTGATTACGCGTTTTGTGCTCTTCGATGGAAAGCTACCAGAATTACGGCAGGAAAAGCAGGATGCACTAGGACCCGTTTTTGATTGAGACGCTTATGCTAAAAAATTCTTATGGTTATATACTGCTATAACAGAAATAGAAATACAGGTTACGTTAAAAATTAATTGTAAAGCCTAGCTAATTAATTTTTAACGCAATGAATGAAGGTAATATGCATTGAACAAGTGAGATTTTATTGAATTACTAAACCGCTATCAAAGTGATAGCGCCTCTCTCTTCTCTATAGAGATATTTTCATGCAAGGGATAGACTAGACTTTTCTTGACTTAAAACTAAGGCGTACGAATATAGGTAGAATTTTATGTGGAAAATACTTCTTACTGGATTTTAATAAATTAAAAGGTTATCCAATTTTAAAAAAAATATAAATGTTTGACGATTAGAAAGTGTTATGAATATTAAAGTGTATCTTCACCTATCTTACTGCTAAGTGAAGATGAAACTGAAATCTATTGTAGACTTAACCGTTTAATCCCTGAAGGTGTTGTTGTTTTTGTAAAACTAAAACTGTCGGGATTTTTAACACCTACTGCTGAATATGGAACATAACTATTTTACCAGGAACTTCCTGGAAGTGAAGAATCAAACAATACATTTTGTATTGTTTGATCTAAAGAATAAAAAAGTATGCAAGGTAATTACGTTTTACAAGAATCTAAAAAAACAGACATTCAGTGAATTAAAAAAGTTTTTGGATACTGGTAAACTTCCTTTAATAGAAGTTGGCAGTATTGCTGAATTGTATAAAATTACTTTTCTTGAAAACAAAGAAAATTAAGTGTTGAATAATTTATTGGCTTTACTAATAACCGGATTTTGTGTTGATAATATCATTGGTTTTACTTCTTGTAAAATTGTTTTTTATATGAAGTATCATTGATTAAGTCGCCATTAATGGGTCCAATTAAAGCTAGAACCTGAGTATTTGTATTATTTTAGATTTTAATGAAAAGTATTCTGATTAGATTATGGGGGAGATGGATATCCACGCAGTCCATCCATTATCAGATAATAGTGGGTCGTCGCGTACTCGTTTTTATCATGCAACAATTTTCGTTTTCTTTACCGTTATTTACCTGAGAAATCTTCTAGTCTAGAAAAATCGCCACAATACTATTTACTAGTATTGATAACGATGTCTCTTTTACAAGAAAAGAAGCTATCAGTAAGGATAAACGCTCATCAATTTTTTTAAACTAAACCCAAAAAGAATCATATTCTTTATCATTTCTTTTCTTTTCCTTGTCCAAGTTGATCAAGATGTGCAATAACCGCCGTAACTTGTTTATCTTTATTTGTATTAAGACAAAAAATATTTTGTGTCTTACTCGCTTATTGCTGTTTACCCATTTCAGCAAGTGCCTTAACAAAAGTAAACTGTATGTATCTAATTTTTTACTTTGTTTTGAGCCTCTCCTGCACTGTGTTTTAAATTCTGGATAAAGGTACTTATATCCCAAACCTGTTAAATATATACAATAGAATCCGTGGTAATTTTGTTTGATATGTTGGATAACTATTCCTATCAGTCTATTCTGAGATACTTCAAATGCCTTTTCCACGGCGCCTACGTGTTTAACATTATTGATAAATGGTATGATACAATCGTCATTTCTGCCCATTATTTCCCTGATAATAGTATCTCCCATGTAGTAATTACTGGGTGTATTCGCTTTTAACAGCGCGTCCTGTACGTGCTTGATTACCAATCTTAGGCTTGTTTCAACATCGCTTGAAATTTTGCGATGCTGTCAAACTCTCCTTATTATCACTCAACAGTCAAGCATAGTTCCGCCTAGATCAAACGACTAAGGATTGCTCTAATGAATGGATATTATCCATCTGTAGTGCTGATACCACGACGGAAACTGATTCATGGTCTACTTGGATTTTTCAATATGTAAAAACCTGTCCTTTGTTTAGGGTAATCTGGCGCTGGATATCCTGAGTTTACGTTGGATATTGACCGTATTTCTGTGCCTTGTTGCTGTAGTAGTCACTGATTGATAATGTTACCAAAAGTTTGATCTTCTGTAGTGTGAGTCCAGATAGTTGGACTGCATGGTATACTGAAAGTAGATTTTCTGTGCGGTATTAAAAATAAATATTCAGGGTAGGTATTACATCTGCTGATACTTTGGAAAAACTGTATTTTAGTCCGTCCACTTCATAGTTATAGATTGTGTCAGAACTAAATCCTCTAGGTTTCCACACCTTCGTTGAAGGTGTTCTTGTTCATCTTTCCAGTACAGCTTGATAGCAGTAGAACCATCATTACAAAAACTTTTAGAATTAATCACTCCATTATCATGGAGTTGTTTTTCATTATTATATCTATATAGTGTAATTTTAAATGAAAAGTTGCTTATTTTTTATTTTCCACACCTTTTATCGGTGTGTTTTTTATCTTTTATCGTGTGATTTGTTTGTTATATTTTATTTTTAGGTGTCTTTTTTTTAAAGGTAATCTGAATGTTTTAAAGATCATGTCCATAGAAACCCTTTGTGCTAAAAGTAGCGAATTGCTTTTTTGCTTTCTTTTTTTGCTCTGATAGAAAAGTATCAGAAAGTTTTTTATCCTTCCTTCTTTAGCTATCTAGTCCCAAGCAGTCAATGGGTGGTGGACCCTTCTATGCCATTCTCCATTTTTGTTCAATCAATTCTTCCAAAAACCCTTTTTGCCTGATTTTTGCTTTATTCTCGTTTATCCATGAATTTTTTAATGTGTTTATCTGTAAGGTTACTAATGAATCATGTATCATTAAAATAATGGCGGCTATCGGTTAACCGTCGCATAACCCCACACAGGTCAACCTATTTTTATTTTTCTATTAATTTATAGAGTAGCCGACTAAATCTATTAGAATAATACTTCTTTTAGCTAAAAAATTTATAACGTAATTATATAATTCGTGTTCACTCATGGTTAGATAAGTCATTCTATTCCTATCTTTCTGGCAGTGCTACCGCTTTTTTACTCTGCATCTGCCTGGTGGTATTACTCTTCAATGTGGCAATACTCAACTTTTCATGCACCTCTCTCTTTAAGCACTTCAAAATCTCTTTCCCTCGCAAAAACACGGATAGAGCAGATGGATGTTGCTAAGAACGCACCATATTTCACCATAACTTTCTTTATCGCTTATTTTCCTTATCTGTTACTTAACGTAGAGTGCCATAAAGTTCTGCAGGAATTTTGCTGTAAAGCTCATTCATGGTCAATTTTGCTAGACGCTGTTCGGTCTACCACAGATTGAAAATAGAGGTATTTATTGCCATCTAGTCTTTCGGCTATGCGTTCAGCCATTTTCTTCTCCACCGTTTCTTTGGTCGAGTAACGTCTGAACTGCAATAACCATTCTGTTTTACTTTTGTCTTGCATTATTTATCATTTTTGTTAAATTCAAATCTTACTTTCCAGCTGATTTTATCTTATAAAATCAATATTTCCAAGAAAGTGGCCAATTTTGCCTATTTTTGCTGATAAATCTTTTAATTTCAGATGTTTTGCCTTTATAAATCAGTGTATTAACCTGTTTGGTAATGAGTTTTTCTCTGCTACCACCACCTAGATCTTAAACTCACAGTCGGTATACCGCTATAGAAAAAGAGTTTATGGCGAACCATAATATCTTTACTACAATGATAGCAGGAGCAGGGAGAAGCTAACCTTTCTAGCTCTCCTCTATTAGATTTTGCTTCACCTTTGATTTCGCCAAAACTCTAACTATATTGACGTGCTAGCCGCAGAGCGTCGACAAGCGCATTAATAAATTCATCAACTGGTTTTACTAGTCTGTTCGATATCGCTTTGTTGTGCTGACCACAAGAGCGCGGTCATATTTGGCAATATTCCTGAGTTCGACATGGGTAGGAAAAATTCAACGTCGATTTAAGAGGGGGTTAAAACTTCCCTTTTTCTTCGCGGATAAACTGATGGTTTTCAGTTTTTCCAGCATATCTAAAGGTGTTGCTGGTATTCCAAATGCTGCCGTTCTCATCTTTTTTATCTTTATCCTTTTTCAGCAATTGCTTAATATGTACATTTTCGACAAAATCTGATACTTGCACTACTGGTGTAGCAGTAGTGTTGTTTTAGCGAATAATGGTAGGTTGGCTTGTTTTCTTCTTAATTTACAGTCCAGTGCGTCACAAACAGGCAGTTTCCCAGGTGTGTAATGCCTGTAGTACATCAAACTCGCTAGCCGGCATATATCCACTCATCGCGAAGCGTCAGCAGACGCTTCGCCTTTGAGAAAGGCGCTAAACTCGACATCAATCATTTTCCTTGACTGTACACTAAAGGTTTCATCGTCAACCTTAACAAAAACCGAGGTTTCTAGATAACGCTTGTTGGGGATGAACTGCACTAGATAATGTTGTGCGATTGCATTAGGTGAGCCGTCTGTCATTAAACGATTTATACCCTTCTTTTTCTATATCACGGTCAGCAATGTACTATTCTACCCAATTGTTATCACGTAAAGTAATTTCTCCTATCTTGTGCAAGATAGTTTTTCATATTTCGCACAACCCGAAAACCGTTGCGCATTGTAAAATTATAAGGTGTCCATCCCACATCTGGCCTATTCCTTGTTTCCCCTTTAATTTCCGTGCTTTATATCCATAATCCGAGTTTTACCTATTCTTTTTGATATAAAATTACTTTATGATTTTGGCATATTAGGGATTTTTACACTAGATGTATTTACGGCAGCATAATCATTTTCGCACGGATTTTTCACTGATTAAACTTCCTTATTAAGTTTTTCAGCGCTTCTAACAATTCAGTTTCTTTTACATATCATGATACTGATGATGACGAATAATCGTAGCCAGATTACGACCAGCTATATTAACGAAATTTCATGCTAGAGTAATTCTTCCATTTCCTCATCCAGAATAATAGGCCCATAGTCATGGAAAAATTTAACATAAATCTCATTTCTTTAGCCACTGTGACAAGTGCCTGGAATCAGGTTGTAGAATCAATTGATTAAGCATATTGTCGGATAAATAAATTTGCCTCATATTTAATAATCTCGATTCTTTGCGTGAAACTCTATATTGACTTCTGTCGTATTTTGAGAAAAATTTTATTTTCAAGCGAAGAAAGTTGTAAGCACTTACTTTACCACTTAATTCTATTATCATACCTTTTAATTTGTTATAATTATCTAGCAATATTTCTAAAACTAATAAACTTTATCTTTCATCCGAAATTCCGTTTATAGGCTTGCAAAGCGCTATAAACATGCGAATTTATAGTGACTACGTCTATTAGGTTGTGTTATGTTTTAAGATGGCTTCCTTGCCTAACTTTAGCAAGGCTCGTCGCGGCATATAAAATACGCATAATCCAACTGGTGTAGAAACAGACGACGCTACCCATCATTTCAACATGTTATATTTCATCATCCTTGATTTTAACTTTTTTACCTACAAAATTCCGAGTAGTTAATGGAAAGGCATATATTATTTAGAAAACTGATTAACACCTCTTCCAATAAAGAAATAATAAAAACAGCGGCAATAAATTGGAATGGTATAGTTATTTATCGCAATGAAATATTTTTCAAGACGGAGGTAAGTGACAAGAAAAACTCCCTCCACCAAGAAAATATCACTCTTTTAAATCCATGCAGTAGTGCGAGTAAAATACCTGTTAATCTATGTAAGATACTACCAATAACAACCCTAATTGAAAATTAAATTCAACAAATATTCTTTGAAAAAATTTTTAAGGCATTGGCTAAAAACAATTCCATTTTGATTGATAGGGCGATTTTCTTTGACCCTTTTTCTGCTTCTCATGCTGGAATTGATAAATATTATTTTTATTTCCCCTTGGATTGGCTGACAATAAATTTTAACTTATAAACTTTCCATTTACCTTTTTCGAGTTTTGCTCTTTTCCTTCCTGCTCAGGCGTCAAATTACGGTTATTAAAAACTAGCATATCAGCTTTCGTATCTTAATGAATATTGTAATCTGGAAAGTTATTTGCTTTAGCTAGTTGTTTAATATTATATCTGAACATTTTCAACAAAGCGGTACTCCAAGTTTTTAAGTGCAGTTTTTTAAAAGCTATCGTAAACTCATCCTGATTATTACAATGCTTACGGACTATCCATAAATACGCCTGTCTATCGCTTTCCTGATACAGAAATAGTCATGACTAATTTTTAGCATTTTCTTTTTATGCAATCCCTAATACAGGCAGTCAGCTAACGTTAGCTCTACCATCCAGATATCAAACTTACCTTTTTTCTTCTAAAATAAGCTACTTATCAATCAGTCAAAAATTTTCTGTTTTCCTAGAATTATCTAGAGTATTAAATATTTAATTAATTCTAGTCCCGTTAAGACGATGGGGGTAATGCCATTTCTTAAATCATCGTATTCTCTACCACTTTTATCTATATTTGTCGTGACAAAAAAGTCATATGGTCTAAAATAAACTGTTCTGCTTATTTCTTCATGATTATTCATCACCTCCTGTAAATTTGATATGCTATAAATTTAGATATCTTTATCAAAAATTGTTGCTAATCTAATTACAGATTGATCACGACCTATCAAAGGTACATTACCATTTTCTATTCTCTAACCTTTAGTATCTCCAACTTTCATGAAAAGTGGAATGAATGTTCCATATTAGCAATCTCATCTTTAAAACTTGAAAGTTCTATTTCATGAGAAATAAAAATTTCAGTTCATGTTTACGTAGTCGTAATGTTTTCAAGTTACTTACTCTCTGAGTACTTGTATGATCTGCCATAGCCTAAAACCTATCTAGTCTAGAGTTGTTGGTTAAATATAGTTAGGTGCTGTAACATCTAGCCGTTTCGCTATTAGCCTTTTAAAAACCAACCTGTTATAAAATTTAGGATATTTCATATATTTACAAAAAAATCCATTTAAGTTATTTAACTTATATATAAGTAATCTTTTAACCGAGTTTCATCCCATTAAGCCTGTGGATAACTTCATTTCCAAAAAACTAACAAAATGACAGATTTTTAGTCTTTTCTGATAAAATTCTCAGTGCCAGTCTTAGATATTAGTCTGAACATGTTTCAATTAATATTTCATGATCTTCCAATTCCTCGTTTTGGCTGTTTGTTCCTCATAGATAAGCTCCTTCAGTAGGCCTGCCTCACCTAAAGACTTCAGCGAACATTGTGAATTTTAACGAAAAGATTTTTTGCTCTAAAACAAGCTGTAATGGCCATAAAGCAGTTTTTTAATAACCGTAACCTTCTTTTTGCAAGGCCAATTACAGTATCGGTGTATGACGTGCATTTTACCGTCTAATGAGATGGCGGTGAATTTTCTATGTTGAAGCTCGGCTTCACGGTGAACTGGAATCTCTCGACTACATCAAGAAAGACGAAAGAATAGCGCTGCATCTACTATTATTCTATCGATGTGTAACACGTTACCGAAAAACAGTTTTACCCCAATCATCATCAGGATGCCCGCATTGTTGAATGATTTAAAGCCGCTTTTGATATTTTGTCCACGCTATGCATATATCCCTTCCGTGGGAGGATTATATCTAGTAATACGCCTGATTAAGGTGACGGCGATACTGTACAATATTTTGAATTATTGCCCTTTTTTACCTGATTAAATTCGTATACTGAAATGTCTGTTGCACCGTCAAGAAGCGATGAGAATTTTATCCTGGCCAACAACAACCGGTTCTAAAAATCCACCATAATAGGCGCACCGACTTACCATTCTATCTTGCGCTGTCTGGCTATATCAATAAATTACCTATACGACGACTGTTAACCATTCAATATTCATCCAAATGCCGTATTTATGGGGCGATTTAGATGGCAATTATCGCCGATAAAAAGAACGTGGAAGAAATCAAACACGCGTTACTGTTGTCGATGGCCTCTATGCCTTAGGTTATGATTCGGACGGCATTTTAAACACTGAAATATGCGATAGAAAATTTGCATTGACAGCCATTGAAGCAGCAATGATCGAGCATCTTCTTTGATTCCGAGGCTCCACGCCTATAACTGGCTGAATTATCATTGATCGACTTAAATTAAAGGGGTATCCGCGGAAAACTGCTGGTTAATGCTGAATTGTTGATTTTTCTAATAAACCAATGGGCTGGTACACAACGCTTATTTTCGCACTGCAAATCGCTATTAAGCGGGTAGCGAGAAGATTGAGGCAGACCGATCGCCGATCTGATAGAACACTATTATCAGACTGAAAAGTGTTTATTTTCTATTTTTTGAAGGCTGTAAATATTGCTATCATTGGATTGTCGTATGTATTTTGGTCGTCGAAGTGATCGCCTCGGATTGATAATTTTTTGAACTGTACCTGACTAAAATTAAGGAAGCGAAGCAGTGAAAACTTACTGGTATCGAACACTGGGTAGCATACCATAATCAGCACGTATTGTACTACATCCATCTGCTTGAGAAGTTTACACGCTGCCCGCGTATTTAATTTACTAGATTGATGAAGATAATTATACGTTTTTACCGTTAGAAAGTTAAAGCGCCCAAAATGGGCGCTACTTTTAATTAGCATGGTGTTCAAGCACGCAGCCTGATTGATTCTGATCACCAATGGTGATCTTCTGCGGTTGTTCCTGTTCAGGAACATCGTAGGTAAATTGCAGGGTTAATAATCCTTTATCCAGATTCGCCTGCTGGATTGTTATCCGATGCTCAATGCTGAAAATTAAAGAAAACTCACTTTTTTTAATACCCTGATGCAACCATTTAATGTCGTCTTTTTCTTCGGCAGTACCAGGTTCTTCAATCTTTGGTTTACCACTAATGGTTAGCTGGTTATTAAGCAGCGAAATATCGAGTTCATCCCGCGTATAGCCAGGTATGCTCACTGTCATTTCATAATGTTCTTTATCTTTTTTCAGTAGATTATAGGCTGGCGTATCAGCCAGCATGTTTTCACCTGTCAAACGACTAAACAGATTATCTATCTGGGTAAAACGATCAGAAAGAAGATGATTGCTAAATGCAGGGATAAGAGAAAAAGAACGATAGGCCATAGTATCCTCCTTTAATACGTCGTTGATTAACACTCATGGTTACCTCTTTACATATATATAGGGCCAATTGATACGTTTTCAAGTGCGCTAGCAATACGAAAGAAAAATAATATTGCCATCTCACTAAGCTCAACCGTTCTTGCTATTAAACTTCGTATTTACGCGATAATGAAATGGATTTACTAAAAAATCTTTTCCGCTAAAGACTACATTGACTTCTACAACATGCTGGCCTTTGTTGGATAACAATAAATCGTTGCAGCAAGCATTTATTGATATGCGCAATGTTGTTACTGATTTTACCCACAAATATTATTCCTACGCCCATGATATTAACCGATTAGTTATCTGTACTAGATAAATGGCAAGGGGACTTTTGAAAAAGTATTGCTTGAATGTGTGCCACAGTTCAGGAAATCACACTGATTGACTCTCAGGCACCTTCTCCTTCAAACTCTTTGATGTCTTATGTCGTGGCGAGCCAGATTGTGAATAGCAAGAAAACAAGGGAAGATCCACTCTATTCAGAGGATCATTGTTCTACCCTTGTTTTCTGCTGAATATTGTAATCGTAGTGCTGATAATGCATATGGTACATAATAAATTTATCACTAAGCTGT
>JBQMRN010000012.1:0-31741 GCA_052171895.1 Arsenophonus sp. NEOnobi-MAG3
AAACCATAAAAGGTGATAAAAAAATCGACTTTTAAAAACTAATTATCGACATTTAAAAACTATTGTCAAGCCTAGGTCATTTTTTAAACAAAATTTTCTAAAAATACTGTGGATAAAGCCAAAAGTAAGTCGACATTTAAAAACTAAACTATCGACATTTAAAAACTAACTATCGACATTCATATCATAAAACTTATATATTTCATATATATAAATCAAAAATCTCTTTAACTTATTTAACTTATACATAACTAATCTTTTAACTAAATTAACCTGTGAATAACTTCACTAATTTTAATCCGACGGATACCGAGAGTTTTTAAAGTATAAAGACTAAAACAAGGATTGAGTTAATTATTCGAGACTGTAAATCATTACCTGCCAGATAATTACTAAATAAATAACCTATAAATCAAATTTAAGCTACCTAAAAAGCCTATAGGGCTATTTTCCATTTAATATGGGCAAAAATGACATTAGAAATACAAAAAATAACTATCGTGGCTTATAGGAAATTCTAAAAAATAAAAAGAGGTATAATTAATAAATAATTAGCTAATATTTGATAAGATAACCTAAAAATAAGTTGTCTCATTATGAGACTTATTAGCAAATTTAGTATTTGATACTTAAATTCCACTCTGATACTTCGTGAAGCTATTCTCCATCCTTAATATTAAATATTGTTTACCACTAATGTCAGCAAATGTGAATTTCATTTTAGTAACCTATTCCAGCTTTTTGTGCAGACTATAGCAACTTAAATAGTATTAAAAAGATTGTTTTTCCCAAACTACAGTTCTTCGTGCGGCGGATTCGTTATTCTTATTGATACCAGTTTTTACAATAAAAAGGAAATCGTAGAATTTCAGCAGTTTTCTAGATCTTTCTCTAGTTTCTTCATTCTGAAGGATACTTAGCTAAGCTACATGTCCGAGTATATCTTGATATTGCATGCTAAAAAGCAAGGGCACCGTACTTCCATAGCAAACCTGGAAGATAGGATGATAAGTCACCTGGTCTAAGGCATAAACGAACTTATTACGTTCATGCTCAGTGACATCGATAATAAGCATGGATCTAAGAAGCTCATTACGTTTAAAGATAGTTATCGAGGAGTCATAAGAGGAACTGGGCTGAACTTCTCAATGGGTTTCAAGCGCGTAGCTTATCTCCCAGGCTTACTACAGGAGATGGTGTCCTTGGTTTTTTGAATACAATGGCAAAAATATTCCCAGATGCTCAACATCAATACTGTTGGGTATACAAAACAACTAATATACTTGCTTTACTCCCAAAAAGCATGCAACCGAAAATTAAGCCTGAGCTCTGGAAGGTGTGGGTAGCAGAGAGCCGTAATCAACTTCCACTCAGCTGCTCAAAAAATTTAGAAGCAGCGACGGAGGGATATTTCAGACATGCTATGACACTACTACTAAACAACCCCCAATTTAAGAATAGAGAATAGATTTACAAAGCATCAAAGTTAACCGGTAGACTGACCCTAATTTGCCATACAGCATATTTGCTAATAATTCAACCTAATCCTTCCTTTAACAAAACTAGATCAGAAGGATAAATATTTTAGTTACCTCTGATGTATGTTAAATATTTTTACTTTACTGGAGTCAGCGAAACAAACAGGCATTAATTTAAAAATACTATTTAGATATGGCGTTACTGGTTCCTTGCTTCATCGAAGACAGTCAACATAAATGAACTAAGTGATATTGTTGAAGTCAACGAAATATTGTTCCATGAATCTTTTAAAAGAAAACGTTATATCTTACATAAGAAAGCTAAAAATGCTGGAGAGAAAAGATAAAAGGAAAGAAGGAATCACTGTTTTTAATCTCCTGAGATCGACAAGCTCATGTGAGCAATTAAATTCTTAAAGAATTTAATTCAGAATGAATTGGCCGTTTTTACCCGATCATCCATAAAGAATCCATCTTTTGCTTAAATGTAGCTAAATGGTATAAAATCTTTGCGAGTGAGCATGAAATTACTCAGCCACCATCGTCTAATAAACTTGGACAATTAAAGAGTTATTGATAAGGAATTCTACATTTAAACTGTGAACAATTATATTAGCTGATTAAAATGCTGGCTGAATAGATTCTATGGTCTATGGTGGTTCCGTTTCATTCACTTAATTATCTACCCTGCTGAAGATTATTTGAAAGCATAATAATTGAAATACAGACATGGCTACAAATTACATTCTGCAAGAAAAACAACAACCATTTACCAACATAACCTGATGGATCAGAGCTATATTCCCCATCCTTTACCAACGGACACTGTTGTTAGATCAGAAAGCCGTAGTTGTTTTTCTGCGAAAAAAGTTTTTTCTCTCTCTCAACGATCTGCTGGTAAAGTTCCCTTTGCATACACGAATTCCTGAACCAAATTTTATTTCAATCTGACTTATAAAAGTAAAAGCTAGAAGCTGATTATCTGTACGTAGATCTAAAATATCCTTCCGTAAATGCCAAGCAAAACTTCATGAGATTATCTTTTCGTAAGTATAGATCGTACAATTTATTGGTTTTTATCTGTCTTTAGAAGCCCATCAATATCTGCAAAAACCTTTACCTACCAAAAAACATGAATTTAGCAGTTTTTTTGTACATAGCTTAGTATAGAACACCGACTTAGGCCGCTAAGGCATCCTGAAACAATGATCTGGTCAAGAAATTTAATGGAGACAATAGAAGAAGATGCACTCCAAAGCTATCATTTCAATTCTGCTCAAAAGCTTGAGATCACTCTGCATCGATTATGTTTAGCTGTACAATCAGGAATTATCACAATCAGTATTGGGTAGTAAAACTCCATTGCAGTTTATGAAAGATTGCTTTTAGGTTAAACCTGAATTATTCAAAAATTATACTACCTTACTGGGGGATGATATATGGGATGTATGGGACAGTTTTAACTAACCAGATTTTTCTAAGATTTTGATAAAAACACCAAAAATTACAAGACTTTTAGAGAAAGTAAAATAACTAAATAGCAAAAATTAGCTATAATAAAAAGTCATTATAAAATAACTAAGATACTGACTTATAAGGAAAATTGCTAATTTATTAAAATTGTCAATAGATGTTTGAAGGGTTGAAAGAATAAAAAGTCCTTTTTATATCAAAAATTGAAGATGCAGGATTGGCATAGGGTTCTAGATCCTATGAAGTGTATGCCTAATACAAGAAAAATCTGCATCTTTATTTCATTTATATTTATTGTCATTCAATTAAGTTATAATATTGTAATTATAGAGCTAGTAGCTAGTATCAAAAAATTTCAGCTAACATGCATCTCGTGCACTACCACCGCCTACAGTTAGTTTCAATGTTCTTAATATTAACCGGAATTAAATCCACATATTTAGTTAATGTATTACGTTGTTCATGGGTAAATGAATTATAAGCTGATTCAGATATGATAATTTTTGTTTTTACATCCTTGCTGTTACCTCTAAGAATATTCCCAGCCATATTTTTAACTTGCTCTAATGTAATTATAATAATCTCTTTATGAGTTTCATGTAATTCTTTTAATAAAATTTAACCTTTTTTCTTATCAGAAATGCTTCCAAAACAACAACCGAAAAATTAGAACTAACGCTCATTATAACATTCGTATGATAAATAAAGTGATTATTTTTACCAACACTATGAAAAACAACTGGTTTATAATTTATTTCTTTAGCAAAAATATTAACCATTTTGAGATTTGTTCTTGGTGATATAGCAGCATAAGCAATTTTGTTTTCCCTATCTAGTCTAGCACTAAACTTCATGTTCCTTCTAAAAACATTAACTTATTTGCATTATAGAGAAAATCAATTGTTTTATTTATATTTATCCCTTCTTTTTTTAAAAAATTGATTAAATTATCTGGTTGAACTTCAAGTCTTCTATTTTTTATAAACATTGGATAAATAATAAGGATTTTTCGTCATGCTTTTCTGTAGAATGTATAGAGAACCAATTATTAGGGAAAATTGAATCAGGCGTTTCTACATTTTGTCTACTTGGCATAACAAAATAACGCGTACATGATTATCTCTTAACTTATTAACCATGGAATTAAATTCTTCCAATGCAGATATCATTTGATATCTTTAAGTCTTTTTGAAACAAATTATTTTAAGCAGTTTCTTTATTAAATTTAAAATTATTTGGTGACACCATTAGTAGTGTATTTGTAGTTTGCTTTGCGCAAGCTATTCTATTCCAGATAGAGTACTAACAATTACCAATGTACTTAAAACATTTTATACGAATAAAATTTCTTTATTAACGTAAGAAGCATTGTTAATAACATTTTGATTAATTACTTTTAAGCGACATAAAAAATTAATAAAATTCATCAGAATCTAAAACTGTCTTATCTCACAGTTTTTCTCCTTGCACTGGATAAAGTTACCTATCTAAGTATCATGAGGTATAATATTATTTTTAGTTCTAGATGTTTAACATATATCAGCTTTTCAACTATAGGCAGAGTTATTAGTACATCTGATATATGATGGTCAGGCCTACGTTACGCTATTATGCTTTGTGAATCTGTTCTCTATTCTTAAATTTGAGGTTATTTATCGCCAGGGTCAATGGTCACACACAAGGTCAATCACTTTATCCGGTTCCAGATTTTATGAGCAGACGGTAGCACCTTAAATAGAATTGGAAGGGTTATTTTTTCTAATTACAATTTTTCCGGGTTAGTTTTGTAGTCTAAGTCTCGTAAAAGCTAATTCAATCGGATTTTCGTTTTTATTGATATCCATTCCTCTCTGGCGGGAAGTTATAAATGTAGGCAGTTAATTCTCGATTTTTGAGCTTTTTTAATTGCTACAATATACTTCGCTGGAAAACCTTTCTAATAAAATATCAAGAGCTTTATTAGCGGAATCCAGCGTTAGTGGCTACGTGTTCCTTAGATATCTTTGCCATTGCATTCTAAAAATTAAGGGCACTGCTGTTTCATGTAGCAGGCCATGGGAGATACGGTTAAGCCACGCGATTTCAGGAAATTGAAAAGTTTAGCCAAGTTCGTTTCTGATTCTCGATAACTATCTTCTGCGCAACTGGATAGTCATTACGTTCATGTTCAGTGAACGCTGATAATGATCAGTAGGCAAAGACGATCTTCTTACCTGACAGGACGGTATATGGCATCGACCAAGAAATAAACGTAGACCATATCGATTAAAATTACGTAAGTAGCATTGCCTATGCTCTTTAAGGGATTTATTTAGACTAATCAGACGCTTGATATTCCTGACTTTATATTAAATATTAATCATATTTTCTCTGCGTCATCGCTGTAGTACTCACTAATTAGTAATTTTAATAAAAGTTCGATCTCCTCTGAGGTAAGACCAGATAGTTAGAGTGCGTGGTGTACTGAAAGTAAATTTTCTGTATGGTATTGAAAATTAATATTCGTATGCTGATGCTTTGTAAAAACTCTAATCCAGTCCCTCAACTTAATAGTTATAAATTGGATCAGAAGTGAAGCTCCCCGGTTTCAACCCTTAGTTGAAAATATTTTGAGTTAGCAATATTTCAGCTCCTGATCAGGTTCATTTTTCCAACATATTTTGATAGCAGTAGTAGAACCATCGTCACAAAAAATTTTTATAATTAATTGCCCCTTATTTTGGGGTTATTTTTTATTATTATACCTATATTGGTGCCCTTTTTAAAAATTTATCTGATAATTTTATTTTTTAACATATTATTGTGATGTTTTTTAAATTTTATTTTCATAAGGTGTATTTTTTGTATTTTATTGTGTAATTTCCAGGTTAGTTTTTATATTTTGGTGTAATATTTAAAAATTTTAACTAAAAGCTTCAAAATTATATCCTTAGAAAACAATTTATATTGAAGATAGAAGATATGCTTTTGCTTTCTCTTTTTACTATGATGAAAATAATCAGAAAAATTTTTATCCTTATTCCTCTATTTTTTCTTCAATTAATTCCTGAGGAAAACAGTCAGTTAACCAGCCAGCTATTTTATATTTATAAATTATTTAATTGATGAAGTGGGTTTATCATAGATCACTATCCCCTACGATCTTAAACGTGCTAATAGACTGAGCTATCCCACTTAATTGCTAAGTAACTAAGCAATTTAAAATAATTCATTAACTCCTGCTCAATCCGTATGTATGGGCCTAAGCACTTTGTACTCAGATGCAGTGCCATCACTGGACAACAAAAATCAATGCACCAGCGCTCTGTTCAGCCTAAGCAGTAGGATGTTTATAGTTACCAGTGGTATAGCCAAAACATTGATAGAAAACCGAGAATACTTGTAAGCATTCTCCAACGCCGCTAATCTGAAACCGTCCACATTCTCGACCAATAGCACACGCGGTGCGTTTACCTACATTAATGATGTTACGCCATTTCTTGGCATTCTTTAATTGCGGCACAAATATAATTAATGGCTTTTTTCCGGAAAACATTTTTTGGATCGGAGGGAACATAGGGACCAATATTAATATCTTTAATTAATTTTTATCACTTGCTTATACTTGGGAAAAGAGCCAGCAACATCAGGCCTCTTGGCTCTGGTCAATGACACTGCGTGTCCCTACCAGAATAATTTGCTTGCATTGGTTATTTGGCCTTAGTGTTTGAATGAGTACCTTTTAATAACCACTCAAGATCACACTCAAGATAACGAACTAATTCCAAAATAAAACGAGAGCATAAGATGATATCCCTTTCAATATGATTAATTGCTTGTTGAGAAAGACCTATATTTTTAGGTAGTTTTACTTCAATGATCTAAGGTGTCAGTATTTTTTATGACTTTAATATCCTAACGTCATAAGTACTTCTTATTACTATTTTTATACTATTTAAGTACGAATAAAAATGTTTATAAATACAATCAAATTAGTGTTTATATGGCTATAAACATTAAAATAGATAAAGAAAGATAATAATTGCTTTTAGAGTAAAGTAAGAAAAGATGTTTATAGTTAAGTTTAACACAAGTTGGAGTTGCTGAACATATAAGAATTAGCTAACAGTTAGTTGCCTGAATTGAAAATGGGCGAACCTATAAGCTAAGAAATATGCTTAAATTATCTAATGCCTTTGAATTTAACGCTGAATGACTAGTAAATCCTAAGAATATTTTTTCAATGCATGAAATTAATACTAAAGGTATTCTATTACTCAGTAATGTTCAAGCAGGTATGTTAAATAAAAATATTCACTTGACAGATTCTGAAGGCAATTTTGAATACATCTTAGTAGGCGATGAAATTAATGATAGCAAATTTTCTCTCAGCACAGAGAGGAACAGTATGACTCTTGAGTTCAAGGAAGGATATATCATTGTTTTAAACACTGAATTGGACTCCATCCTGGTGAATTCGTCTTTACAAAAAATGGTAAAAATAAAGCAACTTTTAAAAAAGTGTTGACCTTTAAGAATAGGAATAAACTACTTTTAGTTTCTGCCCCATAAACCCAGATTATCCAACACTTAAAGCGTCTATCCATGACGTTCAAATCGTTGAAGTAATGGTTGAACACCGTATTTTACCGCCATAAACGTTAGAGCAGTTTAAATATATTTCTATTCTGCTTTTCCTACCATTTCCATTTCCCTACTAAAAAATTAAGTAAAGGCTTTTCAGAAAAAATTATAAATAAATAAAATAAAATCATAGATAAACAATTTTAAGTAAAATTTTCTATAAAATAACAGATTTTCTGATTTACAGATATAAATTTTATAGTTTAATTTTTAATTAAAAAACAATAAGATAATCCATCTGTTCTCTAATAATTTAGAAAGTCACGGAATCAGAGATTTTTTGTTTTTTAAAATAAGTTGGAGTAAACCTCAGCGAATAAAATGCGATCTACCGTCAAACGTGATCCGGTTGGCAAGAAGATTAGCCTAATTTGCTAAAAATGCTCGTAAAATGGCAACATTAACAGAGAAAGCAAGTTATGCTCATTTCTAGTGTATTTCTGTTTTGGAGATCCCAGCGCTATATTGCTGATTAATTTCATAAATGGTTTTATCAACAGAGAGATGATATGCCATAAAAAAGTCTACACTACAGGTATCCAAGAAACCAGATATTACCTATGATACATTGCATAAACTCATTCATAATAATGGTGCTAAAAAAGTTGATAGCCATCTCCATTGAGGCTGAGAGCTTTAAGGCACGCTGCTAGAACATGCTGAACTCTGCCTTTTTAACTGGCTGATATCCCCATCAGCCATAACAGTTATTTGCCACAGGAAACAATACAGACTGGTATTGACGATGTTGAGATTACAGTGCCTAAGGTCACAAGGAATGATTTCCAGAATCGGCAACAGAATATGCTTCAGCAGCTCGTTGCTCTATCGCCTTATTTGTTTGAAGCGTGCATAAAAATCGAAGAATTGCTATACTAATTCTTACCCAATACTTAAGAAGTATATCCATCGGTAATTTTTACAATCTTCTGGATGGTGCTGCTCGCTGAAAGAGCATGTGGCCTCTCCTCTATTTTTTACCTGATGGCATATACATACTCCTGTCAGCTAAGATGATTACCTTTACCTGCTAGTTATTATCGGCGTCACTTGGCATGAACGTCATGGACGTAAGGAGCTACTTTATGTCGAAGATGCTTATTAAGCATTAGAAGCAAACTTGGCCTAACTTCTCAATATCCTGCAAGCACGTGGCTAACCAGCGTATCTCACAGGGTTGCTACGGTGGGGATGGTGCCTTTACTTTTTTGAAAGTAATCTTGCAAAGATCTTCCCTAAGAACACGCAGCACCAACGCTGTTGGACAACGTTTAATTTAAGGATGCAGAGGAGATTAACGAAGCATCATACTGGAAACGTAGCCCCCCTGACCAGGTATATACTAGATTTTCTAATAACTAAAAAATAGAATATTATTAATTTATCTTATAAAGATGAATAAGTGATTGAAGCTTTGGATTGGATTGATAATTATCGACTAATTATAATAGTCATTAACCAATTTTTATGATTAAAACCAAAAAAGTTTTACCTCCCAATAAGTTAGCTAACTTTTGTAGTTGGTTTTTTCTGAAATTTGAAAGCTAAAAAGCTGCTATAATGCGTTATTTTAAGCATTGATAATTTTTTAGCTGCTCTAGAAATTTGGCTAGGTTGATAAAAGTTGTTGCTTTGGTCGCAGAGTAAACTTGTAGGCATATCTATATTTCAATTGTTGTCGTTTTAAACAATCTTCTGAAGACCAGATAATTCGGTAAATAAAACGACTCTAGACCATGGAATCTACTCAGACATCATTTTAATTAGGTATCATAACTGTTCACAGTTTAAATATGGAATTTCTTACCAACAACTTTTTAATTATTCAGAGCTTATTGAGCAATGGTGAGTAATTTCATGCTCATTGGCAAAGTTTTCTGTACTATTTAGCTGCATCCGAGCTAAAGGATAAACTCTTTTATTGATAATCGGCTCAATAAAACGGCTAACACAACATATTCTGCATTAAACTTTCCAAGAATCTGATCGCTCACATGACCATGTCGATCTTTGGCGATGAAGACCGCGATTTATTTTTTCTTTTATCTTTTCCTTTCCCACGTTTTCTAGCTTTTTTATGTAGAGATAGATAACGCTTCCCTTTAAAAGATTCAGGAAAAATATTTCATAAACTTTAATAATACTACTTAGTTCACTTAAGTTTGGTATCGCAGATGAAGCAATAAAGCAGTGAGGCCATCTAAACACTGTTTTCAATTCAATTCCTATTTCTTTTCCTAACTCCAGTAAAGTTAAACTATTCAACATACATCTCAGGATAACTAAACCATTTATCCTTGTGATATAGTTTCGCCATAGGACTTCCAATAAGATTGTTAAATGTTTTCCTGCAATTAGGGATTTTGCAACAAAATCGCTATAACCCTAATGAATATCCTTATCGGATAACATATTTACTGGATAATATTAGGAGGATCAGGATAAACTAGAATTAGTTTCTTCAATTCATGAAACGACATCATCCAACATAGATTGTTGCTAAGCCAACTAATGAGATGCAGTTTTCTGTTGGCAGGGACTGAAGAAATAGTCTCTATGACTATTTGCTTTTTCATGGCAACATTTATAGCTAAAATCCTTTATAACACTATAAAGAATTTCTACTAACAAGCTTTACTAAAATATCCTCAATAATACATTAAATAATTAGGAAGATAACTCTTTAGTTTCTTTAATACCTTTGATTTCATGCGTTTTCTGCTTTATTTTTCACCTTATCCTAGTGATGAAGAATGGGTGATCATTTTTGTTTATTTTGATATGGCTACATCAGATTGTGTTATGTGGTGGGGCCAAATAAGCTGGCATGGAAAAGTAAAAAAACATTAACCATTGTAGTTTAATCTCAACGATCAATTTAAAATAGTTGATTTAGGTGATCTGGTTTTTGTTTTTGGTGGTGATGTTCAAGGATATGAGTGATAAATTGCAAGCACATATTCAAAGGTTACTCATATCCAGTAACCGGTGTTAACATTTTGTTGTGTCATTTTGATACTTTATCTCTATTACGTACATATAGTAATAGTAGCAAATTTGATCATGGAACTATGTTTTATCATGTGAAAAATGATAAAACTAATTGATGCCACTCGCTTTATTTAGATTGGTATTCAGTCCGAATATAATAAAGAGAATGGTTTTACGATGTTGTATGTGGATTATGTGAATGGACAACACGCACGGCTGGAAGACTTTATCTTGCTAAGATAAAGTCGACAGTGAATGAATTACTAGTTTATTTAACTTTTATATTGATTATTTGGATCCTGCTTTACCAGCTGCTGGCTACCATTGCATTAGATATACCTAATCAGGGTAACAAAAAAGTTAACTAATTTATATAGTTTCATACCAAAATTTGCTATAATTAGCAAAAAGTTTATTTGTACTAAATAAACTTTTTATCTATCAAATTGATAGTTATCTGTCAGGAGAAAACCACCGCCAATTAGTGGTATACCAATAGAGCAGTTAAAAACTCTTTCTAACTATGCTATTCAAAAATATCATTTATACCATTACGCCTATTAGTCGATTTTCGACTTCTTTAATAGAAGTAGGTTATTCAATTAAACTGTTTAATATTAAAGGAAAAGGCGACGATTTAGGTAGTAAACAAGCTAGATTTATTTATGTTGATCAAAATTTTAGTAAGCTTGTCAGATAGTTAAGAGAGGATGCAAAATATAATGCCTTGATTACCAAAATATAGAAAAATGGTAATGCCTGGTTAGTGTAATTTTGATTATATAAACCAGCGAATTTACTAAACTGGATTGGTGGAGAATTTTCCGATAAGTCTATTTTTGTCTAAAATGATCAAAATTTATAAGAAAATACCTACGATGTGGATTCAGCGGGGGAGGGTACAGACCGGACTAACTAAATTTATTTAAGCAGCTAAAAATGAAGTTTTCATCATCTACCGATTAATAAAATGAACATTGCCAAGAAATAAAAATATTCGCTATGATTCTTTTTAAGAAACTAGTCAGGAAATCGTCATGATGTACACAATATAGATGGTCATTGTAGGTGTGCTATAAATTTGATAGAAGGCTTAGCCTGCTCACTTTTATCGTTAAGTACCAGCAAACTTTAACCTTGCAAAAACATATTAAAAACAGATAGTTATACTATGAATTTATAATTCAATAAACTATATTCACTTTGTGAAGGCAAATTAAAATGACGAGCCAGTATTGTAGCAGTTAAATTCTTTTTAAGGTAAAAACCACGTGGTAGCGTCATTATTGGTTGACCATGTCTACCTATCCCTTGTGTTAAGGCCTTACTATTAGCAGCTTTAGGGCGAATTTGTAGTACCTGGCCATGGCAAGCAGTGATGTTTTCAACCTGGCCTAATACGATCATATCCATTAATTCTTCCCAATCTCTTTTCAGCAACTGTTCTTCAATTGGATTTGGATTCCACAGTAGTGGTGAACCGACTCTTCGCTCTGGTAATGGGATTTTTTTCTCACCTTCAATCGGTATCCATAGAACTCGTGATAGCTTATGACGTACATGGCTAGAAAGCCAAGTTACTCCAGTATTACCGATTAAAGCTGCCACACAAACAAAAGTTGTTTCTAATGGTTGACCATAGCGGTTAATAGGAATGGTTTTAAGTTCAATACCAATATGAGCAAAATCTTGTTCTGCTTTGCTACCAGCATTTGCACCCAAACAATATTCTAATAACTGACCAACCCAACCTTTAGCGCGTTTAAGATCGTGGGGGATAGGGATACCTGTATGATAAGCCAGTTCAGCCATTGTATACCCCCTTAGCTTCTTAGCTTTATTCAGTAAACTTTCTTCATCGTCAGGGATCAGGGGAAAAAATTGCATAAATCATACCTGTATAAAAATACTCAATTAAATTTGTATACACAGTAAACATTTTACATAGCTCGAATAAAAATAAGAACAATCATTAATAATCAAATCCTTTTATTAAAGGTTGATATATTTTTTCTCTTATAAATTTAATCGAATAGATAATAAACAAGATTTTAATTATAGTTATCAATATTTTACGAGTTAAACTCATTTTTGATATATGTGTTTTTGGAGATGCTAGTGTACCCTGCCTGTGCTGATTGATTTTTAATAATTTCAACAATATAAAGATAATATGCCATCAAGTATCCGCAAAACTAGATATTACATATGTAATTCCTTACATGAATTTATCTCTAATGGTGCCAGGCTAGCTGATATCCACCAGCCGTTGAGGCTGAGATCGAAGTTATGCTGCGATAACATACTGAACACTGCCTTCTTGAAGAGAATCAATGCCGTCTTTATTCGTAACGGTTATTTCGTACAACAAACTACATAGAGACTGTTATTAAAAGTGTTGAGATTATTAAAGTGCCTAAGGTGATTGGATCGGCAATAGCAACAGAATATGTTTTAGAAGCTTAGTATTATTGCCTTATCTGAAATGTACAAAAAACATCAAAGAGTTACTTAGCAAGATCTGGAGGGAACGAGAATGCCCGCCCCAGCACTTTTTCTCGATGAAAAGCACATACTCACTTTAGCCATATTACCACTAGCATACTAAATAGCAATGGTTTAAAGAACATAGATAATAGGGGATGCAACCCTATGTGATTTAAGCGATACGCGCTACGTTTATTCCTTTGCAGATACCATATAGAGTCATGTGATGGTAAGATATGGGATCACCTTTGTCTGCTAGTCATTATCGGCGTCACTGAGCATGGAGATAAAGAAGGTCGTTACGGTTGAAATTGAGAGTCAAAATTGAACTTGGCCTAACTTCTCAATGGCCTGCAAGCGCGTGGGTTAACAGGATCTCCTCAGGTTTGTTACTGGAAAAGGTGCTCTTGGTTTTTAGAATGCAATCAGAAAGATATTTCCGGACAGGCAGTATCAACGCTGTTGGTAGGTACAAAAAATAGCTAATGTGCTGGCTTCATCCCATTCCAAAAGGCATACAACCAAAAGTTAAGGCTGAGCTTCTGGAGAGGTCTAGCTAGAGCAGGAGGCGTAATGCAGCTAATAAAGCCATCTATGTTTTTATGTTTTGTTAGAAAGATTTTCAGCGAAGTATCCTGCAACGATGAAAAAATTGGAGAAAGATTGAGAAGACCTGCTGGTATTCTACGAATTCCCGTCAGCGCACTTGGCATAAATAAGAATGACGAATCTGATTGAATCGGCTTTTACGACAAGGATAGAGGATAGATTCACGAAGCATAAGAGTGTAGCTGTAGTCTGGGCCATCGTATACCGGATTTGCTAATAACTCAGCTCCATTTATCCTCTTGAGAAATTAGATCACAATGATAAATGGTTTAGTTATCTGCTATGTATCTTGAATAGCTTAACTTTATTGGTGGTCAACGAAACAAAAATAGGCATTGATTTGAAAATAGCGTTTAGAATGGCGTCACTGGTTCCTTGGTTCATCGGCGGACAGCCAACATAACTGAAATAAGTAGTATTATTGAAAACGATGAAACATTTTCCTGAATCTTTTAAAGGAAAGCGTTATATATCTCCACATAGAAAAGCTAGAAACGCGAGAAAGGAAAAGATAAAAGAAAAAATAAATCGTGGTCTTCCATCGCCAAAGATCGACAGGCTCATGTAACCGATGATATTCTTGCAGAGCTTAATGCAGAATGTGGTGTTGTTAGCTGTTTTTTTGAGATGATCATTGATAAAGAGTTCATTCTTTACTCGGGTGGAGCTAAATAATACGGAAAATCTTTGTCAATGAGCATGAAATTATTCACTGAATTATTTAGTCTGGAAAGATTGTTTAAAAGCAGAATAATTGAAATACAGACATGGCTACAAATAATTGCTCTGCGAGCAAAGCAACAACCTTTGTGAAAATAGCCAAATTCTTAGAGCAGCTAAAAATTATCGATGCTCATAACGTGTTATAGCAGCTTTTTATTTTCAAATTTAAGAAAAGAAAAACCAACTGCAAAAGTTGGCTAACTTTGTCGAGAGATAAAATTTTTTATTTTTAATCATAAAAATTGACTAATAACTATTATTATTAATCCAGATTATTAATCTAAGCCAAAACTTTAATCACTTATTTTTTATAATATGAATTAATATTATAATATATTTTTTTGAGTTATTAGCAAATTTAGGCCTAGCCTAATTAGGCTACTTTTCAGTCTAATGCTTTATGAATTTGTTCTCCATCCTTAAATTGGATGTTGTCAACAGCGTTGGTGCTATTGCGTGTCCAGGAATATCTTTGCAGTTAAACTCCAAAAAGCAATGGCATCGTCTCCTATAGCAAGCCAGGGAGATATGGTTAAGCCACGCGCTCACAAGGCCATTGAGAAGTTTGGCAAAGTTCACTTCTGACTTTCTATAAGCATCTTCTGTCACAACGAGCTCCTTACCTCCATGTTCAGTGATGCAGATAATGACACTAGCAGGCAAAGGCGATCAGCTTACCTGACAGGAGTCTATATGCTATATGCCGAGAAATAAATGTAGTGCGTATCGCTTAAATCCAGCAGGCAGAATTCCCTGTGTCTTCAAGCTATTGCTGTTTCAGTCTGCTAATGGTAATGTGGGTTGAGTGAGTATGTGCTTTTTCAGCGAGAAAGCATGCGTGGTGGGTCCTTTTCGTTGCCTCTAGATCTTGCTAAGCAACTCTTTGACGTTTTTTGCACATTTCAGATAAGACAATAACAACAAGCTACTGAAACATATTCCGTTCCCAGTGCGGATCCCATAACATTAGGCACTTTAATATCAACAGCGTTAATAGCAGTCTGTATGTGGTTCGTTGTGGAAAATAACTGTTACGGACGACTTGGCAGATATTAGCACCTGTCGAGAAGGCGGAGTTTATCATGTTATTGTAGTATGGTTTTGAGCTCGGCCTAGCCTCAACAAGAGTGTTTATGATCTCTACCTGGCTGGTACCATTACGGATGAGTTCACTCAAGGGATCAGAGATAATATCTGGCTTCGCGGATACCTGTATGGTAGACTTTTCCATAAGATATCATCTCTCTAATTTTAAAATCATTCACGAAATCAATAAGAAGAATAGGATATCCTACGAAACCCCATATACATCAAAATGAACATAACTCCACAAGCAGTGTTGAAGAAATAAAAACTGCATTAAAAGAAAAAGCAGATATAAAAGTATTGATGAAAATCAAATAGCATTAAAAGGAAAAATAGATATAAAATACCTCATTCTAACGATACCTGGATGCTACAAGCCAATTACATTTCATTATTTACTAGGAGAAATGAGTGCTATTGATTTTAATAAAAAATGGTTCAAATTAGATACAGAAAATTTATAAATGAACCGTTCATGCATTCCATAACAACGCAATTAGCCACGTCATTTTAACAGATAGGGCAGTATTTAATATAACTAATGAAAGTTTTATTTATATATACGTAGTACGTAGTCAATGCCAAGATAAAGTAGCTATCAAATTATTACTGAATAGCGATAGGATGTTAATTATTTGATATCATTGAGGATGAGCAGTGTAACATCTAACGATCTCCATGGTTAGATGTCCAATTTGCAAGTCTGGAGATCTTAACTAATTCGCATGGGTATCAACAAAAACGATTACTTATAAAATCTTTAGCCTCACTCGAAAAAATTTTTATCTAAAAATTGAATATATTGAAACAATATAAAGACTTCTTTTCCTTCATGTTAAAAATCCCCACTACTTTATTAAAACCTATCATGTTTGTACAGGATAGGATGGATATGTAGCAAACAACTTTTCATATTAAAATTTTATCGAATCAATCAAAAAAATTTATTCTTTGATTGATTCATGGAAAACTAAAAATATATCCAGCATATATAGCTTTATATATATTTAATTAGTTAGTTAAATAAATTATAAAAATAGAGATAAAATAAATAAAAAACAGTATTGGCCTGTCCAATGATTAAAATATTAATAAATTTTAGCCTGTATTAACAATAGAATCTGATTATATGAAGAAGCTTGAACTTGCGCAATTAAAAGCGCATAAAATAGCTGATATTAATCATATAGTGCGGGCAGTTTATGTGAATAGTAATGATGATAGAACTCCGTCATGATAGATTTATTGAGTAATTCCTATACTGATGATTCATTGGCGTTAGGTAGAAACGCTGTTGCTTGTGAAATGAATTTAGTAGCACTCGGTGCAGATTCATTAGTAAATAGACAATATAATAAAAAATATTAGAGGCTATTTTTTCTAAATAAAATAATCAAATTAATTTAAAAAGTGTAAGAAAAGTTTCTTTAGGTAGAAATACCTGTAAGTGGACTCCATAAATTTATGAGTTAAATCATATAGATTATTGCACCATGTGATGAAATTAATCTTTATCAGTTAAAGAAAATAAAATTGGCTATTAATGAGCGAATTGGTGAAGCAGACAAAATCAAAATAAGTTAAATAATCTAGAATTATTTTAAAGTTAGACCAAGAGTTCATTGAAGGAACAATCAAAATTATGATAATGCCAATATAGCGCTAACAGAAATTCATAAGAATTGTGATAATGCTTATGACGCCTTGATAAGTGTAAAGGTAGATGAAATTAACGCTGATTTAATCGTAAACCGACTAAAAAGACAGGCTTCATTGGCAGAATGGAAAATTATTTATAATTCCGATTAAAAAATGTATATTGGTAGAAGTTAGAAGGAAGTCAGATTTTGTATCTGGAAAGCATGGAAACAGAGTGATAAATGCTATGGCTAATGGTGTGAGAAACACTGATGCAGTGAATCTTTATCAGTTAAACACGCTCAGGACTACCACCAATTATAAGACATAACTGAGATAAAATAGCTTACGGATAAATCATCTTGAGGATTGGTTTTAAAAAATACAAAAATTGAATGAGGACTTGTAACCTCTCTGTGTGGCATTGTGACCGGATTTTCCATCCTTCTTGCTATGGTCAACTACAGTGAATTTCTCGGCAACCAAGAAGTATTGGTATTGGGGAGAAATAATATTCTGCTTTCAGGCTCTAGAAGTTTATATAGACTATACTATATCACTGAAAATACAGCTGTTAAAGTTTTGGTTGTTTATTCAGGCGAATAATAATGTGATGTGTAATGCATCATTTAACCTTGAATGGTAATCCTATTAAGTTTTACAATAATCTCCTAAAAACTGCTGGGGACTTTTACTTATGTCAATTGCCATTAGAAGTAGGATGATATTAGCAGCATTGTAGAAAGCAATTAAGATTAACTTATTGCCATTTTTAATGGATTGAATCATGATGCAATCATGTTCATAAGTACTTGGTTTAATAGTTCTTTTTTAGGAAATAATGATTTCGAAATCTTCCTTATTGGCGAAGTAAATGACAAATCAGTTGTTTTCATGATGAAAAACAACTGATTTGAGCGTATTAGTCGTGTCATAAATCTATCGATATTCTTTTGTAATTATTGCTACTTGATTAATTTAGAAATGTTGATGTAATGCGACTTCTATAAGCATGCTTGGAGAGCATAGCAGATATTTTGTGTTTATGCTTTCTCAAATCTGAATCTATTCGCTATGCTCCAGCAGACTAGATCAGTTAGATTGCGAGTATCGTTATCCTTTAAGCATTCATGATTAGGAAATTAAATTGGCATTTAATTAAAGATTAAAAGCCATCCTTTATTGTTACGGCTTTTTTATTATTAGCATGCCGTCAATTCTGATTAACGATGTGCTCGGCGAACAAGTCCGCAATCGCGCAGGTATAAAAAACTTTGTTTTTAGTTTAACTGTGAGGCGGAATGAGCTGGAAGATTTTCGTCAAGCTAGGATGGAATATCCAAGACGGTTTACTGACGGTGAAACCCTTTTCAACCATCGTCCGTTTCAGGTAATCTAGTATAAGTGGTGATTGTTAGCGCTTTTCACCTTGTGCGCAATGATATTGGCTGATTACATCTTGGGCTACCACAGAGGTAATATTTACCCATTAGGAAACGTTATGTCAACTACCCATGTGTATGAAATGGTTAGCACAAGGAATCGACGCAAACATTCTATGTGTGTTCTGCGCTCACTGCTGCTGTGACATGATTTTACGCGCTTAATGCCTTTTATTAACACTTGTCTAGAACGCTGGAAAATCCAGATTTTTAGAGGTGTGTCGCTCTCTGGTTGGCGATTTAAAGAAGGATCGTTCGCTTTTTTCCACACAAAACTCCTCTCTCAAAGCACATCTCAGGAAGAGATGTTATGAGTGGAGTACAGAAAACTAATTGGCAATTTTATTTACCGAGTTAAACAGGTTTATGCGAGGAAAGCCACCGCCCTATTTCAATTTATTCAATCATGCTGATATATCGCTTGTTTTAATCAATCGATAATCTTTATTACCTCTACGGATACCCGATTCTTATCGATGTAGATAGCCAGATATAGCGATTAACCACCTTTTTGCAATGGACGCGCTTGCCGATTATAACCTATAGGAACAAAATAATCGTCAAATCACTGCTACCGAAGTTCGCGTGCCTAATGGTAACGATAAACGAACACTGGCATTTTATTAAATGGAGAAAACATTATGGTCAACACCCTTTTTTGCAGCTAGATGCAGATATCGACCGCTTTCTGTGGATGACACAGGGATAAGAGGACACTAGGAAGAGATGATTGCTATTTTATCGTGGATAATTATCGGGAGAATTTCAAGGCGCAGCACTTTGTTAGCCGAGTACAGAAAGCCTTTTTGTGGCGTACACAACGCTGGAGAGACCAGCCTGTTACTGAATGAAGTTGCCAGCGTAGCGATAACCCTCAGAGTCAAGCAATGCTCAGGCTTACAGCGTTAACCAATAACAGGTATTAATCTACTTTTTTTATATAACAAACTCAGTTTAACAGCGCATGGTGTCTTACAGGCGCTTATACGGCCAATTTCTAGCTAGCATTGCCTATCGATGCCAAAAACAGCAGAGCAATATACTATAAATCCGGTACAACGTCCGTTTTTTTAAGTTAAACCAGCCATTATATTCTACCACCCACAAAAAGGGTGTACGATCAGATAGTAACTAAACAGATCATTCGTCAATTCAGCTTAGTACAAGCACCATATCCGACTTCCAAAACTATTTCAAGATTTATCAATAAGCATTTTTGTATTATACTTTCTTGAGTAATTTATCTCATCAATGGCAGTCAAAAACGGAAAAGAAACCTATAAATGATAAAGTATTCCAAGATCTCGAAATATGAGAATATTTGATATGAATATAGGTATGAAACCTTATAAGTGTGCAACCTTCTCGATACCACGTAACTTTTAACTTGAGATGAAAGCAATGATGCTGTTTAATCTTATAAAAGCTACTAAGGAGCACTTATTTCCTAATTTTGTTGCAAAACAGTAAGTTACTATATATCTAGAAACGAATAGGTGAAAATATTCTTGTCTGTTTATGACAAAGATAGTGAACAGAAAGATAACGTAGATTTTTCATCTCCATTCTATATTAAAGTAAAATAATTTTATTGCATAGTAGCTATCAAAAAAACGTGCTGTCTGTATCTCTTATTCATCATATTAAAAATGTGATATGAAAGAATTCACCAGCCTGTTTACGAACGGCAGGTAAATAGCATGGTCAACATGATTTTCACGCTAAACAAAACTTAATGGCGCATTACTTGAAATGACTGTTGGTGTAACTATGCTGCTGTTAATCAATAGATTCTTTTTGTGCATAAAAGTGATAATAGCTGCAACTATCAATATTACATATTATCTGGATTTATCGATATGTTATTGATAAGCACGATTTCCCAGATAATGAAATGGATGCCATGTGTTTTGATATGGAATAAAATACTTATATGAAGAAAACGAATCAGTCACAAAATTATTTTTTTCTGCGGTGATCGGAGAGATTTATGCTGGAAAAATTCTTAGGGTTATATACTTTCCCATGACGGAAATAGAAATACGGGTTGGCATACAATTTAATTGTAAACCCTATATAATGAATCTTTAACGCAATGGATGAAGGTAATATACATTAAAAAAGTGAGATTTTATTGAATTACTGAACCACTATATCACTTCTCTGTAGAGAAGATTTTTCTGAAATGGAAAGACTTGCTATTTTTGATAGAATAGCAAGAAGGAGTGCAAACAAGCAGAATTTTATGTAGAAAATGCTTTTTAGTGGATTTTATAATAAATAAAAAAAGTTATCTAATTTTAAAAAATACACAAATATTTGACGATCAGGAAGTTTAATGAATATTAAATGGCATAGCCCTGCTCCTGCTAAGTTAAGATGAAACTAAATTTATTCTAATCTTAACCGATTAATCCAAGAAGGTGCTGTTATTTTTATAAAAGTGAAACTGTCTAGATTTTTAACACTTACTGCTGAATATGGAATGTAACTATTTTACCATAACTTCCTGGAAGTGAATAATCTAACAGTATATTTTTTATTGTTTCATCTAAAAAACAAAAATATGCAAAGTAGTTACATTTCAAAAAAATCTAAAAATAGACATTCAGTGAATTAAAAAAGTTTTTGGACATTACTAAATTCTTTTGATAAAAATTAGCAGTATTGCCTGAATTCTATACATTTACTTTTGTTGAAACACTTACTTTTGTTGAAAAAAGAAAATTAAGTATTGAATAATTTATTGGCTTTATTAATAACCAGATTTTGTGTTGATATGTCATTGGTTTTACTTCTGATAAAAGCGATTTTTATATGCAGTGTCATTGATTAAATCGCCATTAATGGCTCCAATTAAACCCATAACCTGAGTATTTGTATTATTTTAGATATTAATGAAGAGTATTCTAATTCCGTGATTGATATCCACGCACTACATCTATTATCAGGTAATAGTGTGTCGCGTATTCGTTTTTGCCATGCAACAATTTCGCTTTCTTTACTGTTATTTACCTTAGAAATATCGTAGTCTGTAGAAAGGGCCGTAATAATATTTGCTAGTGTTGATAACGATATCGGTTTTAGAAGAAGAGAAGATACCAGTAATTAATGGTAAACGATCATCAATTTTCTTTAAACTAAATCCAGAAAGAATCACATTCTTTATCATTTCACTTCTTTTTCCTTGTGCAAGTTGATCAAGATGTGCAATAGTCATGGCTTGTTCATATTTATCTATATTAAGATAGAAATAATATTTCTTTGTCTTACTCATTGCTGTTTACTCATTTCAGAAAGTGCATTAACAAGAGCAAACTGTGGTGTATCTAACTTTTTACTTTGTTTTTGAGCGTGCTCCAGTGTATTTTAAATGCTGGATAAAGGTACTCAGCCACTCCACCTGTTAAATATATACGATGTGGAATCCACGATAATTTTGTTCAATATGTTGGATAACTTTTTCTATTAGTCTATTCCTGAATATTTCAAATGCTTTTTCACAGCGCCTAAGTGTTTAAAATTATTGATAAGTGGCATGATATCATCATTTTCTGCCATTATTGCCCTGATAATATATCTGCCACATAGTAATTAGTGGGTGTATCTGCTTTTAACAGCGCGTCCTGTACGTGCTTGATGACTAGACTTACACCTGTTCCGACCTCGCCTGAAATTTTTGCGATGCTCTCAAACTGACCTTTTATCACTCCACAGTCAAGCGTAGTTCCGCCTAGATCGACAACTAAGGATTGCTCTAATAAATGAATATTATCCATTTGTAGTGCTGATACCACAGCGAAAACTGATTCATGGTATCCTCTGATTTTTTCCAAAGATAAACACCTCTCCTTTATTTAGTGTAATCGGTCGCTGTAGATTTCTGATTTTACGTTGGATATTGACCGTATTTTCCTGTGCGTCGTTGCTGTAGTACTCACTGATTAGCAATGTTACCCAAAGTTCGATCTCCTGTGGTGTGAGGCCAGATAGTTGGAGTGCATGGTATACTGAAAGTAGATTTTCTGTACGGTATTGAAAATCAATATTCATGGTAGGTATTACATCTGCTGATGCTTTGGAAAAGCTGTATTTTAGTCCGTCCACTTCATAGTTATAGATTGGATCAAAAGCGAATCCTCCAGGTTTCCACACCTTCGCTGAAGGTGTTTTGACTTACCAGTGTTTTTAGCTCACGATCGAGTTCATCTTTCTAGCACAGCTTGATATCAGTAGAAGCATCATCACAAAAAACTTTTAGCATTAATCATCCCTTATCATGATGTTAATTTTTATTATTATATCTATATTAGTGTAATTTTCAATGATAAAATTGTTTATTTTTATTTTTCACACCTTTTATCGGTGTGTTTTTTTATTTTTGTTTTTATTAGGTGTATTTTATTTTTTATCTTTTGTGGTATGATTTGTTTGTTATATTTTATATTAGATGTGTTTTTTAAAGGTCAGAGATAAATGCTTTAAATATTATGTCCATAGAAAACCCTTTGTACTGAAGTAGCAGATCTGCGCTTTGCTTTCTCTTTTTACTCTGATAGCAGAGTATCATAAAAATTTTTTCTTCCTTCTTTAATCCATCTAGTACCAGTCTATACCGGGTGGATGTGGGGACTCTTTCGCCTTGCTATATTTTTGTTCAATCAATTCTGCTAGAAAGGCTTTTGTATGATTTTTTGCTTTATTTTCGTTTATCTTTGAAGTTTTTTAATGTATTTACATGTAAGGTTAGTAATTAATCGTCTGTTAGTAAGATCTCTGCCTGCCTGCTGTCGCTTAACCGTCGCACAACCACCATGTCAACTTATGCTTATTTTTTGTCAATTTTATGGAGTAGGCGAGTAAATCTATCCGATAATACTGTTTTTTAGCTAAAAGCCTTATAGGGTAATCATATAATTCGTTTTCACTCATGGTTAGAACGGTCATTTATTTCTCTCTTTCTGCGAGTACTACCGCTTATTTTCTACATCTGCCAGGTTGCTCTTCAATGGCAGCATCGAGGTTTCATGCAGCTCTTTAAGCAACTCAAAATCTATTTTCCGCGCAAAAACAGGGATAGAGAACGAGGATGGGGGCTGTTGCTGAGAACTCGCCATACTCACCATAACTTCATTTATCATTCATTTTCATTATCTGTTAGTTAATGTACTGCCAGACTTTGGCAGGAATTTTGTCGTAAAGCTGATTCATGGTCAATTTTACCATACTGTGTGATTTGCAGCATATTGAAATAAAGGTATTCATTGCTATTTAGTCTTTCGGTTATGTATTCAGCCATTTTCCCACCGTTTCTTTGGTCGAGTAACGTCAACGTCTGAACTGAAATAAGCATTCTATTTTATTTTTGTGTTGCATTATTTATCGTTGTTGTTAAAGCAACATCTTACTTCCCGCTAGTTTTATTATGTAAAATAAATATGCAGAGAAAAAGGCGCTTAGCTATTTTTTGTTGACAAAATCTTTAATTTTGCTAACACTAACTATATTGATATGTTGCCTGGCGCAGAGCATTGATAACCGTATTAATAAAATCATTAACGCTTTTTATACTGTCCTGCTCGATATCGCTTTGTTGTACTGACCAGAGTGCGGTTATATCTGGAAATATTGATGACTTTGTCAGGGCACAGAAAAATTCCAAGTTAATTTCAGATTGGGATCAACTTCCCTTTTCTTCGCTGATAAACTGGCGGTTTTCAGTTTTTAAAGCATATTTAAACGTGTTGTCTAAACGTGTTGATGCTGGTGTTCCCAATACCCCAGTGCTCACCCTTTTTATCTTTATCCTTTTCTTTCAGTAATTGCTTAATGTGTACATTTTCAACAAAATCCAATACTCACACTACTGCCACCCCATCCAAGTAACATTGTTTTTGTGAACAACGGTTTGGCGGGGTGCTTTTCTTCTCATGCAAACTTCACTGCGCGTCACAACGACCAATTTCTCGGTGTCTACTAATGCCTCTTTTAGTACGTCAAACGTGCTATCCCAGCATATTCCTCATCGCTGGCATCAGGCCTACAGACACTTTTGATTTAAGAAAAGCACTATCTAGGCATCAATCATTTTTGCCTGTGTGTTAAAGATTTTACCGTCAACCTTAACAACAATCTAGGTTTCCAGATAACACTTGTTTGGTATGAACTGCACCAGATAATGTTGTGCGATTGCATTATGTGAGGAGCGGTCATGAGTATACTCTTTTTTATTCTAATCATAGATAAGCATTCATAGGCTTCTTTTCTCTATTCACGTGGTCAGCAATGTGCTATTTCCACCCAATTGTTATCACGTAAAGTAATATTTCCTTCTCATGAAATATAGTTTATTTTATTTTTAACCCTGCGAGACTTGTGATTTTAACATTATCTCACGAGTCCTTGTGGTAACGCCACCTTTGCTGCAAAACATACGGCTTTGGATGTTTTTCATATTTCATACAACCGTTTCGCATTTTAAAGTTATAAGGTCTCCATCTTGCCTGTTCCTGTTGTCCACGTAATTTTCCGTACTTTATATCCATATCCAATCATCCGAGTTTTACCTATTCTTTTTGACATAAATTACCTTATTATTTTGATATATACGGATTTTTACACTACCTATAATTTAGGACAGGATGAGTCAATTTCTCATGGATTTTTCACGGCTTCGCTTCAACTTCCTTATTGAGTTTTTTCAGCGCTTCCAACAATTCAGTTTCTTTTGCATCATGATACTGACGTTGAGGAATAATCGTGACCAGATTAGACCCGTTATATTAACGGAATTTCTTACCAGGCATAATTCTTTCAATTTCTCATCCAGAATAATAGGCTCTATAGTTATGGAAAGATTTAACATAAATATGATTTCTTTAGCCACTGTAACTAGTGGCCAACAATTAGAGCTTCTAGAATTAACTGATTAAGCATCTTATCGAATAAATAAAGTTTGCTCACATTTAATAATATCAATTCTTTTCCTGAAAGGTATATTGACTTCTGTCATATTTTGAAAGATAATTTCATTTGCAAGCAAAAGAAAAACGGTAGGCATTTTATCACTTAATATCCTTATAACACACCTTTTAACTTTGTTATAATTATCACTTGATATTCTGAAACTGATAAACTTTATCCTGTATTCAAAAATTCCGTGTAGAGGCTGGTAAAAAAGAGCTATAAATATTCACATTTGTAATGATTACGCTTATTCCTGGGGGTCTTGTGTTTTATGGTTGGTTTGCCTAACCTTGGTAAGGCTCGGCATACAAAAACACGCATAATCCAACTGATGTAGAAAGATACGACGTTACCCATCATTCGCAACCTGTCGTGTTTCATCATTCTTAATTTTAACCTATTTATCCAAAATACCGAGTAGTCGATGGAAAGGCATCACATTATTTAAAATAACTTATTAACAGCTATCCAAATAAAGCAATAAAAAAACAGCTGCAATAATTGGAATAGTATAGTTATTAGTCGCAATAAAATATTTTTTAAAACGGAGATAAGAGAGAAGGCAAACTCCCTTAACTAAAATATTATATCTTTAACTCCATGGAATAGCGCGAGTAAAATAGCTGTTAGTCTATTTAATAGACTAGTAACAATAAGCTAAATTGAAAACAAAATCCATAGAATACTCTTGAAAAAATTTTTAAGGAACTGGCTAAAAAGTGATTCCACTTTGATTGATAGGCGGCTTTTATTATAGCTTCTCTCTGCTCTTCGCCTTCCCCATGCTGGAATTGATAAATATTATATTTATTTTCCACTTCGATTGGCTGACAATGAATTTTTTCATTTATAAACTTCCCATTTACCTTTTCGAGTTTTTGCTTTTTTCATTCCTACTAGGCATTAGATTACGGTTATTAAAATTACCATATCAGCTTTTGCATCGTAATGAATACTGTAATCTGGCAAGTCATTCGCTTTAGCTAGTTGTTTAATATTAAATTTGAACATTTTCAACAAAGCGGTACCGGTACACACTCCCCCGTTTTTAAAGTGCAGTTTTTCAAGAGCTATTGCAAAATCATCCTGATTACTACAATGCTTACAGGGTATCTAATAAATACGCCTCTCTATTGCTTTCCTAATACAGAAATAGTCCTGATTAATTTTTAGCATTTTCTTTTTATGGAAATGCTTGATACAGCCAGTCAGATAGCGTTACCTCTATCATCCAGATATTAAACTTATTTTTCTTCTAAAAAACATACTTATCAATCAGTCTAAAATCTTTTGTTTTCTTAGAATCATCAGAGTATATAATATTTGTTTCAATTCTAGTCCCTGTAAAACGAGCTAATGCCTTTCTTAAATCATTATATGATTTACCACTTTTATCTATATTTATCGTGATAAAAATCATATGGTCTAAAATAAAAAATTTTAGCTTATTTCTTCATTACTATTCATCGCCTTCTATAATTTTAATATGGTATATATTCATATATTTTTTATAAAAATTATTGCTAATCCAATTAGAGATGCAGAATGAAGGATAAAAAAGTTACATTGCTATTTTTATATTCTTTAACCTTAAAATCTCCAACTTTCATGGGAAAATTAATGTTCCATGTTAACAATTTCATCTCTAAAACTTAAAAGTTCTACTTCATCAGTAATAAAAATTCCACTTCATGTTTAATGGAGTCGTAATGTTTTTAAGTTACTTACTCTCTGATTACTTGTGTGTTCTATCATAGCCTCAATCCTATCTAGTCTATGTCTATTGGTCAGAGACGGTTAGATGCTGTAACATTTAGCCGTTTCGGTATTCGGTTTTTAAAAACTTAGAATATATCGCCATTATAAACTAAAAAAGAAAAATACCCCTCTAATATGTGGATAACGTAAAGTCATTCAACTTTTAAAAACTTTTGAATCATCTGTTAAAAACTAACCATCAGCTTTTAAAAATCTAGTAAGTCGTAAAAATTATTGTTTTCATCTGTTTATAAAATATATTTAACTTATTTAAGTTATATATAACTAATCTTTTAACTAAATTTTACTCCATTAAGCCTGTGGATAATTTCACTTCTCAAAAACCCACAAAATGGCAGATTTTAGTCTTTCCTGATAAAATTTTCGGTGCCAGTCTTATACATTAGTGTGAACCTATCTCAATTAACATTTGATGATCTTACGATTCCTCGTTTTGCTGTTCGTTCATCATAGCTGCGCTCTTACGGGAGACGCCTCAACCAAAGACTTCGGCGAGGGTGTTGGAATTTTCAACGAAAAGATTTTTGGCTATAAAACAAGCTGTAAGTCCCATGAAGCAGTTTTTTTACGATCGTAACCTTTTTTTGCAAGTCTAATTAAAGTATCAGCGTTTGACGTGAATTTTAGCATCTGGTGAGGGGGGATATTGGCGGTAAATTTTGCTATTTTGAAGCACGGGTGTTCAAAGTGAACTGCAATGTCTGGACTGCATTGAGAAGTAGGAAGGAATGCGCTGGTATCTACCATTATTTTGTCGACGTGTGACGCGTCACCAAGAAGCAGTTTTACCCAATCATCAATCAGGATAGCCATATTGTGCTGAATGATTTTTAAAGCCGTTTTAGATATTTTTGCACGTTATCCACATATCTATTCCATTCTGGGGGGGATTATATCTAGTCATAGGCCTGATTAAGGATGAACGGCGATGCGGTACACACACCAGATTTTGAATTATTTAGCTTTTTCCTGATTAAATTCGGATACTAAAATATCTGTTGCGCCGTCCAGAATGGGGGAGGATTTTATCCTCACCAACAATAACCTGGTCAGGAAAATCCACCACAATACACGCATCGCCGCCACCTATCTTGCGCTGTATTGCTATATATCAACAAGTTACCTATACGAAGAGTGTTAACCATTGAAGATTCATCAAAAGGCCATATTTATGGAGCGATTTAGATGCCAATTATCAGTGACAAGAAAAATACCGAAGAAATTAAACGCGTGTGGCTGTTATCGATGGCCTATGCCTTATGTTATGATCCCTAGGTAATTTTAAAATAGTGAAATACACGATTGAGAATTTGCATTGACCGCCATTGAAGCAGAAATGAGCTGAGCATCTTCTGATGACAACGTTTCATGCTAATAACTGGCTAAATTACTATTGATCAGCTGGAAATTAAAGTGGTATCCCAGAAACTGGAGGCTGATCATCCTCAATTGTTGATTTGGCTGATAAGGCAACGCGGTTGCTAGACATCGTTTATGCTTGCACTGCAAAGCTCCTTTATCAAGCGGGTAGCCGAGCAGCTTGAGGCAGAAGACGATTACAATCTGATAGAAGACTATTATCATTCTAAAGAAGTGTTTATTCGCTATTTAAAGATTGCGAATACTCTGCTATCACGGGATTTTGGATACATTGTGGTGACAGAAATGATTTGCTCGGATGGTCAATTTTTGAACTGTAGCGGACTAAAAGAAAGGAGGCAGCAAAAACTTACTGACATCGAATACTGGGTGACATACCAGTAATCAGTACGTATTGCACTATATCCATGCTGGAGAAATTGACCTGCTAGCCACGCATTTCATTTACCAGATTGATGAAGATAGTTATAGATTGTTGGCCTTAGAAAGTTAAAGCGCCATAAAATGGGCGCTACGTTTAATTGGGATGGTGTGTCAAGCGCGCGGCCTAATTGATTCTAAACACCAATGGCGATCTTCTGCTCTGTTTCCCTATTCAGGAATATCGCAGGTAAATTGCAGGGTTAATAATCCTTTATCCAGACGCCTGCTGGATGGTTATCCGCTGCTCAAGGCTAAAAAACTTAAAAAAACTCACTTTTTTAATACCTTGATGCAACTATTTAATGCCGTCTTTTTATTCGATAGTATTTGTTTCTTCAATCTTTGGTTTACCACTAATGGTTAACTGCTTATTAAACATAGAAATATTGAGTTCATCCTGGGTATAGCCAGATATGCTCAATATCATTTCATAATATTTTTATCTTTTCAGCAGATTATAAATGGGCGTGCATATTAGCCAGCAGGTTTTTACCTCTCAAACGACTAAAGAAGATTATTTATCTTGGTAAAACGGTCAAACAGCAGATGATTGCTAAATGCAGGGATAAGAGAAAAAGAACGATAGGCCATAGTATTCTCCTTTAATACGTCATTGATTAATACTCAGGTTTATTTTTACATATATAGTATAGGGCCAGTTGATACGTTTTTAAGTGTTACGTCGCAATACGATAGAAAAATATTACCATCATTAACGTCAACCGTTATTGCCGTCAAACCTCGCATTGACTCAACATTAAGATTAATTTATCAAAAATCCGTTTAGTTAAAGACAGCATTACCTTCTAGAACATTCTGGCTTTTTTGCCGGATAACAACAAATCGTTCCAGTAACCCTTTATTAATATATGCGCAACCTTATTACTAATTTTTGCCACAAACATCATCCCATCTACACCGTGTTATAGAGCGATTGCTTCTCTGCACTGGATGAATTGGCAAGGAGCCTTTGAAAAGGTATTGCTGAATGGGTATTCGTTCAGGAAGCCACTCTGATTGACTCAAGCACCTTTTCATTCGGCAATCTTTCCGATGTCTTGCGTCGTGGTCTACCCAGATGATTGTGGATGAAAAGAAAACGAAGGTCTTCGCCCCTGTTCAGCACATCATTGTGCTAGCCTTATTTCTGTTGGCTATCGTAATTATAGTGCTGATGATGCATATGGTGTGTAAGAAATTTATCGATAAGCTGGCAAGAGTGGTGCCGCGTTATAAATGGAAGTGGTCACTCAGGTTGTTAATCGGCCTTTCTGAATTTGTTGTTAATTTTAAGTGTTTATTGATGTTTTGCTACTAGCACTGTTCGGATTGATGGCATGGTTAATGGAGTATTGGGTTAATCGAAAAATCGCCGATAGTCTGCTGCGGTGGTCAGTGTATCGTGCCGTACAGAGGTTTTTGCTGAATATCGTCTCAACACATTACTGCTTGTCAATGTTCCGGTAATGCAGTCTGCCTGTTAATATGTTTGGCGAAACCGCCAGCCCGTTGTTAGAAAGACGTATTGATAAAACGCTCCATTATATGCGGTAAGGTGAACATCTTTAGCTGGCTTTAAAAAGTAGCGGCTACCACTTTCTTTCATGGGATTCTGTCAATCAAATGATGTTGTTAACTGAAGCGGAAGCTGCAGAAAACAACTTTGATGGTTATGCTGATCGTTGGTTTTTGTATCACCATTAAATAGATCAAGAAAAAACGATCTGGTTAAGCGCGCTCTGTCTGCTTATTAATTTGTGTTCGGTTATATCTTACTGCTGTTTATTAGCCAGCGGCGATTTAAATACGATGGCAATCAAATTGAGTAAGCAATGGAAAATAATTCCATCACATTTGATCAACATACAAAAGAGAAAATATGAAGAAATCAACACTTCAGCGGTGATTTTAAATTTGAAAATGATGAGTGTGTGCTAGCCCATTATAGCGGTTACTATTGTACTTGCTGTTGATGCGGTTTCGGTATGCTTAACAAAATCACCATTAATGATGAAATTGTTAACGTAGAAGCATTACTGAGGCAATCACACGCTGTATGCTAAAGACATAGGGTGAATATCTATTTAGAAATGGTACAAAATGAGAGGCACACTAGTGAAGTTTAGCGGCGTACTCGCCAATATGACCATTAACGGCGAGAAATTAAATGATAATGAAATAGCCAATGTGTGTGGCGGTGATATCATCATTGTTCTAGAAAAGTGTAAGGCTCAACCAATAGAATAAACCAATAATAAAGGATTTTTAGTTACTTATAACTTATAAAAGTGTGTCACAGGAAGCCTGTCGCACAATGGCAACGAAACTGATTTGTATTGCGATAACACATGAGGTCTCGATTTCCGCTACCAATAATATTGCTTCCATTCATGAAAAAAAGGCTGGACCCATATAACAGCTCGATCTGGGTTGGTTAATACCTCAATTTTTAAATTTAACAATTAATTTTTATTTTTTAATTTTTAAATTCTTTCGATGCAGAAAGGGAAGTTTTGCTTTTCTACATTTAAAGAGCGCTATATAGCAAAATTATCACCTTTTGGCTTACTATAAACTTAACCATGCTACTACAGGAGTTTTATTTTAATGAGATAGGAGCGATATCGATATACCAGATTGATC
>JBQMRN010000013.1:0-31551 GCA_052171895.1 Arsenophonus sp. NEOnobi-MAG3
GATCAATCTGGTATATCGATATCGCTCCTATCTCATTAAAATAAAACTCCTGTAGTAGCATGGTTAAGTTTATAGTAAGCCAAAAGGTGATAATTTTGCTATATAGCGCTCTTTAAATGTAGAAAAGAAAAACTTCCCTTTCTGCATCGAAAGAATTTAAAAATTAAAAAATAAAAATTAATTGTTAAATTTAAAAATGAGGTATTAACCAACCCAGATCGAGCTGTTATCTGCGTCCAGCCTTTTTTGCATGAATGGCAGCAATATTATTGGTAGCGGAAATCGAGACCTCATGTTTTATCGCAATACAAATCAATTTCGTTGCCATTGTGTGACAGGCTTCCTGTGACACACTTTTATAAGTTATAAGTAACTAAAAATCCTTTATTATTTGTTTATTCTATTGGTTGAGCCTTACACTTTTCTAGAACAATGATGATATCACCGCCACACACATTGGCTATTCATTATCATTTAATTTCTCGCCGTTAATGGTCATATTGGCGAGTACGCCGCTAAACTGCACTAGTGTGCCTCTCATTTTGTACCATTTCTAAATAGATATTCACCCTATGTCTTTAGCATCCAGCGTGTGATTGCCTCAGTAATGCTTCTACGTTAACAATTTCATCATTAATGGTGATTTTGTTAAGCATACCGAAACCGCATCAACAGCAAGTACAATAGCAACCGCTATAATGGGCTAGCACACACTCATGATTTTTAAATTTAAAATCACCGCTAAAGTGTTGATTTCTTCATATTTTCTCTTTTGTATGTTGATCAAATGTGATTGAATTATTTTCCATTGCTTACTCAATTTGATTGCCATCGTATTTAAATCGCCGCTGGCTAATAAACAGCAGTAAGATATAACCGAACACAAATTAAGAAGCAGACAGAGCGCGCTTAACCAGATCGTTTTTTCTTGATCTATTTAATGGTGATACAAAAACCAACGATCAGCATAACCATCAAAGTTGTTTTCTGCAGCTGCGGCTTCAGTTAACAACATCATTTGATTGACAGAATCACATGAAAGAAAGTGGTAGCCACTCCTTTTTAAAGCCAGCTAAAGATATTCACCTTACCGCATATAATGGAGCGTTTTATCAATACGTCTTTCTAACAACGGGCTTGCGGTTTCGCCAAACATATTAACCGGCAGACTGCATTACCGGAACATTGACAAGCAGTAATGTGTTGAGACTATATTCAGCAAAAACCTCTGTACGGCACGATACACTGACCACCGCAGCAGACTATCGGCGATTTTTCGATTAACCCAATACTCCATTAACCATGCCATCAATCCGAACAGTGCTAGTAGCAAAACATCAATAAACACTTAAAATTAACAACAAATTCAGAAAGGCCGATTAACAACCTGAGTGACCACTTCCATTTATAACGCGGCACCACTCTTGCCAGCTTATCGATAAATTTCTTACACACCATATGCATCATCAGCACTATAATTATGATAGCCAACAGGAATAAGGCTAGCACAATGATGTGCTGAACAGAGGCGAAGACCTTCGTTTTCTTTCCATCCACAATCATCTTGGTAGACCACGACGCAAGACATTGGAAAGATTGCAGAATGAAAAGGTGCTTGAGTCAATCAGAGTGGCTTCCTGAACGAATACCCATTCTAGCAATACCTTTTCAAAGGCCCATTGCCAATTCATCCAGTGCAGAGAAGCAATCGCTCTATAACACGGTGTAGATGGGATGATGTTTGTGGCAAAAATTAGTAACAAGGTTGCGCATATATTAATAAAGGGTTACTGCAACGATTTGTTGTTATCCGGCAAAAAAGCCAGCATGTTCTAGAAGGTAATGCTGTCTTTAACTAAACGGATTTTTGATAAATTAATCTTAATGTTGAGTCAATGCGAGGTTTGACGGCAATAACGGTTGACGTTAATGATGGTAACATTTTTCTATCGTATTGCGACGGATACACTTAAAAACGTATCAACTGGCCCTATACTATATATGTAAAAATAAACCTGAGTATTAATCAATGACGTATTAAAGGAGGATACTATGCCTATCGTTCTTTCTCTCTTATCCCTGCATTTAGCAATCATCTGCTGTCTGACCGTTTTACCCAGATAAATAATCTTCTTTAGTCGTTTGAGAGGTAAAAACCTGATGACTAATACGCACGCCCATTTATAATCTGCTGAAAAGATAAAAATATTATGAAATGATACTGAGCATATCTGCTATACCCAGGATGAACTCAATATTTCTATGTTTAATAAGCAGTTAACCATTAGTGGTAAACCAAAGCCAAAGATTGAAGAAACGGATACTATCTAATAAAAAGACGGCATTAAATAGTTGCATCGAGGTATTAAAAAAGTGAGTTTTCTTTAAGTTTTTTAGCCTTGAGCACCGGATAACGATCCAGCAGGCGTCTGGATAAAGGATTATTAACCCTGCAATTTACCTACGATATTCCTGAACAGGGAAACAGCAGAAGATCGCCATTGGTGTTTAGAATCAATTAGGCAGCACGCTTGACACACAATGCAAATTAAACGTAGCGCCCATTTTATGGCGCTTTAACTTTCTAATGGCAACAATCTATAACTATATTCATCAATCTAGTAAATGAAATGCGTGGCTACCAGGTCAATTTCTCCAGCATGGATATAGTGCAATACGTACTGATTACTGGTATGTCACCCAGTATTCGATGTCAGTAAGTTTTTACTGCCTCCTTGCTTTTAGTCCGGTACAGTTCAAAAAATTGACCATCAGAGCAAATCATTTCTATCACCACAATGTATCCCAAAATCCAGTGATAGCAGTATTCGCAATCTTTAAATAGCGAATAAACACTTCTTTAGAATGATAATAGTCTTCTATCAGATTGTGATCGTCTTCTGCCTCAAGCTGCTCGGCTACCCGCTTGATAAAGGAGCTTTACAGTGCAAGCATAAACGATGTGTAGCAACCGCATTGCCTTATCAGCCAAATCAACAATTGAGGATGATCATCCTCCAGTTTCTGGGATACCCCTTTAATTTCCAGCTGATCAATAGTAATTTAGCCAGTTATTAGCATGAAACGTTCTCATCAGAAGATGCCCCAGCTCATTCCTGTTTCAATGGCGGTCAATGCAAATTCTCAATCGTGTATTTCACTATTTTAAAATTACCAAGGATCATAACATAAGGCATAGGCCATCGATAACAGCCACACGCGTTTAATTTCTTCGGTGTTTTTCTTGTCACCAATAATTGGCATCTAAATCGCTCCATAAATATGGCCTTTGGATGAATCTTCAATGGTTAACACTAGTCGTATAGGTAACTTGTTGATATATAGCAACACAGCGCAAGATAGGTGGCGGCGATGCGTGTATTGTGGTGGATTTTCCTGAGCTGGTTATTGTTGGTGAGGATAAAATCCTCCCCCATTCTGGACGGCGCAACAGGTATTTTAGTATCCGAATTTAATCAAGAAAAAGCTCAATAATTCAAAATTTTGTGTGTGTACCGCCATCGCCGTTCATCCTTAATCAGGCCTATAACTAGATATAATCCCCCCCCAGAATGGAATAGATATGTGCATAACGTGCAAAAATATCTAAAACGGCTTTAAAAATCATTCAGCACAATATGGCTATCCTGATTGATGATTGGGTAAAACTGCTTCTTGGTAACGCGTCACACATCGACAAAATAATGGTAGATACCAGCGCATTCCTTCCTCCTTCTCAATGCAGTCCAGACATGCAGTTCACCTTGAACACCCGTGCTTCAAAATAGCAAAATTTACAGTCAATATCCCCCCCTTCACCAGATGCTAAAATTCACCTCAAACGCTTATACTTTAATTAGCCTTGCAAAAAAAGGTTACGATCGTAAAAAAAAACTGCTTCATGGCCGTTAGAGCTTGTTTTATAGCCAAAAATCTTTTCGTTAAAAATTCCAACACCCTCGCCGAAGTATTTGGTTGAGGCGTCTCCCGTAAGAGCGCAGCTATGAGGAACGAACAGCAAAACGAGGAATCGTAAGATCATCAAATGTTAATTGAGATATGTTCACACTAATGTATAAGACTGGCACCGAAAATTTTATCAGGAAAGACTAAAATCTGCCATTTTCTTGGTTTTTGAGAAGTGAAATTATCCACACGCTTAATGGAGTAAAATTTAGTTAAAAGATTAGTTATATATAACTTAAATAAGTTAAATATATTTTATAAACATATGAAAACAATATTTTTACGACTTACTAGCTTTTTAAAAGCTGATGGTTAGTTTTTAACAGATGATTCAAAAGTTTTTAAAAGTCGAATGATTTTACTTTATCCACATATTAGAGGGGTATTTTTCTTTTTTAGTTTAAAAATGGGGATATCTTCTTAGTTTTTAAAAACCTAATACCGAAACGGCTAAATGTTACAGCACCTAACCGTTCTCTGACCAATAGACATAGATTAAATAGGATTGAGGCTATTACAGATCACACAAGTAATCAGAGAGTAAGTAACTTAAAAACATTACGATATCCCATTAAACATGAAGTGGAATTTTTATTACTGATGAAGTAGAATTTTTAAGTTTTAGAGATGAAATTGTTAACATGGAACTTTCATTTTCCCATGAAAGTTGGAGATTCTAAGGTTAAAGAATATAAAAATAGCAATGTAACTTTTTTATTCTTTGTTCTGCATCTCTAATTAGATTAGCAATAATTTTTATAAAAATATATGAATAATATATACCATATTAAAATTATAGAAGGCGATGAATAGTAATGAAGAAATAAGCTAAATTTTCATTTTATAGCATATGATTTTTATCACGATAAATATAGATAAAAGTGTTAAATCATACAATGATTTAAGAAAGGCATTAGCTCGTTTTACAGGGATAGAATTGAAACAAATATCATATACTCTTATGATTCTAAGAAAACAAAAGATTTTAGACTGATTGATAAGTGTGTTTTTTTTAGAAGAAAAAATAAGTTTAATATCTGGATGATAGAGGTAACGCTATCTGACTGGCTGTATCAAGCATTCCATAAAAAGAAAATGCTAAAAATTAGTCAAGACTATTTCTGTATCAGGAAAGCAATAGAGAGGCGTATTTATTAGATACCATGTAAGCATTGTAGTAATCAGGATGATTTTGCGATAGCTCTTGAAAAACTGCACTTTAAAAACGGTGGAGTTGTGTACCGTACCGCTTTGTTGAAAATGTTTAAATTTAATATTAAACAACTAGCTAAAGCGAATGACTTGCCAGATTACAGTATTCATTACGATGCGAAAGCTGATATGGTAATTTTAATAACCGTAATCTAATGCCTAGTAGGAATGAAAAAGCAAAAACTCGAAAAGGTAAATTGGAAGTTTATAAATGAAAAAAATTCATTGTCAGCCAATCGAAGTGGAAAATAAAAATAATATTTATTAATTCCAGCATGGGGAAGAGCAGAGAGAAGCTATAAGAAAAGCCGGCTATCAATCAAAGTAGAATCAGTGTTTAGCCAGTTCCTTAAAAATTTTTTCAAGAGTATTCTATGGATTTTGTTTTTAATTTGGCTTATTGTTGCTAGTATCTTAAATATACTAACAGCTATTTTACTCGCGCTATTCCATGGAATTAAAGAGATGATATTTTTAGTGAAGGGAGTTTCCTTCTCTTTTATCTCCGTTTTGAAAAATATTTTATTGCGACTAATAACTATAGTATTTCAATTATTACAGCTGTTTTTATTATTGCTTTATTTGGAGAGATGTTAATAAGTTATTCTAAATAATGTGATATCTTTTCATCGACTACTCGGTATTTTGGATAAATAGGTTAATTTGAATAAATAGGTTAAAATTAAGGATAATGAAACACAGACAGGTTGGGAATGATGGGTAATGTCGTATCTTTCTACATCAGTTAGATTATGCGTGTTTTTGTATGCGAGCCTTACCAAGGTTAGGCAAACCCACCATAAAACACAAGACCACCAGGGATAAGCGTAATCATTACAAATATGAATATTTATAGCTCTCTTTTACCAGCCTCTACACGGAATTTTTGAAGACATGAGAAAGTTTATCAGTTTTAGAATATCAAGTGATAATTATAACAAAGTTAAAAGGTGTGATTGTGATAATGAAATTAAGTGATAAAATGCCTACCGTTTTTATTTGCTTGCAAATGAAATTTGCTTTCAAAAGATGACAGAAGTCGATATTCTTTTTCAGGAAAAGAATTGATATTATCAAATATGAACAAAATTTATTTATCCAATAAGATGCTTAATCAGTTAATTCTAGAAGCTAATTGCTGGCCACTGGTTACAGTGGCTAAAGAAATCATATTTATGTTAAATCTTTCCATAACTATAGAGCCTCTTATTCTGGATGAGAAACTGAAAAAATTATGCCTGGCAAGAAATTCCGTTAATATAACTGTTCTCTAATCTGGCCACACGATTATTCCTCAACGTCAGTATCATGATGCAAAAGAAACTGAATTGTTGGAAGCTCTGAAAAACTCAATAAGGAAGTTAAAGCGAAGCCGTGAGAAAATCCGTGAAAAATTGACTTATCCTGTCCTAAATATATAGGTAGTGTAAAAATCCGTATATATAAAAATGATAAGGTAATTTATGTCAAAAAGAATAGGTAAAACTCGGATGAGGGATATAAAGTACGGAAAATTACGTGGACAACAGAGGAACAGGCAAGATGGAGACCTTATAACTTTAAAATGCGAAACGGTTCTGTGAAATATGAAAAACATCCAAAGCCGTATGTTCTGCAGCAAAGGGGGGCTACCACAATGACTTGTGAGGTAATGGTAAAATCACAAGTCTCGCAGGGTTAAAAATGAAATAAACTATATGCACGAGAAGGAAAATTACTTTACGTGATAACAATTGGGTGGAATAGCACATTGCTGACCGTGTAAATAGAGAAAAGAAGCCTATGAATGCTTATCTATGATTAGAATAAAAAAGAGTATACTCATAACAGCTCACCTAATGCAATCACACAACATTATCTGGTGCAGTTCATACCAAACAAGTCTTATCTGGAAACCCAGATTGTTGTTAAGGTTGACGGTAAAATCTTTAATACACAGGCAAAAAACAATTGATGCCTGGTTAGCGCCTTTCTTAAATCTAAAGTGTCTGGTAGGCCTGATTTATGCCAGTGATTAGGAATATGCTGGAACAGCATGTTTGACGTACTAACTAAAAGAGAGGCATTAGACACCGAGAAATTGGTCGTTGTGACGCGCAGTGAAGTCTGCATGAGAAGAAAAGCACCCCGCCAACCCGTTGTTCACAAAAACAATGCTACTTGGATGGGGTAGCACTAGTGCTAGTATTGGATTTTGTTGAAAATGTACACATTAAGCAATTACTGAAAGAAAAGGATAAAGACAAAAAGGATGAGCACGTGATGGGTATTTAGGAACACAAGCAGCAACACGTTTAGACAACACGTTTAATATATGCTTGAAAAACTGAAAACAGCCAGTTTATGCGCGAAGAAAAGGGAAGTTGATCCGCATCTGAAATTAACTTGGAATTTTTCTGTGCCCTGACAAAGTCAGCAATATTGCCAGATATGACCGCGCTCTGGTCAGTACAACAAAGCGATATCGAGCAGGATAGTATAAAAAGCGTTAATGAATTTATTAATACAGTTATCAACGCTCTGCGCCAGGCAACACATCAATATAGTTAGTGTTAGCAAAATCAAAGATTTTATCAGCAAAAAAAATAGCCAAGCCTCTTTTTCTGCAATATTGATTTTACATAATAAAACCATCTGGAAAGTAAGATGTTGCTTTAACAACAACGATAAATAATGCAACACAAAAATAAAATAAAATCCCTATTTCAGTTCAGACGTTACTAGACTAAAGAAACGGTGGGGAAATAGCTGAATACATAACCGAAAGACTAAATGGCAATGAATACCTTTATTTCAATCTGCTACAGATCACAGTCTGGTAAAATTGACCATGAATCAGCTTTACGACAAAATTCCTGCCGAAGTCTGGCAGTACATTAACTAACAGATAAGTAAAATGAATGATAAATGAAGTTATGGTGAATATGTGGCGTTCTCAGCAACAGCCATCCCCGTTCTCTCTATCCGTGTTTTTGCGCGGGAAATAGATTTTGAGTTGCTTAAAGAGCTGCATGAAAGCTCGATGCAGCCATTGAAGAGCAAGCTGGCCGATGTAGAAAAATAAGCAGTAGTACTTGTAGAAAGAGAGGAATAAATGACTGTTCTAACCATGAGTGAAAACGAATTATATGATTATACTATTATGATTACGCTATAAGGCTTTTAGCTAAAAAACAGTATTATCGGATAGATTTACTCGCCTAGTCCATAAAATTGACAAAAATAAGCATAAGTTGACATGGTGGTTGTGCGACGGTTAAGCGACAGCAGGCAGGCAGAGTATCTTACTAACAGACGATTAATTACTAACCTTACAGGTAAATACTTAAAAAACTTTAGAGATAAACGAGAATAAAGCAAAAATCAGACAAAAGGCTTTCTGGCAGAATTGATTGAACAAAAATATAGCGAATGGGAAGAGTCCCCACACCCACCCGGCATAGACTGGTACTAGATGGATTAAAGAAGGAAGAATAAAAAATTTTATGATACTCTGCTATCAGAGCAAAAAGAGAAAGCAAAGCGCAGATCCGCTACTTCAGTACAACGGGTTTTCTATAGAGATAATATTAAAAGCATTTAGCTGACCTTTAAAAACATATCTAAAATAGAATATAACAAACAAATCATACCACAAAAGATAAAAGATAAAATACACCTAATAAAAACAAAAATAAAAAACACACCGATAAAAGGTGTGAAAAATAAAAATAAATAATTTTATTATTGAAAATTACACTAATATAGATATAATAATAAAAAACAACACCATGATAAGGGATGATTAATGCTAAAAGTTTTTTGTGATGATGGTTCTACTGCTATCAAGCTGTGCTGGAAAGATGAAGTCGATCGGGAGCTAAAAACACTGGTAAGTCAAAACACCTTCAGCGAAGGGTGGAAACCTGGCGGATTCGCTTTTGATCCAATCTATAACTATGAAGTGGACGGACTAAAATACAGCTTTTCTAAAGCATCAGCAGATGTAATACCTACCACGAATATTGATTTTCAATACCGCACAGAAAATCTACTTTCAGTACACCATGCACTCCAAATATCTAGCCTTACACCACAGGAGATCGAACTTTGGGTAACATTGCCAATCAGTGAGTACTACAGCAACGACGCACAGGAAAATACGGTCAATATCCAACGTAAAATCAGGAATCTCCAGCGACCGATTACCCTAAACAAAGGAGAGGTTTTTACCTTTGGAAAAATTAGAGTATACCCTGAATCAGTTCCCGCTGTGGTATCAGCACTACAAATGGATAATATTCATTCATTAGAGCAATCCTTAGTTGTCGATCTAGGGGGAACTACGCTTGACTGTGGAGTGATAGAAGGTCAGTTTGACAGCATCGCAAAAATTTCAGGCGAGGCCGGAACAGGTGTAAGTCTAGTCATCAAGCACGTACAGGACGCGCTGTTAAAAGCAGATACACCCAGTAATTACTACGTGGCAGATACTATTATCAGGGCAATAATGGCCGGAAATGATGATGATATCATGCCACTTATCAATAATGTTAAACACTTAGGCGCCGTAAAAAAAGCATTTGAAATATCCCGGAATAGACTAATAGAAAAAGTTATCCAACATATTGAACAAAATTATCGTGGATTCCATCGTATATATTTAACAGGTGGAGGGGCTGAGTACCTTTATCCAGCATTTAAAATACACTGGAGCACGCTCAAAAACAAAGTAAAAAAGTTAGATACACCACAGTTTGCTCTTGTTAAGGCACTTGCTGAAATGAGTAAACAGCAATGAGTAAGACAAAAAAATATTATTTCTATCTTAATACAGATAAATATGAACAAGCCATGACTATTGCACATCTTGATCAACTTGCACAAGGAAAAAGAAGTGAAATGATAAAGAATGTGATTCTTTCTGGATTTAGTTTAAAGAAAATTGATGAGCGGTTACCCTTACTGGTATCTTCTCTTCTTCTAAAACCGACATCGTTATCAACACTAGCAAATATTATTGCGGCCATTTCTCCAGACTACGATATTTCTAAGGTAAATAACAGTAAAGAAAGCGAAATTGTTGCATGGCAAAAACGAATACGCGACCCACTATTACCTGATAATAGATGGAGTGCGTGGATATCCATCACGGAATTAGAATACTCTTCATTAATATCTAAAAATAATACAAATACTCAGGTTAGGGGTTTAATTGGAGCTATTAATGGCGATTTTGTCAATGACACTGCATATAAAAAATCGCTTTTATCAGAAGTAAAACCAATGACATCATCAACACAAAATCTGGTTATTAATAAAGCCAATAAATTATTCAATACTTAATTTTCTTTTTCAACAAAAGTAAGTAAGTGTTTCAACAAAAGTAAATGTATAGAATTCAGGCAATACTGCTAATTTTTATCAAAAGAATTTAGTAATGTCCAAAAACTTTTTTAATTCACTGAATCTCTATTTTTAGATTTTTTGAAATGTAACTACTTTGCATATTTTTATTCTTTAGATGAAATAATACAAAATATACTGTTAGATTATTCACTTCCAGGAAGTTATGGTAAAATAGTTACATTCCATATTCAGCAGTAAGTGTTAAAAATCTAGACAGTTTCACTTTTATAAAAATAACAGCACCTTCTTGGATTAAACGGTTAAGATTAGAATAAATTTAGTTTCATCTTAACTTAGCAGGAGCAAGGCGATGCCATTTTATATTTATTAAACTTCCTGATCGTCAAATATTTTGTATTTTTTTAAAATTAGATAACTTTTTTTATTTATTATAAAATCCACTAAAAAGCATTTTCTACATAAAATTCTGCTTGTTTGCACTCCTTGCTATTCAATCAAAAATAGCAAGTCTTTTCATTTCAGAAAAATCTTCTCTACAGAGAGAGTGATATAGCGGTTCAGTAATTCAATAAAATCTCACTTTTTTAATGTATATTACCTTCATCCATTGCGTTAAAGATTTATTATCTAGTGTTTACAATTAAATTTTATGCCAACCAGTATTTCTATTTCCGTCATGGGAAAGTATATAACCATAAGAATTTTTCCAGCATAAATCTCTCCGCTCACCGCAGAAAAAATAATTTTGTGACTGATTCGTTTTCTTCATATAAGTATTTTATTCCATATCAAAACACATGGCATTTATTTCATTATCTGGGAAATCGTGCTTATCAATAACATATCGATAAATCCAGATAATATGTGATATTGATAGTTGCAGTTATTATCACTTTATGCACAAAAAGAATTTATTAGTTAACAGCAGCATAGTTACACCAACAGTCATTTCAAGTAATGCGCCATTAAGTTTTGTTTAGCGTGAAAATCATGTTGACCATGCTATTTACCTGCCGTTCGTAAACCGGCTGGTAAATTCTTTCATATCATCTTTTTAATATGATGAATAAGATACAGACAGCACGTTTTTTTGATAGCTACTATGCAATAAAATTATTTTACTTTAATATAGAATGGAGATGAAAAATCTAGGTTATCTTTCTGTTCACTATCTTTGTCATAAACAGACAAGAATATTTTCACTTATTCGTTTCTAGATATATAGTAACTTACTGTTTTGCAACAAAATCAGGAAATAAGTGCTCCTTAGTAGCTTTTATAAGATTAAACAGCATCATTGCTTTCATCTCAATTTAAAAGTTGCCTGTGGTATCGAGAAGATTGCACACTTATAAGGTTTCATACCTATATTCATATCAAATATTCTCATATTTCGAGATCTTGGAATACTTTATAGTTTATAGCTTTCTTTTCCGTTTTTGACTGCCATTGATGATATAAATTACTCAAGAAAGTATAATACAAAAATGCTTATTGATAAATCTTGAAATAGTTTTGGAAGTCGGATATGGTGCTTGTACTAAAGTTGAATTGACGAATGATCTATTTAGTTACTGTCTGATCGCACACCGTTTTGGCTGGTCGTAGATATAATGGCTGGTTTAACTTAAAAAAACGGACGTTGTACCAGATTTATAGTATATTGCTCTGCTGTTTTTTTTGCATCGATAGGAAATGCTAGGCTAGAAATTGGCCGTATAAGCGCCTGTAAGACACCATGCGCTGTTAAACCGAGTTTGTTATATAAAAAAAAGTAGCTTAATACCTGTTACTGGTTAACGCTGTAAGACTGAGCATTGCTTGACTCTAAATGTTATCGCTACGCTGGCAATTTCATCCAGTAACAGGCTGGTCTCTCCAGCGTTGTGTACGCCACAAAAAGGCTTTTTGTACGCGGCTAACAAAGTACTGCGCCTTGAAATCCTCGCGATAATTATCCACGCTAAAATAGCAATCATCTCATCCTAGTGTCCTCTTATCCCTGTGTCATCCACAGAAAGCGGTCGATATCTGCATTTAGCTGCAGAAAAGTGTGTTGAGCATAATGTTTTTCTCCATTTAATAAAATGCCAGTGTTCGTTTATCATTACCATTTTGACGGTTATTTTGTTCCTCTAGGTTAATCGGCAAGCGCGTCCATTGCAAAAAGGTGGTTAATCGCTATATCTGGCTATCTACATCGATAAGGATCGGGTATCTGTAGAGGTGATAAAGATCATAGATTAACTAAAACTAGCGGTATCAGCATGATCGAATAAATTGAAATAGGGCGGCGGCTTTCCTCGCATAAACCTGTTCAACTCGGTAAATAAAATTGCCAACTAGTTTTCTGTACTCCACTCATAACATCTCTTCCTAAGTCTGCTTTGAGAGAGGAGTTTTGTGGGGGGAAAAAGCTAACTATCCTTCTTTAAAAAATCGCTAACCAGAGAGCGACATTCCTTCAAAAAGCGGGATTTTCCAGCGTTCTAGATAAGCGTTAATAAAAGGCATTAAGCGCGTAAACTCATGTCACAGCAGCGAGCGCAGAACACACATGGAATATTTGCGTCGATTCCTTGTGCTAACCATTTCATACACATGGGTGGTTGACGTAACGTTTCCTAATGGGTAAATATTACCTCTGTGCTAGCCCAAGATGTAATCAGCTAATATCATTGCGCACAAGGTGAAAAGCGCTAACAATCACCACTTATACGAGATTACCTAAAAACGGATGATGGCTGAAAAGGTTTTCACCGTCAGTAAACAGTCTTGGATATTCCATCCTAGCTTGGTGAAAATCTTCCAACTCATTCCGCCTTACAGTTAAACTAAAAACAAAGTTTTTATACCTGCGCGATTGCGGCCTTGTTCGCCGAGCACATCGTTAATCAGAATTGACGGCATGCTAATAAAAAAGCCGTAACAATATAGGATGGCATTTAATCTTTAATTAAATGCCAATTTAATTTCCTAACTATAAACGCTTAAACGATAACGATACTCACAATCTAACTGATCTAGTCTGGAGCATAGCGAATAGATTCAGATTTGAGAAAGCATAAACACAAAATATCTGCTATGCTCTCCAAGAATGCTACCTACAGAAGTCGCATTACACCAACATTTCTAAATTAATCAAGTAGCAATAATTACAAAAGAATATCGATAGATTTATGACACGATTAATACGCTCAAATCAGTTGTTTTTCATCATGAAAACAACTGATTTGTCATTTACTTCTCCAATAAGGAATATCTCAAAATCATCATTTCCTAAAATAAAAGAACTATTAAACCAAGTACTTATGAAGACGATTACATCATGATTCAATCCATTAAAATGGCAATAAGTTAATCTTAATTGCTTTCTACAATGCGGCTAATATCATCCTACTTCTAATGGCAATTGACATCGGTAAAAGTCCCCAGCAGTTTTTTTGGAGACTTTTGTAAAACTTAACATGATTACTATTTAAGGTTAAATGATGTATTACACATCACATTATTATTTGCCTGAATAAACAACCCAAACTTTAAGGGCTGCATTTTCAGTGATATTTTCAGTGATATAGTATAGTCTATACAAACTTCTAGAGCATAAAAGCAGCATATTATCTCTCCCCAATACTTGCTTGCCTAGAAATTCACTATAGTGACAATAGCAAGAAGGATGGGAAAATCCGGTCACAATGCCACAGAGCTTACGAGTCCTCCATTCAATTTTTGTATTTTTTAAAACCCATCCTCAAGATGATTTATCCGTAAGCTATTTTTATCCTAGTTAGGTCTTATAATTGGTGGTAGTGCTGAGCGTGTTTAACTGATAAAGATTCACTGCATCACTGTTTCTTACACCATTAGCTATAGCATTTATCACTCTGTCTCCATGCTTTCCAGAGACAAAATCTGACTGCCTTCTAACTCCTACCAATATACATTGTTCAATCGGAATTCTGAATAATTTTCCCTTCTGCCAATGAAGCTGTCTTTTTAGTCGGTTTACGATTAAATCAGCGTTAATTTCATCTACCTTTACTCTTATCAAGGCGTCATAAGCATTATCACGATTCTTATAAATTTTTGTTAGCGCTATATTGGCATTATCATAATTTTGACTGTTCCTTCAATGAACTCTTAGTCTAACTTTAAAATGATTCTAGATTATTTAACTTATTTTGATTTTGTCTGCTTCACCAATTCTGTCATAATAGCCAATTTTATTTTCTTTAACTTATAAAGATTAATTTCATCACAGGGTACAAAATAATCTGTATGATTAACTCATAAATTTAGGGATGTCCACTTACAGGTATTTCTACCTAAAGAAACTTCCATTACACTTTTTAAATTAATTTGATTATTTTATTTAGAAAATAATATCATCTAATATTTTTTATCATATTGTCTATTTACTAATAAATCTGCACCGAGTGCTACTAAATTCATTTCACAAGCAACAGCGTTTCTACCTAATTCCAATGAATTATCAGTACAGGAATTACTCAATAAATCTATCATGACGGAGTTCTATCCTCATTACTATTCATATAAACTACCCGCACTATATGATTAATATCAGCTATTTTATGCGCTTTTAATTGCGCAAGTTCAAGCCTCTTCATATAATCAGATCCTATTGCTAATATAGGCTAAAATTTATTAAAACTCTAATCATTGGACAGGTCAATACTGTTTTTTTATTTATTTTATTTCTATTTTTACAATTTATTTAACTAACTAATTAAATATATATAAAGTTATATATATGCTGGATATATTTTTAGTTTTTCCTGAATCAATCAAAGAATGAATTTTTTTGATTGATTCGATAGAATTTTAATATGAAAAGTTGTTTGCTACATATCTCCTATCCTGTACAACCATGATATGTTTTAATAAAGTAGTGGGGATTTTTAACATGAAGGAAAAGAAGTCTTTATATTATTTCAATATATTCAATTTTTAGATAAAAAATTTTCGAGTGAGGTTAAAGATTTTATAAGTAATCGTTTTTGTTGATACCAATGCGAATTAGTTAGGATCTCCAGACTTGTAAATTGCACATCTAACCATTGAGATCGTTATATGTTACACTTCTCATCCTAAATGATATCAAATAATCAACATCCTATCGCTATTCAGTAATAATTTGATAGCTACTTTATCTTGGCATTGACTACGTACTACGTATATATAAATAAAACTTTCATTAGTTATATTAAATACTGCCGTATCTGTTAAAGTGACGTGGCTAATTACGTTGTTATGGAATGCAATGAACGGTTCATTTAGAAATTTTCTGTATCTAATTTGAACTATTTTATTAAAATCAATAGCACCCATTTCTCCTAGTAAATAATGAAATGTAATTGACTTGTAGCATCTAAGTCTCCTTAGAATGAGGTATTTTATATCTATTTTTCCTTTTAATGCTTTTTTATTGTCATCAATACTTTTATATCTGCTTTTTCTTTTAATGGCGTTTTTATTTCTTCAACACTGCTTGTGAAGTTATGTTCATTTTTTGTGTATATTGGTTTCGTAGGATATCCTATTCTTCTTATTGATTTCGTGAATAATTTTAAAATTAGAGAGATGATATCTCATGGAAAAGTCTACCATACAGGTATCCGCAAAGCTAGATATTAGCTCTGATCCCTTGCATGAACTCATCCGTAATGGTACCAGGTAGATATCATAAACACTCTTATTGAGATTGAGCTCAAAGCCATACTACAATAACATGATGAACTCCGCCTTCTCGACAGGTGCTAATATCTGCCAAGTCATCCGTAACAGTTATTTTCCACAATGAACCACATACAGACTGCTATTAACGCTGTTGATATTAAAGTGCATAAGGTTAGGGGATCCGCACTTGGAACGGAATATGTTTCAGTAGCTTGTTGTTATTGTCTTATCTGAAATGTGCAAAAAATGTTAAAGAGTTGCTTAGCAAGATCTGGAGGCAACGAGAATAGCCCCCGCATGCTTTCTTGCTGAAAAAGCACATACTCACTCAACCTACATTACCATTAGCAGACTGAAACAGAATGGCTTGAAGACACATGGAATTCGGCCTGTTGGATTTAAGCGATATGCACTACATTTATTTCTCGGCCGATAGCATATACACTACTGTCAGGTAAGGTGATCGCCTTTGCCTGCTAGTATCATTATCGGCATCACTGAACATGGAGGTAAGGAGCTCGCTGTGGCAGAAGATGCTTATAGAAAGTCAGAAGTGAATTTGGCCAAACTTCTCAATGGCCTTGTGAGCGCGTAGCTTAACCATATCTCCCAGGCTTGCTATAGGAGACGATGCCATTGCTTTTTGGAGTTTAACGGCAAAGATATTCCTGGACACGCAACAGCACCAACGCTGTTGACAACATCCAATTTAAGGATGGAGAACAAATTCATAAAGCATTAGACTGAAACGTAGGCAAATTAGGCTAGGCCTAATTTGCTAATAACTCAAAAAAAATATATTATAATATTAATTCATCTTATAAAAAATAAGTGATTGAAGCTTTTGCTTAGATTAATAAGCTGGATTAATGATAATAGTTATTAATCAATTTTTATGATTAAAAATAAAAAATTTTACCTCTCGACAAAGTTAGCCAACTTTTGCAGTTGGTTTTCCTTTTCTTAAATTTGAAAATAAAAAGCTCCTATAACACGTTATGAGCATCGATAATTTTTAGCTGCTCTAGAATTTGGCTATTTTCACAAAGGTTGTTGCTTTGCTCGCAGAGCAATTATTTGTAGCTATGTCTGTATTTCAATTATTCTGCTTTCAAACAATCTTTCCAGACTAAATAATTCAGTGAATAATTTCATGCTCATTGACAAAGGTTTTGCGTATTATTTAGCTCCACCCGAATAAAGAATGAACTCTTTATCAATGATCATCTCAAAAAAACAGCTAACAACACCACATTCTGCATTAAGCTCTGCAAGAATATCATCGGTCACATGAGCCTGTCGATCTTTGGCGATGAAGCCCACGATTTATTTTTTCTTTTATCTTTTCCTTTCTCGCGTTTCTAGCTTTTCTATGTGGAGCGTATATAACGCTTTCCTTTAAAAGATTCAGGAAAATGTTTCATCGTTTTCAATAATACTACTTATTTCAGTTATGTTGGCTGTCCGCCGATAAACCAAGGAACCAGTGACTCCATTCTAAACGCTATTTTCAAATCAATGCCTATTTTTGTTTTGTTGACCACCAATAAAGTTAAGCTATTCAAGATACATAGCAGATAACTAAACTATTTATCATTGTGATCTAATTTCTCAAGAGGATGAATGGAGCTAAGTTATTAGCAAATCCGGTATACGATGGCCCAGGCTACAGCTACACTCTTATGCTTCGTGAATCTATCCTCTATCCTTATCGTAAAAGCCGATTCAATCAGATTCGTCATTCTTATTTATGCCAAGTGCACTGACGGAAATTCGTAGAATACCAGCAGGTCTTCTCAATCTTTCTCCAATTTTTTCATCGTTGCAGGATACTTCTCTGAAAATCTTTCTAACAAAACATAAAAACATAGATGGCTTTATTAGCGGCATTACGCATCCTACTCTAGCTAGACCTCTCCAAAAGCTCTCAGCCTTAACTTTTGGTTGTATGCCTTTTGGAAGGGGATGAAGCCAGCATATTAGCTATTTTTGTACCTACCAACAGCGTTGATACTGCCTGTCCGGAAATATCTTTCTGATTGCATTCTAAAAACCAAGAGCACCTTTTCCAGTAACAAACCTGAGAGATCCTGTTAACCCACGCGCTTGTAGGCCATTGAGAAGTTAGGCCAAGTTCAATTTTGACTCTTAATTTCAACCGTAACGACCTTCTTTATCTCTATGTTCAGTGACGCCAATAATGACTAGTAGACAAATGTGATCCCATATCTTACCATCACATGACTCTATATGGCATCTGCAAAGAAATAAACGTAGCGCGTATCGCTTAAATCACATAGGGTTGGGACCCCATATTATCTATGTTCTTTAAACCATTGCTATTTTAGTATGCTAGTGGTAATGTGGTTAGAGTGAGAGTATGTGCTTTTCAGCGAGAAAGCGGGCTGGGGGGATGGCCTTCTCGTTCTATCCAGATCTTGCTAAGTAACTCTTTGATGTTTTTTGCACCTTTCAGATAAGGCAATAACACCAAGCTGCTAAAACATATTCCGTTGCCATTGCCTATCCAATGATCTTAGGCACTTTAATCTCAAATCTCAACACCGTTAATAGCAGTTTCTATGTGGTTTGTTGTACTAAATAACAGTTACGAACAAGTACGGCATTGATACTCTTCAATAATGCAGCGTTCATTATGTTATCGTAGCATAACTTCGAGCTCAGCCTCAACGGCTGGTGGCTACCAGCTGCCTTGCACCATTAGAGATAAATTCATGTAAGGAATTACAGGTAATATCTAGTTTTGCGGATATCTGATGGCATATTATCTTTATATTGTTGAAATTATTAAAAATCAATCATCACAGGGTACACTAGCATCTCCAAAACCTCCATACATCAAAAATGAGTTTAACTCGTAAAATATTGATAACTATAATTAAAATTTTGTTTATTACCTATTCGATTAAATTTATAACAGAAAAAATATATCAACCTTTAATAAAAGGATTTGATTATTAATGATTGTTCTTATTTTTATTCGATCTATGTTAAATGTTTACTGTGTAAACAAATTTAATTGAGTATTTTATACAGGTATGATTTATGCAATTTTTCCACTGATCTCTGACGATGAAGAAAGTTTACTGAATAAAGCTAAGAAGCTAGGGGGTATACAATGGCTGAACTGGCTATCATACAGGTATCGTTATCCACCACGATCTTAAACGTGCTAAAGGTTTGGTTGGTTAGTTATTAGAATGTAGCAAAGCAGAACAAGATTCTGCTCATATTGGTATTGAACTTAAAACCATCAATATTAACCGTAATGGTCAACCATTAGAAACAACTTTTGTTTGTGTGGAAGCTTTAATCGATAATACTGGAGTAACCTGGCTTTCTAGCCATGTACGTCATAAGCTATCACGAGTTCTATGGATACCAATTGAAGGTTGAGCACAAAATTCCATTACCAGAGCGAAGAGTCGGTTCACCACTACTCTGGAATCTAAATCTAATTGAAGAATAGTTGCTGAAAAGAGATTGTGAAGAATTAATGGATATGATCGTATTAGGCCAGGTTGAAAACATCACTGCTTGCCATGGGCAGATACTACAAATTCGCCCTAAAGCTGCTAATAGTAAGGCCTTAACATAATGGATAGGTAGACACGATCAACCAATAATGACGCTACCACGTGGTTTTTACCTTAAAAAGAATTTAACTGCTACAATACTGGCTCCTCATTTTAATTTGCCTTCACAAAGTGAATATAGTTTATTGAATTATAAATTCATAGTATAATTATCTATTTTAATATGTTTTTGCAAGGTTAAAGTTTGGTGGTACTACTTAACGTTAAAAGTGAGCAGGCTAAGCTTTCTATCCAATTTATAGCATACCTACAATGACCATCTATATTGTGTACATCATGACGATTTTCTGACGAGATTCTTAAAAAGAATGATAATAAATATTTTTATTTCTTGGCAATGTTCATTTTATTAATCGGTACATGATGAAATTTTATTTTTAGCGGCTTAAATAAATTTAGTTAATCCGGTCTGTACCATCCCGCTTAATCCACAGGGTAGGTATTTTCTTATAAATTTTGATTATTTTAGACATAAATAGACTCATCGGAAAATTTTCTACCAATCCAGTTTGGTAAATTCGCGGTTTTATATAGTCAAAATTACACTAACCAGGCCTTACCATTTTTTATATTTTGGTAATCAAGGCATTATATTTTGCATCCGCTCTTAACTATCCGACAAGCTTACTAAGATTTTGATCAACATAAATAAATCTAGCTTGTTAACTACCTAAATCGTCGCCTTTTCCTTTAATATTAAACAGTTTAATTGAATAACCTACTTCTATTAAAAAAGTCGAAAATCGACTAATAGGTCGTAATGGTATAAATGATATTTTTGAATAGCATAGTTAGAAAGAGTTTTTAACTGGTCTGTTGGAATACCACTAATTAGCGGGTGGTTTTCTCCTGATAGATAAACTATCAATTTGATAGATAAAAAGTTTACTTAGTACAAATAAATTTTTGCTAATTATAGCAAATTTTGGTATGAAACTCTATAAATTAGTTAACTTTTTTGTTACCCTGATTAGGTATATCTAATGCAATGATAGCCAGCCGCTGGTAAAGCAGGATCCAAATAATCAATATCAAAGTTAAATAAACTAGTAATTCATTCACTGTCGACTTTATCTTAGCGAAAAGATCTTCCAGTTGTGCATATTGTCCATTCACATAATCCACATACAACATCGTAAAAGCATTCTCTTTATTATATTCGGACTGAATACCAATTTAAATAAAGCGAGTGGCATCAATTAGTTTTATCATTTTGCACATTATAAAACATAGTTCCATGATCAAATTTGCTAGGATTACTATATGTACCTAATAGAGATAAAGTATCAAAATGATCACCATAAAATATTAACACCGGTTACTGGATATGAGTAACTTTTAAATATGTGCTTGCAATTTATCACTCATATCCTGGACATCACATCAGCACCAAAAACAAAAACCAGATCACCGCAATCAACTATTTTAAATTGATCGTTGAGATTAAACTGCAATGGTTAATGTTTTTTTATTTTTCCATGCCAACTTATTTGCCAACCACATAACACAACCTGATGTAGCCATATCAAAATAAACAAAAATGATCACCCATTCTTCATCACTATGATAAGGTGAAAAATAAAGCAGAAAACGCATGAAATCAAAGGTATTAAAGAAACCAAATAGTTATCTTCTTAATTATTTAATGTATTATTGAGGCTATTTTAGTAAAACTTCTTAGTAAAAATTTTTTATACTGTTATGAAGGATTTTCGCTATAAATGTTGCCATGAAAAAGCAAACAGTCATAGAGACTATTTCTTCAGTTCTTGCCAACATAAAACTGCATCTCATTAGTTTGCTTAGCAACAATCTATGTTGGATGATGTCGTTTCATGAATTGAAGAAACTAATTCTAGTTTATCCTGATTCTCCCGATATTGTCCAGTAAATATGTTATCCGCTAGGGACATTTATTAGGGTTATAGCGATTTTATTGAAAAATCCCTAATTGCAGGAAAACATTTAACAATCTTATTGAAAGTCCTATGGTGAAACTACATTACAAGGATAAATAGTTTAGTTATCCTGCGATGTATGTTGAATAGTTTAACTTTACTGGAGTTAGCAAAAGAAATAGGAATTGAATTGAAAACAGTGTTTAGATGAGCTCACTGTTTTATTGATTCATCTGCGATACCTAACTTAAGTGAATTAAGTAGTATTATTAAAGTTTATGAAATATTTTTCTGAATCTTTTAAAGGGAATAGTTATCTATCTCTACATAAAAAAGCTAGAAAACATAGGAAATGAAAAGATAAAAGAAGAAATAAATCGCGGTCTTCATCGCCAAAGATCGACAGGCTCATGTGAGCGATTAGATTTTTGAAGAGTTTAATGCAGAATGTGTTGTGTTAGCCGTTTTATTGAGCCGATTATCAATAAAAGAGTTCATCCTTTAGCTCGGATGCAACTAAATAGTACAGAAACTTTTTCCAACGAGCATGAAATTACTCACCATTGCTCAATAAGCTCTGAGTAATTAAAGAGTTGTTGGTAAGAAATTCCATATTTAAACTGTGAACAGTCATGATACACCTAATTAAAATGATGGCTGAGTAGATTCCATAGTCTAGAGTCGTTTTATTTACCGAATTATCTGGTCTTCAGAAGATTGTTTTAAACGACAACAATTAAAATATAGATATGCATACAAGTTTACTCTGCGACCAAAGCAACAACTTTTATCAACCTAGCTAAATTTCTAGAGCAGCTAAAAAATTAGCAATGCTCAAAATAACGCATTATATCAGCTTTTTAGCTTTCAAATTTCAGAAAAAACCAACTACAAAAGTTAGCTAACTTATCGGGAAATAAAACTTTTTTGGTTTTAATCATAAAAATTGACTAATGACTATTATAATTAGTCTATAATTATCAATCCAATCCAAAGCTTCAATCATTTATTCATCTTTATAAGATAAATTAATAATATTCTATTTTTTAGTTATTAGCAAATCTAGTATATATCTTGTCATGTGGTTACGTTTCAGTATGATGCTTCGTTAATCTCTTCTGCATCCTTAAATTAAACGTTGTCCAACAGCGTTGGTGCTGCGTGTTCTTAGGGAAGATCTTTGCCAGATTACTTTCAAAAAAGTAAAGGCACTATCCCCCGTAGCAAGCCTGGGAGATACGGTGGTTAAGCGCCACGTGCTTGCAGGCCATTGTGAGAAGTTAGGCCAAGTTTGCTTCTAATTCTCAATAAGCATCTTTGACCTTAAGTAGCTCCTTACGTCCATGACGTCCATGCCAAGTAACGCCGATGATAACTAGCAGGTAAAGGTAATCATCTTAGCTGACAGGAGTGTGTATATGCCATCAGGCAAAAAATAGAGGAGAGGCCAAACGTGCTCTTTCAGCGAGCAGTACCATCCAGGAATTATAAAAATTACCGATGGATACGCCTCTTAGGTATTGGGCGAGAATTAGTATAGCAATTTTTAGATTTTATGCACGCTTCAAACAAATAAGGCGATAGAGCAACGAGCTGCTGAAGCATATTTTGTTGCCGCTTCTGGAGATCTTTCCTTGTGACCTCCTTAGGCACTGTAATCTCAATATCGTCAATACCAGTTTGTATTGTTTCCTGTGGGAAATAACTGTTATGGATGAGGGGGATGAGCAGCCAGTTAACAAGGCGGAGTTCAGCATGTTGTCCCATCGTGGCTTAAAGCTCTCAGCCTCAATGGCGATGGCTATCAACTTTTTTGGCACCATTATTATGAATGAGTTTATGCAATGAATCATAGGTAATATCTGGTTTCTTGTATACCTGTAGGGTGGACTTTTTTATGGCATAGCATCTCTCTGTTGATAAAACTATTTACAAAATTAATCAGAAATATACCGCCGAGATCTCCAAAACCATCATACACGAGAAATGAGCATAACTTGCTTTCTTTGTTAATGTTGCCATTTTACGAGCATTTTTAGCAAATTAGGCTAATTTTCTTGCCAACCGGATCACGTTTGACTGTAGATCGCATTTTATTCGTTGATGTTTACTCTCCCACCAATTTTAAAAAACAAAAATCTCTGATTTTGTGATTTTTTAAATAATTAGAGAACAGATGGATTATTTTCTTGTCTTTTAATTAAAAATTAAACTATAAAATTTATATCTGTAAATACAAAAGCTGTTATTTTATGGAAAATTTACTTAAAAATTATTTATCTATGATTTATTTTATTTATTTACAATTTTTCTTTTTTCTGAAAATCCTTTACTTAATTTTTTAGTAGGGAAATGGTAGGAAAAACCAGAATAGAAATATATTTAAACTGCTCTAACGTTTAGGTCGGTAAAATACGGTGTTCAACCATTACTTCAACGATTTGAATATCATGGATAGACCCTTTAAGTGTTGGATAATCTGGGTTTATGGGGTAGAAACTAAAAGTAGTTTATTCATATTCTTAAAGGTTAACACTTTTTTAAAAGTTGCTTTATTGTTAGCATTTCTTGTAAAGATGAATTCACCAGGATGGATTCCAATTCAGTATTTAAAACAATGATATCTTCTTCCTTGAACTCAAGAGTCATACTGTTCCTCTTTGTGCTGAGAGAAATTTGCTATCATTAATTTCATCGCCTACTAAGATGTATTCAAAATTGCCTTCAGAATCTGTTAAGTGAATATTTTATTTAACATACCTGCTTGAACTGAACATAACTGAGTAATAGAATACCTTTAGTATTAATTTCAGGCATTGAAAACATGTTCTTAGCATTTATTAGTTATTCAGCATTAAATTTAATGGTATTAGATAATTCAAGGATATTTCTTAGCTTATATGTTCGCCCATTTTCAATTCAGGCAATTAACTGTTAGCTAATTCTTATATGTTCAGCAACTCCAATTTTGTGTTAAATTTAACTATAAAGATCTTATCTTACTCTAAAAGCAATTATTATCTTTCTTTATCTATTTTAATCTTTATAGCCATATAAACACTAATTTTATTGTATTTATAAACATTTTTATTCGTACTTAAATAGTATAAAAATAGTAATAAGAAGTACTTATGTTACGTTAGGATATAAAGTCAGAAAAATACTGAAACCTTAGATCATTGAAGTAAAACTAGTTAAAAATATAGGTCTTTCTCAACAAGCAACTAATCATATTGAAATGGATATCATCTTATGCTCTCGTTTTATTTTGGAATTAGTTCGTTATCTTGAGTGTAATCCTGAGTTGTTATTAAAAGGTACTCATTCAAACACTAAGACCAAATAATAAATGCAAGTAAATTATTCTGTAGTGACGAGTGTCATTGAGCAGCGCCAAGAGGCCTGATGTTGTTGGCTCTTTTTCCAAGTATAAGTAGGTGATAAAAAATTAATTAAAGATATTAATATTGGTCCCTATGTTCACTCCGATCCGAAAGATGTTTTCAGGAAAAAAGTCACTAATTATATTTGTGCCGTAATTAAAGAATGCCAAGAAATTGCGTAATATCATTAATGTAGGTAAACGCAGCGCGTGTTGTGCTATTGGTCGAGAATGGACGGTTTCAGATTAGCGGCGTTGGAATGCTTACAAGTATTCTCGGTTTCTATCAATGTTTTGGCTATACCACTGGTAACTATAAATATTCTACTGCTTATGCTGAACAGAGCGATGGTGCATTGATTTTTTGTTGTCCAGTGATGTAACTGCATCTGAGTACAAAGTGCTTAGGCCCCATACATACGGATTGAGCAGGAGTTAATGAATTATTTTAAATTGCTTAGTTACTTAGCAATTAAGTGGAATAGCTCAGTCTATTAGCACGTTTAAGATCGTAGGGGATAGTTGATACCGCTATGATAGAGCCGCTTCACCAATTAAATAATTTATAAATATAAAATAGCTGGTTAACTGACGGTTTTCCTAAGGAATTAATTGAACAAAAATAGAGGAATAAGAATCAGAATTTTTCTGATTATTTCTATCATAGTAATTTTCTGATTATTTCTATCATAGTAAAAAGAGAAAGAAAAGCATATCTTCTATCTTCAATATAAATTGTTTTCTAAGGATATAATTTTGAAGCTTTTAGTTAAAATATTTTATATATTACACTAAAATATAAAAACTAACACGGAAATTACACAATAAAATATAAAAATACACCTTATGAAAATAAAATTTAAAAAACATCATAATAAGGTGTTAAATAATAAAATTATTAGATAAAATCTTAAAAAGAGCGCCAATATAGGTATAATAATAAAAAATAACCAACAAAATAAGGGGCAATTAATTATAAAAAATTTTTGTGACTATTGTTTTACTGCTATCAAAATATGCTGGAAAAATGAACCTGATCAGAAGCTGAAATATTGCTAACTTAAAATATCTTCAACTAAGGGTCGAAACCTGGTAGCTCTACTTCTGATCCAATTTATAACTATTAAGTTGATGGACTAAATTAGAGTCTTTGCAAAAGCATCAGCATACGAATATTAATTTCAATAGCATATAGAAAATTTACTTTCAGTACACAAGGCACTCTAACTATCTGGCCTTACTCCAGAGGAGGAGAGCGAACTTTTAGTAAAATTACTAATTAGTGAGTACTACAGCGATGATGCAGAGGAAATATGATTAATATTTAATGTAAAGTCAGAAATATCCAGCGCCTGATTACCCTGGAATAAATCCCTTGAAGAGCATAGATAATGCTACTTACGTAATTTTTAATCGATACGCTCTACGTTTATTTCTAAGTCGATGTCATATACCGTCCTGTCAGGTAAGATGATCGCCTTTGCCTACTGATCATTATCAGCGTCACTGAACATGAACGTAAGGAGTAGTCAGTTGCGCTACAAGATAGTTATTGAGAATCAGAAGCAAACTTGGTTAAACTTTTCAATTCCCTGCAATCGCGTCGCTTATAACTATATCTCCCAGGCTTGCTACTGGAGAAACAGCAATGTCCTTAATTTTTAGAATGCATGGTAAAGATATCTCATGACACGTAGCACCAACGCTGGATGCGCTAATAAAGCTCTTGATATTTTATTATCAAGGTTTTTCAGCGAAAGTATCCTGTAGAAATTAAAGAAGTTCAAAAAATTAAGAATTAACTGCTTGCATTTATAACTTTCCGACAGAGATAGAAATGGATATCAATAAAAACGAAAATCCGATTGAATTGGCTTTTACGAGACTGAGACTACAAAACTAACCTGGAAAAAACTGTAATTTAAGAAAAATAATTCTTCCAATTCTATTTAAGGTGCTACCATCTACTCATAAAAGCTGTAACCGGATAAAGTGATTGACCTTGTGTGAGACCCTAGCGATAAACAACCTTAAATTTAAGGATAGAGAACAGATTCACAAAGTATAAGAGCGTAACGTAGGCCTGACTATCATATATCAGATGTACTAATAACTCTTCCTATAGTTGGAAAGCTGATATATGTTAAACATCTATAACTAAAATAGAACTAAAATGATATTATACCTCATGATATTTAGAGAGGTAATTTTCTCTAGTGCAAGGAGAAAAACTGTGAGATAAGACAGTTTTAGATTCTGATGAATTTTATTAATTTTGATGTCGCTTAAAAAGTAATTAATTAAAATGTTATTAACAATGCTTTTTACTTTAATAATGAAATTTTATGCGTATAAAAATGTTTTAAGTACATTGGTAATTGTTAGTACTCTATCTGGAATAGCTGCGCAAAGCAAACTACAAATACACTACTAATGGTATCACCAAATAATTTTAAATTTAATAAAGAAACTGCTTAAAATAATTTGTTTCAAAAAGATTTAAAGATATCAAATGATACTGTATTGGAAGAATTTAATTCCATGGTTAATAATTTAAGAAATAATTATGTACGTGTTATTGTTATGCCAAGTAGACAAAATATAGAAACGCCTGATTCAATTTTCCATAATAATTGGTTCTCTCTATACATGCTACATAAAAGCATGACGAAAAATCCTTATTATTTATCTAATGTTTATAAAAAATAGAAGACTTGAAGTTCAACTAGATAATTTAATCAATTTTTTAAAAAAAGAATGGATAAATATAAATAAAACAATTGATTTTTCTCTTATATGCAAATAAGTTAATGTTTTTAGAAGGAGCAGGAAGTTTAGTGCTTACTAGACTAGATAGGGAAAACAAAATTGGTTATGCTGCTATATCACCAAGAACAAATCTTAAAATGGTTAATATTTTTGCTAAATAAATTATAAACCAGTTGTTTTTCATACGTGTTGATGAAAAATAATCACTTTATTTATAATACGAATGTTATGATGAGCGTTAATTCTAATTTTGCGATTGTTACTTTGGAAGCATTTTTAATAATAAAGAAGGTTAAATTTTATTAAAACAATTACATGAAACTCATAAAGAGATTATTTTAATTACATTAGAGTAAGTTAAAAATATGCTTGGGAATATTTTATAGGTAAGAGTAAAGGATGGAAAAACAAAAATTATCATATCTGAATCAGCTTATAATTCATTTACCCATGAACAATGTAATGCATTAACTAAATATGGGGATTTAATTCCGGTTAATATTAAGAACATTGAAACTGTAGGCGGTGGTAGTGTCCACGAGATGCATGTTAGCTAAAATTTTTTGATACTAGCTACTAGCTCTATAATTACAATATTATCACTTAATTGAATGACAATAAATATAAATGAAATAAAGATGCAGGTTTTCCTGTATTATGGATCCATTTCATAGGATCTAGAACCCTATGCTATTCCTGCATCTTCTATTTTTGATATATAAATGACCTATTATTCTTTCTACCATTCAAACATCTATTGGCAATTTTAATAAATTAGCAATTTTCCTTATAAGTCAGTATATTAGTTATTTTATAATGGCTTTTTATTATAGCTAATTTTTGCTATTTACTTATTTTACTTTCTCTGAAAGTCTTGTAATTTTTTGTGTTTTTATCAAAATTTTAGATAAAATCTGGTTATTTAAAACTGTCCCATCCATCCCATCATTCCATCGTAAGATAGTATAATTTTTGAATAATTCAGGTTTAACCTAAAAGCAATGTTTCATAAACTGCAATGGAGTTTACTACCCAATACTGATTGGGATAATTCCTGATTGTACAGCTAAACATAATCGATGCAGAGTGATCTCAAGCTCTTGAGCAGAATTGAAATGATGGCTTTGCAGTGCATTTTTTCTATTGTCTTCATTAAATTTCTTGACCAGATCATTGTTTCAGGATGCCTTAGCGGCCTAAGTCGGTGTTCTATACCAAGTTCTGTACAGAAAAACTGCTGAATTTATGTTTTTTGGTAGGTAAAGGTTTTTTCAGATATTGGTGGCTTTCTAAAGAGAGATAAAAACCAACAAATTATACGATCTATACTTACGAAAAGATAAACTTATGAAGTTTTGCTTAGCATTTATGGAAGGATATTTTAGATCTACGTACAGATAATTAGGCTTCTAGCTTTTATAAGTTAGATTGAAATAAAATTGGGTTCAGGAATTCGTGTATGCGGAGGGAACACTCTGCAAGAGATTGTTGAGAGCGAGAAAAAACTTTTTCGTAGAAAAATAACTATAGCTTTCTGAGCTGGCAACAGTGTCTGTTGGCAAAGAATGAGGAATATGGCTCTGATCCATCAGGTTATGTTTGTAAAAGGTTGTTGTTTTTCTTGCAGAATCTAATTCTGTAGCATGTCTGTATTTCAATTATTATGCTTTCAAATAATCTTCAGCAGGGTAGATAATTAAGTGAATGAAACGGAACCACACCACTCTAGACTATAGAATATATTCAGCCAGCATTTTAATCAGCTAATATAATTGTTACAGTTCAGATGTAGAATTCCTTATCAATAACTCTCTGATTGTCTAACTTTATTAGACGATGGTGGCTGAGTAATTTCATGCTCGCTCGTAAAGATTTTATACCATTTAGCTCCATTTATGCAAAGGATGGATTCTTTATGAAAGGATGGATTCTTTATGGATGATCGGCTAAAGAAAACGGCTAATTCATTCTAAATTAAATTCTTTAAGGATTTAATTGCTCATATGAGCTTATCGATCTCAGGAGATTAAAAACAGTGATTCCTTCTTTCTTTTTATCTTTTTCTCCCTGCATTTTTAGCTTTTTTATGTAATATATAACGTTTCCTTTTAAAAGATTTTTGGAACAATATTTCGTTGATTTCAACAATATCACTTAGTTCATTTATGTTGCCTGTTTCCGATGAAGAAAGGAAGCAGTAACGCCATATTTAAATAGTATTTTTAAATTAATGCCTGTTTGTTTCGCTGATTCCCGTAAAGTAAAAATATTTAACATATATCAGAGGTAACTAAAATATTTATTCTTCTGATCTAGTTTTGTTAAAGGAGGGATTGGGTTGAATTATTAGCAAATATGCTGTATGGCAAATTAGGGTCAGCCTACCGGTTAACTCTGATGTTTTGTAAAGCTATTCTCTATTTTTAAATTGGAGGTTGTTTAGTAGTAGTGTCATAGCAGATCTGAAATATCTAGCCGTCGCTGCTTCCAAATTTTTTGAGTAGCTGATGGGAAGTTGATTGCGGCTCTTTGCTAGCCACACCTCAGGGAGCTCAGGTTTAATTTTCTGTTACATGCTTTTTGGGAGTAAAGCAAGTACATTAGTTGTTTTGTGTATCCAACAGTATTGGTGTTGAGTGTCAGGGAATATCTTTGTCATTGCATTCTAAAATCAAGGTTATCATCTCCTGTAGTAAGCCTAGGAGATAAGTTAGGCGCTTGAAATCAATTGAGAAGTTCAGTCGCGTTCCTCTTATGAGTTCTCGATAACTATCTTCAAACGTAATGAGCTTCTTAGATTTATGCTTATTATTGATGTCACTGAGATGAACGTATGATCAGGTAACTTATCATTCTATCTTCCAGGTTTGCTATGGAAGGTAGCTTACCTAAGTATCCTTTAGAATGAAGTAACTAGAGAAAATACGGAGAACTGTAGTTTTGGAAAAACAATCTTTTTAATACTATTTAAGCTGCTATAGTCTGTATAAAAAGGTGGAATCGGTTATTAAAATGGAATTCATACTTGCTGATATTAAAATTTGCTAATAAGTCTTATAATGAGACAACTCATTTATTTATTAATTATACCGCTTTTTATTTTTCTAGAATTTCTTCTAAGCTACGATAGCGATTTTTTGTACTTCTAATGTCCTTTTGCTCATATTAAATGGAAAAATAGCGCTACAGGCTTTTTAGGTAGCTTAAATTTGATTTACAGGTTATTTATTTAATAAATACCTGCCAGGTAATGATTTACCGTCTCGAATAATTAACTTAATCCTTTGTTTTAGTTTTTATACTTTAAAAACTCTAGGGGTATCCGCTGGATTAAAATTAGTGAAGTTATTCACAGGTTAAATTAGTTAAAAGATTAGTTATGTATAAGTTAAATAAGTTAAAGAGATTTTTTTGATTTATATATATGAAAAATAATAAGTTTTATGATATGGTGGTTTTTAAATGTCGATATTTAGTTTTTAAATGTCGATAGTTGGTTTTTAAATGTCGATAGTTTAGTTTTTAAATGTCGACTACTTTTGGCTTTATCCACAGTATTTTTAGAAAATTTTGTTTAAAAAATGACCTAGGCTTGACAATAGTTTTTAAATGTCGATAATTAGTTTTTAAAAGTCGATTTTTTTATCACCTTTTATGGTTT
>JBQMRN010000014.1:0-30257 GCA_052171895.1 Arsenophonus sp. NEOnobi-MAG3
TACTATGTTTTTAACTACAAACTTAACAAATAACTTTGCCAGTATTCATTCTTAAGAATATAAAATATAAGAAAGTTATCAGTTTATAGGAAAGAAATTTAAAATAATTATTTTAAAGATCTTGATGAAAATGTCTTTTATATTAAAGATGATATAAGTACAAGTAATAACTGAATGTTATTTTTAATTTAAATAGATATTGTTAGTTACATTCTACTTAATCCTTTTATTTTTGATATCTCATTTATAAGTATAGTTTTTTATTTATATACCGATAGTATTTTATAATAAATTTTTAGTTTTTTATTAAAAATTCCTCTAGCTTATTTTCATCATTGAGTAATTTTGTAGTGCTGTAGGTGCTTGTTTTGCTATTATTGCCTGACTATGTTTTAATATCGCCGTTTCATTGAGGAATTCATATTTTGGCTTTCCTGCATTAATACTACTTTTTTTCTTGGTCTTAATTTTACCGAGGGGACAGAGTTTAACAGTGAATTAAGACTAAATCCACTGTCTTCAATCAGTTTAATCAGGTCAAAGCGTTGTTTCTCTTTTCCTTCAGCTTCTTTTTTTATCTGTTCAAATAGTTCTCTGTTTCCATCAATAACTGCTTCTGGATTCTCTTTAACTTCTTGTAGCTAGTCGAAATCTTTTGTTAAGCCAAACTTTCGTATAGTGGTAATTCTAGTAAAATATTTAGAGATAATTTAATATTTCTCTTCTCTTTTTAGCGTTTTCTGGCTATTTCATTCATGTTAATTTATCTGTTATTTTTGAATTCAAATCTGCTTTTGTGCCCATGACCTTTTCTCCTTTAATATCAACGATCTATTGAAGTTTTTATCCATTTTTTTGAAATATTTTATAATAATTTTCATTTTTTCTAGAGGGTTTTCTCACATACTGTTTCCTCCATATTTTAAAACGATATTGGTCTTGACAAACAACAAGTTTATGGTTATTCAGTAATGCCTTGTTGCAATTATGGCAAGACATAGTGGTACTTATCTGATAAGTTGTTGTGGAATCCATCTTTATGATTTGTCCAATATCACTGGATACCAGACGATTAATGTCACAATACAATTGTTCGACAAATTCATCAACAGTGATGAATTCCTTATTCAACTGTTCCTATTTTACTGATAAATGGCGGTTATATCTGGATTGGTGGCAATATTCGGTAGTCCCTGGAAAAGCAAAGACGCGCTTAAACTTGCTTAACTAAAAAGTGTGGAGTTATTAGCACATCTGGTGTATGACTGGGTGTCAGGCTACACGGCTCTCCTCTCTCCACTCTAATGCTTCGTAAATCTGTTTTACATTCTTAAATTATACGTCGGTTACCGACAGAGTGGAGAGAGGAGAGCCGTGTAGCCTGACACCCAGTCATACACCAGATGTGCTAATAACTCGTTTAAAAGCTACGAGCCCCTGCATCTCTATGTAGATGTGAATTTTTTTCGAAATGCCAAACAAAATTTCATAATATTATCTTTTCGTAAGGTATAGATCGCAAAATTTGATAGATTTTATCCGTTTTTAGAATGCTAAGACTCAAGCTAATCCCTAGACTATCTTTTTACATGATCTTAATGAGTATTGTCCACCATGGCTATCCATCTGGTATTTATAAGACAATGGCAAAGAATTACAGACTGCCTTTTTTATTTAGAAAAATGTTCAGGCATCGGAAAACAGGAATTCAAATGTTTATGTACAGAGGTTGCTATATAACACCGACTTAGAACCTGCCCCGATAAATTATGATTATTAATTTTATGTTTAAATTACTTTAAAATATTAATTAAATGTAAAACTAATTTAGTGTGAAACACTTTATTTATTTTTATTAAATTTAATTATAAAAACCTGCAGGTATTTTTATAAGCTAGTGATTTATTTAACCAAATAATGCCTGTTACCAACTAGAAATAGTGAGTACAATATAATCCCATAATCTACTCAAAAATCCCCCCTGCTCTATCGCTTCTTTCACTACCAATGGACGTTTATCAATTAATTGATCATTTAAAAAAAAATCAATAGTTCCTACTACCTGATTTTTGCTTAATGGTGCTTTGAGATAATTTGAGTTCAGGGTATAAGTCGCTTTTATGTCTTGTTCTATTCCTTTCAAGATGGTTATCGCTGCATCTTTTTCAGTTCCTAATAAAACCGTAGACTGATTACCATACCATACCTTTTCAGTAGTAAAGGGCTTATCTGCCGTTATAGGAACAACCGTGGTATAAAAACGAAATCCCCAATTTAGCAGCTTTTCACTTTCAGTAAAACGAATGCGATCAGTCGATGCGCCTAACACAACAGCAATCAATCGCATCGGGCCATTTGTTGCCGATGTAATAAGATTATACCCAGCCCCACTGGTATGACCTGTTTTAACCCCATCCACCTGCAACCTTTTGCTCCACAATAAACGATGGCGATTAAATTGCTTGATTTTATTGTAAGTAAATACTTTTTCGCCGTGTAATAGATACTCATCAGGTACATCTCTAATTAATGCTTTGGCTAATATCGCCATATCGTGAGCAGTGCTAAATTGTCCTTCTGAATCTAAGCCGTGTACAGTTTTAAATTGGGTATTTTTTAATCCTAGTGAAGTAACATAGTGGTTCATAAGATCAACAAAAACAGTTTGACTACCAGCGATGTAATCCGCTAATGCAATACAAGCATCATTACCAGATTGAATGACAATACCACGATTTAAATCCAGCACAGAAACCCTATCGCCGGGTTTTAAAAACATTAAAGAAGAGCCTCGCAAAACAGGATTACCGGTTGCCCAAGCATCTTCTCCAACGGTGACAAGATCATTAACACTAATTTTGCCTCCTTTAATCGCTTGACCCACTACATAACTGGTCATAAGTTTTGTTAAACTAGCAGGATCTAAACGTTTATCTGGATTATTGGCTGTTAAAACTTTACCGCTATTGTAATCCATCAGCACATAAGCTTTTAGATCAATCTGCAGTGGTGTAATCTGCAATTCATCTGCATAAACATTTATCAAGGAAAGAAAAATAAATAATAGACTTAATCCAGAAGTCAAACGGTTAATTTTTTTCATCAAGCTCTTTTCCATTATCAGATATCTCCAGGGCTTTCTGATTAAAATGTATTAAGTATGCTAGTATAAAGAGTTTATACTGATTAAAATTAGCTAAAAAAGCATAAAGAATATCACTATATTGATCTACCACGAGTTATTAGCAAATCTTCTATATGGCCGGTCAAAGCTACGTTCCACTATGATGCTTTGTAAATCTATTCTCCATCCTTAAATTGGACGTTGCTTAGCACCAGGGGTTCAGCAGATCAAATCTATTTAGCCACTTCCAGCTTTTCTGACAATACTGGCGCAGCTTAAATACTATTAAAATTGGTGTTTTCGAACCACAGTTCTTGTATCGTCTGATTTGTTGTTTTTATTTGACGTTCACTGCTCTTAGTGGAAGTCGTAGAATACCAGCAGTTATTCTCGATCTTTCTCTACCATCTTCCTTCATAGCTACAGGATATTTTTACTGAAAACTTTCTTAATAAAACATCAAGGGCGTTATTAATGGTATCACGGCTATCTGGTAGCCAGACCTCACGGAGCTCAGCCTTAACTTTTGGTTGCATACCTTTTAGGGAGTAAAGCTAGCAATTTAGCTGTTTTGTGTACCAAATAGGGGTACTGGTGCGTGTTTAGGAATATTTTTGCCATTGCATTCCAAAAACCAAGAACACAGTCTCCAGCAGCAAGTCTTTGAGATACGGTTAAGCCACGAGCTTGCACGTCATCGAGAAGTTCAGCTAAGTTCGCTTCTGACTGTTAATAACCATCTTCGACCGCAACTAGTTTCTTACCTCCTCCATGCTCAATGACGCCGATAATGACTAAAAGGGAAAGGCAATCATTTTACCTGATATGGCTGTATATGCCATTAGGCTAGAAATAAACATAGCGCATATCGCTTAAATCACGCAAGCACACCATTGCCTATGTGCTCTTCAAGCCATTTCTGTTTCACGAAGCTATTTGGGGGCTTTGTGAAAATCACAGGCGGATTATTGGCTTTGCTCAAGAGATGCAGCCATGCTAGCAGCTCTTCGACGTTTTTTTACACGCTTCAGATAATGGGGTAGCAATGAGTGTTGAAGCATATTTCGTTGCCTCTGCGATCCCTGATCTTAGGCACTTTAATCTCAACATCGCCAATACCTATCTGTATAGGTCTGCTATGGTAATAACCGTTACGGATGACGGTATGACACGACACGCTTGTCGTGTCGACAAGCCAGGCATTCAGCATATTGTCGCAGCATGGCTTTAAGATCATCTTGAAACCGGCGGTGGGTATCAGCTTCCTGGCACCATTATTACTGATGAGTTCATGCAAGGAATTAGAGGTAATATTTAATTTTACGGATACGGATACCTGTATGGTAGACTTTTCATGGTATATCATTTCTTTGTTGTTGAAATCATTCACTAAATTAATTAGCTGGATACGCTACTAACTCCAAAACCTCATTCAGAAGAAATTAGCATAACTCGCAACCCGTTTTTAATAAAAAATATGAATTTATAGCATATCAAAATTAGAGGAGGCGATAAATAATCATAAAGAAATCAGTAAAGCAATTTGTTTAACTCCTTATGATTTTTTGTAAAAACGATATAGAAAATTAGTAGTAGAACACTTATCAAGAGTTAAAACTAGCCTTAATTAGATTAATGGGAACAAGAATTAAAAGCAATATAGTTTATTCAGAAAAAAAGCAAGAAAGTATCGTTTTTGCCTTATTGATAGCTGTTAAATTATTGATGAAAAGAAAGGTAATATTGATATGGGTATGATAGAAATTACTTTAGCGAACTGGCTATATCAGGTATTGCATAAAAAGAAAATGCTAAAATTACTTCATATTACTTCCGTATCAAAAAGCAATAGACAGGCGACTTTATGAGATAACACGTAAGCATTGTGGTAATCAAGTAAGCAATTGCCTAAAGCAACGACTTATCCAATTACAGTATTCGTTAAGATCCAAAAGGAGATAAATTGATTTTTAATAAATAACCTTAATCTGATACCAGAGCAGGAAAAGAAATAGCAATAAATAGAAAATGAGAAGCAGGAGAGATTTATAAGTTAAAAAATTACTGGAAGCTAAGCGAGGTATAAATTAAAAAATAATCTTTATCAGTTTCTACAAGGTGCAGAACGTCAGGTAGTAAAGAAATCTATCACGACGATAAAGTGGAAAAAGATTAGATAACCCGGGATGAATTGTGATAAATGCATTTCTCTGGTTGTGATTTTTATCATCAATCACAGTTACCAATATGCTGCATATATATAACCACAATCATATTTGTGCATCTTTTTACATGCTTTCAATGGATTTATCTTTCTAATTCGCGGATTTAGTTATATTATGCTATAATATCATCTTTATAAGCATTTTACGCCACAGAATAACTATACTATTCCTTTTTTTGTTTGGCTTTTGGTGATGGTATGGTTTGCAAGGGTGTGAGGTGATAAACGTCAATGCTTAATACCTTATATCTTTTAATCGACTGGTTACGATTTTACGATTTTAGTCAGAGAAGAAGAAAAGAGCGACTATTATTAAGCTGCAGCTAACGATGAGTAAATAAGTAAAAGTAACCGCTACGATTTTTCACTCCTTCTAACATTTGTATCCATCCCCACTTTCAGCCAGTATAAGTATTCAGGATCTAGAAGTTAGTTTTTTATCAGGAAGAACGGCAAAGCATATAGTCCTGACGGCAATTGAAGATGGAAATTATCGATTGATATTGCGGCTTATTCGTTTACTAGTAAGCCTATTACATTAGCCCTTGTTGATCCAAACAACGAAGCATCAATGTTTGTGTGGTTGCTAATAAAAATTAAATAACGAAAATAATGCCGCCTTGACTTATCTGGGTAATCACCGCGTATCGGTATAAGACTTAATGATAAATATGCGATTATTCAGAGTAAGTTTATGAATCTTGGTGATCATTTGATTGAAATATGGGTTGTTTAACTACACACAGAGTGCTGCATTCCGCAATGTAGAAAATGTGAGTTACCTGTGTAACTGCGCAGACATTGCTTAAAAATACACACGAGAATTTAATAGATTATGGAGCGAAGCGACAGACACAAAACCAACATATTAACTCACGATGAAGGGATAGGCAGGCCTACATTCAAAATATGCTATTTTCGTTGGTACGCCCGCTAACCACTAAGGGCTTATTTGGGTAAAGATGAAAAGGCTAAGATTCAGAGTGACCGATGAGCAATATCAAAAATTCAAAATCATAAGCAATGAGAAAAGCTATCGTAATGTTAACGAAGGTAGCTCACTATGGTGAGAGCGGCGATGCAGCTCTACGCTACTTCTTGGAAGTTCATGATCTGAGTCCTTTTATACTCTGCGATATGTTAATTTTTTTAGGAATTCATCCAGATGTCGTCTTGGAATAAATCTTCTAGAAAGCGTAAACTAGATAATTTAGGAAGACAACATGTGAGTTTACGTGTTACTCTGCATAGTTATCAGAAGCGTTTTATAATCTCCATTCAGAAATTAATAATAACATACCAACTAATTTTTTCATAACACAAAAAAAGCCTATATGGCAATGTGCGTCCCTGACTACTCGGTCTCCAAGTTTTTCTCGATACGTAAGTATTATCCGGTTCTAGTTACGTTACGATTATCCATAGTTTTGAGCAACGCCATGCTAAGCTGATGACGCTGGATACAACTGTATTTAAGGGCAATGACTGAGAAAGTATGCTTGCCGATGAATTCATTACTTATAAGGAACTAGGGATAATTCCAGTCTCATTGATCACATGGGATAAATATAAAGATAACTGCGCTTATAGCCCTGACGAAATGCGGATAATATGAGGATTTCTATTTCTCTGGCAAGGATACCAAGAGAGTAATTTACCTAGATGTATATCTGGTTCCTCGGAAACTAAACGGATTTTCAGCAGTCATGATGGATGGAATAACTTTTTTGAAAAACACCGTAAAAGTATCAACTTGTGGACCCGTCTATCTGTCGAGCGAATGATTATCTTCAGCATTTTGCTATGTGGTGTCTCTGGTGAGACTTCCTGCTGTCCCTCTTCTAAATGTTCCAACAGGTGTTTTTTGCTAAAGCTGTAAGTCAAAAGTCTGAAGTTCATGCGGCTTCAAAGCTACCGATCAGTGAACAGTTCATATTTTACCAGACTACGACTGGCAACACATTAGTTTCATTATTCCCCATTTTCTTTGGCCTTTCAACAATAACTAATCGATACTCAAGGCTCTATTTCGCGTCGGTTGGGAAAAGAGGGGAACGTGTGGGGGCCACCAACACATGCCTCCTCTTTGCTGCAATGAACATGCAAAGAGAGTATTAAAATTAGTATCTTTTATGCTTTGTATATTTATGGTTGACAATTCAATCAACATCAGTATATTCATCTATCCATTACCCCATTTGGCGGTCTGGGATATTAAACATGCTTTATAGCGTGAACTATTCTTTAAAAAAAAGAGCGGTGGAAGAAATCTACAGAGGTGCTGTGCTGTCATCCAGCTGTTGCGCGTCACAGCTATAACCTGATAAATTCTAGTTAGTCTTTCCTGGTTTGGAGCATATTCGTGCCAGCAAGCAGTGGCAGCGTTACATGAAAGCACAGTACGGACATTACTTAGAAAACGCAGTTCGCTAAAAAGATGAAAGGGGTGCTGCTGGAATAGTCTAAAATACATCTGGCGTTACCTTAAATCTCATCCTGGGTATCCAGGCCAAAACTACGGCATTCCCGCGAGGGGGGAATGGTTGTACATCGTTACTATGAGCACTGATTAAGCAGTACTTACAGCAGATCCTGATGCAGGAAGAGATAATTTGGCGCTATATTAGCTATATTTCGGAAAGGTATTTTAAGATGATAGTTAGTATGGTTTCTTGTTAAATCGTAAACGAGGGATACTATTACCGAAGGTGTATAAGACGCTGTAGATGACGGCTCGTAAAAAACCTGGAAACTCTTGGGGTTCACCTTTATGATGAAAGGATTTTCCTGCGCACAGAATCCAGAATCCGTACAAATGCATTCTATGTGGTGACACAGGCTACTTTTTATCGACGCTCAGCTTAAAGCTTAGTAAACAGGCAACGGTGGAATTGTTGACAGAAAGAATGAATAAAATGGGAAAATAAGGCTTATTAACTAATATGTATAGGGTTAATTTTTCTAAAATTAATGCATTAGCCCAAAGAATACACACTCCGATGAAATTTTTGCTTAGAATAAATCACAGTAAACTGATTTCTATCTCCTTTTAGTAAGTAAAAATGGATGGGTTTTTATCTTCAATTAAAGAGCGATTTAATTTTCTAAGCATGAACGAATTACGGTCTTAATTGCCTGAGATCGAAAAGTAATCTAAGCGATGAGATTCTTGAAGAGTTTAATGCAGAGTGTGTTAGCTGTTATTTTTTAAGGCGATCATCCATAAAGAGTTCATCCTTTGCTCGGATGGAGGTAAATTGTAGTAAACCTTTGCAAGAACGATTGTAAAATTAGTCACCATCAGCTAATAAGGTTGGATATTTAGAGAATTATTGGTAAGGGGAATTCCACATTCAAAATATGAACAGTTATATCAGCTGATTAAAAAGATTGTTAAGTAGATTCTATGGTGTAGAGTTGTTTTGTTTATCGAATTATCTGCCCTGGAAAAGATTATTTAAAACAACAACAATTGAAATACAGACATTGCTAGAATGCTAGAATTTGCTCTGCAAGTAACGTAACAACCTTTGCCACAACATAGGTATTTTTACAACTTAATGTTTGCATCTTCTTGAAACTGGAAATATTATTTTTATTTTCCAACTCCTTTAGTTGCTACTGAACTTTTTAACTTATAAATCTCCAGTTTACTTTTCCACCATCCCCATTATTGGGATTTTCTTCCTGGTCAGCCATCAGATTAGGTTATTAAAAATCACTACATCAGCTTTGCATCGTAACGAATGCCTTAACAAGCAAGTCATTAGCTTTAGGCAGTTGCTTAATGTTAAGCTTGAACATTTTTCAATAATATGGAGTACTCTTCCCCCCGTTTTTAAATGCAGTTTTTTAATGGGTATTGAAAATACTCCCCTGATTATTACAATTTTTTAAAGCAAAAGTGGTTGTTCCATATACTAGCCATTTTGTTTTGAAATCCTGAAAGCTGGGGACTGCATCAGCAATAAAAATCTATTTCGTGTTTTCGATGGCGTAAACTTTCCAAGTTGTTTTATTGATTTTATTTCTACTATCTGTTATAGTCTAAACTTTATCTGTTCTATGGTTCTTATTAGAGCTAAATAGGTATGATTAGCACCTACCTAGCTCTTGTTTCGACTTTTAAAAACCATAAAACATGATAAAATATCGATTTTTAAAAAATTATCGACATTATTAAATAATGTCAAGTATAGATCACTTTCTAAATAAAATTTTAAAAACTGTAGATAAAGCAAAAGTAGTCGACAGTTAAAAAACTAAAATGTCATAAAATTTATTATATTTTATTTTCTAAAGAAGAAATACTTTTAACTTATTTAAGTTATTTAACTTATAGATAAATAATCTATTAACCAGATTCTCTCATTAAGCCTCTGGATGGATAGCTTCACATATGGCAAATCAATTAGATAGCAGATTTACTCATTCTTGATAAAACTCTTAGCGCTAATCTCAAGTATCAGTATGAACAACGTGTTTCAATCAGCACTCAGAAATCTTCCGCTTCCTCGCTTTTGGGCTCTTTATGGTTAGAAAATTGAATCGCTCTTTAAGTGAAGAGCAAAATCATCTATTTTTGCTAAAAGGAGATAAAATCGGTTTACTTGCCTCTATTGTAAGTTCAAATTTTATCGGAGTGTATATTCTTTAACTTAATGCATTAATTTTAGAGATGTTAACCTTACCTTAAGCTCTTAATAACCATCATTTTTCTTATTTTATGCATTCTTTCTTACAACAATTCCGTTGCTTGTTTCTCAATCTAAGAGCGTCGATAAAAAGTAATTCTGTCGCCACACAATGTGAGTTATTAGCAAATATGGTGTATGATGCGGTCAGGATACGTTTCACTCTGATGCTAAACAACATCAAATTTAAAGATTGAGAACAGATTCAACGAAGCATCAGAGTGAAACGTATCCTGACCGCATCATACACCATATTTGCTAATAACTCACATACATCGCAGATAATTAAACTATTTATCCTTGTGATGTAGTTTTTCAACAGGACTTCCAGTTAAATTGTTAAATGTTTTACTGCAATCTGGGATTTTGCAACGATATCGCTGTAACCATAATGGGGGTATGTCCATCAAACGGATAACATGTTCACTGTGACGACATCGACAGAATAAAGTAGAATGAGTTGCTTCAATGAATGAATCGAGATCATCTGACAGATTATCACCGAGCCAAATAATGATATGCAGATTTATGTTGACATGGACTGAAATAGTCTCTTTGATCTGTATGACTATTTGCTTTTTCATGGCAACCTCTGTATTGAAAATCCTTCATACAGTATAATGGATTTCTACTAACAACATTTGTCAACATAACCTTTTATTAGCATGGCAGGAATAATACGTTTTAGGATCGGTTGATTTAATAACTCATCACGATAGTCAGCAATATATCGCGCTTTTCTGCTTCATTAAACTGGTTGACATGATGTGCTGAGAGGACACTTTTGTTCATCCAAAGATACTCAGTGTATTTTTTTCCATATAAAGCCGCCAATGCTAAAACCACAAAAGCACTTAATACTTCTAATGAAATAAACCCACGATGGATTTCTAACTTTTTTATTTGGATTATTTTTAAAATATGACATCCTAAATATAGATTTTATCTACCAAACATATGCAATCTCCCCCACGCCAAATAAAAATAGCACAAACGGTACTGACAAACGGCACTGAATAGTAGTGGATGTTTTTCTATCATTGCATTTGGAAGCGGTATTTTATTGTCAGGAAAAGACGACTTAAAACGCTAGCACCACTGATGACTAAAAGTTTCGCTGGAAAAACTACATGCCAAGCCATGAAATTAGGTAGACATATGCTAAAATAAAACTGTGTATAGTCATTACGACGATAAGAGAGGATCGTTGTGCTAAAAAAGCAGACAAAAGAGAGTTAATGTGGTGAGCATGGCGTTTAATCCGCTTTTCAGGGATAAAAGAAAACACTAGATGGCTCCTCCGGACAAAGGCTAGAGTAAAACAGCGTGGTTAAGCATCTGCTTGCCGCATCCAGATAAATGAATATGGCTAAAAAACGAAGAAAACCAGAGAAAATAGCCATATAGTGCTGAGAGGGCTAAAATATAGCCGACAAGGAATGGGTACACGGTAAAAATAATTCCGTTACTATCATAACTCTACCGATCTCCAACATCTGGCGTTTGTGATGAAAATCTAAAAATATTTTGTAATAAAACCCAGGCTTGTTTATGCAATAACAACGAACAACCCAAGCAAGATGAGATTCACACCTGGCTCATGGTTTTCTCCTATTGTTGCTCACAACAGGTCAGTACTGAGCATAAATCTGTTGGGGATAGCGAAGGTATTTCTTTTCATTTCTGGAATGAAAACTAGCGTTATACGACCAATAGACAAGCCTATTTTAATGCCACATTCCCGCTCAGATGTTTTGCACCAGTATCCACGCATCGATTTTAACCTTAACCCACGGTTGATTAAATAAATCATGATGGTTTCGAATAAGATCACTCCCATTTTTGGGAATTTTGGATATGCGTAGAATTGAGCTTGGTCACTCAATAAATCCATACTTAAGAGCGATCTCCGTTTATCCAGATTGATATTTACGGCTTTTCTAAGAGACTAGTTTACTGCTGATCGATGGGTTTTAGCAGTTTTGGATCAATCCGGTATATCGCGCCTGCCTTATTAAAACAAAAAACTTGTGCTGCCTTTGTTAAGCTTATGGTAAGGCAAAAGGTGATAATTTCGCTATCTAGCGCTCTTTGAATGTAGAAAAGCAAAACTCGCCTTTCCTACTGCATCGAAAAGATTTGAAAATTAAAAAAGAATGGGAGAATTAATTGTTAAATTTAAAAGTTAGGATATTATAACCAAGACCTACCATGTTATCTGGTTTTATATTGGGTCCCGGCTTTTTTGGTGGTAATAGCACTAATATTCTTGGTAGTGGAAATCGAAACCTCATGCAGGATTACGCTGCCGCTCAGTTTTGTTGCCAATGTGCCACAGGAAACCTGTAGCACATTTTTATAAGTAACTAAAAACCATTTATTATTTGTTTAGCCTTACACTTTTTTTTTGGTAGCAATGACATTACTGCCAAAGCTATTAGCTATTTTTCATAACACTTTTATTTCTTGCCGTTAATGGTTATATTGCCTGGGGTGGGGGTCCCACACACAGGCCGCCAAACTGCAGTAGTGTTCCTGTTATTTTTGTAGTATTAGTAAAGGTGGTATTCACCCTGTATCTTTAGCATACCGCGTGATTACGACTCACTAATGCTTGTACGTTAGCAATTTCATCATTAATGGTGATTTAAATTAAAAATACCGGAAATCGCGCTAACAGCAAGTACAATAGCAACCGCTATAAAATGGGCCAGAACCCTCATCATTTCCAGATTTAAAAATTCCCACTGAAGTGTTGACTTCTTTTTCATATTTTTCTGTTTTGTGTATTGATCAAATACTATTGAATTATTTTTCATTGCTTACCCAATTTGATTGACCATCGTATTTAAATCTCCGCTTGCTAATAACAAAAGTAACATATAACCGGACACCAATAAGAAGCAAAGCACGGTTAACTAAATCGTTTTTCTTGACCTGTTTGGCGGTGATACATAATCAATGCTTAGCATAACGCTCAAAGCTGTTTTCTTTGCCTCTACCTTCAGTTAATAACATCATTTGATTGATACAATCCCGTGATGAAAAGTGATAGCCTGTACTTTTTAAAGTCAGCTCAAAATCTTCGCCTTACCGTATATAATAGAGCGTTTTATTAACAGGTCTTTCCACAACCACGGGTTGTCGATTTCGTCAAGCATATTAACCAACCGCTTGCATTACCTGAATATTAACCAGTAGTAATACGGCAATATTCAGGAAAAAATAAACCTCCTGCACGGTAGGATATATTGAATACGGCAGCAGAATATCTGTCATTTTTGATTGACACAATACCACATTGATCATGTTATTAATCAGAACAGTGCAAGTAGCCAAACAGGGCAAAGATTCTTGTGTTCGTGCCATCCACAATCTAGGTAGCATAATACAAGACATAGAAGAGTTTGCTGGAGAAGGGGCCTGAGTCAATCAGTGTTGGTTCCTGAACGGGGTACCCATTCTAGCAACACTTTTTAAATCCCTCTTGCCATTTATCTAGTACAGACAACTAATCGGTCTAGAGCACGGGCGTATGAATGATGTTTGTGCCCAAAATTGGTAACAACGTTGCTCATATCAATAAAGGCTTGCTGCAATGATTTATTTTTATCCAAAAAAAGGCCAGCATGTTGTAGAAGTCAATGTAGTCTTTAGCAGAAAAGATTTTTTAGTAAATCCATCTCATTATCGCGTCAATGCAAAGTTTAATAGCAAGAACGGTTGAGCTTAGTGATAGGGCAACATTATTTTTCTTTAGTATTGCTAGCGCACTTGAAAACGTATCAATTGGCACTATGTATGTAAAGAGGTAAAACTAAGTGTTAATCAACGACGTATTAAAGGAGGATACTATGGCCTATCGTTCTTTTTCTCTTATCCCTGCATTTAGCAATCATCTTATGTCTGACCGTTTTACCCAGATAGATAATCTGTTTAGTCGTTTGACAGGTGAAAACACGCTGGCTGATATGCCCGCCTATAATCTGCTGAAAAAAGATAAAGAACATTATGAAATGACAGTGAGCATACCTGGCTATACGCGGGATGAACTCGATATTTCGCTACTTAATAACCAGCTAACCATTAGTGGTAAACCAAAGATTGAAGAAGCGGTTACTGCCGAAGAAAAAGACGGCATTAAATGGTTGCATCAGGGTATTAGAAAAAGTGAGTTTTCTTTAAGTTTCAGCCTTGAGCATCGGATAACGATCCAGCAGGCTAATCTGGATAAAGGATTATTAACCCTGCAATTTACCTACGATGTTCCTGAACAGGAAAAACCGCAGAAGATCACCATTGGTGATCAGTATCAATCAGGCCGCGTGCTTGAACACCAAGCTAATTAAAGGTAGCGCCCATTTTTGGGCGCTTTAACTTTCTAACGGCAAAAACGTATAATTATCTTCATCAATCTAGCAAATTAAATGCGCGGCCAGCTGGTAAACTTATCCAGCATGGATGTAGTGCAATACGTGCTGATTACGGTATGCTACCAAGTGTTCGATGCCAGTAAGTTTTCGCTCATTTCTTGATTTTAGTCCGGTACAGTTCAAAAAATTATCAATCCGAGGCGATTACTTCGGCGACCAAAATACATACGACAATCCAATGATAGCAATATTTCTAGCCTTCAAAAATAGAGAATAAACACTTTTTTAGGCTGGTAATAGTGTTCTATCAGATCGCGATTGTTCTGGCTCAATCTTTTCGGCTACCCGCTTAATAGAGATTTGCAGTGCGAGAATAAACGTTGTGTACCAGCCATTTGGCTTATTAGAAAATCAACAATTTATGATTAAGCAGCAGTTTTTCGCAGATACCCCCTTTAATTTCAGTCGATCAATGATAATTCAGCCAGTTATTGGCATGGAGCGTCGTTATCAGAAGATGCTCGCTCATTGCTGCTTCAATGGCTATCAATGCAAATTCTATATCGCATATTTCAGTGTTTAAAATGCCGCCGAATCATAACCTAATGGATAGGCCATCGACAAGAGTAACGCATGTTTGATTTCTTTGACGTTCTTATTATCGGCGATAATTTGCATCTAAATAGCCCAATAAATACGGCATTTATATGAATATTGAATGGTTAACAGTCGTCGTGTATAGGTAATTTGTTGATATAGCCACACAGCCTAAGATAGGAAGGCGGAGGCGGTGCGCGTATTATGGTAGATTTTCAGAAGCCGGTTGTTGTTGGCTAGGATAAAAATTATCATCCCTTGTAGAGAGTGCAACAGGCGTTTCAGTACCTAAATTTAATCAAACAAAAAGCCGAATAAGTCAAAATCTGCTACCGCGTGCATCGTCGTTATCCTTAATCAGGTGAATGACTACATATAATCCTCTCATGGAATGGATATATGCATAGCGTGCACCAAATATCAAAAGCGGCTTTAAATCATTCAACAATGCGGCCATCCTGATGATGATTGGGGTAAAACTACTTCTCAGTACTGCCTGACACATTGACAGAATAATGATAGATGCCAGCGCCTTTCCTTTGTCTTTGTCGATGCAGTCCAAACATTACAGTCACCTAAATCTGTATTTGAACATAGCAAAATTTAGCACTATCTCGAAAGACGGTAAAATATACATCAGAGGCTAATACTGTAATGGCCTTGCAGAAGTAGCTTAATTATACACCCGTTGCTTGTTAATGGTTTAAGCCTGAGAATCACTTGATGTTTAGGGTTATCTCTACGTTGGCAATTTAATCCGTAAGAGGCTTATCTCTCCATCGTGTACGGCACGGAAAAGCTTTTTGTACCAAGTTGACAAAGTGATGGGCCTTGAAATTATCGCGATAATTGTTCACGCTAAAAATAGCAATCACATGATCCTAGTCCTAGGCCTGTGTCACCCACACAAAGCGAGCGATATCAGAATCTGGCTGAGGAAATGTGTTGACCATAATGTTTTTCTTCGTTTTAATAAAATGCCAGTGTTGGTTTATTATTGCCATTAGTTACGCAAACTTCGCTGGCGCTAATCGTCTCAATCAAAAAATAGGTGCACTGGATCTGCTTCTTCTGAGGTAGTTTGGCAAGCTTGCCATCGAGAATCACAAAACCCGCCATCAGATTATGTCCATTAACCGTAAATTTCAACCTATGCTAAGATTACGACAGGTTGGAGAATCGCCATTCTGGCATCTATACCGCTCTGTTCCAGTTCGTGCTGAATAAGTAGAGCTGGCCAGGCTTTTAAGTCCCAGTAGAACGGTTTCAGCCTGTATATTCTCTAACCGTTCCAGGGTGGATTCTTCCATTACCGGTTCCTGATGGGAAAATAGTGACAGTGTTTTGGCATTCGCCATACCACTTAAGCACACCGCAATGAACAGAGCGTACTTATGATTTTTATCTAATTTTCCTTCTATCTGCTAACTTAATTGCCATTGATTGATCGTGATTAGGTACAGGCGTAAACTCAGATCGTCAAGTTCATCAAAGAGCAGGTTGTATGGATGCTGGTTTCCAATGAAAAATTGAAACCGCGCCACTACAAAATCACCGCTTCAGCGTTAGCACTGATCTGATGGTTATCTTCTTCCTGTAGTTTAATTTCCAGGTGCATCATCAGTTGTAAAAAGGTAGTTAATCGCTATATCTGCCTATTTGCCTCAACAATTGTAGGGTATCCGTGTAGAGGTGGAAAATGTCAGGGATTGACTAAAACAACCGGTACACCACCATATCAGAGTAAATTGAAATAGGGTGTCGCTTACCATCCATAAACCTATTTGATCCAATAAGTAAAATCTTCAACGAGATATTGTGCCAACTGGTTTGCTGTACTTCAGTCGTAACGTCCCTTTCTGAGCAAACTATGCTTCTTTAAAGACCCAAAGCCACTAAGCGGACAGCGGGATTTTTATTAGCGTTTTATGCAAGAGATAATAAATGGCATTAAGCGCATGGACTCATATCACGGCTAGCGCAGAACACATGGAATGTTTGCACCACCGGGTTGCTGTACCAGCAATGCTGTAAGCACGGCGGCTTGACGTAACTTTTATTGATGGGTAAAGATTAGCTGTCTGCCACCAGCTTAACCATAACCGGCCAATATCATGGAATACAGGGTAAAAAGCGCTAATAATCACCGCTTGCATGATGTTGCCTAAAAATGGGCGCTGCTAGCCAGAAAATACGGTAGCCTTGCATAATTTTTGTCACAGTAAGCAACGATGTTTGCGTCATACTTATTCCTCCTCCTATAGAACGTAGAACGTTAGCTCACTATGGTGTGAGCGGCGCAGCAAATACTACCCTGCTTCGAGGAAGCTTATGATCTGAGTAGTATTTTATATACTTCAATGTATTAATTTTTTAGGAATTCATCCATATAGCTCGGAATAAATCTTCCAGAAAGGGTAAATTAGATAAAGCATGAAGAAACATGCGACTTCACGTATTAGAACGCCTATTTATCCGAAGCGTTTTATGATCTCCCTCACGAAATTAATGATGACAGACAAACTAAATTTTTTATAACACCCCAAAAGAAACCATACAGAAATGCCTCCGCTCAGTCCATAATTTTTCTTAATACGAAAGTATTATCTATCTCTAATCAAGATTATCCTGGATTTTGAGCAACGCCAATGGCAAGCCGATGATTCTTGATACAACTTCATTAATTGGGTAATGACTGAAAGTATGCTTGCCGATGAATTTATCACCTATAGGGAACTATGGATGATAATCCCAGTCCATCCCCTTTGCTCCCTTGGACAAACAGAAAGATAAGTGCGCTGATAGATCTGAGGAATGCGGACAGGATGATGATTTCTATTTCTCTGGCAAGATACTTAGAGGGTAATTTACCCAGATATATAATCCTCCACGCCGCCTAATTAAACTGCTTTTCATTATTAGATGATGCCTAGAAAAACTTTTTTGAAAGACATGATGAAAGTTTTAAACTATCGTGGACCCGTCTATCTGCCGAGCGAATACTTGCATGCAACACTTGTGCAATAGGTGTCCATAGCAAGCTATTACTGCTGTCCATTTCCTAAATGTTCCCACTACCGTTTTTTAATAAAGCTGTAAGTCAAAATCCTGTACTTCATGCGGCTTCAAAGGAACCGAGAAGTGATTAGCACAGCATGTTTATATGTTACTTGATTACGACTGGCAACACATTACTTTCAACTATGCCACATCTTTTTTGCCATTTTTAACAATAACTTCCCGCTACTCAATGCTCTATTTCTCATTGTCCAAGCTTCCCACCATCTATCTGCAGTTGGCATGCAAACAGGATATTGAAATTGCTATCTTCTATGCCTTGTATATTTATGTTCGACAACTCAATTAACATCCGTATGTTCATATCTTCGTCACCCGTTGCGGTCTGAATATTAAACATGCTGTATGTGTTGGGTGAGCTATTCTTCAAAAAAACGCTCGAAGAAATCTCTGAAGGTACTATTATTCAGCTGCTGCGTTACAGCTATGACCTGATAAATCCCAGTATAGTATTCTTAATCTTGGCTATATTCCGCGCTAGAAAGCAGTGCCAGCCCTTCCCTTATGCAGGCACAGTACGTACGTTACTGGAAAGTGCACTTCGCTAAAAAGATGAAAGAGCTTGGAGTAGCATAATCTTAAATACCTCTGGCGGCGTGCTCACTTTTTCCCAGGTATCCGACTCAAAACTGCGGTGTTATAGAAATGAAATGCTTGTACATCATTATTATGACCATTTAACTAAGCAGTATACCGGCAGGAAGACCATGCTGCATGGAATAGATGATCTAGCTCTATATAGGCATATTCTTGTGAGGCATTTTAAGATGGTGCATTACTATGGTTTTTTATCTAATCGTAAACGAAGCACACTATTACTAAAAATGTATAAGGTGCTAGAGATGATAGTTCGCAAAAAACCAGGAAAACCTCGGTTTACCTTTCTGATGAAAGGATTCTTGCGCACAGAGATCCCCTATAAATGCATTCTGTATGACAGGCGGATAGGATATTTTTATCGATGCTACACTTGGCAAATAGACAACAGAATTGTTATCAGAAAAATGCATAGAATAGAAAAAACAATGGTTGTTAAACTAAACCTATGGTTAATGTCTCTAAAATTAATGAATTAAATGAAAGAATAGACAGTCATATAAAATTTTAACTTACATAGACACAAACCGATTCTGCCTCCTTTTAGCAATAAGGGATGGCTTTTGCTCTTTATTTAAAAAATGATTCAATTTCCTAAGCATAAATAGCTTCACACGAAGCATCAGAGCGAAAGTATAGCCTGATCATCATATACCAGATTTGTTAATAATTTGTTATCTATAATTCAGCAAATTAGTTTTTTGCCATTAATGAATAAAAAAACAGCTAGCAATAGCACTAACTTAACATTAATATATATTTATATATGGTAAATTATCTAATATAATTTCTCCGAAATTTTAAGGTAATAAAACATCTATGACCAGTCATCTTTTTACTTCTGAATCAGTATCAGAAGGTCATCCTGATAAAATTGCAGATCAAATTTCAGATGCAGTTCTTGATGCAATTCTTGCGCAAGATCCAAAAGCACGCGTTGCATGTGAAACCTATGTTAAAACAGGTATGGTAATGGTTGGTGGTGAAATTACGACCAGCGCCTGGGTAGATATTGAAGAAATTACGCGGCATATGATACGTGAAATTGGCTATACTAGCTCCGATATGGGTTTCGATGCCAATTCCTGTGCTGTTATCAGTGCAATTGGGAAACAATCCACTGATATTAATCAAGGAGTCGATCGTGAAAATCCTTTAGAACAAGGAGCCGGTGATCAAGGTATCATGTTTGGTTACGCTAATAACGAAACTGATGTTCTTATGCCTGCGCCAATTACCTGTGCTCACCGCTTAGTCGAACACCAAGCTGAAGTGCGAAAAAATGGGACCTTACCATGGTTAGGTCCAGATGCTAAAAGCCAAATTACTTTCCAATATGAAAATAATAAAATAGTGGGCATTGATACTATTGTCTTATCTACTCAGCATGCTGAAGAAATTAGCCAAGACACCTTATCAGAAGCCGTAATGGACGAAATTATTAAGCCAGTATTACCTAGAGAATGGCTACACAAAAATACCAAATATTTTATTAATCCAACAGGTCGTTTTGTTATAGGCGGTCCAATGGGTGATTGTGGTTTAACTGGTCGTAAAATTATCGTAGATACTTATGGTGGAATGGCTCGCCATGGTGGCGGTGCTTTTTCTGGCAAAGATCCTTCTAAGGTTGATCGTTCTGCTGCCTATGCCGCACGCTACGTAGCAAAAAATATTGTTGCAGCAGGACTTGCTGATCGCTGTGAAATTCAAATTTCTTATGCGATTGGTATCGCTGAGCCTACATCCATCATGATCGAAACTTTCGGTACAGAAAAAATATCCAATGAAACGCTTGTTCATTTAGTGCATGAAATTTTTGACTTACGCCCTTATGGTTTAGTTAAAATGCTTAATTTATTACAGCCTATTTATCTTAAAACCGCAACATATGGACATTTTGGCCGTTCTCAATTCCCATGGGAAAAAATAGATAAAGTTGCTGAACTTCGCGCTGCTGTCGGTTTCAACTAATTACTCATCGATTTTATTTCATTAAGACAGTAAAGAGTGAGTTATGTTCATTTCTTGTGTATTTGGTTTCGGAGATGCTGGCGGGGGGGATATCCCCCTGTTTATTAATTTCGTAAATGATTTTAATAACAGAAAGATGATATGCCATGAAAAGTCTACTTTACAGGTATCTGCGAAATCATATATTACCTATGATTCATTGCATGAACTCATCCATAATGATGCCAAATAGCTGAGATAGGTACCACCGTTCACCGTTAGAGGCTGAGATTGTAGCCATAACTAGATAACATGCTAAACGTCCCCAGCTTCTTGGCTGGTGTCATAGATACACCGTCGCCAGTAACGATTATTTTCTACAGCAAACTATGCAAACTGGTATTGCTAGTGTTGTGATTAAAGTGCCTAAGGTCAAGAGGATCGTAGCGCCAACGGAGAGTATGCCTCAACAGCTCATTGCTACCGCCTTATCTTGAAGCGTGCAAAAAAAGCATCAAAGAGTTACTCTTATGGCTGTACATGCAATGTACATCCACTGGTGATATACATAAATCTCTGGTGGTTTCTTCTTGCCTGATAGCATTATACTCTTCTGTCAGGTAAGCTGATTATCTTTGCCTACTGGTCATTATTGGCGTAACTGAACATGGACGTAAGGAGCTAGTTTTGGTAGGAATGCATATCGAAAGTCATAAGCAAACTTGGCTGAACTTCTTAATAGCCTTCTTTGTGAGCACGTGGCTTAACCACCATATCTCCTAGGCTTGCTAGTGGAGCACGGTATATCATTGATATTTTGTTTGCAAAGTTTTTCAGCGTAGTATCAGTATCCCTTGCAGCGATGAAGACGCTAGAAAGAAATCTAAAAAATAACTATTTTACTGCTATTTAAGCAGTTCCTATCTACTCAGAAAATATGGATATGGGCTCAGAGGATTTGATCTGCTTTGTGGTAAACAAGATCCAATCAATAGATTTTAAAATTAAAATTAATACTTTTCTTATATAAGATATAAGAATGGAGAACAGCTTCATGAAGGATCAAAGTGGAACATAGCCTAACAGCAATACACCAGATTTGCTAATAACTCCACATAAAAGGCTATATTTATTATTATATCAGCTTTTCTATGGATATCAATGTGAAAAAAGCAAGAGTAAATAGATTATAATTTCATAAATTTCAATGAGACAAATCGATTAAAGATAGCTCAAATTAGAGCAGATAGCTAACAGCTAGTACAGGATGAACAAAGATCAACCAATATCTATTTTATCCACAAGATACGGCGTTTTATTAAACAATAAAACAGGATCTTTTAACAAAAACCATCCTGTCAACGCTGTAGATTAAAAGCTATGTTAGCAAAGCAACAACCTTTGCCAACATACTAAAATAGTTACGGCAGCAGCAATATAACCGGAGTGGAAGCCGGCAAGATTACCCTGATCACATTACAGGCCTCGAAAAAATTTCTCTTCAGTGATTAACTTATTGACGATATAACAGTAATTTTTACTATAAGGGTAAAAAACTGGACTGTCTCCAATCACTGCCAGGAGGGGGGGGATTTCAACCCTGCCATGCAAAACCATTTCAGGAAGAAATATTTCCACCACCAATGACAAAAATGCTATTCGAGGCAATGCTTTATAGCTTATTTTTCTATCCTTGTTGTTTTGCTGACTCAACAGGATCTCACATAGTTAAGTAGCGCAACGAATAACGATGATGAAACGCTTTGCGCTACACCAAAAGCCGTTAAAGTCGGTTATAATTTGGCGAAAGAAGTAAAAATTCAATGAAATTCTAGAAAGAAAATGACAATTGGTTGTTTAAGGACGAAAGAAAAGGGTTAATTTTAGGGAAAAAATTTATAGGATCTAACGATGGTACCACAAAAAAAGTTACCATTAATATCAAGCCAGCCAATAAACATTTTAAATGTATCAATAGTGGTTATAAATATTTAAGAAAGCTACAAAACCTTCGTTTAATCCCCGCGTTGCCGATTTTAAAAATGATGGTTTTTATTGGCTTGTTCATGGCTGGAAGGTAAAATCTCCTGATACGCAATAGGATATTAAAAAATTCTAAATTTAGTGCAAGCACTGCAAGTTTTTTACTTGTACCAATGCTCGATGATGACTACAGAAAGACACACGGGCACACTGCCTGATGATTTAGTTGAGGCGGATGAAGCTATATTTGCAAAGTTCTGTTCAATATATCCCCACACAGAAAACGCAGGGGGTGTCAATGCCGAATGGGTACCTTACTGGTAAATATTTCCCCCATACGCAAAAATAAGGGAGAAAATAAGGGAGAATTAATGTAGAATCAACAAGGCTGTGAAAGATGGATGAGGTAACAATAATCATTGCGCCCATTAAGGTAATGGGATGCCGTTGATTTGAAATGGCCAGTGAAGAAGAAAAGCAAAAACTCACCGCCTGGAAGAAATATCGTGGACAACTTAATCGTCTCGATATCTCAACCACCAAAGATATTGACTGACCTAAGGAACCAGATTGACAATAGCGTTATTTATTTCGCCGTGATAAACGTTGCTGATTATCTCGTCCACATTCATCTTGGGTGATCTCTCCGACGATCTAAGCGGCTTTGTCATAACAAATGCTCCTAACTGGATAAATGTGCGATCATCAGCATGATGCTTAATACTCCATAAACAGGCTATTAAACGCATTCTAGCTATCAGTAACCCCTTTTCATCTCTTTTCACATATTTTTCTGGATGCTAATTTTTATTGGGTACATATTCCCATCAGGAAAAGATAAGGAAAACCTACTAATTTGTAAAATTGTCTGATCTAACTACAATCGCTTTTTAGGCTGTGTCTGGAGTTTAAGTGTTTTAACCTTCACGACCTGTTTAGGTTTAGTAACTGATTTCTTTGGCTGCTTGTTTTGCTACTTTGGAAGGATGCTTTTTTGCCTGTTTTTTTGTTGCAGCATTCCACACCCAGATATTTTTACGATAAACATGGCATACTTGTTGGTATGCTCTCTCTTCCTGTGAAACACATTTCTATGGCAATTTAGGCTTAATTTTTCGTTCTATAGTCTTTAATTTTTAAACAGGTTACTTATTTCAGTACCAGTGAGACAAATTGATAGTTTTACTATGTCTCTTTCAACACTCTTCTCAAGAAAAGAAAAGTGACGCCCCATTTTTCATGGGAAGCTCTTGTTTTTCGCCTTCAATTTTCTATTGTTGTATACCTTGTTTGATACCTTTTTATCATATTACTTAAAGCAATATTCATCAGCCCACTCGTATTTTTCTAATTGTTTCGCTATATCTCGGTGATGAGATGTATCATTTTTTTACATTGATTTTCTGAATGAGATAGTTAAACATGGTGATAACCTAATTATCAGTATAATCATTATACATCAAGAATTTAACAATGTTATCCAGTAACTCGGTCATATCTTATCTACGGAATGTATTTCTGTATCAACTCTAATAACGACATTCTCCTATCCTGCATAATCTCACCGTCCTCATAATCTCACCGTCATCTAGTGTTTTCACATCAACAAGCTTAAACGATTTTGTACAGATATTTTAGGCTCTTTATTCAACTGTTAGTAAAACAATTGAGGCAGTTCGTTCTTTAAGGGTGAAGACTTTGTTCCTTCGCAACAAAACAGGATAGGAAAAGCAGCGGAAATTCTTTGTGTCCAGCTTATAAATTAAATGCTTCTGCATGGACGCAATGCTATAACGCATGAATCGCCATACCATCCAAGCTTATCATGGGTTGATGGATGCTCTATCAACAGGTAGATATACTCCTGCCATTGTTCAGTATTCACTGAATAAAGAATATCACTCTGATAGTTTTTCTCTCAGTATCAACAAATGAGCTGGTGGATCATACTTTCAGACCACAAAAGTCACACAATTCCTTAATCTCATCAGGAAAGCTAAATATCAAAGAAATATTTAGCCGTCTCTTTTTTACTTAAAATTACTTGAATACCGCATATGTGGTGTTTAACTAAAATTTTTAGTCATTCGATTTACCTCAAAGGTATTTTACTTTAATGAATATGACTAAATCAGTATTTACTACGTTCTTCCAGTAATACCTATCTTTTTAGCTCTTTTTCAGCTTAAAAAGCATGGGTAATTTCACTATTTAGGAATCAAATCGTCAAGCGCATTTTTCTGTAAAGTTTTCCAGTCTTTCCATCTAGAGTTTGCTATTTTTAGGTGGAATTAACTGCTTTTTATCGCTTTAATTTTTTCGGAGGATGCTTTCTAGTCATTAGATAACTTGTCAAACAATAATGGTACATGCTCAATAATTTTAGCAAGGCTTTTCATCGCTGGCATAGCCGATGCCGATTAATGTCGCTTCCAATTTTTGATTAATTGAAGGTTGCACGTCTTTGGGTAACATGCTGTCATCGTTTCCGACTTTTGGCGAAATTTTTCCTTATGCTCATATATCACATTTCTCAATGATATCTGTTTAAAGGAAGCAGAAGCCTTTTTAATCGTTTTTTCTCTTGAATTTTCTCCTTTCTTTACCTCAAACATAAAAATAGCTCAGAGGCGCAAGGAAGGCATCTAGTTAGACGATGAATCACGAAGGTTTTTAGTGCCATTTTCTGTTAAAACACTTCATCAACGGACTTGTTGAGTTTTTTCCGTTTTTCACCATATCTTTATCCCGTATCTTTTCTAGATCTGAAGGAGACATAACTTCTATTAAAATTTTTACATTTTTAATTTTGCTGGTTTTTTACCCCATTAGCCGAAAAGTTCACCGCACTCTTCTGTATCATTGGAAATATGCTTAAAGTGGTTACCTCGCTCATTAGCCAAACGTTTGAATTAATCAGCTTCATAAACCACATCAACAAAAATACTGGAGATTTGCCCATAAAGTTACGCTTGATAACTCCGTCAACCATTAGCATTTAGGCAGGTTTTTGCATCAACAACATGAGCTGCCTATCTCCTGTCTGGCATCAGTCCATCTTTTACACAGCGTGGTTAAGGCCAGTAGTGGTGATTATTTATTAGTTATTAGCAAATATTATATATAGCGGTCAGGTTAGGTTCGGCTCTGATGCTTCGTCAATTTGTTTTGCATCCTTAAATTGGACCTTGTTTACCTACCAGTGTTAAGCAGGTCAAATTCTCTTATGTGGTTCCAGCTTTTCTTAGCAGGCTGCTGTAGCAGCCTAAATACCATTGAAAGGGTTGTTTTTCTCGAACTACAGTTCTTCGCAGGTCGGGGTATTGACCATCACTGATCTGATGGGAAGTTGTAGAATGCCAGCAGTTCTTCACGATCTTTTTCTAGCTTCTTCATTGCTGCAGGATACTTCGCTAAAAACTTTCCCAATAAAAGATCAAGGGAATTATTATTGGTATCACGGCTTTCTACTAGCCAGAGATCTCCCGTAGCTTAGCCTTAACTTTTGGTTTCATGTCTTTTGGAAGTGAAGTAAGCAGATTAGCTATTTTCTGTTCCAAACAGCGTTGGTGCTCTGTATCCTGGAATATCTTTGCCATTGAATTCGAAAAAGCAAGGGTATCGTATCTTCCGTAGCAAGCCTGGGAGATACGCTTAAGCCATGTGCTTTTGCAGGAGATTGAGAAGTTTGGCCAAAATCCCCTTCTGACTTTCAATAAAGATCTTTGATCGCAAATAGATCTTTATGTACCTATGCTGAGTGACGTCGATAATGAGCAGCAGGCAAAGGAGATCATCTTGCCTGACAGGACTGTATATATGTTATCGCCAAAGAAATAAAATAGCACCTATCCTTTTAAATTCTGCAGGCAGGCAGTGTTTTGCTGTGATTTTCAAGCCATTACTGTTTCAGTATGCTGATGGGATCCATGACAACCTTAAGCACTTTAATCACAAGACCGCCAATACCAATTTGCATAGTTCCCTGTGGAAAATAATCGTTACTGGCGACGGTGTATCTGTGAAACCAGCCAAGAAGCTGTGGGCGTTCAGCATGTTGTCGTAGTTATGGCTTCAATCTGAGCCTCTAACGGTGGTAGCTATCAGCTATTTGGCACCATTATGGATGAGTTCATGCAATGAATCATAGGTAATATATGATTTCGCGAATATTTGTATAATAGATTTTTTATGGCATATCATCTATCTATTGTTGAAATAATCATTCACGAAATCAATAAGCAAGTACCCCAGCATCTCTGAAACCCTATGTACGAGAAATAAGTATAATTCATTTTTCGTACATACACAGTCCAAGAGTATACTAATCGCCTAAGTTAATTTTTCCGTAAGCAAGAAAAGGTAATCTAGCAGCAAACAATAGCCATGCTGCTGCCGGGAGAATAATTTTGCTTATTTTGGAATCTTATTGATGATTGATTACATTAGATTGTCTTTACTTTATTAATACGTCTTTTTAAGATTACATTAATACATCATTTTATTTGTTTTATGCTTATTTTACGTCATAAATACACTGAAATTGATTCATTAATGAAAGTAGCTAATTACATACGCTAATGCTTCATTATGCTGCTAGATCAGCATAGCAACACTGACTGGGCAACGATATTCTCTGAAGTCACATCCTCCCCATAGAGTTATTTATCTATTTACATTTTCGTTGTTTCAGAAAAACTTATGACGCCAAGTACCTATTCTGAGATGACAGCAAAGCACTTTCTGGCGTTCGCCATACCAATCCGTTATGGATGCATTCCACAACAAAGTTGTATCGTTCCATCCAACTGCAAAAATCACAGGTAGACAAGCTGGCATTGGCTCTAACCGTTCCGATTTTCGGTTGACCTCCAGTATAGATCTCTTTATTGTTACCGTGCGCTTCATTTAACCAGCCTTTCCCGTGCTGCGTTATCAGCCAGCTACCTTAATTTTGATATTGTCACTTGCATTAATTTCTTGCGAATAATGCTTTTTTAGCATTAACGGTATTGGCAATGTTGAGATTATTACCTATGCTATTGATAGCGGAGTGCATCCAATTTAACTCAGCCTTATCTTTTATCTGAAAGTGATACAGGTTATCGCTTTCATAAAACATCCTGCGAGGATTTTCGATAATAGTGCAATGCCAATATTGCAATGGCAGCAGTTGAGGTAAAAATCTTTTTGCCGGGTTTCTCGAGGTAGCGTAAGCACCATGGGTGATATTTTTTCTCATCTACATAACTTCATATCTCGTTAAACTAGGCTGACAATTCGCTGCATGCATTTTTCTGAAAGATTATCACCATTTACGCTATAGATTTCAGCGCCTATATGATTCTGGTTGCTCTTTATCGCTGTTTTTTTACTACCAACCTGTCATATTTTTCTAACTAAAACTATTTTCTTCGCAAAACCAAGTTGCAACTCTCTAGCCCCAGTTTTATTAGTATTGAAGGAATAATACGTTTTTTGAGCGGTTGGTTTAATAACTCGTCAAGATGCTTAAAATATACCGCTTTACGGATTCATTAAATTGGTTGCATGACTGCCGCGACGAGCAACTGCTATTCGTCTAGATATTCACTGTACTTTCTGCTCCTAATAAAGCCGATAATTCTATAATTACAAAAGCGATTAATACTTATAATAAGATAAATTTACGATGAATTTCTGGTTTTTCTCTATTTTCATCAAAATGTATCCTCCTAAATATAACCTCCAATTCCTAAAAGCAGTGCCATCGTCAGACCACCACTCCACACAAAAACAACGGAAACAGCACTGAGCGATAATTGACGTTTTCTTACCACTGAATCGAATGATGTAATCTTCTTGCCAAAAAAACCTGTAATAACCGCACCACTGATGACACAGAGATCCACTTTCAAGGAAAACAACATTTCAAATACTGGTATCAGATAAGTACACTTTGCTAAAAGCAAACTCTGAAGAGCCATCACACCGGTAAGTGAAAATGCGTCCAATCAAAGCACACAAAAGAGACTTAACGTGGTGAGCAGGGGCTGGTAAGAGACTCTCTTAGTACAAAAGAAAACGCCAGACGAGACTCCAAACAGCGCGGTAAGCATTTGCTGGCGCATCCAGATATATGAACATGGATAAAAATCGAAGAAAATCAGAAAAATAGCCATGTAGTTGCCGGATAGATGGCGCAAATATGGCCGACAGAATGGATAACACTGTAAAAATAATTCGCGTTACTATCACCACTCTATTAATATCCGAAAGAGGGCGTTAGTGATAAAAATCCAAAAAATGTTTTACGATAATAACAAGGCTGGTTTTTCGATGACAGCGCAAACAACCCAACAAGAGCAATACAAGATTCACTGCGCTCATATTTTTCTCTTGTTGCCGCTCACTCTACCTGCCAGTAATGCGTATAAATCTGTTTGGCATACTACAAGCATTTCTTTTCATTGCGGATATGCAAGCCAGCGTTATAAAACCAAAGAGAAGCCTAGTTAACGCCATATTTGCGCAGGTATTTTGCAGTAGTATCCGCGCACCGATTTTAACGTTGAGGCAGGGCTGATTGAGTAAAGTCCTAATGGTTTTTGGGATCCACACACCCATATTTTTGAGCTTTTTGATATGCGTCGAATTAACCTGTATTAGCCAATAATCTACGCTCAAGAGCGACAACCTTATCCCAATTGATATTACTGGTTTTGCCGACAGGCGCCTTTCCTGCTGAGCGATGGCTTTTAGCAGTTTTAGATCAATCTGGTATATCGCGCATACCTCATTAAAATAAAACTCCTGTGTGCTGCCATGGTTAAGTTTATAATAATCAAAAAGATGATAATTTTTAATATGATAGCGCTCATTAAATACAAAAAAAAGCAAAACTCACCTTTCTTGTCTAAAAAGGATTTAAAAATTTAAAAATAAGAGAATTAATTGTTAAATTTGAAAGTGAGGGTATTAAGCAACCCAGGCCCAAGCCGTTATCTGGTTTACATTATATCTCGGCTTTTTGGCAGTAATGGCAGGAATATTATTGGTACTGAAAATTGAGACCTCAGCTATCATCGCGCTGCCGATCAGTTTCATTGCCATTGTCCTACAGGATTCCTATTGCATGCTTTTATAAATAACTAAAAATCTTTTATTATTGGTTTAGCTTATTGGTTGAACCTTGCATTTTTTAGAACAATGATGACATCACCGCCACCCACCTATTGGCTATTTCCATCACACTTTTATTTCTCGCCATTAATGGTCATATTACCGGGTGGATGTGGTACGCGCCAAACTGCATTAGTGTGCCTCTCATTTTGCACCATTGGTAAATGGATATTTACTCTATATCTTTAGCATGCCACGTGATTACCTCAGTAATGCTTGTACATTAGGAATTTTATCATTAAGGCTGCTTTTTTTTAAGCGTACAGGAACCCTCGCCAATAACAAGTACAATAGCAACCTCTACAATGGCTAGTACCCTATTATTTCCAGACTTTAAAATTCTTGCTGAAGTGTTGACTTCTTTTTTATATTTTCCTCTTTGATTTGTTGATCAAATGCGATTGAATTATTTTCATTGCTTACCTAATTTGATTGACAATCGTATTTAAATCGCCACTGGCTAATAATAGCAG
>JBQMRN010000015.1:0-28414 GCA_052171895.1 Arsenophonus sp. NEOnobi-MAG3
AAGTAGCGCGTATACCTTAAATCACACAACCGCCATTCCCTATGCTCTTCAAGCCATTGCTGTTTCAGTCTGTTAATGGTACTGGTAGAAAGACCATGTGCTTTCACCGAAAATAGCGCTAACAGAGCTTCATGAAAATCACCGATGGAAGATGGAGATGCCTAATAGATACAAGCCACGGTAGCAACACTTCTTCAACAGTTTTTGCACGCTTCAGATAAGGTGGTAGCAATGAGCTATTAAAGCATATTCCGTTGCCGCTATGATCCCTAACCTTAGGCAATTTAACATCAACATTGCCAATACCAGTCTGTATAGTTCGCTGTGCTAAATAACCGTTACGGACGACAGGCAATGACCACCATCGACAATGGGGGTTCAGCATCTTCTTGAAGCATGGCTTCTAGCTCAACATCAACAGCGCTGGAATATGAGCTGTCTGGTACCGTTAGGGTTGAGTTCATGCAAGGAATCAGCGGTAATATCTGGTTTAACGGATGCATGTCTGTATGGTAGATTTTCATGCCATATCATCTCTCTATTACTGGAATCAACCACGAAATGAATCAGCAGGATATGCTAACCATCTCTGAAATCTCATACATCAGAAATAAGCATAACTCGCTTAATAAGCGTATGTAAAATTATTTGTCATAATTCTTATGTAATTAATTAATATTTAATTTACATTAAAATAATTAATTTTTAATTATCACATTATAAAAATCAGGTAAAACCGTTGGTATTTATTTCTTGATCATAATTAAAGTAGTGGTTTTTCTCCTCTTTGCCACCAGCGTATTAACAACTTATCTAAGTTTTCTAACATGCTGCCCATTAAACGATCAACAAAACTTTTAGCAGGAGTATAAGTCACTTCAATAATTTCACGAGCATCAATTTGATTGATAATAATGTCATCACTAACGCCTATTTCATCAATTAACCCTTTTTCCTTCGCCTGGATACCATACCAATGCTCGCCAGTTGAAACAGCATTAATATCAAGGGCTGGCCTTTTTTGATGTATAAAATCTTTAAATAGTTGATGTGTTTTATTTAAATCTTGTATAAACTTTTTGCGTCCTTGCTCGGTATTTTCACCTATTAAAGTTAATGTGCGTTTATACTCTCCGGCTGTATGTAGTTCTACATCAATATCCTTTTTCTTTAGTAATCTATGAAAATTTGGTACTTGTGCAACCACACCAATAGAGCCAATAATGGCAAAAGGAGCTGCTACAATACAATCGGCAACACAAGCCATCATATAACCGCCACTAGCCGCCACCTTATCAACAGAAACATTTAATTTAAGACCCTTTTCGCGTAACCGATTTAGTTGAGAGGCTGCTAAGCCATAGCCATGCACAATGCCACCTGGACTTTCAAGTCTAAGTAATACTTCATCTTTATTATCAGCAATTGATAGAATTGCTGTAATTTCTTCACGTAATGCATTGACTTCATGAGCATTCATGCTTCCTTTGAAATTAATTACAAAAAAACAAGGTTTTTTTAGTGTTGTTTGACCAACTTTAGCATCTAATTTCTGCTTTTTTTCTTCAATTTTACGTTGTTTTTTATAGCTTTTTAACCAAACTTTATATTCAGTGTTACTCATTTTAATTTGTTGCATTTCGCGCTGACGTTGACGATAAGCTTCACTTAAATGAATAAGTTTTAAATCACCTTTTTTACTTTGTTTACGCTGTCCAAAGCTAAAAATAACTAATGAAATTAATAAAATAGCAACAACTACTGTTGCTATTTTAGCAAAAAATAATGCATACGATAAAAAAAATTCCATAATTCTATCCTTCTTTACAGAGTATAAACAATAGGGGGTATTATAACTAAAAACTTGATAAAGTGCTTATAGACTTATGCTCATTTTGGTGTATATAGTTTTTGAGATGGTGGCATATCCTGCTGATTGATTTCGTGAATGATTTTAACAACAGAGAGATGATATACCATGAAAAGTCTAACTTAGAGGTATTTTTGAAACCAGATATTATACTGATGAGATCACTTCTATAAACTCATCTATAATGCTACCAAGCAGCTGATAGTTAACCGCCGTTGAGGCTGAGCTTGAAGTCATGCTGAACATCGCCTTCTCAACAGGCATCATGTCGTCGTCCGTAACGGTTATTTACCATACCGAATTATATAGACTAGTATTGCTGATTTTGAGATTAAAGTGCCTAAAATTATGGATCGCAGTAGCAACGAAATATGCTTTAACAGCTCATTGCTACCGCCTTATTTGAAGCGTGCAAAACGTTGAAAAGTTACTAGTATCGCTGTAACTGCGAAGCATATGCAGCGTTGATTTTCATAAAGCTCTGGAGGAGTTTCTTTGTGAAAAAGCACATGGTTTCTGCAGTACCATCAAGCAGAGTGAAACAGCAATTGCTTGAAGAGGCAAAGGCAATGTGGTGTGGCCTGTGCGTGGTTTAAGCGATACTCGCTACGTTTGTTTCTGTGGCGATGGCATATACAGTCCTGTCAGGCAAGGTGATCGCCTTTGCCTGCTGCTCTTATTATTGGCATCACTGATGCATGGATGTAAGAAGCTCGTTGCGCTTGAAAATGGTTATCGAGGAGTCATAATAGGAACTGGGCTGAACTTATCAATGGGTTTCAAGCGTGTAGCTTAACCGTATCTCCCAGGCTTGCTATAGGAGATGATGCTCTTTGTTTTTTGGAATGTAATGGCAAAAATATTCCTTGGGAGACACCTAGCAGCAACGTGCTGTTAGCTACAAAAAACAGTTAATGTGCTGGCTTTACTCCACAAAGGCATCTAAACAAAAGTTAAGGCTGAGCTGCGTGAGAGGTCTGGCTAGCAGAGAGGTGGCATGCCGCTAATAAAAAAGCCATTGATATTTATTGGCAAGCTTTTTAACGAAGTATCTTGGAGCGGAAAGAATCGGCTGGAGAAAGATCGAGAAGAATTGCTTGCATTATACCACTTCCCGTGTCAGGGCACTGGGAATTAATAAGAAAGAGGAATCCGATTAAATTGGCTTTTGCGACACTGAGGCTACGGAAGCCGACATGCGAAGAACTGTAGTTCAAGAAAAACAACCATTTCAATGTTATTTAAGCTTGCTCCAATCTTTTCAAAAAATCCGGAATCGGCTAAGGGGATTTAATTTGCTTGAGACCCTGGTGGTAAAGAAGGTCTAATTTAAGGATGGAGAATAGATTTAGGAAGCATCAGAGTGGAACGTAGCCTGCTGACCGCCATGTAGCAGATTTTCTAATAACTCATTGCTTTAATAATAAAGCTTGCTTAAAGGACAAGGTAATTTGACCTATTAAAATAAATCAATTAGAAGATACGTTATCGGAATTTGATAATTAGTAATGATGTTTTTCTTCAGGCAAGCAACAGGGGGAATTATCCTCATTAATAGCTACCTAAGTAAAAAGGCCTTTTGTGGCCCGCTAGCGTTGGCCTACTCTGCTGGTTCACTTACTATAGACTTTCTTGATCAAAATTTCAATATTGATGGTGATTAAAGGTGTTACCTCTTTTAATGCAATGAGGATAACAAGTTATGTTAGAAAAAGTTGTTAGTAGAAACCCCTCTTATACGGTATAAAAGATTTTTGCTACAGAGGTTGTCATGAAAAAGCAAATAGTTATACATATCAAAGAGACTTTTCTTCACTCCATTCCAATATAAAGCTGCATATCATTAGTTGGTTCGGCGAGCAATCTGTCGGATGATGTCGATTCATGCATTGAAAAAATTTTTTTACTTTTCCTGCCAATATAATTAAAGTGAACATGTTATTTGCTGGGAACATTTATTAGGGTTATAGCGATATCGTTGTAAAATCTCCAATTTCAGGAAAACATTTAACAATCTTACTGGAAGTCATCTGGTGAACTACATAACAAGGATAGATGATTTAGTTATTTGCGATGTATCTTGAATAGCTTGACTTTATGGGAGTCAGTGAAACAAGGAATCATTGATTTGAAAATAGCCTTTAGATGGTGTCACTGCTTCCCTGCTTCCTTAGTTCAGTGCTGATAAGCCAAGATAAATGTACTAAGTGGTATTGTTGAAGTCAAGGAAATATTTTATCTGCTTCCTTTAAAGGAATCGTTATATATCTCCTCCCACATAGAAAAGCTAGAAAACACAGGAGAGAAGGAAATAAAAGGAAAGAACGAATCGAGCTCTTAATCGCCAAAGATCGACAGGGTCATGTAAGCAATAAAATTCTTGAAAAGCTTAATGCAGATTGTGTTAGCCGTTTTTTTTAGCCGATCATCAATAAAGAGTCCATTCTTTGCTAGAATGGAGCTAACTAAATGGTACGCAACCTTTTGCTAGGGAGCATGAAATTAGTCACCACCATCGCCTAATAAGGTTGGATAATCATAGAGTTATTCGTAAGAGAAATTCCACATTTAAACTGTGAATAGTTATATCAGCTGATTAACAGGATGCCTGAGTAAATTCTATTGTGTAGACTTGTTTTATTTACTAAATTATATCTTCTGGACAAGATTATTTGAAAGCACAACAATTAAAATACAGACATGGTTATAAATTGCTATGAGAGCAAAGTAACAACCCTTGCCAACATAGTTGCATAACAATATATTACATCGTCGACCAAGACTAATTTTGAAATGTGATGCCATTGACGGCGAGCAGTAACAAGATGAACAAGCCTATTTTTTTGCTAAGAAATGCAATGCCAATATACATTTATCACATTAACGAGCCGCTGAATATATTGCCGTTAGGATTTATATTACGGGCATTGCTAATGTACAAAGAATTAATTCTCCATGCGGTAATTGTTGTTATATGATATAAAATTTATTTTTATTATTTTCTACAATATTCTTTCTGGAAGAAAGTTATTCATTGTAATAATATCAATTACTTTTGTTCTTTAGGTAGATGTTTATAAACATACACAATATTAAGTATGCTAAATATTACCGTGACCATGGTCAAACCAAAAACTTTAAAATTAACCCAGACCTCCTGAGGTAGCCAAAAGGCAACATAAATATTAACTAACGCACAGATAGCAAAAAAGATTGCCCAAGATAGATTTAATTTACACCAAATCTCATTAGCTAAATGGATCTCTTTATCTAGCATTCTTTGAATTAATGATTTTTTAGTAAAAAATTGGCTAACTAACAATGTTAATGAAAAAATAGCGTAAATAACCGTCACCTTCCATTTAATAAAAAGATCACTATGAAAAATCAGCGTTAATCCGCCAAAAATTATCATACTTATTAAAGTAAGTAACGAACTTTTTTCAAATTTTTTATTTATAAGATATATTATTAAGATAGATAAAGCGGTTGCAATCATTAATGCGCCAGATGCGTAGAAAATATCTATTTTTTTATATACAATAAAGAAAACAATGAGAGGAATAAAATTTAATAAATGTCTCATAATACTGATTATCCTTATACTTTATACTTTTCAAGTAAATACAAATTTTTATAATTTTAATTAATAAATTGTAAAATATCATATTGTCAAATATTGCTATTATATTGCCTATATTTTATAACATAAAGTTATATTACACGGTTAGGAGTTATGCTCATTTCTGCTGTATGGAGTTTCGGAGATAGTGGCCTACTACTACTTCCCGTCAATGCGTACTAGGCATCAATAAGAATGACGAATCCGATTGAATAAGTTTTTTTGACAGTGAGTCTATACGAATCCAACGTACGAAGGACTCTAATTCAAGAAAAAGAATCCTTTAATGCTATTTAACCTGCTGACTCTGATGGTAAACAACCTCCAATTTTTAATGAGGGAGAATAGATTCACAAACCATAAAAGTGGAACCTAGCCTGGCCAGTCTCATATATCAGATTTGCTAATAACTTATTTTTAATTAGAGGAGGAGGATAGTAAAATTCTTCTGCCTAAATTAGGCGCAGAATCAATAATAGCGCATTGGAGATAAATTTAGGTCGCCTAAAACAACTAAAAACAACTGTTTTTAACATATGTATAATACAGCAGGTAAAACAATATTTTTTCTCGAATTAAATTGTACTCATATTATCAACAAGATGAAATAAGAATGGAAGGAGATATTTTACAGTAAAATGATGAAAATTTAGCTTTAAATAAATATAATGTTGCAAAAAAGTATCGGTTTACAGAGATTAAATATAAAGATGATGACCCCTATCCAATTCAACCACTGGTTTACATTAAAAATGCCTGACACTAAAAGTATTCCATTACTTTTTTACGCGAAGTATATTCAAGTGGCAAAATAAGTAACAGCAGCTTAAAGCTAATGCATTTGTTACTTATCAGATTAAATATTATTAAAGAGGGAGGATGGAGGCGATAAACCATTTTTACTCTGGCAGTAAAGAAATTTTGTTATTCTATCTAGAATAGGTTTATCTTAAATAGAATAAAGTTGTGCATAGCGGTTGAGAAAATAGGCTACTCATTTTAAAGTCTTCTATTATCTATCTAGAAGATAGATTATACTTCAGGTAGCTGTTTTTGTACGATAGCGATCTTAGCTAGCCAACAGTGCCATTGCTGTTTAATATCCTCAATACGCACCATATGCTCACGATCGGATCACGCTTGGAAGCAACACAACTAAGTTCTCCAAACGAGCCTCTAGCGCATTGAGATAACGAATAATATTCGTTAGTTTTTGCCACCCATGAGATGTAACAAAACTTTTAAATATTAATCTGCTAAGTTTGGTTTTAATATCATAAAGAGCAGTATAAAATGAATATCGAGCTGGCTTTTAAAACGTTTATTAATTGCAAATGCGCGAGTGAAAATTATTTCAACCTGGTTAGCTGTCTCCAAGCATCAGCTCATTAAGATCAGTACGAACATAAACTTCTAATCGCTGATAATATTCTTTTGTACATATCAGACCACCAAATTGAGCAATTAATTTATCGACTACACAGCTGATATAATCAGCAATTAGCTAAATAACTTTATCAAAAGGATTGATAAAGAAGCCAAAGTTTTAATTTATTTTGTAATTTTTATGAAGGTATTTTATCGGTGAAGGGAATATTGAGCAATAGTAATCGCTTTAATCCTTTATTCATTACATATTGTTGCTCAAATTTGGTTTCAAAGATCCAAATTGCAATCCTATTCTCATCTATCAGCAGGCCCAGGCCCCTTCCTCCACCTCCTCTCACCGGATATATTTTAACCAAATAACTACCATGCCTTTGTTCATAAAGTTGAAGCAAACTATAAAAATTCCATATATGTAAGGCACTTTTCTCAAAAATTTCATAACAACAGTACCTAATGTTTATTGAACTTGTTGTTTCAATTTTATTTTCAACGATGTTAAATCACGGCTTTTAGTAATAGTCTGATTATTTTTATCGACAATGTGAAATGTCATTTTTAAATGATTAGGTAACTAATACCACTGCGCTAGGTCTCCTCGACGTCAATTGTAACACCTGTCATACGACGTAGCTCTCGTGTTAGACAATCTAATAATTTTCTTCCTGGCGAAGGTATTTCGTTCAAAAAATGCTTTGGTATAATTTAGTACTGGAACAAAGTTATGTTGTAATAATTTTGGTAATAATTTAATTAGTGCGATAACTAACTCTTCGCGTAATCCCGCTATTTGCCAATCAAAATTTTTATCTTTCAGTTGAGTGAGTACCAATAGTAAAAAATGAACACTGACTCCATAAGCCGCACACAGCTTCAGGCTTAAATTAATATGTTAACTCTAATTTTAAGCGTTTCTTGTTGCCAATAATTGGAATATTCTTTTAAGGTAAGGTTATTAGCAATTCTCAGGATTAACATATTTTTCTTAAATGTCAGTAGATCAGGCTGTGCTTTACTTACCTCTTTCCAGCAGCGATCAAAGTGACTGGAAAAAAAACCTGATTACTTATTGGCTGTAGATAAAAATCAAATAGCGTGTCATTGTTAACCATAATAAAATGCGTCGGCGAGATTTATCTTCTAACTCCTCTAGCTCAGTTAATAATGTTAAGTTTTGTTGGTAAAAGATGTAGCTGGTTCGCCAGTAGTCACCCTCAACCAAGGCATGATAAATAAAAAGCTCACGGCATAATAGTGGGTCACAATCTTACTCTAATTAACTTAACGGCCTGGCAGTATAGATATAATCCCAATAGCATAACACTTTTCGATGCCATAACAGCACTTTGCTTTTTTGACTAGTGTAGCTCAATATAATGATATTTTACTAAATGTGCGGCTAGGCTGGTTTTATCCAGCCAGGTTTAATGATCACCACGATACGTCCTAAACCAACCTTATTCGTTTCAATTAATTTGCCATCATGACCCATTTAGGGTGGGTAAATAAACCAGAAGCGAAAAATCATAAATCACGCATTTCTGATGCCTAAAAATTCTGCTTTATCAGCCGCTTTTTGGCTAATATACAAAAGAAAACCTGTAAGTAATAAAATATGAATAACCTGATAATCAGCAGGTTTACTATTCAGGATAATATCTCCAATTCTTTAATCATTTGACGCAGCTAGGTATGAATGTCCTGCCACTCCATTAAGCGAATAAAATTAAGCAGATTATGTCTACATTATTAAGGAAATTCCGCTTTGGATAAAATATATTATTGTTGTTTAACAAAAGCCTATATATTTAAAAATACGCCAGAAAATCCGAATATTTATCGATAAAACGATGATGCTTTTTATTTACAATATGTTATTTATCAAGTGGTCTTTCGCGAGGGTTCTGGTTCTGGATAGAAAATGCAGAACTTATCACTATAATTTCAGAAATACAGCCATATTTAGTCGCCTCTAAAACCATAGGACCTAAAAAGCTAGATCAAGAGGGGCAGTTGTGTCAGTTTATTGTTAATTTGTGTTACTTGATAATCGGCATTACCGGTTTTATTGACAATGATGATTAGTTCTTAGAATAATTGAATAGCATCTTGAATATTACGTTTATGAGGCTTTTCAATAAAAGAAAAGGAATTTGATTAATATCATCTAATCTAATAGCAATCACCTACAAAATAACCGAAGCAAGATTTCTACGTAAAATTTTAGATCGGTATATATAGGTCTGGCTAAAATCCTCTTCCAAGTACAAACGAATACAGAGATCCCCGCAAATATATGGCCAAAACAGCGTCCTTTACATTTTTTCAGGAGACGTTTGTGAAATAAGTTCGATTGATAATTGCTGTACTTTTATGTTATAATTAAAAAGGTTAATACATACACAGCCAGTATCAATCATATATTTAATACTAGGAAGGGTCAATGAGATTTATGCTACATTGGTCACTAATACAATCCTTCTGCTTGAAGGAGATTGAAAATACGGTTTTATTTACTGTTTGATAAGCTAGCGAAAGCGATAATATTTTTGTATGCTTTAAATTTAGCTTATTAAGTGCTTCGGCGGTATCCTGCTGCCCATTCAGGATCTAATGCTAACCATTTATAAAAAATTAAAATATCCTTAATAGCTTATTAACTTAATGCATCAATCGCATCAATGCTTGCCATCAAGCAAGCAGATCGCGATGAGTATTGTTGTTGTAAGTAATAATTGGCCGATATTTAATTTCTAGTGAATAAGTTCTTCCCAATACCTCAAAATTAGCGCGTGATCATAATGTTGGAAAAAACGCTTAATATCGATGGTTGCAGATGTAATAATAAGTTTTAAATCTAGACGTTTAGATAATAATTGGCGTAAAAAGCCAAGAATAAAATCAATGTTTAAGCTGCGTTTATACGCCTCATCAATAATTATTCTCTCATATTGCACTAATAATTTATCATTATGTAATTCTGCTAATAAAATTCCATCTTTCATTAATTTAATAAACGTATTATCACCTATATGATCATTAAAACGGACTTTATAACCCAATAGCGCTAGCTATTGGGAGATTAACCGCCTCAGACAATTCTATTAACGACTGAGAGCAAGCACCCAAACTACGACTTTAGGTTGGATATCACCACAATTAAGCCTTTTATACCTCGGCTAATTTTCAGATAAGTTTTCGAGATCTGGATTTTTGCCTAAACTCGTTTCACCGGCAATAATGAGGACTTGATGATCATGAATCGCTTGATAAATTACCTGTTTTTTCTCAATGACAGCTAGATTTTCTGGATAAATAATTGCTGTGCGAGAGAGAGCCGGCCGATTTGCCGATCAATAATTTTTCCCTGTCAGGCAAGTATATCCCTTTTAATTAATTTAATAAGTAATTGTCGGGATTTTTATTTTTTTATCCCAACTAAGTATTTTTAATAAAAATTAATCACGTAAAGATAGCTGATCAATATCACCATATAAAGCTGTGAAATTGAATTTCACTTTTAATAAGACCTTACTGAATATGCTTGTTTGCTAAGTTGACAATCAAAACAAGACATCATTGACACATACTGATCTTTGCTAAAATAACAAGATGATATAGTAACTTATTTTTATGTCCAGAGGTCATAAATACCTAATAGATATTCACCTTTTTCCCAATCTATTAAATTTCGACTGGTAATATTTTAGCTACTTGGTCAGTCTTAAGCTAATTACACCTTCTACGATCTCTGCGTATTTTTGCTTGCGAAGCTGATTAATACTGTTGATCAAGTTTACTTCAGGATTATCTTTTGTCACTGCTGCCTGATAACCGGTTAGTATTTTGCCGACATCAGCCCAGGTTGATTAGGCGCTTAGCTTCGATAATTGATAAACTTAACGTAAAAAAACTGATAACGACACTCATTAATATTTGTTACATCCAGGATGATAGTATGATTTTTTAAATAATTCAAGTTTAACTTTGAACTAATCTTTCATAGATTAAAACGGAGTTTTACTATCCAATACTGATTGAGGTAGTTCCTAATTATACAGCCAAACATATCGATGAAGAGTGATCTTAAGCTCTTGATCAGAATTGAAATTATGGCTTTGCAGCCATCTTCTAATGGGCCTATTAAATTACTTAACCATACCATTCGTTTAAGGATAGCTCAGGGGCTAAGTCGGTATTTTATACGAACGTAGCATATATGGTGTGAGCGGTTCAGCTACGCTGCTTCGCGGACGTTCATGATCTAAGTAGTGTTTTATACTCTGTGATATGTTAATTTTTCAGGATTGATCCAGATGGCTTGAAATAAATCTGTTAAAAAGCGTAAACCAGGTAAAATTAGGAAGAGAAGACGCGACTTCACGTGTTAAACCGCCTGTTTATCCAAAGTTCTTTATGATCTCCTTTCCAAGATTGATGATCACAGAGCGACTGAATTTTTTATGACACTCTAAAAGATGGGATACAGCAATGCATCTGATTTGGTCCTCAATTTTTCTCGATATGCAAGTATTATCCCTCTCTAGTTATGATTATCCGGATTTTTGATCAATTCACATGGCCAATCTAATGAGGCTGGATACAACTAGATTGAGGTTGCATAACTAGAAAGTATCCTTTCCAATGAATTCATCATCTATAAGGAACTAGGGATAATCCTCATCTCCTTTACCTCATGGACAAATACAAAGATAACTGGGCTGATAGAGCTAATGAATTCTGACAGGATGAGGATTTGTATTTTTTTGCAAGATATTCAGAGATAATTTAGCCAGATGTATAATCCCCCCCTGTCTAACTAAACTGCTTTTTAGCATTGATGACGGCTGGAATAAATTTCTTAAAAATATGGTAAAAGTGTTAACTCGTAGACCTGTCTATCTGTCTAGCGAATATTTGCCTACTGCAACTTGTGCCATGTGTGTTGATGGGTAAATCCATGCGTACTGCTGTGCCTCTCCTGAATGTTCCCACCGCCGTTTTTTGCTAAAGCTATAAAAGTTTCACAAAAGCCTACAGTTCATTCGGCTTCAAAGCTACCAAGCAGTTAGTTAGCATAGTAGGTTCATATTTTACTCAACTTAGACTGGGTAACATATTACTTTCACTATCTCCCTCATCTTCGAGTTATGTTAAATTTTGGTGTATGGAGTTTCGAAGATGCTGGCGTATTCTGCTGATTGATTTCATAACAATTTCAACAACAGAGAGATGATATGCCATGAAAAATTTTACTCTACAGGTATACGCAAAACTAGATATTACCCTAATCCATTGCATAAACTCATCCGTAATAGTACCAGGAATCTGATAACTACCCCCCCCAGTTGAGTGGGAGTTCGAAACCATGGCTGCGACAACATGCTGAACGCTGCCTTGTCGACTGACTAGCGTCCATGCCATCATCAGTAACAGTTATTTACTACAGTGAACTATACAGACTGATATTAGCGATCTTGAAATTAAAGTGCCTAAAATCAGGGATCGCAGCAGCAACGGAATATACTTCAATAGCTTGCTACCGCCTATCTGAAGCATTCAAAAAGCGTCGAAGAGTTGCTACCATGGCTCTGTACCTGCCGACCCATATTCATCGGTGATTTTTATGAAGCTCTAGGGGGCGCTTCTCGATGGAAAAGAACATGGTCTCTCTGCTAAGTACCATCAGTAAACTGAAATAAGCAATGCCTTGAAAAGCACAGGCAATGGTATCTGGTATCATTTAGGTAATTTAAGCGATATAGCTCTAGATTTATTTCTTGGCTGATGGCATATATAGTCCTATTAGGCAAGATAATCACCTTTGCCTGCTGTTCATTATCGGCGTCACTGAGCATGGATATAAGGAGCTCCTGGTGGTCGAAGAGATGCTTATCTAGAGTCAGAAGAAAACTTGGCCGAACTTCTAAATAACCTACGAGCGCATGGCTTAACCGTATATCTAAGGCTTACTACAGGAGAGATGAGATGGTTTGCCCTTGGTTTTTGGAATGCAATGGCAAAGATATTTCCAGACACGCAGCAGCAATGCTATTGTGTATACAAAACAGATAATGTGCTGGCTTCCCTCCTCCTCAAAAGCATACAACCAAAAGTTAAGGCTAACCTGAGCGGGGATATGTCTGGTTAACCAGAGACCGATTATGCTGCTAATAAATCGCTTGATGTTTTGTTGGCAAGCTTTTTAGAAAAGTATCTTGCAGTGATGAAGAAGTTGGAGAAAGTTTGAGAAGAACTGCTGGCATTGCATCTTAGGATTTTCTGTAAATATACTGGGTGGTGGGTTGTGGCGTCAATTAAGAACTATGAATCCGATTGAATCGGCTTTTCGACACTAAGGCTACGAAGCCAAGGCGCGAAGAACTCTAGTTCGAAAAACAACCCTTTCAATAGTATTTAAACTGCTAAAGTTTGCTCAAAAAACCTGGAACTGGCTAAGAGGATTTTTGCCATACTAACCATGGTGTAAACAACGTCCAGTTTAAATATGGATAACAGATTCAGGAAGTATCAGAGTGAGAACCTAGCCTGACCGGCGTATAGATCAGATTTACTAATAACTCTGTAGATAACCATGCTCATAGCTTTTAAATGCTTTATGCTTCAAATTTTTAGGGGCTTCTTCCTGCCTCATTTTACATAAAATCCTCCCTCCTGGCCTGTGTAAATACCGATCCAGAGTAATAGAAGATATACGTGGGTTAGAAATTCGCGTACTAGACTGTGACTGTCAGCAGATCGTAAATAGGAAAAAACGTTTTTCGTAGGAAAACAACTACGGCTGCTTGAGCGATGCAACACAGCGTCCTCGACAAATGATGGGGAATATGCCTGTGATCATCAATATCATTTAGTTTTTGTTTTTTAGAAACGGTAAATTCAGATATGCTATAACGCTCTTACCCAAAATAGAGCGCAGGCTCTTTCCTGGCGGCCTGAAGAGCAGCACTGATTTTAGGTGTTGTAGTTGCCTGACAATAGCGCTTCATCATGATATTTGCCATCAACTTATATCCATAAGTAGCCATCTTGCTATAAATAGGGCTGTACGACGAGGGTCTATATAATGATCTAGGAGTAAACAATTATTGTTTAAAACAGAGATCAGCTTATCGCCAAAGCACCTTTCTTAAGACCAAGATAAAGCTTAATAGCCTTGCGCACTACTGATAAATTTTTAACCGGTATTTGTGTGTTGTTCCCTTAATTGAACTGGAAATTGAAACACACATAACTAATATAACAATAAAAGCCAACAGAGCAACATTTTTAGCCACTTGGTTGCTATGGTAATTTAACTTTATTTTCATAAATCATCTCTTAAAACGATATAATAATTTAAAACAAGTATCAACGACCAGGTAATTTTTTCCAGCTAATTTTATTACGTAAATAAACCGGCTTGGCTTCTTCAGGGTCAACTGTTTTACCTTTTTCCCACTCTTGTAGAGCTAAAGACAACATATCTTTCGCATCAGGTAAAAAAATACCACTTTCTAGTAAACTTAAATTTGTCATTCTTAATATAGGATAGGCTAACCAACCTGTCCCGGCAATAACCCATTGCCCGCTTAAGCCATTTATTGTGGATAAAAACTGCTCTGGCTTTAGTACTGCTTCGGTCTCTTCACCTTGCCAAAATCCATCTGGTTTAAGTTCATAACAAGCAGAATAAATCTCTCCCATTCTTGCATCTATCGCTACCAATATTTTTTTTACACCTGATTGGCGATAAGCGCCTTGCGCCATAGTTAACAGAGAAGAGATACCTATCAGCAATAAATCAGCACCAAATGCCAATCCCTGAGCAATACTGACAGCAATACGAACGCCAGTAAAACTACCTGGGCCACGCCCAAAAGCTAAAACATCGATATGTTTTAAATCCAAATGTGCATCAATAAGACACTGTTCTACCATCGGTAATATTTTTTTTGTGTGCTTTCGTGGTGAAATGGTAAATTGAGTAAAAATTTCTCCATCTCGCCATAGGGCCACAGAACAAGCTTCAGTAGCAGTATCAATCGCTAATATATGGGTTGGCATATTTTTAGATCCTGATTATTTTATGACTAAATAATTGCTATTATTATATATAATATGTTGAATAAGCTGGTATCAACAAGAAAAAACTTGTATGTTGCCACTATTTATTTAAATAGTTGATAATTTTTTGATAAAAAATTAATAGCTGCTTGCAAATTAAAACTACGTGTGTTTTAGAGAAACCGGTAAAGTATTAAAAAATTCGTAATATTGTGATACTAATCGTTTGTTATATCCTAAAAATAGTATGGTTTCTTTAAATAATTTAGATTTAAATTTGAACCAATCTTTCATAGACTGAAGTGAAGTTTTACTACCTAATACTGATTCTTGTAATTCCTAGAATGTACAGCCAAACATATAGATGTAGAGTAAGAGTTATTCTCATTTCTCGTATATAGAGTTTTAGAGATACTAGCGTATCCTGCTGATTAATTTCGTAAATGATTTCAACAATATAGACATGATATGCTATGAAAAATCTAGCCTACAGCTACAGGTATCTGTAAAAGCAGATATTACCTGTGATCCCTTTTATGAACTCATCCGTCGTAATGCTGCCAGGCAGCATAGCTACTGCTGTTGAAAATAAATTCGAAGGCCCCATTGCTGCGATAACATGCTGAACGCCGCCTTGTCAACGTGTATCCATGCCGTCACGTCGTCCCACTAACGCTTATTTATTACAGTGAACCATACAAAGTGGTATCGGCGATGTTAAGATTAAAGTGCCTAATGTCATGGGGGATTTTCGCATCGCCAACTGGGAATATGCTTCAACAGCTCGTTGCTAGCTCCTTATCTGAAACGGGAAAAATCAGGGAAGAATTGCTAAGATGGCGGTAGCTGAGAGGCAGCTTTCACTAGTAATTTTCAGGAAGCTTTGCTGGCTTTTTCGCTGAAAAGCATATGGTCTTTTTGTTAATACCATCAGCAGACTAAAACAGTAATGGCTTGAAGGAGAAGAAGGTAATATTAGTATCTATGTGATTTAAGCGATACGCACTACCTTTATTTCTTAGCCGATGGCATGTACACGCTATTAAACAAGATGATCAGCTTTGCCTGCTAGTATTTTATCGGTATCACTGAGCATGGACGTAAGAAGCTCGTTTCAGTCGAAGATGCTTATAAAAGAGTCAGAAAAGAGCAAGCTTTCAAAACTTCTCAAGATATCGAGTGCATGGCTTAATTGTATCTCCTAAGCTTGGCTACGAGAAACAGTGCTCTTGATTTTTGGAATGCAATGCCAAAGATATCTCAGGACACGTAGCATCAACGCTGTTGGGTAGAGAAAACAGCTAATATGCTGGCTTTAATTTCCAAAGGGATACAATCAAAAGTTAAGGCTGAGTTGCGGGAGAGGGTCTGGCTAGCAGAGAAATACGATGCCACTAATAACGCCATTGATGTTTTGTTGGCAAAGTTTTTAGCAAAGTATCTATCCTGCAGCGATGAAGACGCTGCAGGAAGATCGAGAAGAAACTGCTGGCATTCTACAAGTTCTCGTCACCGCACTTAGCACAAAATAAGAAGAATAAATCCAAGATTGAATCGGCTTTTGTGACAGTGAGGGTACGAAGCTAAGGCATGAAGGACTCTGGTTCGAGAAAAAGAATTTTTAATGCTATTTAAGTTGCTATAGTCTGCTCAGAAAACCTGGAATTGGCTAAGGGAATTTTTGCCCTGTTTTTGACCTCACTGGTTGGTGGTAAACAACGTCCAATTTAAGGATTGAGAATAGATTTACGAAGCATCAAAGCGAAACTTGACTGTCATATATCAGATTTACTAATAACTTCAATCAGGTGAAGTCATGTTTTCCGGTGGCTGAACGTTTTTGCAGAGCAAAAAGGAGTCTGTAAATTCTTTGTCATTGTCTGTATAAGTACCAGATGGATAGCCATGTGACATATACTTGGTTAAGATCATCTAAAAAGATCAAGCATTAGCTGGGGTTTTAGACTTGTAAAGACGGATAAAAACTTATTGAAGAGCGTGATCTATAGTCTACGAAAAAATAACCTTCTAAAGTTTCGTTTGGTATTTGCGGAAGATATTTCGCATCTACATACAGATAACTAGGCTCGTACGTAGCTTTTAAACGCTTTATACTTCAGCTTTTTGGTGCTTCCCCCTTACCTCATTTTATGAAAATCCCCCCCCCTTCCGTACGTGCCTGCATAAATAGCGATCCAAGCAAGTTCAAGATACTTTACTGGTTTCAGGAATTCTCGTATGATTGCTAGCAAGATCGTCGAAAGAAGAAAAACATTTTGTAGAAAACCGACTACAGCTTACTGAGCAGGCAACAGCGTCAATCGTCGGCAAAGAATGGAGAAATATGGCTATGATCATCAAGATCATCTCATTTTTGTTTTTTAGCAACAGTAAGTTTTGATATTCCATAACGCTTAGCCAACGTAGATACAGCCTCTTTGCTAGCCTGAAGATCAGCTCTGATTTTATGTTTTGTAGTTGCCTGACAATGGAGCCTTATCATCATGATATTTTGCTTTCAACTATATCCATCGGTAGCTATCTTGTCATGAATAGGGGTGTACGACGAAGGTCTATATAATTGTTTTGAACCAAACAAATAGTTTATTAAATTAGCGTAAATAATAGATCTGCTATCATCCCATCTTGCAAATTAAGCTTCAACACTAAGTTTTTCCTATCTAGTTGTATTAATATAATTAACCGTCTCAGTGACGGAGGTTATTTATTATTAAAAAAAGGCCAATATATAGACGGTACTAAAAATAAATCCTTTATTTTAATCCTATTAGCTAGCAGTTAACAGTGATCTCTGTTCTAGGAGCTGAAATACAATTATGCCAGTTTGATAACGACCATGCTACCGGTGATTAATAAAATAATACCACACCCAACCTTTATAATTTAAGCGTTGATTAAATAAAATGCGATCAATGACGACGGTGGATACAAAACAAAAAGCTCCCTAAGTGCATAAGCAATGGAATGTTCAATATCCTTTAGCGCTATAGCTAATGGGCTAAATGGACCTAAAATGGCAATTAAAGATAATACGCCTATCCATAGTCGCTTAAATCCATTTGATAACTTTAAAAAAGTAGCTACTTATTCTAAAATAATGATCAGAAACAGAAAGGTATTTTGCCATCATTAATAATCCATTAACATATTTTCCCTCCTTAATAAGTTTAGTCATTTTATTAAATGGCCTTTTGGCGTAAATTTTCTCTGTTTTATTGAATTTAATCTGCTAATTCTTTAGTACCCAATTTTATTAGCGCTATATCTCTACAGCACAATAAGTAACACTAATCTAATAAGTTTCATTGGTGTAATGATTTTTTAAATAATAGGACACTAAATGTAGTTATAAATTACCAAAATACCTTCTCAGAGAGAATAAGCTATCCCAAAAAAAGCAACTTTTTTTACTGGCATTACCACTAATATATAAGATGAAGCGATCATAAAATACATTACCAATAGACCAGTGATATTTTAGCTGAGGATAGAATGCTTTATTGATAAAGTTACCAATAGCCTCTATGATGATTTTAATACTAAAAATATCTAATAAATAATTATATTATAGTGATATTTTGGTGATTAAAACAATATTTAAATACTTAAGTTGGTAACAACTAAGCGATTATTTAAATTAAAATCCTATTTACGCTAAAACTGATTAGCAACAGAAGATGCTACAAAGCAGCACAGCAGTGCTGTTCACTAGAAATAATAGATATTCTTAATAAGAAAAGATGATAGTTACTACGTTAATTTTTACGCTTTTAACGCTAGAGATGATATTTTATTCATCTATCACATGACCAATCCGTATGATATAGGATGAATCCTCAGTGTTGATATAATAAATATAAAGCTATATATATCATAACCATTTTATTTCTCAAATAATTATAATTATTTCACCTAAAATACAAAAAGTACCAAAACTAGGGAAGGATAATTATCCTAGAGCATAACCCTCTTAAGTAGATATAAATTATTCAAACTCATTCCATGAGCGACCATCTTTGGTAATCATCGCATCAGAAGCCTCAGGCCCCCATGTACCTGCTTGATAAAGTTTAGGTGGTTGATCATCCATTGCCCAAGCATTCATAATAGAATCTATCCATTTCCAAGCTTCTTCTACTTCATCTCGACGGACAAACAGTGCTTGTATGCCACGCATAGCTTCTAATAATAAACGTTCATATGCATCAGCTAAATGGACTTGATTAAAAGTTTTAGAAAAACTCAGATCTAATTTTGTCGTCTGTAAATGATGTTTATGCTCAAGACTCGGCGCTTTGTTTAAAATTTCAATATCAATTCCTTCATCAGGTTGTAATCGAATAGTTAATTTATTTTGCGGTAGATCCTCCTGATAATAATCAGAAAAAATATTCAAAGCCAGTTTTTTAAAATAAACTACCACTTCAGAGTATTTTACTGCTAATCGTTTGCCAGTTCTTAAATAAAATGGTACGCCAGCCCAACGCCAATCATCAATATCAACTCGAATTGCTACAAAAGTTTCCGTTTTACTTAATTTATTTGCCAGTTCCTCTGCAAGATAGCCAGGGACTTTTTTGCCTTTAACAAAACCTGATGTATATTGACCTCGGACGGTTTTTTCATGCACATTACGATAATCAATACGACGTAATGAACGTAATACTTTAACTTTCTCATCTCGTATGCGATCTGCAGTTAAATCTGCTGATGGTGACATGGCAATCATGGTCAAGATCTGTAATAAATGATTTTGAACCATGTCCCGCATCTGCCCTGCTTGGTCAAAATAATCCCAGCGTCCTTCAATACCAACCTCTTCAGCCACCGTAATCTGTACATGATCAATTGCTCGATAATCCCAATTATTAATAAATAAAGAGTTAGCAAAACGTAATGTTAATAAATTAAGGACTGTTTCTTTACCTAAATAGTGATCAATACGATAAATTTGGCTCTCTTTAAAATACTTAGCAACTTCATTATTTATATCTTTGGAAGAGGCTAGATCACTGCCTAATGGTTTTTCAATAACAACCCGATTGGGTTTCTTATTAAGACCAGCATGGCCTAAGCCATGGCAAACAGCTCTAAAAGTCGTTGGCGGCATAGCAAAATAATATATGGCGGGTTTGCTATCACCATTAAGATATTTTGCTAGTGAATTAAATTCAATTGGATCCTTAACATCTAAATTAAAAAAATCAAGACGCTTACTTAATTTTTGCCATAAACCAGGCTCAATTTTCTCATTTAAAAAAATTTCTAATGCTTCTCTACTTTCCTTTATATAAGCTGGAGCATCCCATTCAGCCCGAGCAATCCCTATAATACGCGTATCAGGATGGATATAGCCCGTTTTTTCCAATTGATAAAGGGAAGGCAATAATTTGCGGCGGGCTAAATCTCCTTTTGCGCCGAAAATAATTAAATTACATGCCTGAACAGCTGCTTTATTAATTGCCATAATATTGGATTCTCCTTAAATACCAATTTTGTAGTGTTATGATACCTTTAATCAAGAAAATAAATGTACTTTTTAATTCGATAAGGTAAATAAAGCTACGATGTTTTATTTTTCTATAAATAATTCACAACAAATTTGATTACTTATATACAATTTTTGTTTCTTCACATTTTTAAACTAAAATAAAAAGTAAATTAGATGCCAGTCATATTTTGAATAAAAATTCAGTAATCACTTTTTTTTATTACTGATCAAACAAGGCGTAGTACATTTTGATTTAAGTAACAAGATTGCACATTTAGCAACATTAGTAAAACAGGTAGCTTTCAGTATGAAAATATTAGAACAAATAAATAATAGCTTTGAATATCTCAATAAATCAGGAAAGAAAGTTGATAATTCAATACTTAAAAGTCATTAAAAAACAAATCACCTCAGTATTGCACTCTTAGCTAGATTGGGTAAGGAAGTTAGCGATCCTACTGTAAATCATTTTTGCCATAAAATTGATACCAAGGCTTTTCTTAATTTTAAATAAAGATTAGCAGAAAGCTTTGTCAAGGCTGGAATATCTTCTTACTATTACTCGTTTTGTTGATCAAAGATAATACCTATAGTTTCTATAGGTAAAAAGTTTTTAACTCAGCCGTCGCTGAGTTAGGTCTTGTAAAAGATAAGATAAATACCATAAATATTAATCGCGCTATTCATCTATTAAACTAAGTAAATAAGATCGCTTTCTTTTGTTTAGGTTCCTTATCAGCAGTTGCCTATGACGTTATTAGTAAAAATTTTAGTTTTAATATCTCTGTATTCTATTTTGATGATGTTATGTTGCAACGTATATATTGTATTAACTGTCTGGATGCATGGTGACGTTGTGGTTTTTATTTGTCATACTGAGTGCAGTAATAACTTACTTGAACAGGTTAAACTTGTTAAAGCCAATAATGCTATAGCTCAATTGTTATTACTGATTCTAATTCCCCTCTAGTAGAAATTGCATCCTTTATCTATCAGGGTGATGTACCTGAATACACCAATATTTACCTACCGATCGATGGCATTACGGCTAGTATAATTGACACTAATAGATGTGCTGGCAGCAGCTGGCTTTATTTTACGTCAATGGCAAAAATTTAGAGATAATTTAAAACGTGTAAAAGATATATTATATGATATTTATTCTATATAAAATCTAGTGCTATTTACAATTTAGCAAATAAATTAATACCTTGAAACTATAGATCTGTTCGTTTTACTGCAAAAAATATTTTTTCTATCTAAGGTATTTAATGATACAACAGCAACAGCATATTTTAATAAAGGAATTAATTTCATTTCTATGTAACAACCTATCAACCAACACTAATTTTAATAAGCTAACGGAGTTATAAATGTCGAGACGACTTAGAAGAACGAAAATTGTTACTACTCTCGGTCCTGCGACTGATCGTGATAATAATTTGGAAAAAGTGATTAAAGCTGGCGCAAACGTTGTTCGTCTAAACTTTTCTCATGGGTCAGCAGAAGATCACTTACAACGCGCTGAAAAAGTACGTGAAATTGCGAAATTTTTAGCACAACATGTGGCTATTCTTGCTGATCTACAAGGACCTAAAATTCGTATTTCCACATTTAAAGAAGGAAAAATTTTCCTTCATATTGGCGATAAATTTATCTTAGATGCTAATTTATCTAAAGGTGAAGGTAATCAAGAAAAAGTCTGTATTGACTATCAAGGTTTACCAGATGATGTGGTATCAGGTGATATTCTGTTACTTGATGATGGGCGCGTTCAATTAAAGGTACTTACGGTAAAGAATCATCAAATTCTAACTGAAGTGACTGTTAGTGGACAGCTATCAAACAATAAAGGGATCAATAAACTTGGTGGTGGCCTATCTGCAGAAGCACTAACAGAAAAAGATAAAGCTGATATCTTAATCGCAGCTCAGATTGGTGTTGATTATTTAGCGGTTTCTTTTCCTCGCTCAGCTGAAGATCTAAATTATGCTCGTCAATTGGCTCGTGAAGCGGGTTGTGATTGTCAAATTGTTGCTAAGATAGAGCGAGCTGAAGCTGTTGCTAATGACAAAGTTATTGACGAAATTATTTTAGCCTCAGATGTGGTTATGGTTGCTCGAGGTGATCTTGGCGTTGAAATTGGCGATCCTGAACTGGTTGGTGTACAAAAAAAATTGATACGTCGGGCACGCCAACTAAACCGGATCGCCATCACTGCCACCCAAATGATGGAATCGATGATTACTAATCCAATGCCAACCCGGGCTGAAGTGATGGACGTTGCTAATGCTGTGCTGGATGGCACTGACGCTGTTATGTTATCTGCCGAAACAGCTGCAGGCCAATATCCAGCTGAAACTGTTGAAGCCATGGCTCAGGTTTGCCTTGGAGCAGAAAAAATGGCTGGCATCAATATTGCCAATCATCATCTCGATGATATATTTGACAACATTGAAGAAGCAATTGCTATGTCAGCTATGTATGCCGCTAATCATTTAAAAGGAGTAAAAGCGATTATTGCCATGACAGAATCAGGCCATACCGCTTGTATGATGTCTCGGATCAGCTCAGGTTTACCAATATTTTCTATCTCTTATCATGAAAAAACATTAAATCAGTGCGCTCTTTACCGGGGTGTAACTCCAATTCATTGTAATAAGGATACTAATACGATTAATGCAGTTAAAAATGCCATTACATGCCTGCGTGGGAAAAATTATATTAAGTTAGCTGATTTAGTCTTAGTCACCCAAGGTGATCAAATGGGTCAAATTGGCAGCACCAATACCTGTCGAATATTAAAAGTCGAATAATTTTATACTGTTATGATATATAACCAGTATACATAACGAGGTTTTTAATTATAAATATATTACTATCATTTTAGCGTATTTTTGTAATCTAAGCATTATTATTTCTAATAAATAAATTAGAAAATAATATAAAGTAATTGAAAATTAAATTTATATATTTATTAATAAAATTTATATTTTAATGGATAAAAATAAATTTTATTTTTCTTTTTACTAAAGAAAAACATGTTCTTTGGCATTTATTTATTAAATAAATTTAGAGATATATAAATAATTTTAACTATTATTTATTAGCTTTTAGCTAATTGTTAAGAACAACATTAGCAATCAATAAAGAAATAAAATATAATGCATAATAATTGACTATCCAACAAAAATTGAATATCAATAGTTGATTAAGGTAAATTTAATATCCACATAAATTACCTGATAATAATAGTATATAAGATAATCAATATCTGTGATTTAATTTTAGTAAAAACGTAATAATATAACTTGATAACGATATGACAGAAAGTAAAAATATGCTTACTCAAAGAGTAAGCTTACTAAACTTGATTATTAATCAAGTTAATTATAGAAAAATAAATTACATAGTTTACTAAATATAAAAGAGCCACAAAAAAAGTCATTATTGTCAATAATAATATTATTATCTACGATAACTGCTAACATAGCAATATGACTAGTGTCGATTTGGTCACCGTTAAATAGATTATAAAATAGCATAATAAATTATCAGACAGATAAGAAAAATAATTTTTACTCGTTTATAAATATGTGGAAATAGAGGTTTATCAATAAATGATAATAGTAAATTTTTATCCAAGCTCACTCTATATGCAGGAAATGTTTGTTTTAATAATGCTGCTAAATTAATATTGTTAAGCGATATTATTCTATCGATAATGTTAAAACTGAAATAGATGCTTCTGATAATAGAAAATTTTTAAAATTAAGGAAAGATAAAACAAAATTTATATTTTAGAAACTAACAAAGTTGATCTTAATCAACTAAGGATCTTCATGAGTAAAAACTCATATATAAATAATAAAGATAATATATTAATTAAATTATAGAATTTTTTAAAAAAAGAATTGCAACTTATGGAGATATTGATAGTAATCAATATTACTATTTCATCTTCAATAAACATTACCACTAAAATTTAATTAATCATTAAAATGCAAGCATTAAAGTATTCAAAGGTATCGTTATACTTAAGACTTACAAAGAAAAATATTATATTGATAAATAATATAAAATAAAACTTCCTAAATTTAATTAGGTGCTTGGCTATAATTTAACTGACTAATAAAATATTTAATGCTTTTTATTATTTTATCTTCTTTTTATAAATAAGATTATTTATTTAATTAAATTTTTGATGAGATCAAAATAGATAAATATTTTATAAATAAATTATTTTTGTATTATACCTTGATAAGGTATCAAGCGATATTTTATTATTGTAGTAAATTTTATTAAAAATTTAGTACGATATTTATTTAAATAATATAATATAATAATTATATATTATATATATTCAATTATTTGTTTATGACAATTACTTTATTATCAATATCTTCATTCACCAATAATAATAAATATACAATACTCAAATCGACTGAAATTGATATCAAACAACTTGATAATAATCGTATTTCATATTATAAATATAAGAAATTCAATACATTAAGAAATATCATAATCCAGCTTTCACCTCAACAATGATGTAAGGTAAAATAAAGATATGCTGAACCAAAGAAGTTATCTTCATTTTTGGTATATGGGGTTTTCTGAGATGGTGGCGTATCATGCCTAATTGATTTTATGAATGATTTCAATGATATAGAGATGATATGCTATGAAAAGTCTACCATACAGATATCCGCGAAACCAGATATTAGCTGTGATCCATTGCATCAACTTATCCGTAATCCTGCTAGGAATCTGATAGCCACCGCGTTGAAGCTGAGCTTGAAGCCATGCTGTGATAACGTGCTGAACGTCGCTTTCTCAACTGGCACTCATTGCTCCGTTGTCTGTAATAGTTATTTGCTACAATGAACTATAGAGACTGGTATTGGTGATGTTGAGATTAAAGTGCCTAAGATCAGGGATCGCATTGGCAATGGAATATGCTTCAACAGCTCATTGCTCCTGCTTTATTTAAAGGCGGATAAAAACGTCGAAGAGTTGCTACCATGGTTTGCCAGGTATACGCGTATCTCCCACCGATGATTTTATAAAGCTCTATATGGGACTTTTTGGTAAAAAAGCACATGGGCTCTCTTTGGAGAGTACCGTCAGCAAACTAAAACAGCAATGGTTTGAAGAGCACAGGCAATAGTGGCCATTTGGATTTAAGTAATACCCTCTACGTTTATTTTTTGTCTGATAGCATATACCCTCTCCTATCAGACAAGATAGGTTGCTTTTTCCTGCTGATGACATTGATGTCACTGAGCATGTACGTAAGGAGCTAATTATGCTCGAAGATGCTTATCGATAGTCAGAAAAGCGAACTTGGATAAACTTCTCAAATGCTCTGAGGAGCGCAGCTAGTGTGCCTTAACCGTATCCTATGTTTGCTAGGAGAGATAATGCCGTTTATTTTTAGAAGGGAATACCAAAAGAATATTTACGGAGATGGTGTACCAATACTGTTGGGTACACAAAACAGCTAATGTGCTGGCTGTATTCCACAAAGGCATGCAACTGAAAGTTAAGGCTTAGCTGCAGCAAGGAGCTCTATGTCTAGCAGAGAGCTGCGATCTCGCTAATAAAGCTCTTGATGTTTTTTTGGCAAGGTTTTTAGTAAAGTATCCTGCAAGGTTGAAGACGCTGAAGAAAGATCGAAAAGAACTTCTGGCATTCTACGACTTTCCTGTCTGTCGCGCACTAAGTAAGCAGTCAATTGAGAAGGACAAATTTCTATCGAAGTGGATTTTCAATACTTGAGGCTACGAAGCCGAGGCGTGAAAAGAACTGTGTTTTGAGAAAAACAAGCCTTTCTAAGGCTATTTAAGCTGCTACAGTCTGCTAAAAAAGCTGGAACTGGCTAAGAGGATTTACCTAGTTGACCCTTGTGATAAACAATGATCAATTTAAGGATGGAGAACAGATTTATGAACCATCCAGACTGGAACGTAGCTTTGACTGTCATACACCAGATTCACTAATAACTCCATCATTATCATTAATCATTTGCGTTTTACTACTCGTTATCAATAACGGCAAAGGTTTACAGGTGTCCAAAACTCTGTAGGTACCAAATGTATACTTGGAGGAATGATTGCAGCAACTACATTAGCAATCTATTGCGTTCCAGTATTTTTGTCGTTATACGTAGACGTTTCACAAATAAATATTAGCCTAGTTAAATTGTTAGTAATTTCATTAAAAGGCTAGATATTCTGGCCTTTTAATGAAATATGTTTTTTAACAAACAAAATAACTCTAAATATCTGACTATAACTTGTTTTTCAACAAATAATAAATATTATTAACATAACATAATAATACTGTAATTTTTATATATATTAAATGTTTTGCTATAGAATAGTTTATTTATTATAAGTATACATAAACTTTATGCGCAGATAGTGATTTATACTATAATAGTACTAGACTAATATCTAGTAGGATATTTTCTTTACATTTATGTATACTCATACAAGTACACATTTTATAAATTATCTACAATATTATAATTTTTATTAAAAACAAAATATTAATTCAATGATAATCTTTTATTTAAATAGAGATGATTATGGATGATTCATTACCAAGGAGTTATTCTTAGTAAGCGAAAAACTATTTATATGATATATCTTTATCATGATACGACATCTAACTTTAGATAGAACAAAAATCGATTTAAAAAATAATTTTCATAGAAAAATATTAAACTTAGTCTATTAATCAATCATATCTGTGATATGATTGATTAATTTAAATTAAAATATTTAGAATATTTAAATATTTTTGTTTTTATTAACAGATATTTAGATACAGCTTATAAGCTATTCGCTAAACTAGTAATGAACGAATCAGATATTTCTGATTGGCAAAAAATAAATGAGCATTTTACTAAAAATTTAATAAATAATATTTATTAGTTATTAACTAATACTTGAAGAAATAGCGAATAAAATTTGTATTTTATACATCTTTAATTTAAAGAAAGTAAATTATGACCAAATTAACTATCTAATTCACTTAAAATATATGTTTATAAAAATATTAGAATCCATAATCGATAAGATTAATTATCTGAAGATTAATTTAAGATATTTTATTTCTCTGCAAATCTATGGCTTCCAGAGATTATATAATGAATAAACTTTATAAAAATTCCTTCATCTAGTCGTTATTAGATTTTATTAATAAATAAATAACTTCGTATGTTCATACGAAGCATAGATAAGCATACCATGGTCTTATTTACATTCTTAGATTAAAGAATCTACAATATTTGTATTGTCACTTTATTAAAAAATAACCTTATAATTATTATTTTTAACTATAATTTTTTAATTAAGAATTCAATTTTCTGATTTTAAATTTTTATTTAAATAACCTTATTTCTATAAGTTTAAAACTAAATATAGTATTTAGATGAAGAGAAAAAATTGATTAAATCAATTGATTTTTCTTTATATAAGAACCAACTTGAATTAGGTTAAACAACCTAAAACATGGTAATAATTTCTTAGAAATCTCTAAATGGGGGAAGGGGGAATCCTGTTAGTGACATCCTGGCACATACACCCCTTGCTATGGCTGCTTCTTTCCAGACCTGACCAACTTAACAAGTTAGCTTTTCAGGAGAACCAACAGGACTCCATTGAATGTCTCTATATAAAAATAGAGATATTTATCATGCGCTATTCATATTCAAATAGCAAGAAAAATTAAATGCTGTTTTATTTAGATAAGATTTAAAAATATAAATAGTTTAACAAATAACAATAATAATAAAAAGGATTGAAGTGACATTATTTACAGAGTTATTAGCAAATTTTGTGTATGAGAGTCAGGTTCTGCTGTGATGTTTCCTAAATCTGTTCTTCATTCTTAAATTAGACCTTGTTTAGAACTAGTGTCAAAAAGCAGGTAAATCCTATTAGCCGAT
>JBQMRN010000016.1:0-26283 GCA_052171895.1 Arsenophonus sp. NEOnobi-MAG3
CTGCTATTATTAGCCAGTGGCGATTTAAATACGATTGTCAATCAAATTAGGTAAGCAATGAAAATAATTCAATCGCATTTGATCAACAAATCAAAGAGGAAAATATAAAAAAGAAGTCAACACTTCACCAAGAATTTTAAAGTCTAGAAATAATAGGGTACTAGCCATTGTAGAGGTTGCTATTGTACTTGTTATTGGCGAGGGTTCCGGTACGCTTAAAAAAAAGCAACCTTAATGATAAAATTCCTAATGTACAAGCATTACTGAGGTAATCACGTGGCATGCTAAAGATATAGAGTAAATATCCATTTATCAATGATGCAAAATTAGAGACACACTAGTGCAGTTTGGCGCGTACCACACCCACCCGGTAATATGACCATTAATGGCGAGAAATAAAAGTGTGATAAAAATAGCCAATAGGTGGGTGGCGGTGATGTCATCATTGTTCTAAAAAAATGCAAGGTTCAACCAATAAGCTAAACCAATAATAAAGAATTTTTAGTTACTTATAAAAGCATGCAATAGGAATCCTGTAGGACAATGCCAATGAAACTGATCGGCAGCTCGATGATAGCTGAGGTCTCAATTTTCAGTACCAACAATATTCCTGCCATTACTGCCAAAAAGCCGAGATATAATGTAAACCAGATAACGGCTTGGCCTGGGTTGCTTAATACCCTCACTTTCAAATTTAACAATTAATTCTCTTATTTTTTAATTTTTAAATTCTTTTTAGACAAGAAAGGCGAGTTTTGCTTTTTTTGCATTTAATGAGCGCTATCATATTAAAAATTATCATCTTTTTGATTATTATAAACTTAACCATGGCAGCACACAGGAGTTTTATTTTAATGAGGTATGCGCGATATACCAGATTGATCTAAAACTGCTAAAAGCCATCGCTCAGCAGAAAAGGCGCCTGTCTGCAAAACCCGTAATATCAATTGGGATAAGGTGGTCACTCTTGAGCGTAGATTATTAGCTAATACAGGTTAATTCGACGCATATCCAAAAGCTCAAAAATATGGGTGTGTGGATCCAAAAAACCATTAGGATTTACTCAATCAACCCTGCCTCAACGTTAAAATCGATGCGTGGATACTACTGCAAAATACCTGCGCAAATATGGCGTTAACTAGGCGTCTCTTTGGTTTTATAACGCTGGCTTCCATATCAGCAATGAAATGAAAAGAAATGCTTGTAGTATGCCAAACAGATTTATACGCATTACTGGCAGGTAGAGTGAGCGGCAACAAGAGAAAAACATGAGCGCAGTGAATCTTGTATTGCTCTTGTTGGGTGGCTTGCACTGTCATCGAAAAACCAGCCTGGTTATTATCGTAAAACATTTTTTGGATTTTTATCACTAACGCCCTCTTTCGGATATTAATAGAGTGGTGATAGTAACGCGAATTATTTTTACAGTGTTATCCATCCTGTCGGCCATATTTGTGCCATCTATCCGGCAACTACATGGCTATTTTTCTGATTTTCTTCGATTTTTATCCATGTTCATATATCTGGATGCGGCCAGCAAATGCTTACCACGCTGTTTGGAGTCTCGTCTGGCGTTTTCTTTTGTACTAAGAGAGTCTCTTACCCGCCCCTGCTCACCACCTTAAGTCTCTTTGGTGTGCTTTGATTGGACGCATTTTCACTTACCGGTGTGATGGCTCTTCAGAGTTTGCTTTTAGCAAAGTGTACTTATCTGATAGCAGTATTTGAAATGTTGTTTTCCTTGAAAGTGGATCTCTATGTCATCAGTGGTGCGGTTATTACAGATTTTTTAGCAAGAAAATTACATCATTGGATTCAGTGGTAAGAAAACGTCAATTATCGCTCAGTGCTGTTTCCGTTGTTTTTGTGTGGAGTGGTGGTCTGGCGATGGCACTGCTTTTAGGAATGGGAGGTTATATTTATGAGGATACATTTTGATGAAAATAGAGAAAAACCAGAAATTCATCGTAAATTTATCTTATTATAAGTATTAACCGCTTTTGTAATTATAGAATTATCGGCTTTATTGGGAGCAGAAAAGTACAGTGAATATCTAGACGAATAGCAGTTGCTCGTCGCGGCAGTCATGCAACCAATTTAATGAATCCGTAAAGCGGTATATTTTTAAGCATCTTGATAAGTTATTAAACCAACCGCTCAAAAAACGTATTATTCCTTCAATACTAATAAAACTGGGGCTAGAGAGTTGCAACTTGGTTTTGTGAAGAAAATAGTTTTAGTTAGCAAAATGTGACAGGTTGGTAGTAAAAAAACAGCGATAAAAAGCAACCAGAATCATATAGGCGCTGAAATCTATAGCGTAAATGATGATAATATTTCAGAAAATGCATGCAGCGAATTGTCAGCCTAGTTTAACGAGATATGAGGTTATGTAGATGAGAAAAAATATCACCCATGGTGCTTACGCTACATCGAGAAGCCAGGCAAAAAGATTTTTACCTCAACTGCTGCCATTGGAATATTGGCATTGCACTATTATCGAAAATCCTCCGCAGGATGTTTCATGAAAGCGATAACCTGTATCACTTTCAGATAAAAGATAAGGCTGAGTTAAATTGGATGCACTCCGCTATCAATAGCATAGGTAATAATCTCAACATTGCCAATACCGTTAATGCTAAAAAAAGCATTATTCGCAAGAAATTAATGCAAGTGACAATATCAAAATTAAGGTAGCTGGCTGATAACGCAGCACGTGAAAGGCTGGTTAAATGAAGCGCACGGTAACAATAAAGAGATCTATACTTGAGATCAACCGAAAATCGGAACGGTTAGAGCCAATGCCAGCTTGTCTACCTGTGATTTTACAGTTGGATGGAACGATATACAACTTTGTTGTGGAATGCATCCATAACGGATTGCTATGGCGAACGCCAGAAAGTGCTTTGCTGTCATCTCAGAATGGGTACTTGGCGTCATAAGTTTTTCTGAAACAACGAAAATGTAAATAGATAAATAACTATGGGGAGGATGTGACTTCAGAGAATATCGTTGCCAAGTCAGTGTTGCTATGCTGCTCTAGCAGCATAATGAAGCATTAGCGTATGTAATTATCTACTTTCATTAATGAATCAATTTCAGTGTATTTATGACGTAAAATCAGCATAAAACAAATAAAATGATGTATTAATATAATCTTAAAAAGACGTATTAATAAAGTAAAGACAATCTAATGTAATCAATCATCAATAAGATTCCAAAATAAGCAAAATTATTCTCCCGGCAGCAGCATTGGCTATTGTTTGCTGCTAGATTCCCTTTTCTTGCTTACTGAAAAATTAACTTAGGCGATCAGTATACTCTTGGACTGTGTATGTACGAAAAATGAATTATACTCATTTCTCGTACATAGAGTTTCAGAGATGCTGGGGTACTGCTGATTGATTTCGTGAATGATTATTTCAACAATAGATAGATGATATGCCATAAAAAATCTATTATACAAATATCCGCGAAATCATATATTACCTATGATTCATTGCATGAACTCATCCATAATTGTGCCAAATAGCTGATAGCTACCACCGTTAGAGGCTCAGATTGAAGCTATAACTACGACAACATGCTGAACGCCCCCAACTTCTTGGCTGGTTTCACAGATACACCGTCGCCAGTAACGATTATTTTCCACAGGGAACTATGCAAATTGGTATTGGCGGTCTTGTGATTAAAGTGCTTAAGGTTGTCATAGATCCAATCAGGATACTGAAACAGTAATGGCTTGAAAATCACAGCAAAACACTGCCTGCCTGCAGGATTTAAAGGATAGGTGCTATTTTATTTCTTTGACGATAACATATATACAGTCCTGTCAGGCAAGATGATCTCCTTTGCCTGCTGCTCATTATCGACGTCACTAAGCATAGGTACATAAAGATCTATTTGCGATCAAAGATCTTTATTGAAAGTCAGAAGGGGATTTTGGCCAAACTTCTCAATGTCCTGCAAAAGCACATGGCTTAAGCGTATCTCCCAGGCTTGCTACGGAAGATACGATACCCTTGCTTTTTCGAATTCAATGGCAAAGATATTCCCGGATACAGAGCACCAACGCTGTTTGGAACAGAAAATAGCTAATCTGCTTACTTCACTTCCAAAAAGCATGAAACCAAAAGTTAAGGCTAAGCTACGGGAGATCTCTGGCTAGCAGAAAGCTGTGATACCGATAATAATTCCATTGATCTTTTATTGGGAAAATTTTTAGCGAAGTATCCTGCAGCAATGAAGAAGCTAAAAAAAGATCGTGAAGAACTGCTGGCATTCTACAACTTCCCATCAGATCAGTGATGGTCAATACCCAGACCTGCGAAGAACTGTAGTTCGAGAAAAACAACCCTTTCAATGGTATTTAGGCTGCTACAGCAGCCTGCTAAGAAAAGCTGGAACCACATAAGAGAATTTGACCTGCTTAACACTGGTAGGTAAACAAGGTCCAATTTAAGGATGCAAAACAAATTGACGAAGCATCAGAGCCGAACCTAACCTGACCGCTATATATAATATTTGCTAATAACTAATAAATAATCACCACTACTGGCCTTAACCACGCTGTGTAAAAGATGGACTGATGCCAGACAGGAGATAGGCAGCTCATGTTGTTGATCCAAAAACCTGCCTAAATGCTAATTGTTGACGGAGTTATCAAGCGTAACTTTCAATATGGGCAAATCTCCAGTATTTTTGTTGATGTGGTTTATGAAGCTGATTAATTCAAACGTTTAGCTAATGAGCGAGGTAACCACTTTAAGCATATTTTCAATGATATAGAAGAGTGCGTGAACTTTTCGGCTAAGGGGGTAAAACCAGCAAAATTAAAAATGTAAAAATTTTAATAGAAGTTATATCTCCTTCAGATCTAGAAAAGATACGGGATAAAGATATGGTGAAAAACGGAAAAGACTCAACAAGTCCGTTGATGAAGTGCTTTAACAGAAAATGGCACTAAAAACCGTCGTGATTCATCGTCTAGCTAGATGCCTTCCTTGCGCCTCTTAGCTATTTTTATGTTTGAGGTAAAGAAAGGAGAAAATTCAAGAGAAAAAACGATTAAAAAGTCTTCTTCTTCCTTTAAACAGATATCATTGAGAAATGTGATATATGAGCATAAGGAAAATTTCGCCAAAAGTCGGAAACGATGACAGCATGTTACCCAAAGACGTGCAACATTCAATTAATCAAAAATTGGAAGCGACATTAATCGGCATCGACTATGCCAGCGATGAAAAGCCTTGGTAAAATTATTGAGCATGTACCATTATTGTTTGACAAGTTATCTAATTGACTAGAAAGCATCCTCCGAAAAAATTAAAGCGATAAAAAGCAGTTAATTCCACCAAAAAAATAGCAAACTCCAGATGGAAAGACTGGAAAACTTTACAGAAAAATGCGCTTGACGATTTAATTCCCAAATAGTGAAATTACCCATGGTTTTTAAGCTGAAAAAGAGCTAAAAAGATAGGTATTTCTGGAAGAACGTAGTAAATACTGATTTAGTCAGATTCATTAAAGTAAAATACCTTTGAGGTAAATCGAATGACTAAAAATTTTAGCTAAACATCACATATGCGCTATTCAAGTAATTTTAAGTAAAAAAGAGACGGCTAAATATTTCTTTGATATTTAGCTTTCCTGATGAGATTAATGAATTGTGTGACTTTTGTGGTCTGAAAGTATGATCCACCAACCAGCTCATTTGTCGATACTGAGAGAAAAACTATCAGAGTGATATTCTTTATTCAGTGAATACTGAACAATGCCAGGAGTATATCTACCTGTTGATAGAACATCCATCAACCCATGATAAGCTTGGGTGGTATGGCGATTCATGCGTTATAGAATTGCGTCCATGCAGAAGCATTTATAAGCTGGACACAAAGAATTTCCGCTGCTTTTACTATCCTGTTTTGTTGCAAAGGAACAAAGTCTTCACCCTTAAAGAACGAACTGCCTCAATTGTTTTACTAACAGTTGAATAAAAGAGCCTAAAATATCTGTACAAAATCGGTTAAGCTTGTTGATCTGAGAACACTAGAGGACGGTGAGATTATGCAGGATAGGAGAATGGCGTTATTAGAGTTGATACAGAAATACATTCCGCAGATGAGATATGACCGAGTTACTAGATAACATTGTTAAATTCTTGATGTATAATGATTATACTGATAATTAGGTTATCACCATGTTTAACTATCTCATTCAGAAAAGCAATGTAAAAAAAGTGATACATATCATCACCGAGATACCGAGATATAGCGAAACAATTAGAAAAACATGAGTTGGCTGATGAATATTGGTTTAAGGAATATGATAAAAAGGTATCAAACAAGGTATACAACAAGAGAAAATTGAAGACAAAAACAAAAGCTTCCCATAAAAATGGGGCGTTACTTTTCTTTTCTTGAGAAGAGTGTTGAAAGAGACATAGTGAAACTATCAATTGGTCTCACTAATACTGAAATAAGTAACCTGTTTAAAAATTAAAGACTATAGAACGAAAATTAAGCCTAAATTGCCATAAAAATGGGTTTCACAGGAAGAGCATACCAACAAGTATGCCCTGTTTATCGTAAAAATGTCTTGGTGTGGAATGCTGCAATAAAAAACAGGCAAAAAATGCATCCTTCCAAAGTAGCAAAACAAGCAGCCAAAGAAATCAGTTACTTAAACCTAAACAGGTCGTGAAGGTTAAAATACTTAAACCACAGACACAGCCTAAAAAGCGATTGTCGTTAGATCAGACAATTTTACAAATTAGTACGTTTTCCCTTATCTTTTCCTGATGGGAAGTTGTACCCAATAAAAATTAGCATCCAGAAAAATATGTAAAAATAGATGAAAAGGGATTACTGATAGCTAGAATGCGTTTAATAGCCTGTTTATGGAGTATTAAGCATAATGCTGATGATCGCACATTTATCCAGTTAGGAGCATTCGTTATGACAAAGCCGCTTAGATCGTCGGAAAGATCACCCAAGATGATGTGGACGAGATAATCAGCAACGTTTATCACGGCGAAATAGATAACGTTATTGTTAATCTGGTTCCTTAGGCAAGTCAATATCTTTGGTGGTTGAGATATCGAGACGATTAAGTTGTCCCCGATATTTCTTCCAGGCGGTAAGTTTTTGCTTCTCTTCTTCAGTGGGCATTTCAAATCGACGGCATCCCATTACCTTAATGGGCGCAATGATTATTCTTACCTCATCCATTTTTACAACCTTGTTGGTTCTGCATTAATTTTTCATTATTTTTGCGTATGGGGAAATATTTACCCGCAAGGTAGCCCTTCGGCATTGGCACCCATGCGTTTTCTATGTGGGGGTGTTGAAGAGAACTTTGCAAATATCGCTTTATTTACCTTAACTAAATCATCAGGCAGTGTGACCCCGTGTGTCTTTCTGTAGTCATCGAGCATTGGTACAAGTAAAAAACTTGCGGTGCTTGCACTAAATTTAGAATTTTTTAATATCCTCTTGCATATCAGGAGATATTACCTTCCAACCATGAACAAGCCAATAAAAACCATCATTTTTAAAATCGGCAACGCGGGGATTAAACAAAGGTTTTGTAGCTTTCTTAAATATTTATAACCACTATTGGTACATTTAAAATGTTTATTGGCTGGCTTGATATTAATGGTAACTTTTTTTGTGGTACCATCGTTAGATCCTATAAATTTTTCTCCCTAAAAATTAACCCTTTTCTTTCGTCCTTAAACAACCAATTGTCCTTTTCTTTCTAGAATTTCATTGAATTTTTACTTCTTTCGCAAAATTATAACCGACTTTAACGGCTTTTTGTGTAGCGGAAAGCGTTTCATTATCGTTATTCGTGGAGCTACTTAACTGTGTGAGAGCCTGTTGAGTCAGCAAAGCAACAAGGATAGAAAATAAGCTATAAAGCAGTGCCTCGAATAGCATTTTTTGTTATTGGGAGTGGAAATACTTCTTCCTGAAAGGGTTTTGCATGGCAGGCTGAAATCCCCCCTCCTGGCAGTGATTGGCTACAGTCCAATTTTACCCTTATAGTAAAATTACTGTTATATCGTCAATAAGTTAATCACTGAAGAGAAATTTCTTTTTCGAGGCCTGTAATGTGATCAAGGTAATCGTGCCGGCTTCCACTCCGGTTATATTGCTGCTGCCGTAACTATTTAGCTATGTTTGCAAAGGTTGTTGCTTTGCTAACATAGCTTTTAATCTACAGCATTGACAAGATGGTTTGTGTTAAAAGATGCTGTTTTATTGTTTAATAAAACACCGTATCCTGTGGATAAAATAGATATTGCTTGATCTTTGTTCATCCTGTACTAGCTATTAGCTATCTGCTCTAATTTGAGCTATCTTTAATCGATTTATCTCATTGAAATTTATAAAATTATACTCTGTTTACTCTTGCTTTTTTCACATTGATATCCATAGAAAAGGTGATATAATAATAAATATAGCCTTTTATGTGGAGTTATTAGCAAATCTGGTGTATTGCTGTTAGGCTATGTTCTACTTTGATCCTTCGTAAGGCTGTTCTCCATTCTTATATAAGAAAAGTATTAATTTTAAAATCTATTGATTGGATGTTGTTTACCACAAAGCAGATCAAATCCTCTGAGCCCATATCCAGCTTTTATGAGTAGATAGGAACTGCTTAAATAGCAGTAAAATAATTATTTTTAGATTTCTTTCTAGCGTCTTCATCGCTGCAAGGAATAATACTGATACTACGCTGAAAAACTTTACAAACAAAATATCAATGATATACCATCTCCCGTAGCAAGCCTAGGATATACGGTAGTTAAGGCACGTACTCAAAGGCTATTAAGAAGTTCAGCCAAGTTTACTTATGACTTTCGATATGCATTTCGACCGAAACTAGCTCCTTACGTCCATGTTCAGTGACGCTAATAATATGACCAGTAGGCAAAGATAATCATCTTACATGACAGAAGTGTATAATGCTATCAGCCAAGAAAAAACCAGCAGAGATTCATGTATATCACCAGTGGATATACATTGGATATACAGCCATTAGAGTAACTATTTGATGCTTTTTGCACGCTTCAGATAAGGCTGTAGCAATGAGCTGTTGAGGCATACTCTCCGTTGCCGCTACGATCCTCTTGACATTAGGCACACTTTATCTCAACATCCCCATCCAGTCTGTATAGTTCGCTGTGGCAAATAACTGTTACAGACGATGGCGTATGATTCCCGTCGACAAGGCTGCTTTCAGTACGTTATCGTAACATAGCATTGAGCTCATCCTCAACGAGGATGATAGCTATCAGCTGCCTAGCACCATTATGAATAAGTTCATTCAAGGGATTACAGGTAATATCTGGTTTTGCAAATACCTGTAAAGTAGACTTTTCATGGCATATCATCTTTCTATTATTAAAATAATTTATTAAATTAATAAACAGGGGATATCCCCCCCCCACCATATCCGAAACCAAATACACAAGAAATGAACATAACTCACTCTTTACTATCTTAATGAAATAAAATCGATGAGTAATTAGTTGAAATCGACGGAAGCGCGAAGTTCAGCAACTTTATCTGTTTTTCCTCATGGGAATTGAGAACGGCCAAAACGTCCATATGTTGCGGTTTTAAGATAAATAGGCTGTAATAAATTAAGCATTTTAACTAAACCATAATGGCGTAAGTCAAAATTTCATGCACTAAATGAACAAGCGTTTCATTGAGTATTTTTTCTGTACCGAAAGGTTTCGATCATGATGGATGTCGGCTCAGCGATACCAATCGTATAAGAAATTTGAATTTCACAGCGATCAGCAAGTCCATGTCCCTGACGCAACAATATTTTTTGCTACGTAGCATACTGCATAGGCAGCAGAACGATCAACCTTAGAAGAATCTTTGCGAGAAAAAGCACCGCAAGCATGGCGAGCCATCCAACCATAAGTATCGAAAATAATTTTACGGCCAGTTAAACCACAATCACCAATTGGTCCCCTATAACAAAACGACCTGTAGGATTAAATAAAATATTTGGTATTTTTGTGTAAGCATTCTCTAGGTAATACTGGCTTAATAATTTCCTCCATTACGACTTCTGATAAGGTGTCTTGGCTAATTTCTTCAGGATGCTGAGTAAATAAGACAATAGTATCAATGCCCACTATTTTATTACTTTCATATTGGAAAGTAATTTGGCTTTTAGCATCTTGACTTAACCATGGTAAAGTACGATTTTTAGCACTTCAGCTTGGTGTTCGACTAAGCGGTGAACACAGGTAATTGGCGCCGGCATACATCAGTTTCGTTATTAGCGTAAACAAACATGATATCTTGATCGCCGGCTCATTGTTCTAAAGGATTTTCACGATCGACTCCTTGATTAATATCAGGGAATTGTTTCCAAATTGCACTGATAACAGCACAAGAATTAGCATCGAAACCAATATCGGAGCTAGTATAGCCAATTTCACGTATCATATGTGCCGCGTAATTTCTTTAATATCTACTATACCCAGGCGCTGGTCGTAATTTCACCACCAACCATTACCATACCTGTTTTAACATAGCTTTTACATGCAACGCGTGCTTTTGGATCCTACGCAAGAATTGCATCAAGAACTGCATCTGAAATTTGATATGCAATTTTATCAGAATGACCTTCTGATACTGATTCAGAAGTGAAAAGATAACTGATCATAGATGTTTTATTACCTGAAAATTTCAGAGAAATTATATTAGATAATTTACCATATATAAATATATATTAATATTAAGTTAGCGCTATTGCTAGCTGTTTTTTATATTCATTAATGGCAAAAAACTAATTTGCTAAATATAGATAACGAGTTATTAACAAATCTGATATATGATGATCAGGCTATACTCTCGCTCTGATGCTTCATGTGAATCTATTTATGTTTAGGAAATTTAATCGTTTTTTTAATAAAGAGCAAAAGCCATCCCTTATTGCTAAAAGGAGATAGAATCGGTTTGTGTCTATGTAAGTTAAAATTTTATATGACTGTCTATTATTTCACTTAATGCATTAATTTTAGAAACATTAACCATAGGTTTAGTTTAACAAGCATTGTTTTTCCATTTTATGCATTTTTCTGATAACAATTCTCTTGCCTATTTTCCAAATGTAGGATCGATAAAAATAGCCTATCCATCTGCTCGCCATACAGAATGCATTTATACGGATCTCTTTGCGAAAGAATCTTTTCATCAGAAAGGCAAACCGCGGTTTTTCTGGTTTTTTAGGAACTGTCATCTCTAGCGCCTTATACACTTTTAGTAATAATGTGCCTCGTTTACGATTAGATAAAAAACCATAGTAACGCATCATCTTAAAATGTCTCACCAGAATATTGGTATATAGCGCTAGATCATCTATTCCATGCAGCATGGTCTTGCTGCCGGTACTGCTTAGTTAAATGGTCATAATAATGATGTATAAGCATTTCATTTCTATAACGCCGCAGTTTTGAGTCGGATACCGGGGGAAAAGTGAGCACGCCAGAGGTATTTCAGATTATGCCACTCCCAGCTTTTTCGTTTTTTTAGCGAAGTGCACTTTCCAGTAACGTACGTATTGTGCCTTCAGAAGAGCTGCCACTGCTTTCTAGCGCAGAATATACCCAAGATTAAGAATACTACTTGGATTTATCAGGTCATAGCTGTAACGCAGCAGCTGAATAATTAGTACCTTCAGAGATTTCTTTGAGCGCTTTTTTTTGAAGAACAGCTCACCCACATACAGCATGTTTAATATTCAGACCGCCACTGGTGACGGAGATATGAATATACGGATGTTAATTGAGTTGTCAAACATAAATGTCCAAGGAATAGAAGATGGCAATTTCAATATCCTGTTTGCATGCCAACTGCAGATAGCTGGGGGGGAAGCTTGGACAACGAAAAATAGAGCATTGAGTAGCGGCCACTTATTGTTAAAAATGGTAAAGAAGATGTGGCATAGTAAAAGTAATGTGTTACCAGTCGCAATCAAGTAAGATATAAACATGCTGTGGTAATCACTTATCTGTTCCTTTGAAGCCGCATGAACTACAGGATTTTGACTTACAGCTTTGTAAAAAAAACGGTAGTGGGAACATTCAGGAAATGGACAGCAGTAATAGCTTGCTATAGACACCTATTGCACAAGTGTTACATGCAAGTATTCGCTCGGCAGATAGACTGGTCCACGAGATTTTGAGACTTTCATGATGTTTTTCAAGAAAGTTATTCTAGGCATCATCTAATAATGAAAGCAGTTTAATTAGGCGGCGTGGAGGATTATATATCTCGGTAAATTACCATCTAGGTATCTTACCAGAGAAATAGAAATCATCATCCTGTCCGCATTCCTCAGATCTATCAGCGAACTTATCTTTCTGTTTGTCCAAGGGAGCAAAGGGGGACTTGGATTATTCCTAGTTCCATATAGGTGATAAATTCATTGGCAAGCATAGTTTCAGTCATTACCCAATCAATGCAGTTGTATCAAAAATCATCGACTTGCCATTGGCGTTACTCAAAAACCAGGATAATCATGATTAGAGGCAGATAATACTTGCGTGGCGAGAAAAATTTGGAACCGAAGTTGGATGAGGCATTGCTGTAGGCCTCTTTTTAGGTGTCATAAAAAATTCAGTCGATCTGTCATTCATCATTTCAGGATGAAAATTAAAAAACGCTTCGAATAAACTGGTATTTTTACACGTGAAGTAGTGTGTTGTCATCCTGATTTATCCGATTTAAGCTTTCTAGGAAATTATTCCAAGCTATCATATCTGGATGAATTCATGAAAATATAAAGATATCGCAGACTATAAAACAGTACTCAGATCATGAAGATCTCTGAAGCAGAGTAGGGCTATAAAATAGGGTAGATTCACCGCTCATACCATAATGTGTGCTATGTTCAACATATGCTCTATTAATCGGAGAGTGATATGGATAAGCAGTCCGATAAATTAGATGTATTAATGAATTACTTTCTAGATGATACAAAAGAGATCAATGAGGTAAAAATGCTAAAAAACAAAATTACTTGAACGTGTTAAAGAACTCAATAAATGCATTGATTATAAAATCAAAAAAATAAATGCGAGAAGATATTATTAGAATGAGCGCTTCCTGTAATGAAGCAAAGTCTAAAACAAAAATGCCGCTTTATCGCTAAATGTTTGTTTTCGGATCATTATTATATAGACCCTCGTCGAATAGCCATATTCCCAATCGTTTGCCGACTACAACACTGTTGCCAGCTCAGTAAGCCGTAATCGTTTTTCTGCAAAAACGTTTTTCTCCATCTCTCAACGATCTGCTGGCAGAATCCACTTGTACACGAATTGCCGAACCCTCCTCCTTTACCCATTAGTATCTCGATCTTGCCTAGATCGCTTTTTACGTAGGTGTCCGGCGCGGTGGAAATTTTCATGAAATCAGGAAAGAAGCCAAGAAGCTGAAGCATAAAGTGTTTAAAAGCTACGAGCCTGCTTATCTTAACGTAGATCTGAAATATCTTCCGAAAATCCAAAACGAAACTTCACAAGATAATTTTTCATAGGTATAGATCGCGCCACTCAATGGGTTTTTATCTGTCTTTAGAAGGCTAAGACTGTGCAAAATGGGTAAACGTTTTTTACCTGATCTTAACTAAGTCTGTCCCATGGCTATCCATCGCGGGTACTTACAGATAATAGCAAAGAATTTATAGAACGCCTTTTCCCCAGGAAAACGTTCAGCCACAAAAAAAAGGAATTCAAACGTTTCTATACAGAGTTTAGTATAGAATACGGACTTTAGCTCCTCACCACGAGACATCCTAAAAGGATGGTATGCTCGAGCGATTTAATGGGCATATAGAAGATTGGCTGCAAAGGCGTTATTCAATTATAATTAAGAGCTTGAGATCAGTGTATATTGATATGTTTGGCTGTATAATTAACAATTATTCCAATCAATATTTGGTAATAAAACTATATTCTAGTCTATAAAATTACTTCAAGGTAAAACCTGAATTATTCAAAAAAACAATACTATCTTCCGGGAATTAACAGTTATCTTAAAAAGATCTGCCTGTATCATATCAAAACTTGGTGATTACGGAGAAGGCTGCTGTGCATCCTTAGTAAACCAGCGTCACTCAACAACACCGGCAGTAGATAGTAACGCAAGAAGAGATTATTTGGCGTTATATCAGGCATATCTCGGCCAGGCATTTTAAATAGTCCATTACTATGGTTTCTTGTCGAATCGCAAATTGGGAATACTATTGCGAAGGTGTATAAGGCGCTGGAGATGAAGGCACCTAAAACCTGAGAAATAGTGGGTTTTAATGTCTCTAAAATTAATCCATTAGATAAAAGAATACATACTTCGATAAAATTTTAACTTACAATAAACCAAGTAAACTGATTCTCTCTCCTTTTACCAATAAGGGATAACTTTTTCTCTTTACTTAAAGAGCGATTTAATTTCATAACCATGAACAGCCAAAGCAAGAAAGTGGAATATTCCTGAATCCTTATTGAAGCACGTTCAGAGTGATGTTTGAGATTAGCTAGTAAGGGTTTTATTTAAGAATGAGCAAAATTTTGCTATCTAATGGGTTTACAAGATATGAAGTTATCCACAGGCTAAAGGGGAGAATCCGATTAAAAGATCAGTTATCTATAACTTAAATAAGTTATAGATATTTTTGCTTTATCTATATGAAACATAATAAGTTTTACTAAATTTTATTTTTAAATGTCGACTACTTTTTGCTTTATCTATAGTATTTTAGAAAATTTTGTTTAAATAGTAACCTATACTTGACAATAGTTTTAAAATATCGATAATTGGTTTTTAAAAGTCGATCTTTTATCGTGTTTTACGGTTTTTAAAAGTCGAAAGACGAGCTAAATAGCTGCTGATCACACCTACCTAGCTCTAACAACAACCCTAGAACAGATAGGATTAAGGCTATGACAGATAGTAGATATAAAGAGCGAGAAAACAATTTGAAAACTTTACGCCCTCGAAAACACGAGATAGATTTTTTTATTGCTGATGAAGTCGAGCTTTCAGGATTTCGAGATGAAATGGCTAGTATGGAACACCCTTTTTTTGCTTTAAAAGGTGGTGATATCGACACGCGGAGATACAAAAGTGGGAATACAACAATAGTTGTAGCCCCTAACGCTGAATATGGGATGGCAACCGTTTTTGATAAAGATGTTTGGATTTATGCTATTTCTAAATTACAAGAGTCTATTAATAATCATGAGCCAATTAGTCGTACTGTTTACTTTACACCATATGATTTTTTTGTAACAACGAATAGAGCGAAGAGTGGTAGGGCATATGAAGATTTAAGAAAGTCACTATCTCGCCTTGCTGGGACAAGAATTGAAACAAATGTAATCTATTCTGAAGACTCTAGAAAAACAGAAAATTTTGGCTTGATTGATAAGTGGGTTATTTTAGAGGAAAAAAAAGGTAAGCTCGATATTGGTATGGTTGAGGTGACGTTACCTGACTGGCTCTATCAGGCGTTACATAAAAAGAAAATATTAAAAATAAGTCAAGACTACTTCCGTATTAGAAAAGCAATAGATAGACGAATTTATGAAATAGCCCGTAAGCATTGTGGTAATCAGGGGGAATTTACGATAGCCATTGAAAAATTGCATTTAAAAACTGGGAGTACCGCATTATTGAAAATGTTCAGGCATAATATTAAGCAACTGGCTAAAGCAAATGACTTGCCAGATTACGGCATTCGTTATGATGCAAAAGCCGATATGGTAATTTTTAATAACCGTAATTTGACGCAGGAGCAGGAAGAAAAGGAGCAACAACGGGAAAAAGGTAAACGGGAAATTTATAAGTTAAAAAATTCACTGGCAGCCAAACAAGGTAGAAAATAAAAATGATATTTATTAGTTTCCACAAGGTAAAGAATATTGGGATATAAAAATAGCTATGTTGTCAAAGATTTTTGCTTTACTCGCAGAGTAATATGTAGGCAGGTCTTTATTCTAATTGTTGTAGTTTTTAACGATTTTCTCTAGATCAGATAATTAGGTAAATAAAACGACCCTACACCATGAAATCTACTCAACCATCCTTTTAATCGCCTGATATAACTATTAACATTTTTAAATGTGGACTTCCTTAGCAATAACTCTCTGATTATCTAACTTTATTAGTTGATGGTGACTAATTTCATGATCGCTTGCAAAGGTTTCGTACCATTTATCTTCATCCGAGAAAAGAATGGACTCCTTATCAATGATCGGATCAAGAAAAATAGCTAACACACTCTGCATTAAATTCTTTAAAAATCTCATCGCTTACATAATCCTGTCAATCTTGGTTGAGTTAAGAAGACACTAATTCGTTCATACTTAGAAAATTAAATCGCGCTTTAACTGAAGAGAAAAAAACATCTCTTATTGCTAAAAGGAGATAGAATCGGTTTACTCTGATTTATTGTAAATTCAAATTTGATTTGGGTATCTATTCTTTTACCTAATGCATTAATTTTAGAGACATTAACCATATATATTTGTTAATAAGCCTTGTTTTTCTATTTTATTCATTTTTTGACAACAATTCCGTTACCTGTTTAGCAGGCTGCAAGCTGAAGCGTCGATAAAAAGTAGCCTGTATCACACCACACAGAATGCATTTGTATAGATTCTGTAGTGCAGGAAAATCCGTTCATTAGAACGGTGAACTCCGGTTTTTCGGTTTTTTACGAGCCGTCATCTCCAGCGCCTTATTCACCTTACTAACTAATAGTGTGCCTCGTTTACGATTCGACAAGAAATTATAGAACTCACTATATTAAGATGCCTGGCCGAAATATAGCTAATATAGCGCCAGATCATCTTTTCCTGCATCAGAGTCTGCTGGCAGTACTGATTAGTCCGGTTATCATAGTAATGATGTACAAGTAACCCCCCATTGGTAATTCAGCAATTTTTAGACGAATATCTCTGTGGAGTTAATTATAGCGCTCGATGTATTTCACGCTATGCCACCCCCCCTTTCGTTTTTTAGGAAAGGGCACTTTTCTCTAGTAACATCCGTACTCTACCTTCAGGTAACGCTTCCACTACTTTCTGGCATAGATATCCCAAAGACCAGAAAGACTACTATTTAATTTATCAGGTCATAGCTGTGATATAGCAAGCAGATGACAACGCCTCAGCAAATTTCTTTGACTGCTTTTTTTGAAGAACAGCTCACCCCATACAGCATGTTATTTTCGTCCCTACTGCAGCATAGCGCTAGCACGGTTGGGAGGTGGCAAGAAACAGAGCGTTGAGTAGCGGCGAGTTATTCTTGAAAAAACCAAAGAAGATCTGACATACTGAAAGTAATGTATTACCAGTCTCAGTTGGAGAAAATATAAAGCTGCTATTTTAACCACTACTCGGTAGCTTTGAAGCCGCATGAACTGCAGGCTTTTTGCCTTACAGCTTTTGGATAAAAAACCGCGGTGTGAAGCTTCAAGAGAAACAGATCAGTAACGAGCAAGAGGGCCCATACCTCCATAGCATAAAACTGCTGCAGGCATAAGTATTTCCTCGACAGATAGACGAGTCCAGGAGTTGATATTTTCAGCGTGTTTTTCAAGAAATTTATTCTACACGTCATGAATGCTGAAAAGAAGTTTAGTTAGGTTGTGGATATAACATTTTGCCAAATTATCATTTGGTGTATATTGGAAGAGGAATAAAAATCGTCATCCTGTCCGCATTCATCAGCTCTATCAGCACATTTATTTTTCTGTTTGTCCAAGAGAGCACAAGAGAGCAAATGGGATGGACGAGGATTATCATCCCTAGTTCCCTATAGGTGATAAATTCATCGGCAAGCATACTTTCAGTCATTACCCAATTAATGCAGTTGTATCAAGAATCATCGGCTTGCCATTGTGGTTACTCAAAACCCAAGATAATCGTGACTAGAGATAGATAATACTTGCGTGTTAAGAAAAAATTGTGGACTGAATCGGAGGCATTTCTGTATGGTTTCTTTGGGGTGTTATAAAAAATTTAGTTTGTCTGTCATCATTAATTTCGTGATGGAGATCATAAAACGCTTCGGATAAATAGGAATTCTAATACGTGAAGTCGCATGTTGTCTTCATCCTTTATCTAATTTACCCTTTCTGGGAGATTTATTCCGAGCTATATGGATGAATTCCTAAAAAATTAATACATTGAAGAATATAAAATACTACTCAGATCATAAACTTCCTCGAAGCAGGGTAATAGTTGCTGCGCTGCTCACACCATAGTGTGCTAACGTTCTATAGGAGGAAGGATAAGTATGACGGAAACATCGTTGCTTACTGGGACGGAAATTATGCAAGGCTACCGTATTTTCTGACTAGCTCGCCTTTTTAGGCAACATCATGCAAGCGGCGATTATTAGCGCTTTTCACCCTGTATTCCCTAATATTGGCCGGTTATGTCAAGCTGCTGGCACAGAGCTAATCCTTACCCATCAAGAAAAATTACGTCAAGCCGCCGTGCTTACAGCATTGCTGGTACAGCAACCAGGTGGTGCAAACATTCCATGTGTTCTGCGCTCGCCGTGATATGAGTCCACGCACTTAATGCCATTTATTATCGCTTGCGTAAAACGCTGGTAAAAAATCAAGCTGTCCGCTCAGTGGCTTTGGCGCTTTAAAGAAGCATAGTTTGCTCAGAAATGGACGTTACGACTGGAATACAGCAAACCAGTTGATCCAATATCTCGTTGAAGATTTTACTTATCGGATCAAACAGGTTTATGTATGGTAAGCGACACACTATTTCAATTTACTCTGGCATGGTGGTGTACCGGTTGTTTTAGTCAATCGCTGACATTTTCCACCTCTACACGGATACCCTACAATTGTTGAGGCAAATAGGCAGATATAGCGATTAACTACCTTTTTACAATGGATGATGCGCCTGGAAATTAAACTATAGAAAGAAGATAACCATCAGATCAGTGCTAACGCTGAAGAGGTGATTTTGTCATGGCGCCGTTTCAATTTTTTATTGGAAACTAGCATCCATACAACCTGCTCTCTTTGATAAACTTGACGATCTGAATTTACGCCTGTACGTCATCACGATCAATCAGGGGCAATTAAGTTAGCGGATAGAAGGAAAATTAGATAAAATCATAAATACGCTTTGTTTATTGCGGTGTACTTAAGTGATATAGGGAATGTCAAAACACTGTCGCTATTTTCCCATCAGGAAGCGGTAATGGAAGAATGCACCCTGGAACGGTTAGAGAATATACAGGCTGAAACCGTTCTACTTGGACCTAAAAGCCTGGCCAGCGCTACTTATTCAGCACGAACTGGAACAGAGCGGTATAGATGCCAGACGGCGATTTTCCCACCTGTCGTGATCTTACCATAGGTTGAAATTTACGATTAGTTGACAGAATCTGATGGCGAGTTTAGTGATTCTCGATGGCAAGCTTGCCAAACTGCCTCAGAAGAAGCAGATCCAGTGCAGCTATTTTTTAATTGAGACGATTAGCGCAAGCGAAGTTCGCGTAACTAATGGCAATAATAAACCAACACTGGCATTTTATTAAAACGAAGAAAAACATTATGGTCAATACCTTTCCTCAGCTCGATTCCGATATCGCTCGCTTTGTGTAGGTGAGACAGACCTAGGACTAGGATCACATGATTGCTATTTTTATCGTGAATAATTATCGCGATAATTTTAAGGCCAATCATTTTTCAGCTTGGTACAGAAAGATTTTCCGTACCGTACACACTGGAAAAATAAGCCTCTAACGGATGAAATTGCCAACGTAGAGATAACCCCAAACATCAAGTGATTCTCTGGCTTAAACCATTAACAAGCAACAGTGGTATTAAGCTACTTCTGCAAGGCCATTGCAGTATTAGCCTCTGACGTATATTTTACCGTCTTGCGAGATGGTGGTGAATTTTGCTATGTTCAAATATAGATTTAGGTGAACTGTAATGTTTGGACTGCATCAACAAAGACAAAGGAAAGGCGCTGGCATCTACCATTATTCTATTAATTTATCACGCCGTACCGAGAAGTGGTTTTATCCCAATCATCATCAGGCTAGCCGCATTGTTGAATGATTTAAAGCCACTTTTGATATTTGGTGCACGCTATGCATATATCCATTCCCTGAGAGGATTATATGTAGTCATGCGCCTGATTAAGGATAACGATGATGCACGGTACCGGATTTTTGAGTTATTCGGCTTTTTGTTTGATTAAATTTTGATACTGAAACGCCTGTTGCACTGTCTATAATGGATGATGATTTTTATCCTAGCCAACAACAACCGGCTTCTGAAAAAATACCATAATACGCGCACTGCCTCCGCCTCCTATCTTGCGCTGTGTAGCTATATCAACAAATTATCTATACAGGACGACTGTTAACCATTCAATATTCATCCAAATGCCGTATTTATAGGGCGATTTAGACACCAATTATCGCCAATAAGAAGAACGTCGAAGAAATCAAACACGCGTTACTGTTGTCGATGGCCTATGCCTTATGTTATGATTCGAACGGCATTTTAAACACTGAAATATGCGATGGAGAATTTGCATTGATAGCCATTGAAGTAGCAATGAGCGAGCATCTTCTGATGACGACGCTCCATGCAATAACTGCCTGAATTATCATTGATCGACTGAAATTAAAGGGCCTATCTGAGAAAAACTGCTGATTAATCCTGAATTGTTGATTTTCTAATAAGCCAACGGGCTGGTACACAACGCTTATTCTCGCACTGCAAATCTCTATTAAGCGGGTAGCCTAGAAGATTGAGCCAGAACGATCGCGATCTGATAGAATACTATTACCAGCCTAAAAAAGCATTTATTCTCTATTTTTTGAAGGCTACAAATATTGCTATCATTTGATTGTCATATGTATTTTTGTCGCCGAAGTAATCGTCTCGAATTGATAATTTTTGAACTGTACCGAACTAAAATAAAGAAAGGAGCGAAAACTTACTGGCATCGAACACTGGGTGGTGGCATACCGTAATCAGCACGTATTGCACTACATCCATGCTGTAGAAGTTTACCCTCTGGCCGCTCATTTAATTTGCTAGATTGATGAAGATAATTATACGTTTTTGCCGTTAGAAAGTTAAAGCGCCCAAAATGGGCGCTACTTTTAATTAGCATTGTGTTCAAGCACACAGCCTGATTGATTCTGATCACCAATGGTGATCTTCTGCGGTTGTTCCTGTTCAGGAACATCGTAGGTAAATTGCAGGGTTAATAATCCTTTATCAAGATTCGCCTGCTGGATCGTTATCCGATGCTCAAGGCTGAAAGTTAAAGAAAACTCACTTTTTTTAATACCCTGATGCAACCATTTAATGCCGTCTTTTTCTTCGGCAGTACTCGGTTCTTCAATCTTTAGTTTACCACTAATGGTTAGCTGGTTATTAAGCAGAGAAATATCGAGTTCATCCCGCGTATAGCCAGGTATGCTCACTGTTATTTCATAATGTTCTTTATCTTTTTTCAGCAGATTATAGGCGGGGGTATCAGCCAGCGTGTTTTCACCTGTCAAACGACTAAACAGTTTATCTATCTGGGTAAAACGGTCAGACAGAAGATGATTGCTAAATGCAGGGATAAGAGAAAAAGAACGATAGGCCATAGTATCCTCCTTTAATACGTCGTTGATTAATACTTAGGTTTATCTCCTTATATACATAGGGCCAATTAATATGTTTTCAAGTGCGCTAGCAATACTAAAGAAAAATAATGTTGCCCTCTCACTAAGCTCAACCGTTCTTGCTATTAAACTTCGCATTGACGCGATAATGAGATGGATTTACTAAAAAATCTTTTCCACTAAAGACTACATTGACTTCTACAACATGCTGGCCTTTTTTTGGATAACAATAAATCATTGCAGCAAGCCTTTATTGATATGCGCAACGTTGTTACCAATTTTAGGCACAAATATCATTCCTACGCCCGTGCTCTCTCTTGACCGATTAGTTGTCTGTACTAGATAAAAGGCAAGGTGGCTTTGAAAAAGTATTGCTCGAATGGGTACCCCGTTCAGAAAACTACCATGATTGACTCAGGGCTTTTCTCCAGCAAACTCTTCTATGTCTTGCATTATGCCACCCAGATTGTGGATGGCACTAACACCAGGATCTTTGCCATGTTTGGCTACTTGCACTGTTCTGATTAATAACATGATCAATGTGGTATTGGGTCAATCAAAATTGATCGACATTCTGCTGCAGTAGTCAATATATCCTACCGTGCATGGGGTTTACTTTTTTCCTGAATATTGCCGTATTACTACGGCTTAATATTCAGGTAATGCAAACGGTTGATTAATATGTTTGGGGAAATCAACAACCCCTAGTTGGAAAGACCTGTTAATAAAACGCTCTATTATATACGGTAAGGCGAAGATTTTGAGTTGACTTTAAAAAGTACAGGCTATCACTTTTCATCACAGGATTGTATCAATCAAATGATGTTATTAACCGAAGGCAGAGGCAAAGAAAACAGATTTGAGAGTTATGCTAAACATTGATTATGTATCACCGCCAAACAGGTCAAGAAAAACGATTTTGTTAACCGTGCTTTGCTTCTTATTGGTGTTCGGTTATATGTTACTTCTGTTATTAGCAAGCGGAGATTTAAATACGATGGTCAATCAAATTGGGTAAACAATGAAAATAATTCAATAGTATTTGATCAATACACAAAACAGAAAAATATGAAAAGAAGTCAGCACTTCATCGGGAATTTTTAAATCTGGAAATGATGAGGTGCTGGCCCATTATAGCGGTTGCTATTGTACTTGCTGTTAGCGCGGTTTCCGGTATTTTTAATTTAAATCACCCTTAACGATGAAATTGCTAACGTACAAGCATTAGTGAGGAGTAATCACGCGGTATGCTAAAGATATAGGGTGAATACCCCCTTTACTAATACTGAAAAAATAACAAGCACACTAGTGCAGTTTGGCAGCCTGGTGGAGACCACCACCCCAGGCAATATAACCATTAACGGCAAGAAATAAAAGTATGATTAAAAATAGCTAATAGCTTTGGCAGTAATGCCATTATTACCAAAAAAAAGTGCAAAGCTTAACAAATAATAAAGGGTTTTTAGTTACTTATAAAAATGTGCTACAAGTTTTCTGTGGCACATTGGCAACAAAACTGAGTGGCAGCGTAATCCTGCATGAGATTTCGATTTTTCCACTACCAAGAATATTAGTGCTATTACCGCTAAAAAAGCCGGGCCCAATGTAAAACCAGATAACAGGTAGGTCTTGGTTAATATCCTCACTTTCAAATTTAACAATTAATTCTCCCATTCTTTTTTAATTTTCAAATCCTTTCGATGCAGCAGGAAAGGCGAGTTTTGCTTTTCTACATTCAAAGAGCGCTACATAGCGAAAATTATCACCTTTTGCCTTACCATAAGCTTAACAAAGGCAGCACAAGTTTTTTGTTTTAATAAGGCAGGCGCGATATACAGAATTGATCCAAAACTGCTAAAAGCCATAGATCAGCAGGAAACTAGTCTCTTGGAAAAACCGTGAATATCAATCTGGATAAACGGAGATCCCTGTTAAGTATGGATTTATTGAGTGACCCAGCTCAATTATACGCATATCCAAAATTCCCAAAAATGGGAGTGATCTTATTCGAAACCATCATGATTTATTTAATCAACCGTGGTTTAAGGTTAAAATCGATGCGTGGATACTGGTGCAAAACACCTGGGCAAATGTGGCATTAAAATAGGCTTGTCTATTGGTCGTATAACGCTAGTTTTCATTCCAGGTCCAGGTAATGAAAAGAAATGCCTTCGCTATCCTCAACAGATTTATGCTCAGTACTGACCTGTTGTGAACAACAATAGGAGAAAACCATGAGCCAGGTGTGAATCTCATCTTGCTTTGGTTGTTCGCTATTATTGCATAAACCAGCGTGGTTTATTATTACAAAACATTTTTAGATTTTCATCACTAACGCCAGCTGTTGGAGATCGGTAGAGTTATGATAGTAACGGAATTATTTTTAGCGTGTACCCATTTCTTGTCGGCCATATTTTAGCCCTCTGCGCACTACATGGCTATTTTCTCTGGTTTTCTTCGCTTTTTTAGGCATATTCATTTATCTGGATGCGGCAAGCAGATGCTTAACCGCGCTGTTTTACTCTGTCCTTTGTCTGGAGGAGCCATCTAGCGTTTTCTTTTATGGCTGGAAAGCGGATTAAACGCTATGCTCAGCATATTAACTCTATTTGGTCTGCTTTTTTAGCACAACGATCCTCTCTTATCGTTGTAATGGCTATACACAGTTTTATTTTAGCAATGTCTAGATAATGGTATGGCTTGGCATGTAGTTTTCCAGCGAAACTTTTAGTCATCAGTGGTGCTAGCGTTTTAAGTCATCTTTTCCTGATAAGAAAATACCGCTGGCCAATGCAATGATAGAAAAACATCCACTACTATTCAGTGCCGTTTGTCAGTACCGTTTCTGCTGTTTTTATTTTGCGTGGCGGAGATTGCATATGTTTGGTAGATAGAAATTTATATTTAGGATGTCATATTTTAAAAAATAACCCAAAGAAAAAGTTAGAAATCCATAGTGAGTTTATTTCATTAGAAGTATTTAGTTCTCTTGTGGTTTTAGCATTGGCGACTTTATAGGGAGAAAATACACTGAGTATATTTGGATGAACAGAAGTGTCGTCTCAGCACCTGATGTCAAGCAGTTTAATGAAGCCGAAAAGCGTGATATATTGCTGACTATCGTGATGAGTTATTAAATCAACCGCTCCTAAAACGTATTATTCCTGCCATGCTAATAAAAGGTTATGTTGAAAAGGTTGTTAGTAGAAATTCATTATATTGTATGAAGGATTTTCAATACAGAGGTTGCCATGAAAAAAGAAATAGTCATACATATCAAAGAGACTCTTTCAGTCCATGGCAACATAAATCTGCATCTCATTATTTGGCTCGGTGATAATCTGTCGGATGATCTCGATTCATTCATTGAAACAACTCATTCTACTTTATTCTGTCGATGTCGTCACAGTGAACATGTTATACGTTTGATGGACATACACCCATTAGGGTTACAGCGATATCGTTGCAAAATCCCCGATTGCAGGAAAACATTTAACAATTTAACTGGAAGTCCTGTTGAAAAACTACATTACAAGAATAAATAGTTTAATTATCTGCGATGTATGTGAGTTATTAGCAAATATGGTGTATGCCGGTCAGGCTACGTTTCACTCTGATGCTTCGTGAATTTGTTCTCCATCCTTAAATTTGAAGTTGTTTACCATCAGATATGCTGCTCAGCAGCTCAAAATCCTATTAGCTAGTTCCAACTTTTCTAAGCATACCGGAGCAGCTTAAATACCATTGAAAGGCTTCTTGTTCTTCAAACACAGTTCTTCGCATGTCGGATTCGTAGCCTTACTGTTCCAAAAGCCAATTCAATTGGATTTCTCGTTCTTATTTAACGCCAAGTGTGCGATGACTGGAAGTGGTAGAATGCCAACAGTTCTTTTCGATCTTTTTCCAGCTGCTTCATCAATACAGGATACTTCGCTGAAAACCTTGCCAAAAAAACATCAAGGACTTTATAGTGGCATAGCAGTCGCTGGTTAGCTAGAACCTTCTGCGGAACTCAGCCTTAACTTTCCTCGGTTTTGTATGCCTTTGAAGAGTTGTGGCGCAGCACATGAGCTGTTTTGTGTACCCAACAGAGTTGCTGTTGCATGTTCAGGAACATCTTTGTTATTGGATTCCAAAAACCAAGGGCACCGTTTTCGTAGCAAGGCTTGGAGATATGGTTAAGCTACGCGCTTACAAGCTATTGATAACCATTTTCGACCGCAACTAGTTCCTTATACCTCCATGCTCAGTGCCGCCTATAATGACCAGCAGGAAAAAACAATCATCTTACCTGATATGACTGTATATGCCATCGGCCAAGAAATAAACGTAGCGCATATCGCTTAAATTACGCGGGCAGCATTTCCTGTGCTCTTCAAGCCATTGCTGTTTCAGCCTGCTGATTACTAACAGATAGATCATGTGCTTTTCACCGAGAATAGCGCCCCCCCATGGGGATTCGTAAAATCTTCGGTGGAGATGACTTGCAAATACAGCCATGGTAGCAACTCTTCGCCGCTTTTTGCACGCTTAGGATAAGGAGGTAGGAACGAGTGTTAAAGGATATTTAGTT
>JBQMRN010000017.1:0-24777 GCA_052171895.1 Arsenophonus sp. NEOnobi-MAG3
ATTTCTGTTTGAGCCACTTCATCAAGGTATCGAAAATTACTTACGCTCTAACTCGTGGTGGTATGGTTTCCAACCACTCACTTACTTACCGTTATCATGCATTCAACGTAGCGCACGCTGTTCATCCGAACTCTCTCAGGCAGATTGTCGTCACATAGTAGCTGCCATAATTCTTTCATCGGTGCTTTACGCCGAGTAATGCTCGTTATAGCGCGTCTGATGCTCGTCAGCGTAGAGAGCCACGTTCACGGTAGTTATGTTGAGACTGATGAGGCAATACTTCTCATCGTCTTAAGTTTCTTATCAGCGCTTGATAGTAAAATTCACTATGAGCCCCCTAATTTATTCATTTATGGTGTAAGCCACCCTAAACTTGAAATCACAAGTCGATGCTTCCAGCTAGCCACTAAAAAGCCTTGCAGTTTTACTGTACTCTACTCACTACACAATTGCTTTGTAATTGTTCGTTTGTGGCGTCACCACACACTACGATGTCGCGGCTAATCGGCCGCTCCGCATCACGGCGCTAAACTGTCTATGGGGATCACAGATTGCTGAAGAATTCTTTTTTTTAGGCATCCAACCTATCGTATCAGAAATAGTTAATAGTTGAGATGAACTCTCACGGCTCACTACGCTTAAAACCTGTTTAATAGGCATTGATACGAGCGCGATTTCATGATTTCTGTTATTTCAGTAGTTTACTTCGTTCACATATCGATGCGTAAAAACTCAGGTACACCTCTGTAAGCCATTTTCCATTCTATACATAAAAATTATATGCTAAAACTTAGAAACGCTGCTACAAGCTTTCTAGTAGCTTTAAAATCGAAAAAATTACTTCCTATAACTCAACACCGCTCGTCGCAGCTTTAGCTGAGGCATACAACAGGAGCGAAGCGACAAGGAACGAACAGCCAAAGCGAGCGAAACGGAAGATCTACGGAACTGACAGACACTGGTACGTAATCTGATAAAAAATATTGGGAGATCTATAGCTCGAGAATGAAAATTTTTAAAACGCTCTTCCTTTGATTTTCAGAGGTAAAAGGATACGCTGACAATAAAAAATTTACATACAATCTCAAAAAAAGAAGGTCATGATTATCCTAGTATGATAAATACTATCTAATAAATTAATTGATTGATTACTAACTTCAATATAAACAAAGAAAGTATTAACCAATATTAATAATCGAATTTAATATTATTGAGGAGTAGAAATGAGAATTGATCTTTTCAGCGATACTAACTTTGGACCTACGTTGGCAATGAGAAAAGCCATGTATAGGGCAGAAGTAGGTAATGAAGTTGCTGGCGAAGACCCTACGGTTAATCTTTTAATAGAACGCGTCTGTCATTTATTGGGTAAAGAAGCCGGTGTTTTTATGCCATCTGGCACTATGTCCAATGGGGTAGCCTACCGTGTATGGTGTTAGCGTGCTGGTGATCGAATTTTCTTTGACCAGTATGCTCATGCAGCTAACTTGGTATCAGGGTTGCCAGCAGGATTAGTAAGTGCAACACCAATAGGTATTAAATGTCCTAAAGGTATTTTTAGTGTACAACAATTAGAGTTAGCTATTGGCAAACTAAAGGGTTCTAATATTCCTAGAGAGCGTGTAGTTTCTATTGAACAAAGCACTAATCTAGGTGGAGGCGCTGTTTGGCCTCTATCAAGCTTATGTGCTATTCACCAAGTTGCTAAAAAACATGGGATGGCAGTACATATGGATGGTGCACGATTATTTAATGCGGTTGTCTATTCAATGATCTCTGCCAAAGAGTTCTGTCATTATACTGATTCCGTTTGGGTAGATTTTTCAAAAGGACTCGGTGCTCCAATGGGAGCCGTATTGTGTGGAAGCAAAGATTTTATTGATAAGGCTTGGTACTATAAATTTCAACAGGGAGGCACAATGCATCAGGTTGGTATTTTAGCGCCGGATGCCTTTATGCATTGGATAATAATATAGAGCGTTTAGCTGATGATCACGAAAATGCTAAATTCTTGGCGATGTCATTAGCAGGACATTCACATATTGAGATCAATCCTGAAGACATACAGACTAACATTGTTATTTTTCAATTATATGGCACTTCATGTACAGCGTATGAGCTTGTTAATGATCTAATTAAAAAAGGGATCCGTTTATTGGCATTAAATGATAAGAAAGTTAGAGCGATTGTTCACCAAGGCATCAATCAGCATGATATTTATACGGTCAGTTCTGCTATTCAACATTTCTTAGATAAGCATGGATAATGAGTATACTGCATACCCAGTTAACTTTTAAAGGTAAAGTGAACGTCTTTTATAGAAAACTCTTGCATAAGACTTTGAACGTTTTTGGATACCTTTTTCGGCTCCACGTTATTAACTAGAATATCTACCATCCATTGGCCAACTTTTTTAATTTCATTTGTCGAAAAACCTAAACGCGTTATTGCATTTGTGCCTAATCTTAGTCCCCAAGTATTAACAAATGGTAAGCTGGCAGGATAGACACGTATTCCTGCGTTGTGTAGCATAGAACAGGCTTGCCATGCCTGTTGTTCAGTACCAATGGTAACCCATACTTGATGAGTTTCTGTAAAACCAAATTGTTTTCCTGCAACACTTAAACCTGATAAATCTAATAGATTCGCTAAATATTTTGCATGTAAGCAAGTTGTTTTAGCATAGTCTTTCCCATACAATTTCATCTCTTCTAAAGTGGCTGCTAATGCTAATACCTCTGATGTTCCACAGTTAGATTGTAAACCAGGGGATAAGGCATCCTTTATATTTGTTTTGATATTTTCATTGCATGAGATAGGAAATCCTATTATACCTTTTTGTGGACCAGGAAAAGTTTTATGAGTACTTCCATGGATGATATCCACTCCTTGTGTGATTGGATTAATTAATTGTTTACCAATAATAAGCCATAAGGTGTGGGAAATATCATAAGTGATCACGGTATCAGAAAAGCTATTTTTTATCGTTTCTACAAAATACTTGATGGGTTGTTGGCATAAAATAAAACTTTGACTTAAGATAATTAATTTTTTTGATGGCACCTTTTTCCAAATTTTTCGCATTATTTTTATTGTATTATCGACATCTATTTGATATTTTTGGTTATCAAAACAAATTGGAGTTAATACAATTCCTATTTTTTACAAATAAAATTTAATCCAAAATGTCCACCATCTTTTTCTTGTACGTAAAAGATGTAGTCGTTATTATTTACCAATCCGGTTAATACAGCTATTTCAGCTGATTGCCCTCCTTTAGCGCGGGTATCTAAAGTAGGACAGGATAATAAACTATCACTCAATTGATTAATATGGTTTGTGATATTTTGAAGGTAAATCGTATTAAAAAAAGACCAGGGTCCAACAATGACACCTCCAGAAGGAGGAAAATCATAAAAATCATAACTTGAATGTAAGCCGATGAGTTTTTTAATGATTTGGCTGGTATAATTTTCTGATGCGTTTAAGTTTATCGTATTATTGCGCCAATCAGCTTCTTGGTTTAACAAGAATGTTAATTCTTGACTTAACTTCATGGTATTAACCTTATACTCATAAAAAGGGATTTTTATTCGTTTGTATTGAGCCATTGATTTATTGGCCTTAAAAGGTTGTACCATAAATGTGCATAGATTTTACCTTGGGCGTCGCCTCCATTGTGGTAGGTGGCGGCATAATTGAGAATAGAGACCAACTTTAGGGCTTTTTTTGTTTGGTTTGTATTGATATAAAATGGGAGCTTTTTCTGGTAAGTTAATTGTTTTTGCCATAATTTAATAATCGTTGTAAAATCAGTACATACAGCTTGCTGTGATAATTTTTCTAGTCCTTTTTTTAATAGTGATTCTGTCACTTTTGCACATGTCCACATTCCAAAATAGGCGGGGATTCTTTCCGGTATATCAAGGAATAATGGATTATTACTTCGACTCCAACGTGTAACTAATGCAAATCGATTTTTACCTGAAGTGTTTTGCGCACTACGGTGCCAAATTCTTGAATCAAATGCAATCGCATCCCCCATTTTTACAGGTACTTTTATTAAATTTTTTTGCCATTTATCGGATTGCTGTTTCTGATCTATAAACTCAGGAGACCAAAAATCTACTGCCGGTTCAATTTTATCTTTTTGACTATACCGTAAAAATTCAAGGACTCCGTCAGAAAGATTAACATCCTGTAAAGCCAACCACAAAGAAAACTCATAAGGGTCTTCTCGGGAATAAGAAATATCCTGATGGCAGGGTATAGATGAATCTGCGTAAGCGGATTTACTGATAATATTTATTTTATGTAGTCTAACTGAAGTCCCGATAAATACTCTCGCAATATCCATAAACGGAGTTTCTATCAAGGGATAGAGTTGATCTATCATTAGAGAAGGATGTGCCCATCGACTAACTGATTTTAAATAGTCTCCAATATTGCAGCCTAATTCCTTTGCATAAGTGTTTATCCAAAAGGTCACTATTTTATTAATAAATAAAATTAACTCATGATTTATAGCATTATTTAATACAACCATGCCTGTCTCTTCAAAAATGCTTCTTTTTAATTGCATTGCGGGATTTTCCTTTAAGGTTATTTTTTAACACAAATAGATCCACCGTATCGCTAATTTTTAGGTATTTAAGGATAGATAAGGAGGATTTTTCTAATAATATTTTCCACTGACTTAACGTCCTTAGTTTTCCCCCACTTTCTGCTAATATATTAAGATCAAGCAAAGCCCCGTCCGGTCTTTTTTCGTCAATAAGCATCTCTGTTAAATAAATTTTACCATCAGGTAATAAGGCATCGTTGGCTTTCTGTAAAATAGAGATAACCTGTTTGTCAGACCAATAATGTAGAACTCTAGGCAGTAGAATAGCATCTGCCATTTTTGGCCATGGATGAGATAATACATGTGATTGTAAATCATATCGAAACTTAAGCGAAGAATTGATAGAAATAGGGTGAAAAATATAATCCTCTCCTAATAATAATGCCTGTAAGTGTTTGTATGTTATTAAGGCTTGTTCTAGTAATCCCTTTGCACTTCTGCCTATACCAATAACTTGTTGATGTTGCTGCCAGTCAATCGATGTCAGTAAAAATGAAAAATCTTCTCTGGCATATCCATCAATTGCGCAATGATACTTTTCCCTATTTTCATTTGATGCACTAACTTTAAACAAAGTATTAGGCTTCTCTTTCCCCTCACTAATTATTTTAGCTAAGTTTTTCCAAACTAATCTATTAACATCAGACCACATAATTGCAGCAGATGATAAAAAATTATCCTTATGTGGAATAAAATCTTTTCCATTTTCTGTTAATTGCCAGAACTCTGTTTCTTTTTTTACAAAATTTAATTCCCATAAGGCGCGTAATAATCGTCCAAGATGTTTAGAAGGTAATCCTATTTTTTTAGCTATCTCCTCTGTTGTGCCAGGTAAACCATCCAATACTTGCAAACGAGCAGTGATAGCTAGCGTCTCTGTCTGCCAAAATCCTACCATTTTCTCTGAAATTTTTTGCCAATTTTTTTGACTGGCCGGCCGTAATTGGATAATTTTTTGGCCGCGAGTATCAATGATTAATAACTCACCTAAAAAAGTTTCTACGTGAGCCATACTATTGTAGAAAGGTTCTACTTGAGCATATCGTTGCGGATAAAGTGACTGGCCTGATTTATCGACGTGATACCACCCTTCTTTATCTTTTGCTCTAGCTTGGCCTTTATGAAAGATATCTAATCCTAAAAACCAGTTTCGATGAAGTAATTTTCCTTGGTTATCGATATGAGTATGTAATCCCACTTTATTACAGATAACCGCCACGCCATCTTTAAAATCACCGACATAAGTGTACATTTCTTTATAAGCTTTTTCTCCATGAGAATTAATATGAAAAAAATAATTTTTTTTATTCTTAACTGAACATAAGCCTTCTTGAAAATTACCACACCATAAATAGCGAGAAGGATAACATTCCCTACCATCAGGTTTAATATGAAACCAGCCGGTTTTATCTCTAACGGCAGCGATGCCCTCATAAAAACCATATGTTTCTAAAAAGCGGCGAGGATAGTTAGGGAAGCCATGAATATTGATATGATAAGCCCCTGATTCATCATCAACAGCGGCTAAACCTGGTTCATGGTATTTCATAATTTTATTAAAGCGAGAGGAATAGATTGGGATATTCCCAAACAAATGAAATGTTCCACACGGAGAAATTTGGGTGTTTTGCCAGTTTATTAAGTTCATAAACGTTCCTTAGAGTGTTTTTTTTATCAAAAATTAAGTGGTTTTCTCATGTTACATCCTTTACATACGGCGTATTGCATATAATTCTTCTTAAGATCTTCATATATTTGACTTTGCCAAATATTCGCCAAGGTTTGATTTTTAAGATTCCCAAAATTACCTAATTGACGCCGTTCTTTATTTGGCGCACAACAGGGATTAAATTGTCCATCAGTTGCTACCCAAGCTTCTCGTCCCAAAAAAGGGCATAGCCCACCAGGCAATAAATCCTGGTGAGCCGATTTATCTAGTAAGTCCATATTTATTAATTTGATAAAATTACCATTTGGTAATGGATGAGTATTAGCGAATTTTCTGACTTGAATAACCGCTTGATTCCAGCGAGAAATGGCCTCTTTATTTCGTCGCATTGACAACGATTTAATTTCTTTAAAATGTGCCCATAAATGATGACCTTTAATCCGATCAACACCCATTTTGATGCCTAATTGCACGATGTTTACTAATTCTTGTACATTGGTTTCAAGAAAAGTTATCTGTAAAGTGATTTGACAATAAATTCCGATATTTTTTGCATAATCATTGCGGATAATGATAAATTTCTTTAAATTATTTAAGACTTTTTCCCATCGGCTTCCTAACATAATTTTTTCTTGTACGTTTTTACTTGCACCATTCCAAGATATTTTTACATCCGATGTAATCGGAATAAGTTCTCTAGCCCAAGTTTCAACCCCCTTTCGTGGAAAGGTTCCATTAGTCGTTAAGTTGAGTTTTATTTTAAATTTATGGCACATTGCAACAATTTCATCAAAATGTTGATAAATTAAAGGTTCTCCCATGGTAGAGGGGATTATTTCTCGTAATGGAGTTTCTTTGGAATCAGCAAGAATCTTTCTGATTAAATCAATATCCATCCGCCTTTTAGGTATACCTGCCTTTATCCTATTAGGCTGAGTGAGACTATAAGGGGAATGATCTTCACACATGATGCATTTTAAATTACAATCATCAGGGTTAGTATCGAAGGTAATACGCCATGGGCCGAGTTTCATTTTAATTCCCTCGATAGAAGTGACTATTTTCCAGTTTTGCTCAGATAAACTTTTCGATCTTTAAACAAGAGTCCATTAAAATTTCATGATGAACATAAGGATTAAAAACGGTCTTAATAACTTTTTCGTTGGAGTATTCTCTGGTAACCATTCAATACAAAAATAAACCTGGAGAGGCGCTTTTACGTAATTACGTGTAACCCTGCTGTATTTTGTTGTCTAGGCCGCCTTCCATAAATGCTTAATCGACAATTATTTCCCAACCGATAAAAGAATTGAATTAATAGCTGAATCCATTTAGCCAAAATATGGGTGCTAATCTAACCAAAAGTAAAATCCTCTTTAGGAAAAGGATGATAATCGCTAAATCTGGGTAAATCAAAAGCATAATATAAATAAATCATCTCATTTGGTGGCGGCGCTAGCAAAATCGGTTATATATCGATGATATAAACTTGGAAATAAAATTTTTTATTTTTTGCAGCCTTATACATTTATTATACATTTGATGCATGATATCGCGCACTTTTTATTTTTTCCAATCAAAAAGTAACCAGAGAGTGTTTCCAAGTTTTTTGCTAAACCATGAGATAATATTTTGCTATAAACTTCAGAGCCTGAATTATAATAGGAGGATATCCATGAATGATTTTTAATATTTTCATCTTTAATACTCGCCAAAATTATGTCAACTTTTTGATAAAAATTATTTATTAACAGGGAAATTTCTTTTTCAATATTTATTTAGGAATCAATTCAATAACCGAACATGAATAAATTTTGAAACATCGAATGTTTTTAAGGAAACAGTTTGACTCGATATAAGATTCCTCGTGGGTAATTCTTGTCCTTTTAGTGAGTCCCTCAATTGACAGAAGAGGGCTTGATAAAAAGAGGACACAACTTAATCCCTTTAATTTGTAATTTTAACTAATATCCTTCCGCTCCTACTTTCGAAAATATTTAATGGTTTCTTTCAAGCGTGCCGATTCTTTAATAGGGAATAATTGTTGTTACCCATAGACCTCTCGGCTGCTTGTATATAATACCCAGGATTTTTAGGTGATTTATTTGCTAAATCAAGGATATTACATGTCCCAGTTGACCTATTAAACAGCTTGTGCTCCTAAAAAAGGTATATTATTTAAAAAAATATACCTGTAAATTACACATTTTAGCCATTATTTTTTTAATCAACAAAAATTACATTAGCTTAACGTATTTTACGAAAATAAACCTTTATTAATAACAATTTAATATATTGAAAATATTAAACTTGATTTATAAACAGACTATTTATTGAGCACACTTACTGCACCAGGAGGAGTGGTTAACCTAATAATGATGTCGCGGCTAATCGCCGCTCCGCATTTTTACGGCGCTAAAGCGCCAATAATTCTTTTTCAAACATCCAACAATCACAATTTCTATCAGTTTTTACTTCATTCACATATCAACACGTAAAAACTCATGTACGGCTCCGTAAACCATTTTACCTTCCATGTATAGGGAATTACATGTTAAAACTGAAAAAACCTTGCTACAAGCTTTCTAGTAGCCTTAAAATCGAAAAAAATTACTTCCTATAACTCAACACCGCTCCTCGCAGCTTTAGCTGAGGCGTACCACAGGAGCAAAGCGACGAGGAACGAACAACTAAAGCGAGCGAAGCGGAAGATCTACAGAACTAATAGAGACATGCGCTTACACTACAATTACCTGAAAGATCATTATTTTGATGGTCAATCATTGACTCCGAATTCTCTCTCTATAGACTAAGATAAAGCGAGATCAATCTTTATCTTAAATTTCAATACATTACAAAATTCTTATGTAAACCCCTGGGGTTTACATATATGTAAACCTCTAGGGTTTACATAAGAATACCTTATGTTATTTATATTTTACATTATGTAAACCTACAATATACTCAATGTTAACTTAAATTTACCTTGATACCATTACTTATTCCTACTTGTTTTTTCCCGTATTATTATTTATTATATAGACTCTCCTCATATAAGCTCCTATTTCATGGCAAGATGCCTATTCCAAGATATAGATGATAAGGCTCTATCGTTAAATAACTACAACACCTATTTAGCAATAAACTGGAATTATTGCTTTCCTAAAAAACATTTATAATTATGAAATAGATAGAAAATGTTTTTTTTAATAATTAAGCGTCAATAACACTAGCGAAACACTACAATAATTAATTATCAATATAGTGATGAAAACTTACTATATATTCATCATGTTTTAGTGAATACCTATGTAAACCATCACTATGAAATAGAATTAAAATAGAATTATATGTAACACTACCTTTATCTAACTTCTTCAATTAAACAAGGTTAAAAAAACAGAAAAATATAAAAAGAAAAAAGTTAAATTTTTATAGAAAAATAATTATCTTCATTATGAAGAAGTAGGTTACAGAGATACCTTTAAAATAAAGAAAATCCAAATTGATCAAAAGTCTTTAACGGTTTTTCAGAAAAAGTTTAAAGATGATTACCTTAATAACTGTGAATCATCTTTTATTATTGATTTTAGTTAACTACATTAGGTAATAGTATTGTTTTAAAAAAAATTGAAACAATTAATGCATGTTATTACCGAAGCGGTATTAGGTATTTCTTCCGTTATTAAAAGAATACAAAAAATAATTAAATCAAAAACAAATATATGTTTAAATTACCATTCTGCTAATAACTTAATATTAGGTATTTTTATAAAAACGAGTTTTTAAGTTTGCTGATAAATCAAAAATTAAAGGTAAAATTATTAAAATTTTTAACATTTAAAAAAAAAGATATATTAAGTTCCTGATCCGAAATTTACCTTACTTAAATTGATTTTTGGATGGATAATTCTAGGGGAATAATTAAATTAATACTAAATGAGCACAACTCCCATTATGTCGTTAAGTTAAGTTTTATTCTATATTGTATGCATCAATGCAATGATTTTATCAAAATTTTGATAAATTAATAGTTCTCCAATGGTAAAAGGAATTATTTCTCGTAAAGAAGAATTTCTTTAGAAATCAATAAGAACCTTTCTATTAAATCAATATACATCTCTCTTTTAGATATATCTACTCAGCCTATTAGGCCTGAGTGAAACTATAAAGAAAACAATCTTCATAGATGAAGTATTTTAAATTACAATCATCAGCATTAGTTGATGCCAATATGCTATTACCCGAGTTTTATTTTAATTGCTTCAATAAAAGTAATTATTTTACAGTAGTGATTTGTAGATTTTTTCTATTTCTGCAACGTGATCTTTTTGACTCGGAATATTACCGTCCAGTGATTGTATATAACCACGCAAACCTAACTTTTTTGCCAATGAGGGATGATTAACTAAACGTTGCATTTGCTCAGATAAGCTTTTTTCATTTCGATGTTCAAACAAGAGTCCGTTAATTTCATGATGGACATATTCAGCCATACCGCCTATGTTGGCTGTAATAATAGGAATTCTAGCTTGCAATGCTTCGTGGATCACCAAAGGTGAATTTTCTACCCATATTGAAGGAACAACGATACAATCTACATGATTAAAAACAATTTTAATAATTTTTTCGTTGGAATATTCTGGTAACCATTCAATACGAGATTGAACATGTAGTGGCAGTTTTAGAGTGATTATATGTAATCCTGCTGTATTTTGTGGTCTAGGCCTTCCCCAAATGCGTAATCGACAATTATCTCCCAACCTAGAAAACGCTTGAATTAATAGCTGAATTCCTTTGGCTGGAATATGAGTGCCAATATAACCAAAAGTAAAATTCTCTTTAGAAAGTCGTTGACGACCTCTAAGTCTATCTAAATCAAAACCATAATCTAAATAAATCATCTTATTTATCGGTAACCCAAAATCAGTTATATATCGATGGTATAAATAAAAAGAAGGGGCAATAAAATATTTTATTTTTTTTACAACCTGATACATCGTATGCATACGCCGTTTTACCCAATTAGTCCAATATTCAGTATCAATATTATTTTCACTTTTATTTCCTGAGAAATAACCAGAATAACAGTATATCGCGCACTTTTTATTTTTTTGTCCATCACAAAGTGACCAGAGGGGAGAGCCAACAACAGGATTACGTTGTATAAATTGCCCACGTGGACACATTAGCCAATAATCATGTAGCGTATAAACTATCGGAATACTTTTTTTCGCGATAATATCGACTAATGAAGTCGATAGGTGATTAAGGTGTCCAATGTGGACTATATGAGGTTTGATACTATCAATAAATAATTCTATTCTCTTATCTAAATATGGATGCTGATAACGGTAACGGTATTTTTCGAGGGGAATATTGATTTTATGTAATGTAATCGCCGGTTGATGACTATCTTGTGTTATGTTCCAAGTGAAATCTTTGGAAAACGGGTTTTCTTCTCGAGTGAGAACATGAACTTCATTATTTTTCGCTAAACCATGACATAACATTTGGCTATAAACCTCAGAGCCTGCATTATAATAAGGAGGATATCCATGAATGATTTTTAGTATTTTCATATTCAATACTCCTAAATTTATGGCGATTTTTAATAAAAATCGTTTATTAGCAGTAATTACCACCTGCTAAAAATATCTATTTTAGTAACCCAGTTCAATAACTCTAACACTTTCAACTGTTATCACCATAAAATTTTGAAACATCGAAACATCATGGTGGATCAATTATGAGCATCAATCGATCATTCGCAAAACCCGGTGACCATTTTACCAATTTTTCTAAAAAAAATGTTGACACAATGTAAGTCTTATCCTTTTTCTAGACGTCTTACAAGTTTAAATATTGATTTAATCACATTAATAATATATGTAAATATCAAACATATTAGTCGCTCACTCAATATGAATAAGTTTTGTTGTACATAAAATTACGGTTTTTAATCCATTTAATTTGTATTTTGTAACCAATCATTTCACTGCTACTTTTGAATTGGCATAAATGGTTAATGCTTGCAAATTTATCAACTTTTTGACATGGAATAATTATTGTTTCACATAGACCTCTCTCGTCGACTGCTTGCATATAATACCCAGGGTTTTAGGTGATTAATATGCTAAATCAAGAATATTACATGTCCCACTGACATTAGTTTTCCAACAAATATCCGGTTATTTTTCACCCTAAATAATACGAGAAATAGCAGCTAAATGGATGATGTCATCGCAATGTTTTAAACGTTGTTGTAATGTTTTAGGAAGAAGAATATCACCGTATTCAGAAGATTCTTTAGGAAATTTACTATCAAATTTTTCTATATAATAGAATTTATCAATTTTTTACAAACCAGTTAACCAATTAAACTACTTGATATAGTTATTAATATTCTTCTTATCAGATGCTCCATTAAAATAAATATTGTAAAAAAAGATACCTGTAATTTACATTTTAACCATTGATTTCAATCAACAAAAATTACATTAACTTAATATATTTTACGCAGATAAACCTTTATTTATAAATTCAATATATGGATAATATTAAATGAGTTATACTCATTTCTGGTGTATGGAATTTCAGAGATGGTGACGTATTCTGTTAATTGATTTCGTGAATAATTTCAAGAAGAGAGAGATGATATGCCATGAAAAGTCTACCTTATAAGTATTTACAAAACCAGATATTATCTCTAATCTCTTGCATGCACTTATCCGTAATGATACCAACCAGCTAATACCACAGCCGTTGAGGCTAAGCTTGAAGCCATGCTGCAACAACAAGCTAATACCACCTTTTTGACGGGCCTTATGCTGTCCATCAGTAACACTTATTTAGCACAGTGAATTATACAAACTGATATTGACGATATTGAGATTAAACTGCATAAAATCAGGGATCTCGCAACTGCAAAAGAATATGCTTCAATAGCTCGTTGCTAGCGTCTTATCTAAGCGTGCAAAAAACGGCGAAGAGTTTACCACCTTATACCAGCAATGTATCTCCATCGGTGATTTTTACGGATCTCTTTACCGCTTCTTGCTAAAAAAACATATGATCTTTCTAGAGAGAACCATCATCAAATTGAAATAGCAATGGCTTGAAGAGCACAGACAATGATACAATCTAGGTGATTTAAGCGATACGTGCTACGTTTATTTTTAGGTCGATGGCATATACGTTTATCTCAGGCTAGATGATTGTCTTTATCCTACTGGTGATTATTATTGAAGTCACTTAACATGGATTTAAGGAGAATTAGTTGCAATTGAAGATAGTTATCGAGAATCAAAAGCGAAGTAGGCAAAACTTCTTAATAGCCTACGAGCACCTGGCTTAACTGTATCTTCCAGGTTTTCTAATGGAAAATGCTGCACTTGGTTTTTAGAATGTAATAACAAAGATATTCATGGACAAGGAGCAGCAATGCTGTTGGGTTTGGGTACACTAAAACAGCTAATTATGGGTAGCTTAACTTCTCAAAGGCATGCAACCGAAAATTAAAACTAAGCTCCTGAGGTATCTGGCTAGCAGAAAAGCGTTATTCCGCTATAATAAAACTATTGATGGTTTGTTGGCAAAGTTTTCAACGATATCCTGCAGCAATAAAGAAGCTGGAAAAGATCGGTAAGAATTATTGGCATTCTACGACTTCCCCATCAGCGCACTGGGCCGTCAATAAGAAAGATAAATCTGATTGATTCAACTTTTGCTAAATGAGCCTACAAGCCGACATGCGAAGAACTGTAGTTTAAGAAAAACAACCATTTCAATGGTATTGAACCTGCTACAGTCTACTCAGAAAAGCTTGGAACTACCTAATGGTTGAATTTTATCTATTTTTGATCCTGCTTCTAAACAACGTCCAATTTTAAGATGGAAAACAGCTTCACCAAGCATCAGAAAATAGCGTAGCCTGACAGTTATATATACAGGAGATTTGTTAATAACTCTGACGATGAGCACCATTCTCAAGCTCAAGAAGGCAGCGTTAGTATCTTGTCTCAGCATAGCTTCAATCTCAGCTTCAACGAAGGTTAGGTATCAGCTACTCGGCATCATTTACGGATAAGTGCATGCAAGAGATCAGAAGTAATATTTAGTTTTCAGTATATCTTTAGGATAAACTTTTTATGGTTGATTATCTCTCTGTTGTTGAAATCATTTACAAAATCAACCACTAGGATATACCAGGATCTCTGAAATCCTATACATAAGAAATAGATATAACTCAAATCAATGTACTAATATAAATTAAGTTATTAAATAACTATTATTTTATATCAATTACTTAATTTAAAATTACGCTTAATTTATTATTATATATACAGTTATACGTATATTTCTTTATGCAGCTACCTTCCCATCTGCCTGCCCTTATTTTAAAAAATACTTACTAATGATGGATCAGCTACTATCACGCGTAGTTAAGGTTATTGTTTTTATTTTAAAAGACTTAACGTGCTTTAATTTCCGTTTTCTGAAACAATTGCCCATTTAACATAGCAGATAAACTAGTAGCAATAGCGCCACATAAATGTACTCAATAAATAGTCTGTTTATGAATCAAGTTTAATATTTTCCATATATTAAATTGTTATCAATAAAGGTTTATCTACGTAAAATATATTAAATTAATGAAATTTTTTTGTTGATTAAAAAATAATAGCTAAAATGTAATTTACAGGTATTTATTTCTAATAATATCCATTTTTAATGGAGCATCTGATGAGAAGAATCTTAATAACCGGGTCAAGCGGTTTAATCGGTCAAGTACTTTGTAAAAAAATTGATAAATTCTATTGTATAGAAAAATTTGATAGCAAATTTCATAAAGAATCTTCTGAATACGGTGATATTCTTCTTCCTAAAACATTACAACAACGCTTAAAACATTGCGATGGCATTATCCATTTAGCCGCTATTTCTCGCGTTATTTGGGGTGAAAAACAACCGGATATTTGTTGGAAAACTAATGTCACTGGGACATGTAATATCCTTGATTTAGCATATCAATCACCTAAAAAACCATGGGTATTATATGCAAGTAGTCGAGAGGTCTATGGGCAACAACAGTTATTCCCTGTTAAAGAATCAGCACGCTTAAAACCATTAAATATTTATGCCAATTCAAAAGTAGCAGCGGAAGGATTAGTTGAAAAATACAAATTAAAGGGATTAAAAACCGCAATTTTACGCTTTTCGAGTGTATACGGAAGTATTAATGATCATCATGATCGCGTTGTGCCAGCTTTTTGTCAAGCTGCTGTCACAGGAAAACCTATTCATATTGAGGGAGCCACTAATATGTTTGATTTTACTCATGTTACTGATGTGGTTGAAGCGATATTTAAAGTTATAAAGCGTCTAGAACAAGGACAAGAATTACCCACGATGCATCTTACATCAGGTCAAGCTGTTTCCTTAGAAACACTCGCAAAATTGGTCACCGGCTTTGCCGAATATCCACTCAAGCTCATTATCGATCCGCCTCGATGTTTCGATGTTTCAAAATTTTATGGTGATAACAGCTTAACATGTCGGTTATTGAATTGGGCTCCTAAAATAAATATTGAAACAGGAATTTCCATGTTAATGAATGATTTTTATCAAAAAAATTAGCATAATTTTGGCTAGTATTAAAAGTGAAAATACTAAAAATCATTCATGGTATTCCTCTCATTATAATCTAGGCTTTGAATATTTATAGCCAAATATTTCTCATGGTTTAGCGAAAAATAATGAACTTCATGTTTTCACTTAGAAGGAAATGATTTTCCAATATTTCACTTGGAACACTATACAAAATAGTCATCAACAGGCAATTACATTATATAAGATCAATATCTCCCTTGAAAAATATCGTTACTGTTATCACTACAAATACTTAAATAAGCTAATAAAATTATTTAGTTATAGTAAAAATCTTAGATAATTCACATTAGACACCTTAATCACCTATCGATTTCATTAATCAATATTTATGCCATTTTTTTGGACGAGAAGCTTGGGTGTAGCAACTGATGAACAATTTAATCCCTGTTGTGCACCAGATAAAAAGAACGGCGCCAATTAGGTAATTTTAGGAATATTAAAAATTAAACCTTGGCGAATATTTGGCAAAGTCAAATATATGAAGATCTTAAGAAGAATCAAATGCAATACGCCGTATGTAAAGGATGTAACATGAGAAAATCCCTTAATTTTTGATGACAAAAAACTTTAAGGAACCTTTATTAACTTAATAAACTAGCAAAACACTCAAATTTCTCCGTGCGAAATATTCTATTTGTTTGAGAATATCCCAATCTATTCCTCTTCTTTAATAAAATTATGAAATACTATTTTGAACCAGGTTTAGGCGCTGTTGATGATGAATCAGGGGCTTATCATATCAATATTCATGGCTTCCCTAACTATCCTCGCCACTTTTTAGAAACATATGGTTTTTATGAGCGGAGCGCGCCATATATCGCTACTGCCGTTAAAAATAAAATCGGCTGATTTCATATTAAACCTGATGGGAGGGAATATTATCATTCTTGCTATTTATGGTATGGTAATTTTAAGAATGCTTATGTCCAGTTAAAGACATAAAATCATTATTTTCATATTAATTTTCATGGAGAAAAAGTTTATGTAGAAATATACACTTATGTAGATGATTTTAAAGATAGTATGCCGGTTATCTATAACAAAATAGAATTATATCCTCATATCTATAAGCAAAGAAAATTACTTAATCAAAACTAATTTTTAGGATTAGATATCCTTCATAAAGACCAAGCTAGAGCAAAAGATAAAGAAAAGTGGTATCACATCGATAAATCAGACCAGTCAATTTATCCGCACGATATGCTCAAGTAAATCCATTCTACAATAGTCTGGCTTACCTAGAAACTTTTTTAGGTGAGTTATTAATCATTGATACTCCCGGCCAAAAAATTATCCAATTACGGCAGGCTCTAGTCAAAAAAACTAGAAAAATTTCAGGGAAAATGGTAGAATTTTAGCAAACAGAGAGACTAGCTCTCTTACCAGTGATCGTTTGCAAGTATTAGTTGGTTTGCCTGGCATAACAGAAGAGATAACTAAAAAATATGATTACCGTCTAAATATCTTAGACGATTATTACGCAACTTATAGGAATTAGATTTTGTAAAAAAATAGAGTTCCTGACAGTTAATAGAAAATGGAAAAGATTTTATTCCACATAAAGATAATTTTTATCATCTGCTGCAATTATGTGGTCTGATGTTAATAGATTAGTTTGGAAAACTTAGCTAAAATAATTAGTGATTGGAAAGACAAGCCTGATACTTTAGTTTAAAGTTAGTGCATCAAATAAAAATAGGGAAAAGTATCATTGCCCAATTGATGAATGATATGCCAAATAAAATTTTCAGTTTTACTGACATCCATTGACTGGCAGCAACATCAACAAATTATTGGTATAGGGAGAAGTGCAAAGGGATTACTAGAACAAAGCCTTAACAACATACAAACACTTACACGCATTATTATTAGGAGAGGATTATATTTTTACCATATTTCTATTAATTCTTCGCTTAAGTTTCGATGTGATTTACAATCACAGATATTATCTCATCCCTTAGCCAAAAATGGCAGATGCTATTCTACTGCCTAGAGTTCTACATTATTGGTATGACAAACAGGTCATCTCTATTTTACAGAAAGCCAACTATGCCTTATTACCTGATAGTAAAATTTATTTAACAGAGATGCTTATTGACGAAAAAAGACCAGACGGGCTTTGCTTGATCTTAATATGTTACCAAAAAGTGGCGGAAAACTCTAAGGACGTTAAGTCAGTGGAAAATATTATTAGAAAAATCCTCCTTATCTATCCTTCAACACCTAAAAATTAGCAATACAGTGGATCTGTTGGTGTTAAAAATAACCTTAAAGAAAAATCCCGCAATGCAATCAAAAAGAAACATTTTTGAAGAAACAGGCATGATTGTATTAAATAATGCGATAAATCGTGAGTTAGTTTTATTTATTAATAAAAATGACCTTTTGGATAAACACTTATGCAAAGGAATTAGCCTGCAATATTGGAGACTATTTAAAGTCATTTACTCGATGGCACATCCTTGTCTAATGACAGATTAACTCTATTCGTTGATAGAGAAACTCCGTTAATAGATATTGCAAGGGTATTTATCGGGACTTCACTTAAACTAGATAAAATAAATATTATCAGTAAATATCTGCTTACGCAGATTCATCTATACCCTGCCATCCAGGGCCATCAGGATATTTCTTCTTCCCGAGAAGACTCTTATCAATTTTCTTTGTGGTTTAGCTCTATAGGATGTTAATCTTTTTGACGGAGTCCCTTGAATTTTTACGGTATAGTAAAAAAGATAAAATTGAACCGACAGTAGATTTTTTATCTCCTGAGTTTATAGATCACTAACAGCAATCCGATAAATGGCAAAAAAATTTAATAAAAGTACCTGTAAAAATGGGGGATGCGATTGCATTTGATTCAAGAATTTGGCACCGTAGTGCGCAAAACACTTCAGGCAAAAATCTATTTGCATTAGTTACACGTTGCAGTCGAAGTAATAATCCATTATTCCTTGATATACCGGAAAGAATCTCAGCCTATTTTGGAATGTGGACATGTGCAAAAGTGACAGAATCACTATTAAAAAAAGGACTAGAAAATTATCACAGCAAGCTGTATGTACTGATTTTACAACAATTATTAAATTATGGCAAAAACAATTAACTTACCAGAAAAAGCTCCCATTTTATATCAATACCAACCAAACAAAAAAAGCCCTAAAGTGGGTCTCTATTCTCAATTATGCCGCCTCCTACCACAATGGAGGCGACGCCCAAAGGTAAAATCTATGCACATTTATGGTACAACCTTTTAAGGCCAATAAATCAATGGCTCAATACGAACGAATAAAAATCCCATTTTATGAGGATAAGGTTAATACCATGAAGTTAAGTCAAGAATTAACATTCTTGTTAAACCAAGAAGCTGATTGGCGCAATAATACGATAAACTTAAACGCATCAGAAAATTATACCAGCCAAATCATTAAAAAACTCATCGGCTTACATACAAGTTATGATTTTTATGATTTTCCTCCTTCTGGAGGTGTCATTGTTGGACCCTGGTCTTTTTTTAATACGATTTACCTTCAAATATCACAACCATATTAATCAACTGAGTGATAGTTTATTATCCTGTCCTACTTTAGATACCCGCGCTAAAGGAGGGCAATCAGCTGAAATAGCTGTATTAACCGGATTGGTAAATAGTAACGACTACATCTTTTACGTACAAGAAAAAGATGGTGGACATTCATTTTGGATTAAATTTTATTTGTAAAAAAATAGGAATTGTATTAACTCCAATTTGTTTTGATAACCAAAATATCAAATAGATGTCGATAATACAATAAAAATAATGCGAAAAATTTGGAAAAAGGTGCCATCAAAAAATTAATTATCCTAAGTCAAAGTTTTATTTTATGCCAAAACAACCCATCAAGTATTTTGTAGAAACGATAAAAAATAGCTTTTCTGATTGATACCGTGATCACTTATGATATTTCCCACACCTTAGGGCTTATTATTGGTAAACAATTAATTAATCCAATCACACAAGGAGTGGATATCATCCATGGAAGTACTCATAAAACTTTTCTTGGTCCACAAAAAGGTATAATAGGATTTCCTATCTCATGCAATGAAAATATCAAAACAAATATAAAGGATGCCTTATCCCATGGTTTACAATCTAACTGTGGGATATCAGAGGTATTAGCATTAGCAGCCACTTTAGAAGAGATGAAATTGTATGGGAAAGACTATGCTAAAACAACTTGCTTACATACAAAATATTTAGCGAATCTATTAGATTTATCAGGTTTAAGTGTTGCAGGAAAACAATTTGGTTTTACAGAAACTCATCAAGTATGGGTTACCATTGGTACTGAACAACAGGCATGGCAAGCCTGTTCTAAGCTACACAACGCAGGAATACGTGTCTATGCCAGCTTACCATTTGTTAATACTTGTGGACTAAGATTAGGCACAAATGCAATAACGCGTTTAGGTTTTTCGACAAATGAAATTAAAAAAGTTGACCAATGGATGGTAAATATTTTAGTTAATAAGCTAGATCGGAAAGGTATTTAATAATATCTAAAATCTTATGCAAAAGTTTTCTATAAAAGGCGTTCACTTTATCTTTAAAAGTTAACTTGGCATGCAGTAGTATACTCATTATCCATGTTTATCTAAGAAACGTTGAATAGCAGAACTATCTGTGTAAATATCATCCTGATTCATGCCTTGGTGAACAATCGCTCTAACTTTCTTATCATTTAATTCCAATAAATGGATGCCTTTTCATTAGCTTATTAACAAGCTGATACGCTGTACATGAAGTGCCATATAATTGAAAATAACAATGTTAGTTTGTATCTCTTCAGGATTGATCTCAATATATGAATGTCCTACTAATGACATCGCCAAGAATTTGGCATTTTCGTGATCATCAGTTAAACGCTCTATATTATTATCCAATGCGTAAAGGCACCAGGCGGCTAAAATATCAACCTGATGCAGGTGCCTCCATGTTGAAATTTATAGTACCAAGCCTTATCAATAAAATCTTTGCTTCCACACAATACGGCTCCCATTGGAGCACCGAGTCCTTTTGAAAAATCTACCAAAACGGAATCAGTATAACGACAGATCTCTTTGGCAGAAATCATTGAAGAGACAACCGCATTAAATAATCGTGCACCATCCATATGTACTGCCATCCCATGTTTTTAAGCAACCTGGTGAATAGCACATAAGCTTGATAGAGGCCAAACAGCCCTCCACCTAGATTAGTGCTTTGTTCAATAGAACCTACACGCTCTCTATGAATATTAGAACTCTTTAGTTTGCCAAAAACTAACTCTAATTATTATACACTAAAAATACCTTTAAGACATTTAATACCTATTGGTGTTGCACTTACTAATCCTGCTGGAAACCCTGATACCAAGTTAGCTGCATGAGCATACTGGTCAAAGAAAATCCGATCACCAGCACGGTCACACCATACACGGTAGCCTACCCAATTGGACATAGTGCCAGATGGCATAAAAACACTGGCTTCTTTACGCAACAAATGATAGACTCGTTCTATTAAAAGATTAACCATATGGTCTTTGCCAGCAACTTCATTACCTACTTCTTCTTTGATACATGGCTTTTCTCATTACCAACGTAGGGGTAAAATTTGTATAGATGAAAAGATCAATTTTTATTTTTACTCCTCAATAATATTAAATTCGACTATTGATATTGTTAATGCTTTATTTGTTCTGTGAGATAGCATTTATCATACTAGGATAGTCGTAACTTTCTCTTTTAAAATTGTATGTAAATTCTTTTTTATTGTCGGCATATCTTTTTATCTCTGAAAATAAAAGGAAGAAAAAATATAAAAACTATAGAAAATGATAATAATAAAAGAAAATAGAATGAAGAACGTTTTAAAAATTGTTGATTCTCTGATTATATAATCCTACAACGTTTTTTCTTTAGTCAGATAACGTACCATCTTCCGTTCTATTTGTTGAAGTTGTTTGGTTAATAGATTTTTATTGATGACTGTTTAAGTATTTCATTGATATTTTGTTTTTGTTGATCATATTTTATGATTTTCCGTTTCTCATTTGTTGATATTCAGTGGTGGGGTTCTTTAAGGCTATCAAGATATTCTTTTGCTTTATCCAGTGATAAAGCTAATGTATTGAATTTATCTGTTTCTTTACCAAATGATTTGGCTATTTTCTTGACGTTTTTCTCTAGTTCGAGTTTGCTTCGAGTAAATTCATCTTACGGCTAATTTTACTCACTTCTACTCACCTATAATTGTTTTTTTGTTGTGAGACAGACATTATTATTGCCTTACAGGCTTCACTATCACGCTGTACTGTGAGTATCCTTCAGAAATAAAGAAGCTGAAGAAAGATCGAGAAGAATTGCTAGCATTCTACAACTTCCCGTAATAGGTACTGGGGGTTTAATAAGAACGAGGAATCTGATTGAATCGGCTTTTCAACAGTGAGGCGTTGTTTATAACCCATAGTCAAGCAGATCAAAATTCTACTATTAGGTAGTTTCTAGCTTTTCTAAACAGAAGAAAGTAGCTTAAATACCATTGAAAGGCTTGTTGTTCTCGAACTACAGTTCTTCGCGTGTAGGCTTCGCGTAGCCTTATTTAAGGATTGTAGAACAGATTCAGCAAGCATGATATGGGGAGCCTTGCACGGGGAGACCCATATACACTAGATTTACTAATAACTCTAATATACTTTGGAGTAATTTACCCTATAGATCTTTTCGTTAGTGTAAGCAGAAATGGTCATTTTGTTCTTATTCGTCAGGTCTGTCTCAGTCAAATTAGTTGTGTGTTTGTCCCATCTGTTTTCTGACATGATTATTTTTATCGACGTTCAGCTTGGAAACACAGGCTGCGAATTTGTTATCAGAAAGAATGCATAAAATAGAAAATCAAGGCTTATTAAGAATAGCTTATAGTGGTTAATATTTATAAAATTATGTTGTTAGGTTAAAAAACATACTATCCGATGATACTTTTAACTTACAACAAATGAACCAATAAACTGATTCTATTTCCATTTAGGAAAAATAGATGGCTTTTGATCTTCAATTAAATGGTGATTTAATTTTCTAACCATGAATGGGAAATGCTTTATTTCTAAAGATTCCCAATCCTCTTTAGTCTTATCTTGCTCTTCCTCTGTAGTAATTATATTTGCAGAAAATGTAGCATATCTTCTGTTTTTGGTATCACTACACCAAAATACCTTTTCATTTACAATATATGCATTTGCAGTGCCTATTTTTAAAATCTTAACCCATCTTTCATCTTCAAGGATCTTAATAGCTTTATGTATTGATTGCCGACTCACTTCTAATAATTGGCATAAAGCTTTTTGACTAATAACCACCCCATTTTGTCTATTCATCCGTTCGCCAAGTAACATTAAGATCTTTAAAGCCAAGCTACTTCTATCTGTCAATTTTCTAATTTCTTTCATTGCAGTTCTGCTTACTTGAACAAAGTTAGCAGCAACTTTATTAGCTCTTTCTTCAACTTGTTTTTTAGCTAAAATATCTAATAAACGTGATTTTTCTTCCCTTAATCTAGTCACTTCATCTAAGAGATTTTTTTCTGTAGGCATAACTAAGATTATTAAGGTAAATTTAAGTTAACATTGAGTATAATATAAGTTTACATAATGTCAAATAAAAACAAGATAACATCTTCTTATATAAACCTCTTTGATTTACATAAGAAACTCATAATTTATTGAAATTTAGATAAAGTTTGACATTGCTTTATTTTAATCTATATGGGGGGAGAACGCAAAGCGATCGACCCTCAAAAAGAGCTTTCATGTAATTTTAGTGTTAAGGCATTTCTCTGTGTTAGTTCCATAGCTCTTCCGCTTCCATCGCTTTGGGTGTTTGTTCTTCCTCGCCTCGCTCCTGCGGTACGCCTCAGCTAAAGATGCGACGTGCGTTGGCGTGGGTTTAAATTATATGAAGTAATTCTTTTGATTTTAAAGCCACTAGAAAGCTTGTAGCAGCGTTTCTAAGTTTTAGCATGCAATTTTATGTATGGAATGAAAATGGCTTACAGAGGCCTACCTGAGTTTTTACGCATCGATATGTGAACGAAGCAAACTACTGAATTGACAGAAATCATGAAATCGCGCTCGTATCAATGCCTATTAAACAGGTTTTAAGCCTAGTGAGCCGTGAGAGTTCATCTCAACTACGAACTATTTATGATACGATCGTTGGATGCCTGAAAAAAAAGAATTCTTCAGCAATCTATGGCCACCATAGACACTTTAGCGCCGTGATGCGGAGCGGCCGATTAGCCGCGACATCGTAGTGTGTTGTGACGCCACAAACGAACAATTACAAACCAATTGTGTAGTGAGTAGAGTACAGTAAAACTGCAAGGCTTTTTAGTGGCTAGCTAGAAGCATCGACTTGTGATTCCAAGTTTAGGCTGGCTTACACCATAAATGAATAAATTAGGGGGCTCATAGTGAATTTTACTATCAAGCGCTGATAAGAAACTTAAGACGATGAGAAGCATTGCCTCATCAGTCTCAACATAACTACCGTGAACGTGGCTCTCTACGCTGACGAGCATCAGACGCGCTATAACGAGCATTACACGGCGTAAAGCACCGATGAAAGAATTATGGCAGCTACTACGTGACGACAATCTGCCTGAGAGAGTTAGGATGAACAGCGTGCGCTACGTTGAATGCATGATAACGGTAAGTAAGTGAGTGGTTGGAAACCATACCACCACGAGTTAGAGCGTAAGTAATTTTCGATACCTTGATGAAGTGGCTCAAACAGAAAT
>JBQMRN010000018.1:0-13891 GCA_052171895.1 Arsenophonus sp. NEOnobi-MAG3
GAATCTCAACGGCTTCTCAGTGAAGCTGTTTGTTAGTGTAGTTTTCCCGTTTTGGGTACACTGAAAAGGTAAAAATTTAGCTTTTTAAGCGGGTAAAAGCGGTGTCAGGAAACGATGGGGAATATGGGTGTGATTATCAATATCATCTCGTTTTTTCCTTTAGCAACGGTATAAAGTTCATATATGCCATAACGCTTAGCTAAAGTAGACAAAGGTTCTTTGCCTGAAGATCACCGTAGATTTTAGGTGTTATACTTACCTTACGATGAAGGTTCATCTATGATATTTTTCTTCCTATATTCATCTCAGTACCCATCTTGCCATGGGTGGTGGTATGCGACGATGGTCTATATAATGATCTTGGATAAAATAAGTAGATATAAGTAAGAGTATTAATGTTAATTCAATTTAAGACTGAGTATAGTATAATAGGTTTATATAAGAAACTCATAATGTATTGAAATTTAAGATAAAGCTTTAACTTACTCTATCTTAGTCTATTAGAGAAATAGAACGAAAAACGATCGACTAAAAATGAGGTTTCAGGTAACTTCAGTATGAACGCATTTCTTTGTCAGTTCCGTAAATCTTTTGTTTCCCTCGCTTTAGTTGTTTGTTCTTAGTCCCTTTGCTCCTTTGGTACGCCTCAGCTAAAGCTGAGGCGAGTGGTGGGAGTTAATATAGCAACTAATTCTTTTTTCTATTTTAAATTTCCTAGAAAGCCTGTACCTGCATTTTCTCGGTTTCAGCATGCAAATTAAAAAGTATGGAAGGCGTGAAAATAGCTTACAGAGGCGTAGTGCAGAAGCTTCTACGTGCCGATACGTTAGCGAAGCAAACTATTTATGTGAGCTAATAGTGTGAGCTAACAGAAAACACAAAGCTAAGAACGAATAATTGCAAGGTTTTTTAATGGTCCGCCAAAAGCATCGAGTTACGATTCCTAGTTTTTCCTGCTCCAAGAAACGAATAAATTGAGGGAAAGAGCATGGCGAATATTGTTTCGCTATCTCGGTGATGAGTTGCATCGATTATTCTGGATTACCCACTGCCCTTCCTAAATGAGATAATTAAACATGGTGATAACCTGATTATTGGTATAATCATTATATATCAACAGTTTAATAATGCTATCTAGTAACTTGATCATATCCCGTCTGCGAATATGTTTGTGTACCAACTCTAATAACGCGATTAACCTATGCTGAATAATCTCAGTATCATCAAGTGTTATCACATCAACAAACTTAACCGGTTTTGTATAGACATTTTAGGCTACCCTGTCAGTAAAATAATCGAACCAGTTCACGCTGTAATGGTGAAGCTTTTGTTCCATGAAATAAAACAGGATAGGGAAACCAGCGGCAATTCTTTGTGTCCCGCTTCTAAATACTTATGAGTTGCCATGTCATATCAGCTTATCATGAAGCCAAATATCAAAGATATCTTTGGTGTCTCTTTTTTTACTTAAAAACTGCTTGAATATCACATCATGCAGTGTTTGTGTGAATTTTTAGTCATTCGATTTGCCACTCAGAGGTATTTTTCTTTAATGATTCGGATTAAATTAATATTTATTACGTTCTTCTAGAAGCATACCTGTTTTTTTAGTTTTTTTCTTAGCCTCAAAAAACCATGGATGATTTCACCATTTTGAAATCGCCAAGGCATTGCCGCCTGTACCGTAGTTTGCCAGTTTTGGCCCATCCAGACTTCGCTATCTTTTTTGACTCGAATTAATCGCGTTTTGCACGCTTTAATTTTTCTTGGAGGGTTGTTTTCGTTATCATCTGCATTGCCGCAATGTTAAAACGCAGATGACTTGACGGATGATATAGCACTGCTCAACGATTTCAGAAAGACTTTTCAGTCACTGGCATCGTCGCGTGATGCTAATTAATGCCGCCTCCAGTTTTAGGTTAATTGAAGGTTGCACGTGTGTTGGTGACGCTGTTACCGTTTCCGACTTTTGGCGCAATTTTCATTATATTCACAATATCACATCCCTCAATGATAGTTGTTTAAACGAAGTAGAAGCATTCTTTTAAAGCGTTTTTTCTGTTGAATTGGTTCTTTCTTTTACCTCAAACATAGAAAATAGCTCATAGGCGAAAGGAAGCCGTCTAGCTAGGTAATGAATTACAATCTTTACTGGCATTCTGTTAAAGCACTTCACCCAGTGACTTGTTGACTCTTTTGTTCTTTTCACCGTATCCCGTATCTTTTTAACATTTGAACAAGACATAACTTTTATTAAAAATTTCCTATTTTTAAATTTGCTGCTGCATATACCCCCACTAGCCTAAGTTCACTGCACTCTTCTCTATCATTGGGAATATACTTAAGGTGTTTACCTAGTTCATCAGCCAAACGTTATGAATTCATTGGCTTGATAAACTATACAAACAAAAATACTGGAGACTTGCCTAGATTTATGGGCCACGCTTGATGACTACGCCAAGCATTGAGATCTAGACAGCTTTTTGCTATGAACAAGAAGAGCTGCCTCTCTCATCCATCTTGCATGAGTAATTTTAAACTAAATCCAGAAATCACATTTTTATCGTTTCACTTCTTTTCCTTACTCAGGTTGATCAAGATGTGAATAGTCGTTATTTTCATCTTTTATCTGTATTAAGAGAAAAATAATATTTCTTTGTCTTATTCATTGCTGCTTAGATATTTTAGCAAGTGCCTTAAGAAGAGCAAGCTGTAGTGTATCTAATTTTTTACTTTGTTTTTGAGCTTGATCTAATGTGTTTTAAATGCTGGATAAAAGTTCTGCTATCATCTTTTAGGTATATACGATGGAATACACGGTAAATTTGTTCGATATATATTAGGTAACTTTTTTTATCAGTCTATTCTGATATACTTCAAATGCAGTTTTAACTGCGGCTACGTGTTTAACATTATTGATAAGTGGCATGATATCATAATTTCCTGCTATTTTATTGCCATGATAAATATAGTATCACTTACGTAGTAAGTATTTAGCGTATCTGCTTTTAATAGCGTGTCCTGTACATAATTGATGACCAAACTTACGCCTGTTCTCCAGGCTAGCCGGAAATTTTTGCGATGCGGTCAAACTATTTTTACCCTATAATCAAGCCTAATTCCATAAAGATCGACGAGTAAGGATTTTTCTAATGAATGGACATTATGATCTGTAGTGCTGATATCACGGCTGGAACTGATTCATGGTAATCTGGCGCTGGAGATTCCTAATTTTACATTGGATATTGAGCATATTTTCCTGTGCGTCAGCGCTGTATCTAGTACTCACTGATTGGCAACATTACTAAAAGTTAGATATCCTGTAGTGTGAGGCCAGATAGTTGAAGTGTATGGTGTACTGAAAGTAGATTTTCTGTTCGGTATTGAAAATCAATATTCGTTGTGGTTATTACATCTTCTGATGCTTTGAAAGGCTGTATTTTAGTCTGTTCACTTCATAGTTATAGATGGGATAAGAAGCAAAGCCACTAATTTTACAGATCTTAGTTGAAGGTGTTTTGAGTTACCAATGTTTTTAGCTCCTGATCAGGTTTATCTTTCCAGCATAGTTTGATAGCAGTAGAACCATCATCATCACAAAAAACTTTTATCATTAATTACCTATTATTTTTGTGTTATTTTAATAATAAAGATATTTAAGTTTGATTTTTAAGATTTTATCTGATTATTTTATTTTTACATCTTATTGCAGTGTTTTTTAAATTTTGTTTTTATTAGGTGTATTTTTATATTTTTTGATGTGATTTTGATTAATTTTTATATTCTTAGTGTATTTTTAATTCTCAATTAAAAGCTGATCAAAGATCATGTCGATAGAAAACAGTTTGTGTTGAAGATAGCGGATCTGTTTTGTTTTCTATTTTGCTCTGATGGCAGTATATCAGAAAATTTTTTTATCCTTGCTTCTTTAGCCATCGAATACAAGTCTATGCCTGATTTCTCTATTTTGGTTCAATTAATTTCTGAAGAAAACCGTCACTTAAACCGGCTATTTTATAGCTTATATCATCATGTACTTTTACATTAAATTCAGAAAATGCTAGATTAATGATTTCAAATCTATCATACATAGTATGATATGCCTTCTAGATGTGTTTCTGGTGTATTTGACGTTAAGTAGATAAATGACTAACTATTAACTATTAGGGAATGTAATAAATCACTAATTTCTATAAATATAATTTATACATTAATGTTTTTCCATAAAGCCTTTATTAATTGAGCAAAGTTTTGTCTTTCTTGTAGTGATTCTATTTTATTAAACTCATCAATCACAACAAAAGGCGTTTAGAAATGGATACACGCGTTAGTTTATCTAATGTGAATTTCACTGAAAAATTGTATCGATATTTAACTCTTGTTCTTTGTTCGTAGTTTTAGTCGTTTTTCACAATTAGGTGCATAACCGCAACACCTGTGAGTTATAGGTTCTGCTCTCACTCCCAGTTCAGCTTTGATGCTTCGTTAATTTTTTCTCCATCCTTAAATTGGATGTTGTTTGCCAGCATGTTGTTTAGCAGCTTAAAAAGCATTAAAAGGGTTGTTTTTCTTTAAGCACAGTTCTTTGCGTGTCAGCTTCATAGGGTTAACACTGTCGTAAAAGTCGATTTAATTAGATTCGTCGTTTTTATTAACGTTCAGTGCTCTCTGCTCTGATGAGCGCAATTAGCTTCTTACATCCATGCTTCAGTGATGCCGGTAATGAGAGCAGCATGCAAAGGCGATCATCTTGCCTGAGAGGAGTGTATATGCTATCTGCTCAGAAATAAACGTATCTAGTATCACTTAAATTACGCAGGTAGCATTGCTTGTGCTCTTCAATCCATTGTTGTTTCAGTCTGTTTATTGGTTCTCTCATAGAGAAAGAGCATATACTTCTAACTGAGAACCGCTCACATGGGTTCGTGAAAATCATTGATGGGATATATACCTTGCAGGGTATAAAGGCATGGTAGCAACTTTTTGACGCCTTTGTGCACGCTTCAGATAAGGTGGTAGCAATGAGCTATTGAAGCATATTCCGTTGCCGCTGCCGATCCATGACCTTATTAGGAACTTTAATTTCAACATCGCCAATAGCAGTCTGTATAGTGTTTGCTGTGGCAAATAACCGTTACGGACCGACACGGGCATGACGACGCCTGTCAATAATTTGCTCTTCCTCAGCATGTTGTCTCAATATGGCTTTGAGCTCAGCCTCAACGGGTGGCTATCAGCTGCCTGGAACCATTAGGGATGAGTTCATGCAAGGGATCACAGATAATATCTACTTTCATGGATACCTGTAAGGATAGGCTTTTCATGGCATACCATCTCTTTATTGTTGAAATCATCCACGAAATTAATCAAAAAGATACACCACCATTTTCGAAACATCCATACATTAAAAATGAGCATAATTCTAGCTAAAGTAAGACACAGGCTCTTTATTGGCCTTAAGAGCAGTACTAATTTTAGGTGTATAGAGTTTTCCACTGACAAGGGAAAGGCCTACCTCGTCATCATGATATTTTACCCTCAATTATATCCTATCAGTAGCTATCTTGCCATGAATATGGCTGTGTGCGATGAGGATCTATGTAATGATCATGGACCCAACAATTAGACCTTACAGAAATTCAACTAGCACAACAGAATCAATTAAAATAAGATTTTATATATTTAATAAATTTGTCTATAAAGATGTAAGTTCTGATTGAGGTAGAGTCTTTTAACAAGAAAGGAGAGTTAATTTTGACTGGAGATATGCTACACTTAAAGTATTGGGATAGCGCACTATACGATACTAATTAGAAAATTGATGTTGGTTTTAAACTACTTGTGTAGTTATGCTATATTTTTAGTATTCTATACTGCAGAATATATTCCAGATATTCCGCCAATATATATCTGGCTTACTAAGGATTGAAAAAGCTCACCAATGTGTTCCTTCATCATGAATAGATAAAGGTTCCAGTATTTATCTAATGTAGTGATAAACTTTTTTCTATTTTAACAGTTATTACTATTAATAGTTTGATTTTTATTAAAATCATACTTAATTACACAGATTTTCGAGTTATATTTATCAATATTTTTGATTATATAACTCCTTTATTTAACAGCATTATTGAATATAAATGCGGGTACGGATTTTAAAATCTTTATGTTTTCAACCGTTCTGTTTTCACAAAATATCATAAATAACTTTAACGTATCTATTTTTGTTTAAATACCACACTCATCTTGTTTACTCAATTGAAATTGACTAAACAAGATGAGTGATAATAGCATTAAAGTTTTTATAAATTTTAAGCTATCTTCTTTTCTTTAAAGATTAGGAATTAATCATGATATACAACACACAACCATCGTTACAACTGTGACAGTTAGGGCTATTATAAAAGCATCTATCACTAAATGGAATAGCAATAATCCGTTAGTTTTACCTGGCATGTTAATATCTATAAAAATGGGGGATATGAATTATCCTTACATGAAAAAAGCGGTTAACACTAATATTAAATTAGTGCTTGCTGAAGAAGCTTCATTTTCAGCTACAGACAGAACATATACAATTAATTTTAGCGACACTAACAATAATAGCGATGTAGGATGTATTCTAGTTGTAGCAAATACTTACATCCTCTACTTTCTTCAAAACATGGATAACTGGATGGGGGACAATAGTATTGTTGAACTTACGTTAGATCTAATAAAAAATTATTAAACTTGAATAGATTAAGGTGGTATTACAGGAGTTGGAAAAAGATAAAGCATATACAAGCAGTGTTGATGACATTAAAGACAGCATTAACATTAAAAGATAAAACAGATATAAAATACTTCATTTTTAATGAAATGTGAGATTACAAGTCAATTATATTTCATTACTAATAAATAAGACAACCGGTATTTAGAAAGCAAGAAAACTAGGTATCATCATTAAGTGGGGCAAAATAGGGGGGCTGGCATTGACTTAAATAAAATGGTTCAAATTAGATACAAAAATTCTAAAATGAAGCTTTCATTGTGTGCTAAAACAATGAAATTAGCTACCTCATCTTAAAAGGTGAGGCAGTATTTGATATAAGTAATGAAGTTTTATTTGTATATACACGTAGTTAATGCCAGGATAAAGGGGCTACCCAATTGTTACTAGATAGCTATAAGATCTGGATTATTTCATATCATTGATGATGAGGAGTGTAACATATAACAATCTCCATGGTTAGATGTGTAATATGTAAGTATGGATGGAGAGATTCCAGTAATTCGTATAGTGGTATCACAACAAAACGATCATTTATAAAAAGAAGGCCACTCGCAAAAATTTTTATCTGAAAATTGGATATATTAACACAGCATAAAAACTTCTTTTTCTTCCTGTCAAAAATTTTTAATACTTTATTAAAAAGTACCATTATGGTGGTACAGGATAATATCTAGCAAACAACTTTTCACAGTTAAAAATTCTATCGAATCAATTGAAAAATTCATTTTATTTTTATTTTAGATTCATGGAAAATTAAATACATATTCAGGATATATAGCTAAACATTATATTTATTTAGTTAAATAAATTGAAACGGAGATAAAATGAATAAAAAAATAGTGTTAGCCTCTACAATAATGGGAGCATTAACAAATGTGTGGCCTGTGTTAGCAATAGAATCTGATTATATGGAGAAGGTTGAGCTTGCACAATCAAAAGCGCATAAAATATCTGGTATTAATTCATATAGTGCGGGCAGTTATGCGAACAGTAATGGTGATAGCTCCGTCGCGATAGGCTTATCGAGTAATTCCTGGGGTGATGATTCATTGGCGTTAGGTAGAAATGCTGTTGCTCGTGAAAGGAGTTCAGTAGCACTAGGTTCGGATTCATTAGCAAATAGACAATATGATAAAAAAATATTAGAGGCTATTTTAGTTGAACAAGATAATCAAATTAATTCAAAAAGTATAAGAGAAGTTTCTTTAGGTAGTAAAATACCTGTAAGTGGATTCCCTAAATTTGTTAGCCAAATCACCCACGTTGCACCTGGTACTGAAGACACTGATGCAGTTAATCTTTATCAATTAAAGAAAGTAAAATTGGCCGTTGATGAGCGAATAGGTGAAGTAGATAAAATTAAAACAACCAAAAATAATCTAGAACAATTCCAAAATGAGGCCAAAGTTGCATATGAAGCAACAGTCAAGAATCGTGATAATACCAAGAGTGCATCCGAGGTAACAACTGAATATCGTAATAATGCTAATATAGCGCTAACAGAAACTCAGAATCATCGTGATAATGCTTATGACGCATTAACAAGGGTTAAGGTATATGAAAATAGCGCTGATTCAATCGTAAAACGACTAAAAAAAGAGGCATCATTGGTAGAATGGCAAGTTACTCATGATTCCGATTGGACAATGTATCTTGGGAAGGAGTTAGAAGGCAGTCACATTTTTGTCTCTGGCAAGCACGGAGACAGAGTAATAAGTGGTGTGGCTAATGGTGTAAGAAATACTGATGCAGTGAATGCTTATCAGTTAAACACGGTCAGGACTACTACAAATTATGCGAGCAAACTGGCACAAAAAAATAGCTCACAGATAAATCATCTTGAGGATAGATTTTTGAAAAATAATACGAAAATTGAAAGAGGACTCGCAACTGCTGCGGCATTGACTGGACTTTTCCAGCCTTATGGGGTCGGTAAAGTGAATTTCACGGCAGGTATTGGTGGATATGCTTCTTCTCAGGCTTTAGCAGTTGGTACAGGCTACCGTATCACTGAAAATGCTGCTGTTAAAGCGGGGGTTGCTTATTCAGGCGGAAATAATGTAATGTATAACGCCTCATTTAATGTTGAATGGTAATTCTCTTAAGTTTTACAACAGTCCAAGGTAAAAAACTGCTGGAGAATTTTAGCGTTGTTAATTTCCATTAAAAGAGGAAATGATATTAGCCGCGTTATAGGAAGTAATTGACGTTAACTTATTGCTATTTTCAATGGATTGAGTCAGGATATAGTCGTGTTCATAACTGCTCACTTTTAATAGTTGTTTCATTTCACGAAGGACGGTTTCATCATCTTCTTTATTGCGAAGGAAGAAGATGGATCACTTATTTTTCAGAATCAAAATAGCGGATTTGAGCATGTTAATCATACCATAAATCCATCGATATTCTTTATTCTTCTGTAATTATTGCTATTTGATTAATTTCGAAATGTTGAGGTGATACGACTTCTGTCTCCTCTCGCATTACGGGAGAGCATACTAGATAGTTTGGGTCCATTCTTTCTTAAGTCTGAATTCATTCCCCATGCTTCAGAGGCTAGAGATGAGAGACAAATTGCGAGTATCATTATCGTTTAAGAGTTCATGGTTAGGAATTTGAATTCTCTTTTAATTAAAGATTAAAAGCCATCCATTTTTACTAAAAGCAGATAGAATCATTTTATTTGGTTTGTTGTAAGTTAAAACTTCATAGGATAGTATGGTGTTTAATCTAACCTATTAATTTTAGAGATATTAACCGTAGATTTTGCTTAATAATCATTATTTTCTCCATTTATGCATTATTTCTGACAGCAATTCCATTGCTTGTTTACCCCTCATAGACCAGAGCCCCAGTAAAAAGTTAGCCTGTAGCCATATAAAATAGATTTGTACGGATCCGTACGTAAGAACCTTTCATTAGAAAAGGTTGGCGGCGCTAACATAAGTTTTTCTGGTTTTTGTGAGCAGTCATCTACAGCGCCTTATAATACATCTTCGAAAATACTTTTCCATGTTTACGATTGGCTACGTTAGCAAATGTTGTTAGTAGAAATGCCTTATATTATATGAAGGATTTTACTAGATGGTAGTTGCCATAAAAAAGCAAACAGTCATAAAGATCAAATAAACTTTTTTCTCAACTCCATGCCAATATAAATCTGCATCTCATTACTTGGCTCGATGATCATCTGTCGGATGATCTCGATTCATTTATTGAAGCAACTCATTTCACTTTATCTTACCCCTATTCTCACAGTGAAGATGTTATCTGCCGTGGATATTCATAGATAGAGTTACAGCGATATCGTTAAAAATCCCTGATTACAGGAAAACATTTAATAATTTTATTGTAAATCCTATGGCAAAACACATCATAAGGATAAATGGTTTAGTTATCTGCAATACATGTTGAATAACTTGACTTTAGAGAAGTCAGGAAAAGAAATAGGGATTGATTTGAAAACATCGTTTAGATGGCATCACTGCTTTTTTATTTCCGCAGCGACAGCCAAGATAAATGCACTAAGTGGCATTGTTGAAGTCAAGGAAACATTTTTTCTGGATCCTTTAAATGGAAATGTTATTCCACATAGGAAACCTAGAAAAAGTGGGAAAGGAGGAAATAAAAAGAAAAAACGAATCGCAGTATTAATCGCCTGAGATTGACAGGGTGATGTAACCGATGAAACTCTTGAAGATTTTAATTTAGAATGTATTAGCCGTTTTTTTTAGCCGATTAGCTAAGCGCTCTGTCATCCCAGGGTAGTACCTCACAGGTATACACCCTGATAAATCCAAGTAGTCTTTCCTGGTCTAGGCAGAGCATATATCTGTGCCAGAAAGCACTGGCAGCGTTATCTGAAGGCACAGTATGTGACGACTTTACTTGGAAAGTAAGTTCGCTAAAAAGACGAAATGTGGGTGATAGGTATATAGCGTGAAATACCTCAGGCCCTATCTTAAACGCCCCCAGGTATTATCCGAAACAAAACTGCAGCATTACCAGAGAGAGAGTGGTTGTTGTGCATCATTACTATAAACACCTAGGGACTAAGAGTAGTACAGGCAAGATTCTCTTGACGCAGGGAAGAGATGATTAAGCGCTATATTAGCCATATTCCATTCCGGCGAGGCATTTTAAGATGGTGCGTTAATATGGTTTATTGTAAAATCGTAAACGAGGCAGCTTATTATCGAAGCTGTATAAGGCGCTGTAGATGACTGCTCACAAAAACAAGAAAAACTTAGGTTAGCGCCACTCTTTTCTAATGAAAAGATCCCTGCGCACAGATAGATCTCCCATATAAATGCATTATGATGAGAGGTTACTTTTTATAAACGTTCAGCTTGTCAAATAGGCAAGAAAATTGTTGTCAGAAAGAATGCATAAAAATAGAAAAACAATGGTTATTAATGTAAACCTAAAATTAATCTCTATAAGATTAGAGAATTAGGTAAAAGAATACACACTCCGATGAAATTATTACTTACATAGAGCTATTAAATCGATTCTATCTCCTTTTAGCAAAAAGGGTTGGTTTTTGTTCTTTACTTAAAAGAACGATTTAATTTTCTAATCATAAAGAAAGCAATGCTTGTTGATTGCCTTTGTAATTTTCTTTTTCGCGTACCCAATATTTAACTTTTCCACTTATTTTATTTAGATTGAGATGTTATCTCTCAACTACATAACCTGGCACAATCAATCATTATTTTTAATAGATGTTTGTTAAAAAAAGATTCTGCTAGTGGATGATCTTTATAGTATTTCTGTGTAATTTTTGTCTAAAAAGAACTACATCCTACCACAATAGAGATAGATCTGGTAATAAAATCAGCATAACATTCAGTGTTTAACTGCATTCTGTTATATTTAACATAGCTAAACAAAGTTTAAACAACACGATCATCATCCTCAAAATACACTTTTACATATAGAAAATCTCTCAGGATGATGCTTAATTTTATTTGTTTTTTTGATTGTGAGTAATCATATTGTTCCTGTGTTTTTTAAAGCCAAATCCCTTCTTACCTTTGCCTAGTTTAATTTTTTAAAAATTAAACTAGGTAATTCCTGATTTTTTACCATGTCATTTCTCTTAACTATCCATTCAACCGGTTGAAGTAACATGGATATCTTTCCAACAAATTTTTTCTAAAATACTCTAAATCTTTTAGGTGGAAATTTGTTTTTATTTTCGATGCCTTTCTCTCTAATCTTTATAATTATTTATTTAACTTTAAGTTATATATTTTGAATATCCGATATTGTCTGCTCTATTTTTTATCTAACCTAGCAACATTTTGGTAAACAGTTATTTTCAATTTATTTTCCCTATTGTAGCATTCAGTGGTTTTGGTTAACTCTTTTTATCGATACTGGATAATATTCATAAACATATTTTTCCGGATAATCTGATTAGCTAAATAAAATAGGTGCTAAAGTTTTTTATTCTATCCGATACTTTATTAGGCGATTCTAATGTGGTTTTAAAGAAAGATTTTTCTTTTATTTTTTGGGTTGCATAAATCTTTTTGGCTTTCTCAAATATAATTTTTGAGTAAGCAACGCCTTTATGCACTGCATTATAATATTGCCGGATTGGTACATGTTTCGCTTTGCTGTTTTTAATGCCTCGGTGGAATTCTTAAGTTTTTCTTCATAGCTACACTATGCTCATCGGAGAGTTTTTCTGGTCCATCAATGAAATCTTAGGCACACACAGCCTACCATCCATGCGTGTTTGCCATAACAAACGCTGATAACTTTGGATGTGGTATCATCACTCTGTGTACCGTCCGGTTTGTACGATGTTTTTTCGTATTTCTGTTTGAATCAGTCCATTGAGCTATCGAAAATTATTGCGCGCTCTGGCTATGGTGACTTTCTGGCGATTTCCAAGCACTTAGAGCTAACCATCATCATCTATTCGATGCAGCGTACTTCATTAGCTTGGACTTTCTTGACCAAGTTTCTTCCATAGTCTGCCCCCATATCGCTTTATCGGTGTTTTGCTATACATAGTGCTGATTGTAGCCCCCGCTGCTGTTCATCAACGTTGAGCCCCGTTAATGGTACTTGAGTTAAAAATGATAGGGCAATACTTTGCCCATCGTTTTGACCTTCTTACAGCGAATGATAGCAAAATTCGCCATACTCTCTCCTCAATTTATTCGTTTCTGGGACCAGCAAAAACTGGGAATCGTAACTCGATGCTTTCGGCGGACCATTAAAAAACCTTGCAATTATTCGTTCTTAGCTTCGTGGTTTCTGTTAGCTCATACAAGTAGTTTGCTTCGCTCAGGTATCGGCACGTAGAAGCTTCTGTACTACGCCTCTGTAAGCTATTTCACGCCTTCTATACTTTTTAATTTGCATGCTGAAACCGAAAAAACGCAGGTACAGGCTTTCTAGGAAATTTAAAATAGAAAAAAGAATTAGTTGCTATATTAACTCCCACCACCATAAGCGTACCAAAGGAGCAAAGGGATTAGGAACAAACAACCAAAGCGAGGGAAACAAAAGATTTACGGAACTGACAAAGAAATACGTTCATACTGAAGTTACATGAAACCTCATTTTTAGTCGATTGTTTTTCGTTCTATTTCTCTAATAGACTAAGATAGAGTAAGTTAAAGCTTTATCTTAAATTTCAATACATTATGAGTTTCTTATATAAACCTATTATACTATACTCAGTCTTAAATTGAATTAATCTTAATACTCTTACTTATATCTACTTATTTTATCCAAGATCATTATATAGACCATCGTCGCATACCACCACCGATGGCAAGATGGGTACTGAGATGAATATAGGAAGAAAAATATCATAGATGAAGCTTCATCGTAAGGTAAGTATAACACCTAAAATCTACGGTGATCTTCAGGCAAAGAGCCTTTGTCTACTTTAGCTAAGCGTTATGGCATATATGAACTTATACCGTTGCTAAAGGAAAAAAACGAGATGATATTGATAATCACACCCATATTCTCCATCGTTTCCTGACGCCGCTTTTACCCGCTTAAAAAGCTAAATTTTTACCTTTTCAGTGTACCCAAAATGGGAAAACTACACTAACAAACAGCTTCACTGAGAAGCCGTTGAGATTT
>JBQMRN010000019.1:0-12661 GCA_052171895.1 Arsenophonus sp. NEOnobi-MAG3
CAAAAAAGGCGGTCTGTAAATTCTTTGGTATTGTCTCTAAGTATTAATGGATAGCCATTGGAGATGGTGGATTAAGATCATGTAAGAATGCTCAAGCCATTCATTGGCAGCGGTTTTAGCCTTCTAAGATGGATAAAAACCTATCGATGGCGATGGGGTTGTTATGATCTATTACCTACGAAAAAATAACATCATGAAGTTTCGTTTGGTATTTGTGGAAGATATTTTACATCTACGTGCAGATAATCAGGCTCGTAGCTTTTAAACGCTTTATGCTTCAGATTCGTGTCTCTTTCTCTTTTGCTGCCTTATTTCATGCAAAATCTCCACACATCCAGGTTTGAGTAAACAGCCATCTAGGCAAAAATTCAAGATACAACGAACTGGGTTTAAGAAATTTTGTGTACCACTTCTATAGAAACCATAAAACATGAGCATAACTTGCAACCCGTTTTTGATAACGATGCCTAAATTTTCAAAATTGCAAGAGGCGATAAATAATCATCAAGTAATCAGTAGAACAGTTTATTTGAGGTCTTATGATTCTTTGTAAAAACGATATAACACAATTAGTGCTGGAACTTATTAAGAGCTAAAAATGGCTTTAGCTAGATTAAATGTAACAATAATTAAAACCAATATAGTTTATTCAGAAAAAAGCAAGGAAATATCAGCGTTAGCCTTATTGATAGCGGGTGAATTCTTGATGAAAAGAAAGGTAATATTGATATTGGAGTATGTGATAGAAGTCACTTTACTGGATTTACTGTATCAAGTATTTCATAAAAAACAATCCTAAAAATCAGTTAGAATTACTTCCGTATCCAAAAAGAAATAGACAAGCGACTTTATGAGATAACACGTAAGCATTGTAGTAATCATAGAAATTTTAGCATAGGCATTGAAAACTGCATTTAAAAATGAGGAGTATACCCGCATTGTTGAAAATGTTCAGGCATAACATTAAGGAAGTGGGTAAACCGAACGACTTATTCGATTACAGTATTTGTTATGATGCCAAAGTAGATATGGTAATTTTTAATAACCGTAATACTGACATGACAGAAGAGCAGGGGAGGAGAAAGAGCAACAAATAGAAAATGAGAAGCAGGAGATAGATTATAAGTTAAAAAATACTAGAAGGTAAGCGAGGTGGAAAATAAAAATAATCATTATTAATTTCAATAAGGTGCAGAACATCAGTGGTAAAAAATCCATCACAACGATAAAGCGGAAGCTAAAGATTAGCTAAGCCTGGAGGAATTGTGATGAATAGAGTTCTTTGGTTGTAGTTTTTGCATTAGCAATCATACTTGTCAATATGCTGGATATCTCCACAGTCACATTCTTTCATTTTGACATGCTTTTAAAGGCTTTATTTTTGGTTGGCGAATTTCCTTGGATTATGGTGTATTATCTGGCTTGATAAGTATTTTACTGCACAGTATAACTATACTGTTCTTTTTTTATGTTTTTAGTAATGGCTTGCGTGGGTAAGGCGATAACGTCAATTTTTAATTACGCTATGCCTTTTCATCGACTGCTTGCATTTTTAGCAGAGAAGAAGAGAATAGCGACTCTTACTATTAAGGTGCCGCTAATGATGAGTAAACAAGTAAAAGTAATCGCTGCGTTTTTTTTATTCCTTCTGATATTTATAACCCAACTTTCAGCAAGTACGAGCATTCAGGATCTGGAAGTTGGTTTTTCACCAGGAAGGACTGCAAACCAGATAGTCCTGATGGCAATTGAAGAGGCAAAAATATCGATTGATATTGCGGCTTATTCATTTACTAGTAAGCCTATTGCATTAGCCCTTGTTAACGCCAAACAGAGAGGCGTTAATGTCCGTGTGGTTGCTGATAAGAAATCAAACAGCGGAAAGTATACAGCCGTGACTTATCTGGGTAATCACCGCATACCGGTAAGACTTAATGACAAATACGCGATTATGCACAATAAGTTTATGATTGTAGATGGTCATTCAATTGAAACTGGGTCGTTTAACTACACGCAAAGTGCTGCATTTCGAAACGCAGAAAATGTGATTTACCTGCGTAATCGTCCAGACATTGCAAAAAAATATACACAAGAATTTAATCGATTATGGAGCGAAGCAACAACAGATACAAAACCCAGATATTAACTCATGATGTGGGGAATAGGGTAGGACAACACACTCAAAATATGCCATTTTTAGCGATATAGTAACCGCTATATGAAGGGGCTATATTGGGGTAAAGATAAAAATACTAAGATTTAAAGTGAGCGATTGAGCAATATATCATCATTAAAATAATTAGCAATGAAAGGCTGGTTCGTACTGTTAATAAACGTACTAAACTATGGTACGTTTATAGCAGTATGGATAAGTATGAGGAAAACACTGTTGTTTACCGCGACGCAGATTATGCAAGGCTGCCATGTTTTTCTGCCAAGAAAAGATTGGCTCCCTGTGACGTTGGTGGCTGATCCTCAATTGTTGATTTAACTGATAAAGCTAACGGATGCTACACAGCAGTTATCCTGGCACTGGAAACCGCTATCATCGGGTATTCGAGTAGCTTGAGGCAGGACGATCGTGAGCTGATAGAACACTTTTCATCAGCCTGAAAAGTGTTATTTGCTATTTTAAAGGCTACAAATACTACTATCACGGAATTGTTGGATGCATTGTGGTGGCCGAACTGATCGCCTTGGATTGACAATTTTTTGAACTGTACCGGACTAAATCAAGGCGGAAGCGAAAACTTACTAGCATCGAACACACTGAGTGGATACCTATAATCAGCACATATGCACTACATTCATGCTGGAGAATGTGTAGACCAGCTCGCTGGCCGTGCATTTCATTTACTAAATTCATGAAGATTATTATACATTGTTGCTGTTAGAAAGTTAAAGCGCCATAAAATGAGTGCTACGTTTAACTGAGCATGCTGTTCAAGCACCCGGCCTAATTGATTCTGAACAGTAATGGTAATTTTCTGCAGTTTTTCCTATTCAGGAAAATCGTAGGTAAATTGCAGAGTTAATAATCCCTTATGCAGATTTGCCTGCTGGATCGTTATTCGATGATCAAGGCTAAAACTTAAAGAAAACTCACTTTTTCTAATACCTTGATGCAACCATTTAATGCCATCTTTTTCTTCGGCAGTATCCATTTATTCAATCTTTGCTTTGCCGCTAATAGTTAGCTGCTTATTAAGCACCGAAATATCGAGTTCATCCTGCGTATAGCCAGGTATGCTCACTATCATTTCATAATGTTATAATGCTCTTTGTCTTTTCGCAGCAGATTATAGGCTGGTATATCAGCCAGCGAGTTTTCACAGGTTAACCGACTAAATAGATTATCTATCTGCTTAAAACGGTCAGATAGCAGATGATTGCTAAATGAAAAAATAAGAGAGAAAGAACGATAGGCCATAATATCCTCCTTTAATATGTTGTTGATTAACACTCAGGTTTACCTCTTTACATATAGGGACAGTTGATACGTTTTCAAGTGCGCCAACAATACAAGAAAAAACAATATATCCTCAGTAATCTCAACCCTTGTTGCTATTAAACTTTGTATTGACACGACGCTGAGATGGATTTAGCAAAAAACCTTTTCCATTAAAGATTGCATTGCCTTCTACAACATGTTGGGCTTTTTGCTGGATAACAATAAATCGTTGCAGCAAGCCTTTATTAATATGCACAACTTTATTACTGATTTTGAGCACAAACATTACCCCCTATGCTGTGCTGTTGACCGATTGCTTCTCTGCACTGGATGAAGGGCAAGGGGTCTTTGAAAAGGTATTCCTCGAATGGGTGCTCCGTTCAGAAAGCCAGCCTGATTGACTTAGGCACCCTCCTTCGGCAAACTCTTCGATCTATTGCGTCATGTCAGGCAGATTGTAGAAATAGCACGAAAACCAGGATCTTCGCCCTGTTTGGCGCATTTGGGTACCCTTGTTTTCTGCTGGGTATCTGTAATCGTAGTGGTGATGATGGATATGGTGTGTGAGAAATTTATCTTTAAGCTACCAAGACTGGTACCGCGTTATAAATAGGAGGGGAAAAGGCCACTCAGCCTGTTAACCGGCCTTTCTGAATTTATTATTAATTTTAAGTGCTAACCTACTGCTGCTTGTTGGCTACTTGCATTGTTCGGATTGATGGCATAATCAATGTAGCATTGGGTCAATCGAAAAATTGCCGACAGTCTGACTCCCGTGCTCAATATATAGTACCGTGCATGGTGTTTACTTTTTGCTGAATATTGCCATATTACTACGGGTTAATATTCAGATTAATGTAGGAGGTCGGTTAATATGCTTGCCGAAACCGCTAGCCAGTGGTTGGAAAGACGCATTAATGAAACACTCTATTATATGTATATGTGGTAAGGCGAACATATTTAGCTGGCTTTAAAAAGTACAGACTACCACTTTCAATCACTGGATTGTGTTAATCAAATAATGTTATTAACCGAAGGCGCAGGCGAAGAAAATAGCTTTTAGCGTTATGCTGACTATTGGTTATAGTGTATCACCACCATCAAACAGCTTAAGAAAGCGATCTGCTTAACCGTTCTCATCTTCTTATTGGTATTCGGTTATATGTTACTGCTGTTTATTAGCCAGCGGCGATTTAAATACCATGATCAATCAAATTTTGTAAGTAATAAAAAATAATTCAATCGTATTTTATCAACATAAGAAAGAGGAAAATATAAAAAGAAATCAATATTTTAGCGAAGATTTTAAGTCTGGAAATGATGAGGAGTAGGTGGCTGGCCATTTATAGCGGTTGCTATTGTACTTGCTGTTGGCGCGATTTTCGCTATTTTTAATAATAGCACACTTAACGATGAAATCGCTAACTTATAAGCATTAGTGACGCAATCATGCGGTATGCTAAAGATACATGATGAATAATACCTCTTTACTAATACTGCAAAAATGACAGGCACTAGTGCAACTGGAGATGGGAGACCCCACACACAAGCAAATAAGAGCATTAACGGCGAAAAATCAAAGTATGATGAAAATAGCCAATTGTCTTGGGTAGTAATGCCATTATTTTCCGGAAAAAAGTGCAAGGATCAACTAATAATAAAGGATTTTAGTTATTTATAAAATATGCCAAAGGAACTTGTAGCACAATGGCAAGAAAAGTAAGCGTCAGCGCGATGATAAATAAGGTCTAAATTTCCGGTACCAACGATATTGGTGCCATTACCGTCGAAAGCCTGAACGCAATCTAAAACAAGATAACGGCTAGCTTTCTCCTATTTCTTTGGTTAATATCCTCACTTTTAAATTTAATAATTAATTCTTTCATTCTTTTTTAATTTTTAAATTCTTTCGATACAGTAGGAAAGGGGAGTTTTGCTTTTTCTGAATTTAAGAAGCGCTATATAGCGAAATATATCACCTTTTGCTTTACAATAACCTTAACAACGGTAGCATAGGTTTTTTGTTTTAATGAGCCAGGCGCGATATACCAGATTGACCATAAACTGCTAAAAGCCATCGCTCAACAGGAAAGTTGCCTCTCGGAAAAGTATGAATATCAATAGAGATAAAACGGAGGTCACTGTTAAGCATGAATTATTGGCTGATATAAGCTCAATTCTAGGCATATCTAAAAGTTCTAAAAATTGGGGTAATTTGATCTGCAACCATCATGATTTACTTAATCAGCTGTGCATTAACGTTAAAATTGATGCGTTGGAGGGATACTAGCGAAAACACCTGCACAAATATAGCGTTAAACTAGGCTTGTCTATGCTCGTATAACGCTGGTTTTCATTCCTGGAACAAAAAGAAATGCCTTCGCTATCCCTAAATAAATTTATACGCATTACTGGCCGGTTGTGAGTGATGATAGGAGAAAATCATGAGCAAGGTGAGTTTCATCTTGCTTAGATTGTGTGCCGTCATCACATAAACCAGCCTGGTTTATTATTGCAAAAATTTTTTGGATTTTCATCATGAACGCCAGCTGTTTGAGATTGCTGGAGTTGTGATAGTAATGGGAATTATTTTACCGTGTACCACTTCTTGTCGGCCATGTTTGCGCCATCTCCGCACTATAGGGCAATTTTCTCTAATTTTCTTCGATTTTTAGCCCTGTTTATCTATCTGTATCCGAAAGCAGATGCTTATAAGGCTCTTTATGCTATGCTATGCTGAGCTGTGATCCAATTTCTTTAGCGTTTTTTGTCCACGGAAAACCGGATTAACCACCATGCTCACAGCATTAAGTCTCTTTGCTGTGCTTTTTTGCACTACGAATCCTCGTTTATCGTCCTGATGGCTATGTATAGTTTGGTTTTGTCGATTAGTACCTAATGGCATGGCTTGGCATCTGGTTTTTCTTTCCGGCGCTACTTTTATCAGTGGTTCTACCTCTTTAGGTGGTTTTTCCTGAAAAGAAAATACCTCTGGCCCATGCAATGATAAAAAAACATCCGCTACTGTTTAAGTAGCGTTTAGCGTTTGTTAGTACCATTTCGCTATTTTATGTGGCGTGGCGGAAATTGCATATGTTGGGTAGAAGATTGTAACTTATATTTAGGAGCTCACATTTTAAAAATAATCAAAAGAAAAAAGCCAGAAATCTGTCCTGAGTTTATTTCATTAGAAATATTATGTGCTCTTGTAGTTTTAAGATTTGCGGCTTTATAGGGAGAAGAAAAGTACAGTGAATATCTTTGGATAAACAAAAGTGTCGTCGCGGCATCTCTCTCACCTCATGCTAACTAGTTTAATGAAGCCGAAAAGCTATATATTGCTGACCATCGTGATGAGTTATTAACCCTACCTCTCCCAAAACGTATTATTCCTTCCATGCTAATAAAAACCTATGTTGGCAAAGGTTGTTGGTAGAAATCCATTATACTCTATGAAGGATTTTTGCTACAGAGCTTCCCATAAAAAAGCAAACAGTCATACATACTTTTCCTCACTCCCTACCAACATAAATTTGCATCTCATTAGTTAGCTCGCTGACAGTCTCTCAGATTATATCGATTCATTCATTGAATCAACTAATTTTACTTTATTCTACCTATATTGTCATACTGAAGATGTTATCTGATGGGGATATTCATTAGGGTTATAACGATATTGTTGAAAATCCCAGATTATAAGAAAACATTTAACAATCTTACTGAAGAACTTTCCTCTTTGAAAACTACATTACAAGGATAAATAGTTTAGTTATCAAGTTATGCCCATTTCTGGTGTATGAGGGGGTTCAGAGATGGTGGCGTATCATACTTATTTATTTTATGATTATTTCAACAACATATATATTATATGCCATAAAAAGTTTACCATAAAAGTAAAAAAACAGATATTACCTCTGATTCTTTTCATGAACTCATCCGTAATGCTGCCAGGCAGGTGATATCCACCGCCGTTTAGGCTAAGCTCGAAGCCATGATGCGAGAACATGCTGAATGCTGCTTTGTCGACGAGTGTTTATGCCGTCGTCCGTAACGGTTATTGTCACAACGAACTATACAGACTAGTGTTAAGATTAAAGTCCCTAAGGTTAGGGGTGGATCGCATCGACAACGGAATATACTTTAGTAGCTTGTTGCTACAACCTTATCTGAAGCGTGTAAAAGTAGTGAAGAGTTGCTACCCATTGGTTTAGCTGTGAGGCCATATCCACCGCTGATTTTCACGAAGCCTGGTGGTATTTCTGGGTAAAAAGCACATGGCCTATCGGCCAAGTACCATCAGGAGAGTTAAACAGCAATAGCTTGAAGAGCATAGGCAATAGTGCCTACTGGATTTAATGAATAGGCGATACGTTTATTTCTTGGCCGATGGCATATACAATCCTGCCATGCAAGATAATCGCTTTTCCTATTGGTCATTATCTGGCTCAGTGAGCATGGACGTAAGGAATTAGTTGAGCTCGATGATACTTATATAGAGTTAAAAGCGAACTGAGCCGAACTTCTCAATGCCATACGATCGAATGTCTTAATCGTATCTCCCAGTCTTGCTACGAAAGACGATGCCTTTGTTTTTTAAATTCAATGGAAACATATTCCAGGACACCCAGCACCAACGCTGTTGGGTACATAAAACAGATAATGTGCTGACTTCACTCTCCAAAGGCATACAAGTAAAAGTTAAGGCTGAACTACAAGAGATCTGGTTAGCGGAGAAGAGACCTGCAATGCCGATAATAACGCAATTTATATTTTGTTGGCAATATTTTAGCAAAGTATCTCCTGCAGCGATGAAGAAGCTGAAGAAAAATCGAGAAGAACTGCTAGCATTCTATAACTTCCCGTCAGCGCACTACTGTGGCGCCAATAAGAACGACGAATGCTGTTTGAATTGGCTTTTGTGCTACAGTGAGGCTAGGAAGACGAAAGGAGAAGAACCGTAGCGTTGTTTGATAAAAATAATTATTTCAATGGTATTTAAGCTGCTCCTGTCTGCTTAGAAAAACTCGACACGGCATAAGAGAATTTGACCTGTGAGACCATGGTGGTAAACAACGTCAAATTTAAATATGAAAAACAGATCCACAAAGAATCAAAGTGGAACTTAGCTTGACTATATACACCAGATTTACTAATAACTCCATAACAAGAAAAACACTTTTAAGGTATTTCCATTAAAATTTGAGTGCATCGTTTTATTTTTTAGAATTTCCTCTAAGCCATACTAAAGATTTCTTAAACTTTCAATATTTCGCTAAATCTTAAATGAAAAATGGCGATACTGGCGCTGACGCTTTTCTTCCTAGGTAGCTTAAATTTGATTTACAGATATGGCTTTAGCAAGAATCTAGAAGATGATGATTTACCGTATCTAATAATTACTCCAATAGTATGAACGTTCATTTTTGCCCTGCTAGGGATTTCTATCCCCGCTGTACGTGATTTTCGCTCCTTCAATGAGAGGGATATATGATGGAAAGTTGGAAAGGACCCCAATCTAAACTTAGAAATAATGGCGATACGCGGATTTCAAGAAGCTTTAAAATTGAAAAAGAATTAGTTTCTGTAACTTTCACAGTTAGCCTCAGTCTTTGGCTGAGGGCTGAGGTGAAGTATTATCGGTCCCTAGTCACGATTATCTAGGGTTTGAGCAACGATCTGGCTAAGCCAATGCTAGATACAACTGGATTGAGTGGGAATGACTGAAAGTATGCTTACCGATGAATTCATCACCTATAGGGAACTAAGTATAATCCCCTCTCTCCTTCCCAAAACTAAAAAACTGCTTTTCAGCATTGATGATTGGTGGAATAACTTTCTTGAAACACGGTAAAAGACTCAACTCGTTGACTCATCTATCTGTTGAGCTAATGGCTTGTCTGCAGGACTTCTGCTATAGGTTGTCTTGCGCTACTGCTGTGCCTATCTCCTAAATATTTCCAACGGCGTTTTTATCTAAAAGCTGTAAATCAAAAGCCTGCAGTTCATATGCCATGTCAAAGCTAGCGAGCAGTGGGTTTAACACAGGAGGTTCATATTTTATCCGACTGCAGAGTAACAAACATATTATTTTCACTATGCTTCATCCTCTTTAGCCTTTCAACAATAACTCTAGCCGAGCTACTTAATACTCTGCCACCTCCTAGGCTATTCTAGTGGGCACGAATAGGGTATCGAAATTGATATCCTCTGTACCTTGGAGAGTTATGGTGGAAAGTTATGGTCGACAATTTAATCAATATCCGTATGTTCATGTCTCCGGTTACCAGTGGCCTGTCTGAATATTAAACATGCTGTATGGCGTGAGCTGTTCTTTAAAAAATAGTGGTAGAAGAAATCTAGCGAGCGAGGTGCTGTTATTTGGCTTGCATTCACAAGCTATAACTTGATAAATCCCAGTAGTCTTCCCTGGTCTGTGTTGCATATCCGCGCCAGGAAGAAGTGCCAGGATTACCTGAAGGCACAGTACGGATGTTACTGGAAAGTGCACACTTCGCTAATAAAAGAAGAAAGGGGCGCTTTGGATAGAGCAAAATACCTCTGGCGCTATCTTAAACCGACCCCCACCCTCGCTATTCGCGTGAAAACTAGGGCATTACCGAGGTTGAAGACATTACTGTATAGACTCTTTTTTAGAGTCATAAAAAATTCAGTCTGTTTGTTATCATTTATTTCTGGATGAAAATCATAAAGCGCTTCGGATAAACAGGCGGTGGTGGTAACACCACCGTGAAGTCGAGTGTTCTCTTCCTAATTATACCAGGTTTAGGCTTTCTAGGAGATTATTCCGAGCTATCTGGATGAATTCCTTAAAAATTAATATATCGCATAGTGTAAAAGAGTACTCTGATTATGAATATCCATCGAAACAGCGCATAACTACGTCGCTCACACCATAGTGTGCTACGTTCGTTAACAGTACGAACTAGCCTTTCATTGCTTATTATTTTTAATGATGATATTGCTCATCGCTAACTTTAAATCTTAGTATTTTTATCTTTACCCCAATATAACCTCTTCATATAGCGGTTAGTGTATCGCTAAAAATAGCATATTTTAAGTGTATGGCCTACCCCCATCCCCACATCATGAGTTAATATCTTGGTTTTGTATCTGTTGTTACTTCGTTCCATAATCGATTAAATTCTTGTGTATATTTTTTTGCATGTCTGGACGATTACGCAGGTAAATCACATTTTCTGCGTTTCGAAATGCAGCACTTTGCGTGTAGTTAAACGACCCAGTTTCAATTGAATGACCATCTACAATCATAAACTTATTGTGCATAATCGCGTATTTGTCATTAAGTCTTACAGGTATGCGGTGATTACCCAGATAAGTCACGGCTGTATACTTTCCGCTGTTTGATTTCTTATCAGCAACCAGACTGACATTAACGCCTCTCTGTTTGGCGTCAACAAGGGCTAATGCAATAGGCTTACTAGTAAATGAATAAGCCGCAATATCAATCGATATTTTTGCCTCTTCAATTGCCATCAGGACTATCTGCTTTGCAGTCCTTCCTGGTGAAAAACTGAATTCCAGATCTTGAATGGTTGTACTGGCTGAAAGTTGTGGTACAAATGTCAAAAGGAATGGAAAATTGCAGCAATTACTTTTACTTGTTTACTTATCATTGCGGCATCTTAATAGTAAAAGTCGCTCTTCTCTTCTTCTTTGACTAAAAACGAAAACAGTCGATGAAAAGGAATAGCGTAATTAATCATTGACGTTATTGTTTCACCAATGTAACCCATCACAAAAAGCTCAACAAAAAAGGAATAATATAGTTATCAGGTGACATAAAATGCTTATCAAGCTGATGATAGTACATCATAATGTAAGCAAATTCGCCAATTAAAAATAAAACCCTTGAAAGCATGTAAAAATTAAAAGAATGTGAGTGTGGTAATATGCAGTCATATTGATAAGTGTGATTGGTAATGCAAATCACAATCAGAAAAATCTATTAATCACAATTCCTCCAGCCTTACCTAATCTTTTCTTCCGCTTTTATCGTCGTGAGAGCTTTCTTTAGCACATGACGTTCTGGAGCTTATTAAAGCTGATAAGGATTATTTTTTCATTTTTCACCTCGATTAGCTTCTAGTGATTTTAACTTATAAATCTTTTGCTTCCCATTTTTATTTGTTGCTCTTTCTCCTGCTGGTCTACTATCAGAATTAGGGTTATTAAAATCACTCTATCTGTTTTTGCATCGTAATGAATATTGTAATCAGATAAGTTGTTTGCTTTAGCTAGTTCTTTAATGTTATACTTGAAATTATTAAATAATGCTGGTGCTCTCCCCCCGTTTTTAAATGCAGTTTTCAATGGCTATGGTAAATTTCTCATGATTACCACAATGCTTACGTGTTATCTTATAAAGTCGCTTCTCTATTGCTTTTTTGGATACGGAAGTAATTTGGGCTAATTTTTAGCATTTTTATGCAATACCTGATACAGAAACTCCGGTAATATGATTTCTATCATACAAATATCAATATTATTTTTCTTTTTATCAAAAATTTACCAGCTATCAATAATGTGATAGCTGATACTTCCTTACTTTATTTTCTAAATAAACTATATTGGTCTTAATTGTTATTACTTTTAATCTAGCTAAAACCATTTTTAACTTTTGATAAGTTCTAGCACTAATTGTTCTACTGATTTCTGGATGATTATTTATCGCCTCCTGTAATTTTAATATGCTATAAATTCATGCATCTCTATCAAAGATAGATTACAAGAAATGACTATAACTCTCTGCTGCTTGCTCTGTTGTAGTCGTACGCAAATTCCTGAAACCCGTAAGTATCTCGATCTTGCCTAGATCGCTGTTTACGCAGGTACGGATTGGGAAAAATTTGTATGAAATAAGGCAGCAAAAGAGAAAGAGACACGAATCTGAAGCATAAAGCGTTTAAAAGCTACGAGCCTGATTATCTGCACGTAGAATGTAAAATATCTTCCACAAATACCAAACGAAACTTCATGAGGTTATTTTTTCGTAGGTAATAGATCATAACACCCCCTCGCCATCGATAGGTTTTTATCCATCTTTAGAAGGCTAAAACCGCTGCCAATGAATGGCTTGAGCATTCTTACATGATCTTAATCCACCATCTCCAATGGCTATCCATTAATACTTAGAGACAATACCAAAGAATTTACAGACCGCCTTTTTTG
>JBQMRN010000020.1:0-11033 GCA_052171895.1 Arsenophonus sp. NEOnobi-MAG3
TACTATGTTTTTAACTACAAACTTAACAAATAACTTTGCCAGTATTCATTCTTAAGAATATAAAATATAAGAAAGTTATCAGTTTATAGGAAAGAAATTTAAAATAATTATTTTAAAGATCTTGATGGAAGTGTCTTTTATATTAAAAATGATATAAGTACAAGTAAATAACTGAATGTTATTTTTAATTTAAATAGATATTATTAGTCACCTTCCACATAATCCTTTTATTTTTGATATCTCATTTATAGGTATAGTTTTATTTCTATACCGATAGTATTTTATAATAAATTTTTTTTATTAAGAATTCCTCTAGCTTATTTTCATCATCGAGTAATTTTTGTAGTGCTGTGGGCTGTTGTTTTGCTATTATTGCTTGACCATGTTTAAATATCGCCGTTTTCATTGAGGAATTTATATTTTGGCTTTCCTGCATTAATACTACTTTTTTTCTTGATCTTAATTTTGCCGAGTGGACAAGAGTTTAACAGTGAATTAAGACTAAATTCACTGTCTTCAATCAGTTTAATCAGGTCAAGGGGTTGTTTCTCTTTTTCTTCAGGTTCTTTTTTATATGTTCAAATAGTTCTCTGTTTCCATCAATAACTACTTCTGGCTTGTATTTAACTTCTTGTAGCTAGTCGAAATTTTTTGTTAAGCCAAACTTTCGTATAGTGGTGGTAATGCTAGTAAAATTCTTAGAGATAATTTAATATTCCTCTTCTCTTTTTAGCGTTTTCTGGCTGTTTCATTCATGTTAATTTATCTGTTATTTTCGAATTCAAATTTCCTTTTTCGCCTATGAGATTTTCTCCTTTAATATCAACGATATATTAAAGTTTTTATCCATTTTTTTTTAAAACCTTTTATAATAATTTTCATTTTTTGCCAGAGGGTGTTTTCTCACATACTGTTTCCCATATTTTAAAACGATATTGGTCTTGATAAACAACAAGTTTAGGGTTATTCAGTAATGTCTTATTGCAATTGTGGTAACACATAGTGGTACTTATCTGATAAGTTGTTGTGGGATCCATCTTTATGATTTGTCCAATATTACCGGATACCACCAGACGATTAATGTCACCATACAATTGTTCGACAAATTCATCAACAGTGATGAATTCCTTATTCAACTGTTCCTATTTTATTGATAAATGGCGGTTATATCTGAATTTGTGGCAATATCAGGTACTGCCTTGAAAAGCAAAAACGCGCTTAAACTTGCTTAACTAAAAAGTGTGGAGTTATTAGCACATCTGGTGTATGACGGGGTGTCACCCCGTCATACACCAGATGTGCTAATAACTCGTTTAAAAGCTACGAGCCCCTGCTTATCTATATGTAGATGTGAAATTTTCTTCCGAAATGCCAAACGAAATTTCATAATATTATCTTTTCGTAGGGTATAGATCACAAAATTTGATAGATTTTCATCCGTTTTTAGAATGCTAAGACTCGAGGCTAATTCTCGACTATCTTTTTACATGATCTTAATGAGTATTGTCCACCACATGGCTATGCATCTGGTATTTATAAGACAATGGCAAAGAATTACAGACCGCCTTTTTGATTTTGGAAAATGTTCAGGCAGCGGAAAACAGGAATTCAAATGTTTATGTACAGAGGTTGCTATATAACACCGACTTAGAACCAGCGCCGATAAATTATGATTATTAATTTTATCTTTAAATTACTTGTGAAACACTTTATTTATTTTTATTAAATTTAATTATAAAAACATGCAGGTATTTTTATAAGCTAGTTATTTATTTAACCAAATAATGCCTGTTACCAACTAGAAATAGTGAGGACAATATAATCCCATAATCTACTCAAAAATCTCCCCTGCTCTATCGCTTCTTTCACTACCAGTGGACGTTTATTAATTAATTGATTATTTAAAAAAATCAATAGTTCCCCTACTATCTGATTTTTGCTTAATGGTGCTTTGAGATAATTTGAGTTCAGGGTATAGGTCGCTTTTAGATTTTGTTCTATTCCTTTCAAGATGGGTTATTGCTGCATCTTTTTTAGTTCCTAATAAAACCGTAGACTGATTACCATACCTTTTCAGTAGTAAATGGCTTATCTGCCGTTATAGGAACAACCGTGGTATAAAAACAAAATCCCCAATTTAGCAGCTTTTCACTTTCTGTAAAACGAATGCAATCACTCGATGCGCCTAAGACAACAGCAATCAATCGCATCGAGCCCATTTGTTGCCGATCTAATAAGATTATACCAGGCCCACTGGTATGACCTGTTTTAACTCCATCCACCTGCAAGCTTTTGGTCCACAATAAACGATGGCGATTAAATTGCTTGATTTTATTGTAAGTAAATACTTTCGCCGTGCAATAGATACTCATCAGGTACATCTCTAATTAATGCTTTGGCTAATATCGCCATATCGTGAGCAGTGCTAAATTGGCCTTCTAAATCTAAGCTGTATACAATTTTAAATTGGGTATTTTTTAATCCTAGTGAAGTAACATACTGGTTCATAAGATCAACAAAAACAGTTTGACTACCAGCGATGTAATCCGCCAATGCAATACAAGCATCATTACCAGATTGAATGACAATACCACAATTTAAATCTAGCATAGAAAAACCCTATCGCCGGGTTTTAAAAACATTAAAGAAGAGCCTCGCAAAACAGGATTACCGGTTGCCAAAGCATCTTCTCTAACGGTGACAAGATCATTAACACTAATTTTGCCTGCTTTAATCGCTTGACCCACTAAATAACTGGTCATAAGTTTTGTTAAACTAGCAAGATCTAAACGTTTATCTGGATTATTGGCTGTTAAAACTTTACCGCTATGGTAATTCATCAGCACATAAGCTTTTAGATCAATCTGCAGTGGTGTAACCTGCAATTCATCTGCATAAACATTTATCAAGGAAAGAAAAATAAATAATAGACTTAATCCAGAAGTCAATTGGTTAATTTTTCATCAAGCTCTTTCCATTATTGGATCTACAACGCTTTTTGATTAAAATGTATCAAGTATGCTAGTATAAAGAGTTTATACTGATTAAAATTAGCTAAAAAAGCATAAAGAATATCACTATATTGATCTACGACGAGTTATTAGCAACTCTGCTATATGGCCTGTCAAAGCTACGTTCCACTATGATGCTTCGTAAATTTATTCTCCATCCTTAAATTTGACGTTGCTTAGCACCAGGAGGGGTTCAGCAGATCAAATATATTGAGCCACTTCCAGCTTTTTTAACCAGACAGGCGCAGCTTAAATACTATTGAAATGGGGTGTTTCGAACCACAGTTCTTGCATCGTTTTATTCGTCGTTCTTATTTGACGTTCACTTCTCTGAGGGGAAGTCGTAAAATACCAGAAGTTATTCTCGATCTTTCTCTACCATCTTCATCGCTACAGGATATTTTTACTGAAAACTTTCTTAATAAAACATCAAGGGCGTTATTAATGCTATCAGGGCTATCTGGTAGCTATACCTCCTGCAGCTCAGCCTTAACTTTTGGTTGCATGCCTTTTGGGGAGTAAAGCTAGCAGTTTAGCTGTTTTGTGTATCCAATAGGGTACTGCTGCATGTTCAGGAATATTATTGCTATTGCATTCCAAAAATCAAGGACACCGTCTCAAGCAGCAAGTCTTGGAGATACGGTTAAGCTACAAGCTTGCATGCAATCGAGGAGTTTAGCTAAGTTCGCTTCTAACTGTTAATGACCATCTTGTACCGCAACTAGATTCTTACATCCATGCTCAATGACGCCGATAATGACTAGAAGGGAAAGGCAACCATTTTACCTGATATGGCTGTATATGCCATTTGGCTAGAAATAAACATAGCGTATATCGCTTAAATCACGCAAGCGCACCATTTCCTATGTGCTCTTCAAGCCATTGCTGTTTCACGAAGGAATTTGGGGGCTTCGTGAAAATCACCGGTGGATTATTGGCTTCGCGCAGGAGATTGTAGCCATGCTAGCAGCTTTTCGACGTTTTTTGTACGCTTTAGATAATGTGGTAGCAATGAGTGTGTTGAAGCATATTTCCTTGCCTCTACGATCCCTGATCCCTGATCTTAGGTACTTTAATTTCAACATCGCCAATACTTATCTGTATAGGTCTGCTATGGTAATAACCGTTACGGATGACGGCATGACACGACACCCAGTCGTGTCGACAAGGCCGGCATTCAGTATATTATCGCAGCATGGCTTTAAGCTCATCTTGAAACCGGTGGTGGGTATCAGCTTCCTGGCACCATTACGGATGAGTTCATGCAAGGAATTAGAGGTAATATTTAATTTTACGGATACGGATACCTGTAACCTGTAGGGTAGACTTTTCATGGTATATCATTTCTTTGTTGTTGAAATCATTCACTAAATTAATTAGCTGGATACGCTACTAACTCCAAAACCTGATACAGCAGAAATTAGCATAACTCGCAAGCCGTTTTTAATAAAAAACATGAATTTATAGCATATCAAAATTAGAGGAGGCGATAAATAATCATAAAGAAATCAGTAGAGCAATTTGTTTAACTCCTTATGATTTTTTTGTAAAAACGATATAGAAAATTAGTAGTAGAACTTATCAAGAGTTAAAACTAGCCTTAGTTAGATTAAGTGGAATAAAAATTAAAAGCAATATAGTTTATTCAGAAAAAAAGTAAGAAAGTATTGTTTTTGCTTTATTGATAGCTGTTAAATTATTGATGAAAATAAAGGTAATATTGATATGGGTATGATAGAAATTACTTTAGAGAACTGGCTATATCAGGTATTGCATAAAAAGAAAATGCTAAAATTACTTTATATTACTTCCGTATCAAAAAGCTATAGACAGGCGACTTTATGAGATAACACGTAAGCATTGTGGTAATCAAGTAAGCAACTAGCTAAAGCGAATGACTTATCCAATTACAGTATTCGTTACGATCCTAAAGAAGATAAATTGATTTTTAATAAATAACCGTAATTTGATATTATAGCAGGAAAAGAAATAGCAATAAATAGAAAATTGGAAGTAGGAGAGATTTATAAGTTAAAAAATTACTGAAAGCTAAGCGAGGTAGAAAATAAAAAATAATCTTTATCAGTTTCCACAAGGTGCAGAACGTCTGGTAGTAAAGAAATCTATCACGACGATAAAGTGCAAAAAGATTAGGTAAGGCGGGATGAATTGTGATAAATGCATTTCTCTGGTTGTGATTTTTATCATCAATCACACTTGCCAATATGCTGCATATATATAACCACAATCATATTTGTGTATCTTTTTACATGCTTTCAATGGATTTATCTTTCTGATTCGTGGATTTAGTTATATTTTGATATATTATCATATTTATAAGCATTTTACGCCACATAATAACTATACTATTCTTTTTTTTGTTTGGCTTTTGCTGATTGTTTTGCAATGATGTGTGAGGCGATAAACGTCAATGCTTAATACTTTATGTCTTTTAATCGATTGGTTGTGGTTTTAGTCAGAGAAGAAGAAAAGAGCGACTCTTATTATTAAGGTGCCGCTAACTATGAGTAAATAAGTAAAAGTAACCGCTACGATTTTTTCACTCCTTCTAACATTTGTACCCACCACTTTCAGCCAGTATAAGTATTCAGAATCTAGAAGTCAGTTTTTTAGCAGGAAGAACGGCAAAGCATATAGTCATAACGGTAATTGAAGATGGAAAATATCGATTGATATTGCGGCTTATTCGTTTACTAGTAAGCCTATTACATTAGCCCTTGTTGAGCAAAACAGCGAAGCATCAATGTCTGTATGGTTGCTAATAAAAATCAAATAACGGAAATAATGCCGCCTTGACTTATCTGGGTAATCACCGCGTATTGGTATAAGACTTAATGACAAATATGCGATTATTCAGAGTAAGATTATGAATCTGGGTGATCATTTGATTGAAATATTGCTTGTTTAATTACACACAGAGTGCTGTATTCCGCAATGTAGAAAATGTGATTTACCTGTGTAACTGCTCAGACATTGTTTAAAAATACACACGAGAATTTAATCGATTATTGAGCGAAGCGACAGACACAAAACCAACATATTAACTCACGATGAAGGAATAGGACGGCCTACATTTAAAATATGCTATTTTGTGGGTACGCCGCTAACCCCTAATGGCTTATTGTGGTAAAGATGAAAAGGCTAAGATTCAGAGTGACCGATGAGCAATATCAAAAATTCAAAATGATAACCAATGAGAAAAGCTATCGTAATGTTAACGAACTTAGCACACTATGGTGTGAGCGGCTATGCAGCTCTACGCTACTTCTTGGAAGTTCATGATCTGAGTCCTTTTATACTCTGCATATATTAATTTTTTAGGAATTCATCCAGATGTCGTCTTGGAATAAATCTTCTAGAAAGCGTAAACTGAATAATTTAGGAAGACAACATGCGAGTTTACGTGTTACTCTGCATATTTATCAGAAGCGTTTTATGATCTCCATTCAGAAATTAATAACAGGCCGACTGAATTTTTTCATAACACAAAAAAAGCCTATATGGCAATGTGCGTCCATGACTACTCGGTCTCCAAGTTTTTCTCAATACGTAAGTATTATCCGGCTCTAGTTACGTTACGATTATCCATAGTTTTGAGCAACGCTATGCTAAGCTGATGACGCTGGATACAACTGCATTTAGGGGGCAATGATTGAGAAAGTATGCTTGCCGATGAATTCATCACTTACACTTATAAGGAACTAGGGATAATTCCAGTCTCCTTGATCACATGGAATAAATATAAAGATAACTAGGCTTATAGCCCTGACGAATGCGGACAGGATGAGGATTTCTATTTCTCTGGCAAGATAGCAAGATGGTAATTTACCTAGATATGTATATCTGGTGGCTTGGAAACTAAACGGCTTTTCAGCAGTGATTATGGATGGAATAACTTTTTTGAAAAACACAGTGAAAGTGTCAACTCGTGCACGTGTCTATCTGTCGAGCGAATGATTGTCTTCAGCATTTTGCCATGTGGTGTCTCTGGTGATACTGCATGTCCCTCTCCTAAATGTTCCAACAGGTGTTTTTTGCTAAAGCTGTAAGTCAAAAGTCTGCAGTTCATGCGGCTTCAAAGCTACCGATCAGTGAACAGGTTCATATTTTATTCTACTACGACTGGCAACAAATTAGTTTCATTATTCCCCATTTTCTTTGGCCTTTTCAACAATAACTAATCGCTAGTCAAGGCTCTATTTCGCGTCGGTTGGAAAAAGAGGAGGCGTGTGGGGGGCCACCCACACACGCCCCATCTTTGCTGCAATGATCATACAAACAGAGTATTAAAATTAGTATCTTTTATGCTTTGTATATTTATGGTTGACAATTCAATCAACATCAGTATGTTCATCTCTTCATCACCCACCTTTGGCGGTCTGGGATATTAAACATGCTTTATAGCGTGAACTATTCTTCAAAAAAAAGAGCGGTGGAAGAAATCTATAGAGGTGCTGTCATCCAGCTGTTTCGCGTCACAGCTATAACCTGATAAATCCTAGTTAGTCTTTCCTGGTTTGTAGCATATTCGTGCCAGCAAGCAGTGGCAGCGTTACATGAAGGCACAGTACGGACATTACTTGGAAAACGCAGTTCGCTAAAAAGATGAAAGGGGGAGGTGCTGCTGGAATAGTATAAAATACATCTGGCGTTACCTTAAACCTCATCCTGGGTATCCCAGGCCAAAACTATGGCATTCTCGCGAGTAGGGGAATGGTTGTACATCGTTACTATGAGCACTGACTAAGCAGTACTGACAGCAGATCTTGATGCAGGAAGAGATGATTTTGCGATATATTAGCTATATTTCAGAAAGGTATTTTAAGATGATAGTTAGTATGGTTTCTTGTTAAATCCTAAACGAGGCACACTATTACCGAAGGTGTATAAGGCGCTGTAGATGACGGCTCGTAAAAAACCGGAAAACCGGGGTTACCCTTATGATGAAAGAATTTTCCTGCGCACAGAATCCAGAATCCGTACAAATGCATTCTATTCTTGTGTGACACAGGCTACTTTTTATCGACGCTCAGCTTAAAGCTTGGTAAACAGGCAACGTGGAATTGTTGTCAGAAAGAATGAATAAAATGGAAAAACAAGGCTTATTAACTAATATGTATGGTTAATATCTCTAAAATTAATGCATTAGCCAAAAGAATACACACTCCGATGAAATTTTTGCTTACAATAAATCACAGTAAACCGATTTCTATCTCCTTTTAGTAAGTAATAAGGGATGGGTTTTTATCTTCAATTAAAGAGCGATTTAATTTTCTAAGTATGAACGAATTATGGTCTTAATTGCCTGAGATCGAGAAGTCATCTAAGCGATGAGATTCTTGAAGAGTTTAATCCAGAGTGTGTTAGCTGTTATTTTTGAGCCGATCATCCATAAAGAGTTCATCCTTTGCTCGGATGGATGTAAATTGTAGTAAACCTTTGGAAGAACGATTGTAAAATTAGTCACCATCGCCTAATAAGGTTGGATATTTAGAGAATTATTGGTAAGGGGAATTCCACATTTAAAATATGAACAGTTATATCAGCTGATTAAAAAGATTGTTAAGTAGATTCTATGGTGTAGAGTTGTTTTGTTTATCGAATTATCTGCCATGGAAAAGATTATTTAAAACAACAACAATTGAAATACAGACATTGCTAGAATTTGCTCTGCAAGTAACGTAACAACCTTTGCCACAACATAGGTATTTTTACAACTTAATGTTTGCATCTTCTGGAAACTGGAAATATTATTTTTATTTTCCAACTCCTTTAGTTGCTACTGAACTTTTTAACTTATAAATCTCCAGTTTACTTTTCCCACATTATTGGGATTTTCTTCCTGCTCAGCCATCAGATTAGGTTATTAAAATCACTACATCAGTTTTGCATCGTAACGAATGCCTTAACAAGAAAGTCATTAGCTTTATGCAGTTGCTTAAAGTTATGCTTGAACATTTTTCAATAATATGGAGTACTTCTCCCCCCCCCCCCACCGTTTTTAAATGCAGTTTTTTAATTGGTATTGAAAATACTCCCCTGATTATTACAATTTTTTAAAGCAAAAGTGGTTGTTCCATATATACTAGCCATTTTGTTTTGAAATCCTGAAAGCTGGGGACTGCATCAGCAATAAAATCTATTTCGTGTTTTGATGGGGTAAACTTTCCAAGTTGTTTTCTTGCTTTTTATTTCTACTATCTGTTATAGTCTCAATTTTATCTGTTCTAGGGTTCTTGTTAGAGCTAAATAGCTATGATTAGCACCTACTTAGCTCTTGTTTCTACTTTTAAAAACCATAAAACATGATAAAATATCGATTTTTAAAAAATTATCGACATTATTAAATAATGTCAAGTATAGATCACTTTCTAAAGAAAATTTTAAAAAACTGTAGATAAAGCAAAAGTAGTCGACAGTTAAAAAACTAAAATGTATAAAATTTATTTTATTTTATTTTCTAAAGAAAATAAAACCTTTAACTTATTTAAGTTATTTAACTTATTTAACTTATTTAATTTATAGATAAGTAATCTATAAACCGGATTCTCTCATTAAGCCTCTGGATGAGATAGCTTCACAAATGGTAAATCAATTAGATAACAGATTTACTCATTCTTGATAAAACTCTTAGCGCTAATCTCAAGCATCAGTATGAACGTGTTTCAATCAGCACTCAGGAATCTTCAGCTTCCTCGCTTTTGCTTGTTCATGGTTAGAAAATTAAATCGCTCCTTAAGTGAAGAGCAAAAGTCATCCATTATTGCTAAAAGGAGATAAAATCGGTTTACTTGGCTTGGCTCTATTGTAATTTCAAATTTTATCGGAGTGTATATTCTTTAACTTAATGCATTAATTTTAGAGACGTTAACCTTAGCTTAAGCGCTTAATAACCATCATTTTTCTTATTTATGCATTCTTTCTAACAACAATTTCGTTGCTTGTTTCTCAATAGAAGAACGTTGATAAAAAGTAACTCTGTCTCCAGACAGAGTAAGTTATTAGCAAATATGGTGTATGACGGTCAGGCTACGTTTCACTCTGATACTTTGTGAATTTGTTCTCCATCCTTAAATTTGAAGTTGTTTACCATCAGATATGCTGCTCAGCATCTCAAAATCCTCTTAGCAAGTTCCAACTTTTCTAAGCATATCGGAGCAGCTTAAATACCATTGAAAGGCTTCTTGTTCTTCAACCACAGTTCTTCGCATGTCGGATTCGTAGCCTTACTGTTCCAAAAGCCAATTCAATTAGATTTCTCGTTCTTATTTAACGCCAAGTGTGCGATGATGGGAAGTCGTAGAATGCCAACAGTTCTTCTCGATCTTTTTCCAGCTGATTCATCAATGCAGGATACTTCGCTGAAAACCTTGCCAAAAAAACATCAAGGACTTTATTAGTGGCATAGGAGTCTCTGGTTAGCTAGAATCTTCTGCGGAACTCAGCCTTAACTTTCCTCGATTTTGTATGCCTTTGAAGAGTTGTGGCGCAGCACATGAGCTGTTTTGTGTACTCAACAGAGTTGCTGTTGCATGTTCAGGAACATCTTTGTTATTGCATTCCAAAAATCAAGGGCACCGTTTTTCGTAGCAAGGCTAGGAGATATGGTTAAGCTACGCGCTTACAAGCTATTGATAACCATTTTTAACCGCAACTAGTTCCTTATACCTCCATGCTCAGTGCCGCATATAATGACCAGCAGGAAAAGACAATCATCTTACCTGAGATGACTGTATATGCCATCGGCCAAGAAATAAACGTAGCGCATATCGCTTAAATTACGCTGGCAGCATTTCCTGTGCTCTTCAAGCCATTGCTGTTTCAGCCTGCTGATTACTAGCAGATAGATCATGTGCTTTTCACCGAGAATAGCGCCCCCATGGGGATTCGTAAAATCTTCGGTGGAGATGACTTGCAAATACAGCCATGGTAGCAACTCTTCGCCGCTTTTTGCACGCTTAGGATAAGGAGGTAGGAACGAGTGTTAAAGGATATTTAGTT
>JBQMRN010000021.1:0-9534 GCA_052171895.1 Arsenophonus sp. NEOnobi-MAG3
AGAAAAGATTTAACAATCATATCGAAAGTCTTCTGAGGAAACTACATCACAAGAATAAATGCTTTAGTTATCTACGATGTATGTTGAATAGCTTGAGTTTACTAGAGGTCACTGAAACAAAAACCGCCATTGATTTAAAAACAAGGTTTAGATGGTGTCACTGCTTCCTTGCTTCAGCGACGACAGGCAACATAAATGCACTAAGTGGTATTGAGGAGGAGATAAAAGAAAAGAACGAATAACTCGAGCGATCTTAATCGTCAGAGATCGAGAGAGTCATGTAAGCGATGAGATTATTGAAGAGTTTAATGCAGAGTGTGTTAGCCGTTTTCTTTAGCCGATCACTGATAAAGACTCCATTCTTTTCTCGGATGGAGCTAAAGAGAACGAAACCATTTTCAGCGAACATAAAATTAATCACTATTGCCTAATAAGTTTGAATAATCAGAGAGTTATTGATAATAAATTTCACATTTAAAATATAAATAACTATATTAGCTGATTAAAAGGATGGCTGAAGTAGATTCCATGGTGTAGGGTCGTTTTATTTACCGAATTATCTTACCTCAAGAAGATTTTTCAAACCACAACAATTAAAATACAGATATGGTTACAAATTCCTCTTCGAGCAGAGGAACAACCTTTGCAAACATAGCCTTTAATTTACAGCGTTGACAGGATGGTTTGTATTAAAATATTCTCTTATTTTGTTTAACAAAACAGTGTATCCTGTGGATAAAATAGATATTGCTTGATCTTTGTTCATTCTGTATTAGCTGTTAGCTATCTGCTCTAATTTTAGCTATCTTTAATCGATTTATCTCTATGAAAAAAAACTATTAATTTTTTATTTTGAAATCTTTTAATTGGAAATTTCATGAAATTATACCCTGTTTACTCTTGCTTTTTTCACATTGATATCCACAGAAAAGGTGAATAAATTAATAAATATAGCCTTCTAAATAAATATAGCCTTCTATCTTGAGTTATTAGCAAATCTTGTATACACCTGTCAGGTGTAGGGCACTATACTCCCACTCTGATGCTTCATAAATCTGTTCTGGATCTTTAAATTAGACGTTATTTACCAGCAAGGGGGCCACAGTAGGTAAATCCCATTAGCCGGTTTCAGCTTCTTCATCGCTGTAGGGGGATACACTTCTCTGAAAATCTTGCTAACAAAAAACCAAGGGCTTTATTAGCGGCATCGTACCTCTCTGCTAGCCAGACAGCCAGCGCAGCTAAACTCTAACTTTTAATTGCATGCCTTTAGGGGAGTGAAGCCAGTACATTAGCTGTTTTGTGTACGCAACAGCGCTAGTGCTGCGTGTTCGCTAATATCTCTGACATTGCATTACAAAAACCAAGGGTATCGTCTATTGTAACAAGCCTGGGAGATACTCTTAAGCAACTCGCTCATTGGCCCCCATTGAGAAGTTGTGCCCAGTTTTGCTTCTGACTCTCAATAAACATCTTCAAGCGAAACTAGTGCTCTTTACGTGTCCATGCTCAGTGACGCCGATATGGCATAAACAGTCATCTCAGGAATAAGCAGCATGCAAAGGCGATCATCTTGCCTGACAGGACTGTATATAGCATTGGCCAAGAAATAAACGTAGTGCGTATCGCTTAAATCACACAGGCAAATGCTGCCTGTGCTCTCTTCAAGCCATTGCTGTTTTAGTTTGCTGATCCTACTCGGCAAAGAGACTATGTGCTTTTTACCAAGAAGGACAAAATAGCTTCGTAAAATCACCAAGGGATATGCCTAACAAGCACAGCCATAGTAGCAACTCTTCGATGTTTTTTTACACACTTTAAATAAGGTGGTAGTAACGAGCTATTTAAGGATATCCGTTGTTGCTTCGATCCCATTGATCTTAGGCACTTTAATCTCAACATCGCAAATAGCACTCTGTATGATTTGCTGTGGCAAATAACCGTTATGGACGACAGAGATGGATGCCTGTCGAGGAGGCAGCGTTCAGCATGTTATATAAGCATGGCTTCAAGCTTGAGTCTGAACGCTGCAATGGCTATCAGTTGCCTGGTGCCCTTACGGATGAGTTCATGTAAGGGATCACAGGTAATATCTGATTTCGCAGATAGCTGTATGATATACTTTTCATGGCAGATCATCTCTATGTTTTTGAAATCATTCATGAAATTAATTATCAGAATACGCAAGCATATCCGAAACCCCCATACACCAAAAATTACTGTAACTATCAGACGTTCAATAAACTAAAAAATTCAAATACAAGGTATTTTCTATTATTACTTTGAATGATTTAACTAATTATTTAAGTAAAATCAGAATATGTCAACTCATTTAGCTATGATAAAAGCTTATTATGAAAATTATGGTAGCAGTCTCTCCCGAGGTTAATAAATAAAAAATTAGCAATTTCATTAACTAATTAGCATAAAAACTCCATCAAAATATCAAGCAGAGTGAGGAGTAAGTAGAATTAATTATTACAGGTGCGCCAAGATCATATGTCAGCATGCATCAAATTCTTTAGTTTGAGAATATAGAAATTCTGACTATACAAAACGTGATACCATACTTTTACAAAATACTAATAATTGAGATGCTAATAAACTCTCATCATAACTAAAATTTTAGTTATCAGTTATTTTCTTTCCTTTAAATCTCTCAAAATTTTGCTTGAATACATATTCAAACAATTGATTAATTCGATCTTGTAACTGAACTCGCTCAAACATCAACGCATATGTCGTTATTATTTAGTGTTAATACAGGATTTTTCTCTAAAAATAGAGTATCAAGATTAAATTCAAGCGAACACACACACCTAATGGTATCTCTTTCTCATCTTAAAGAATTAGGATTAATACGTGAAATTAAATAGTTTTCAATAAATGCAATAAGACTATCAAATATTTTTCTTTACTACGGAAATAGTGATGAAGTACTGTTTCAGATACAGGAACATGACTTGCCAAGTTAGCTATGTTAATGCATTGAGTGCAATCACCTCCCACTCCTTTCCAACATTTATGCAAGTAGCTGCAAAAATTTCCTCACGCCTGTTTTTCTTCTTTGTTATCTTTTTTCTACTATTACGAAACAAGATCCATGATAAAACGATAAAACAGACCACGCAATCTTTGCTTTTCATCATTTATAATACATAAAATTTAATAAATTTATAATATATTATAAATAACAAGATTATTATTAACGTCCTGAATGAAAAATCCATCACTAGCACGTTTTGTCGTTTTAAAATTTTGTACCAGTTCAAACTCAGCTTGAACAATTGCTACAAAAACCATTTTTGCTATACGCTCACCAGGTTCAATAGTGAAACTTATATCACCACGAGTTTACATACAGAAACCTTCAATTCACATTGATAATCAGAATCGATTAAACCAACTAAATTTCCCAACAAAACACCATGTCTATGCCCTAAGCCTGAACGAGGAAGAATGATTACAGCCAATTGTTGATCTGCAATATGTACTGCTAATCCTCTAGGTAATAGCATAGTTTGACATGGTTCTAATTGAATACCATGATCTAAGCAAGCTCGTAGATCTAAGCCAACAGATCCTTCTATCGAATAAGTTGCAAAAGGAAATTTATATCATACACGAGACGAGGATCAAGAATTTTAATGTCTATTTTTCTTCATAACATTGAAGTTATCTCATTGAGTTAACTGCTAAACAAGCACTAATTTATGACTATGCTATAAATGTATGTGTCTTTACATTCTAAAAATAAATTTAAATCATTCCTTTCTGAATTAAATCCATGATCATCTAATGATAATCTCATTTATAAAATGAGATCTAGATTTTTTTAGATACCCTTATTACTAGCATAGTATGCTTAAAATTTTTGTATATCTGCTGAAAATCCAACTATATAATGACGATTATTAGTTAATTTACAAATACTTGCTACAATATCAGGATTTTTACAAATGTCAGAGTAATTTCATTAGCCTACTTTTTAAGTTTTTCTTTTGTAAACTATTTTTCTCGATAATCAGCAATTGTGGCATATACAAAAATTTTTTATTTATCAATTATATTATATACTTGAGTACATATCTCAACCGCGCTAACAACATTAATAGGTTTAAGGCCTGCTGGTGTTGATAAATTAATTTTACCAGTAATTAACTTTAGCAGTAAGTAAGTGTTATATTAGCACTTCGCTCTCCAGCCGCTTGAGCTATTGCAAAAGCTATTTTTGCCAGAACTATGATTAGTTAGAAAACGAATTGGATCGATTTTTTCTTGTTCACCCACACCAACAGAGGTAATTACTAAATAACAAGTTTAGCATATCTTGCTTATGCTGAAAATTATTCTCAGCTAACTCAACAATAACTAATAGATCTGACATTTAATCAGGATCAAAAATTGAAATATGGCGCTCTTTAAGTATTGCAATATTTTGCTAGGTAAAATATTAACGCGATATACATCTTCGATATATCGGCTGATTCATTACTGGCACGAGACAGCTATCTTTGCCTTTGAAGCTAAACAGACCGTTGTCAATAGATCATTAGCCATACCAACATATAAACGACCAAGCAAATCTGCAATTGCGAGCGCTAAAATAATTAAATCTGCCGATTTAGCTAATTCAATATAACTACATTGCAGGCTCTTTGCTGCAGAATCCAACAAATAATCAGAAATTGGATAGCTAAAAAGCCTGTAGCGTCACAACAACGCTGTAATGAAAAATTTTCTAGCATTCGTTATTACCTACTCCAATACGTATAATTGCAGCATGATCACGTAACAAAAAAACTAATTGTTTTGTCCAGGATGATTATATATAACCTTGTCGCACAGCCATATTCATGGCACGATGGCTGCTAATGGATATAGTTGATGGCAAAATATCATGATGATGAGGCTTCATTATCATGTAACACTAGAACATCTAAAATCAGAGCCGCTCTTCATGCAAGCAAAGAGTCTTTGTTTACTTTGCTAAGTGTTATGTATATTTAAACTTATCGTTACTAAATGGCAAAAACAAGATGATGGTGATGATCACCTATTTTGGAAATATTATTACTAGAAATCCTTTATACTGTATGAAGGATTTCTAGCAACAGAGGTTGCCATAAAAAAGCAAACAGTCATACAGATCAAAGAGATTCTTTCCTCACTCCCTGCCAAGATAAAGCTGCATCTTATTTAGTTGGCTCGGCGATAATCTTTCGGATGATGTCGATTCATGCATTGAAGCAACTCACTCCATTTTTATTCAGCCCACTCTCTCAGAGAGTGGCATGTTATTCGCTGGGGATATTCTAGGGTTGCAGCAATATCGTTGCAAATTCTGATTCAAAAAAAAGATTTAATAATTTTACTGAAAATCCTTTAGCGAAACTACATCACAAGGATAAATGGTTTAGCTATTTACTATGTATATTAAATAGCTTGACTTTATGTGAGTCAGCGCAACAAACAAGCATTGATTTTAAAACAGCGTTTAGATGGCGTCCTACTTTCCTTCCTTCATAGGGGGGAACAGCTAAGATAAATGATATGGAACAGCTAAGATAAATGCACTAAATTCTATTCTTAATTCTATTCTTAAAGTAGAGAAAACATTTTTCTATGAATCCTTTAAAGGGCAACATTATATCCCAGATAGAAAAATTAGAAAACGTGGGAGAGAGAAGAGAAGAGGAGATAAAATTCAAGAACAAATCGCGTTCTTAATTGCCTGGCATCGACGTCATGTGAGCGATGATATTCTTGAAAAGTTTAATGCAGAGTATGTTAGCCGTTTTCTTTAGCCGATCATAGATAAAGAGTCCGTCCTTTTCTCAGATGGAGCTAAATGGTACGAAACCTTTAGCAGCGATCATGAAATTAGTCAGCATCGCCTAATAAGCTTAGATAATTAGAGAATTATTGGTAAGAAATTTTACATTCAGACTCTGAATGGTTATATCAGCTGATTAAAAGGATAGCTAAGTAGATTCTATGGTGTATATGGTCGGTTTATTTACCGAATTATTCAGTTTAGAAAAGATTGTTTGAAAGCATAAGAATTGAAATACAGATCTGGCTAAAAATTACTCTGATACCAAAGCAACAACCTTTGTCAACATAGTCTGATGGATCAAAGCTATATTCCTAATCGTTTGCCGACGACGCTATTGCCTGCTCAAAAATCCATAGTCTTTTTAATGTAAAAACATTTTCCTGTCACAGGTCTACTGACCGTCGAAGGTAAATTCCTGAACCTCTTTCTATCTTGATCTGGCCTAGTTCACTGTTTATGCAGGAACGGGGGGGATTTATCTGAAATGAAGCTAAGCCATTGAGAAGCCTAAACCATAAAGCGTTTAAAATCTATGAGCCTTGTTTATCTGCACCTAGATGTAAAATATCTGCGAAAAGGCTAAACTACAGCTAATGCTTGACGCTTCTTACATGATCTTAACTGAGTATTACTCCCTGCCTATCTATTGGATACTTACAGACAATAGCAAAGAATTGAAAGATCACCTTTTTTGTCTGCTAAAGCATCAGTCCCAGGAAAACATGAATTCGATAGTTTATGTACAGAGTTTAATCTTAATATAGAACACCAACTTAGCCAACCTATCTATCCTCAAACGAATGGTATTCTCAAGTGATTTAATGGATAAATAAAAGATGGGCCTAAAGCTATTATTTCAATTATGGTCAAGAGCTTGAGATCACTCTTCATCAATATGTTTGGCTGTACAATCAGAAATTAGCACCAATTACTATTGGGTAGTATAAAATCCCATTACAGTCTATAAAAGATTGATTCAAAGTTAAACATGAATTATTAAAAAACATAGTATCTTACGGGATGTGATATATAATGAAAGATCATTGACAGCTAAACTTCTGATTGATAGCTATCTAACGAATTAGATAGAAGAGAGACGACCTAAACGTTTTATCATATGCTTAAAGCAAGTACTAGTATTGTAGCTATTGCAACGACTAAAATATCCCCTGAATGCTGAAAAATGGAATGAACGATATGAGTAAAGATAAAATCTTAATTAATTCTTCAATAAGAATATCATCATTGATTTTATATCAAAATAGATTAACAAATTTGTAGTTCAATAGAGTTATCCTTAAGCTTATATATCTATATAATTTTCTTTGAAATAAAGATATCATTTAAATGGGGTTATTAGAAAATCTTGCGTATGACGGTTAGGCTAGGCTTTACTTTGATGCTTCATGAATCTGTTTTACATTCTTAAATTAGACGTTTTTATCACCAGGGGTAAATAGGTCAAATCTTCTTACCCGGTTCAAGTTTTTCTGAGGAGACTGTAGCAACTGAAATACCATTGAAATGGTTGTTTTTCTCGAAGTAGAGTTCTTTACACGTCAGGCTTCGTAGCCTTACTGTTGCAAAAGCTGATTCAATTACATTTGTCATTCTTATTGTGACGCCAAGAGTACTCTGACGGGAAGTCCTAAAATGCCAGCAGTTTTTCTAGATATTTTTTCAGCTTATTCATTGCGCTGCAGGATACTTTCCTGAAAACCTTGCCAACAAAATATCAATGGTTTTATTAGCAATAGTATCACGGCTCTCTGCTAGCCAGACCTCTCCCCCCTCACACAGCTTAGCCTTAACTTTCAGGTTGCATGCATTTATGGAGTGAAGGCAGCATATTAGTTATTTTATGTACCCAATAGCGTTGGTGCTTCATGTCCGGGAATATCTTTGGCATGCATTTCAAAAATCAATGACAGCATCTCCACTAGCAGGCCAGTGGGATAAGGTTAATCCACGCGCTCGCAGGTCATTGATAACCTAGGCCAAGTTCACTTCTAACTCTAGATAATCATTTTCAAGCGCAAGTATCACCCTTACGTCAATGGTCAGTGACGCCGATAATGGGTAGCAGAAAAAAGCGATCATCTTGCCTCACATGACTCTATATACCATCGGCCCAGAAATAAACGTAGTGCGTATCGCTTAAATTAGGCAGCCACCATTGCCTGTCTTCATTCAAAGCATTGTTGTTTCAGTCTCCTGATGGTACTACGGCAGAGAGACACCAAAATATGCTTTTCAACAATAATCCTCACCATGGATTTGTGAAAATCACTGCAGAGATATGCCTCCTAAGTACAACCATGGTGGCAATTCTTTGACGTTTTTGTATGCTTCAGATAACGCAGTAGCAACGAGCTGTTGAAGCATATTCTCTCTCCACTGCGATCCTCTATCCTATAACTTTAGGCAATTTAATCTCAACATCGTCAATAGCAATCTGTATAGTTTGCTGTCACAAATAACCGTTATGGACGACTGGAATGACGTCCGTCAACAAGGCAGATTTTTACCATGTTGTTAAAGTATGGCTTCAAGTTTAAGCCTCTCCGGCGGTGGGTATCAGCTGCCTGGCAGCATTAGGGATGAGTTAATGGAAGAGATCAGAGCTAATATCTGGTTTTTGTGGATAGCTATAAGCTATATAGTAGACTTTCATGCCATATAATCTCTATATTGTTGAAATTATTCATGAAATATATCAGCAGTATACGGCAGCATTTTCGAAACTCCATACACCAGAAATTAGCATAATTCACGTAGGCATCAGAAATAGGTTATGTTCCATAGTGACCATGGAAACTATTACACTAGTCGGCAGTATAGACACTGGTATTGTGGCGTTATTAAGATGATCAAAGTATTATCCGTCGAGAAAACTATTGGGAGAATAGAGCAAGATTGGAGTGATTTTCCCGTACCTTGAAGGCTGAATTGATACCGCAATAAACTGGCTACAAAAGCTTCACTGCATCCAAGTCAGCGATTATTCACTTACATATCCATTACTATAGCGATCTAAAACCCCCACTTGTATAACGATGGGTTAATAGAAAATAAATAAGAGAGGTTCTTCCATGAACAGTCAGGTGTAGGGTACTCAATTTTAGTTAACCACTACACGTAGAAGCGTGTGCATCGGCTACAGAAACCTATTTAAAAACCTTTCTAGTTTAATCAACATTGGCGTTGACATAAACTAAAATGATCGATTTGATGCGAATATACCAGCCCCAGGTATACGGTTTTATTAAAATAAAAGTTAAAAATAACAGCGCTATAATTCATTGAATGCAATTTTTAATCGTGCTAATAACCATGTTTTTCGTTTAATTGAGTTTTGTTTTTTGATAGCGAGACTCAGCGCTTTTTTTTGTCCAATCATAACCACCATTTTTTTACCTCTGCTGATCCCAGTATAAATCAAATTTCGTTCAAGCATTAGATAATTTTGCATGGCTATCGGAATTATAACACAAGGATATTCAGAACCCTGACTCTTATGAATTGTTGTTGCATAAGCTAAGGATATCTCATCAAGCTCATTAAAATCATACCGGATTGTTCTTCCATCAAAATCGATGATCATTTCAGATTCAAGCATATCAATTAAAGTAATAATTCCGATATCACCATTAAAAACATCTTTATCATAATTATTCACTAATTGAATGATTTTA
>JBQMRN010000022.1:0-9474 GCA_052171895.1 Arsenophonus sp. NEOnobi-MAG3
AGAAAAGATTTAACAATCATATCGAAAGTCTTCTGAGGAAACTACATCACAAGAATAAATGCTTTAGTTATCTACGATGTATGTTGAATAGCTTGAGTTTACTAGAGGTCACTGAAACAAAAACCGCTATTGATTTAAAAACAACGTTTAGATGGTGTCACTGCTTCCTTGCTTCAGCCACGACAGGCAACATAAATGCACTAAGTGGTATTGAGGAGGAGATAAAAGAAAAGAACGAATAACTCGAGCGATCTTAATAGTCAGAGATCGAGAGAGTCATGTGAGCGATGAGATTATTGAAGAGTTTAATGCAGAGTGTGTTAGCCGTTTTCTTTAGCCGATCACTGATAAAGACTCCATTCTTTTCTCGGATGTAGTTAAATAGTACGAAACCATTTTCAGCGAACATGAAATTAATCACTATTGCCTAATAAGTTTGAATAATCAGAGAGTTATTGACAATAAATTTCACATTTAAAATATGAACAACTATATCAGCTTATTAAAAGGATTGCTGAAGTAGATTCCATGGTGTAGGGGTCGTTTTATTTACCGAATTATCTTGACTCAAGAAGATTCTTTTAAACCACAACAATTAAAATACAGATATGGTTACAAATTCCTCTGCGAGCAGAGGAACAACCTTTGCAAACATAGCCTTTAATTTACAGCGTTGACAGGATGGTTTGTATTTAAATATTCTCTTATTTTGTTTAACAAAACAGCGTATCCTGTGGATAAAATAGATATTGCTTGATCTTTGTTCATTCTGTATTAGCTGTTAGCTATTTGCTCTAATTTTAGCTATCTTTAATCGATTTATCTCTATGAAAAAAAACTATTAATTTTTTATTATGAAATTTTTTAATTGGAAAAATCATGAAATTATACCCTGTTTACTCTTGCTTTTTTCACATTGATATCCACAGAAAAGGTGAATAAATTAATAAATATAGCCTTCTATCTGGAGTTATTAGCAAATCTGGTGTATACCTGTCTTGTGTTGGGCACTACACCTCCCACTCTGATACTTCGTAAATCTGTTTGCATCCTTAAATTAGATGTTGTTTACCAGCATGGGAGGGGCAAAGCAGGTAAATCCCCTTAGCCGGTTTCAGCTTTTTCATCGCTGTAGTGGGATACTTCTCTGAAGATCTTGCCAACAAAACACCAAGGGCTTTATTAGCTGCATCGCACCTCTCTGTTAGCTAGACCGCCAGCGCAGCTAAACTTTAACTTTTTATTGCATGCCTTTATGGGGGAGTGAAGGCAGTACATTAGCTGTTTTGTGTACGCAACAGCGCTAGTGCTGTGTGTTCGCTAATATCTTTGACATGCATTACAAAAACCAAGGTATCGTCTCTTGTAACAAGCCTGGTATATACGCTTAAGCAACTTGTTCATGGGCCCCCATTGAGAAGTTGTGCCCAGTTTAGCTTCTGACTCTCAATAAGCATCTTCAAGCGAAACTAGTGCTCTTTACGTGTCCATGATCAGTGACGCCGATATGGCATAAACAGTCATATCAGGAATAAGCAGCATGCAAAGGCGATCATCTTGGCTGACAGAACTGTATATGGCATTGGCCAAGAAATAACGTAGTTGGTATCGCTTAAATTACACAGGCAGCATTGCTTGTGCTCTCTTCAAGCCATTGCTGTTTTAGTTTGCTGATCCTACTTGGCAGATAGACTATGTGCTTTTTACCAAGAAGGACAAAAGAGCTTTGTAAAATCACCGGGGGATATGCCTAGCAAGCACAGCCATACTAGCAACTCTTCGATGTTTTTTACACACTTCAAATAAGTGTGGTAGTAACAAGCTATTTAAGGATATCCGTTGCTTCTTCGATCCCCCCTGATCTTAGGCACTTTAATCTCAACATCGTTAATAGCAGTCTGTATAGTTCGCTATGAAATAACAGTTATGGACGACGATGCATGGATGCCAGTTGACAAAAGGCAGCGTTCAGGATGTTGTCGCAGCATGCCTTTTAGGTTAGCTTCAACGGCGGCGGGGGGTTATCAACCTGCCTGGCCTGGTACCATTACGGATGAGTTCATGTAAGGGATCACAGGTAATATATGATTTTGCAGATAGCTGTATGATATACTTTCATGGCATATCATCTCTATGTTTTTGAAATCATTCATGAAATCAATTATCAGAATACGCAAGCATATCCGAAATCCCCATACACCAAAAATTACTGTAACTCTCAGACGTTCAATAAACTAAAAAATTCAAATGCAAGATATTTTCTATTATCACTTTTAATGATTTAACTAAATATTTAAGTAAAAATTAGAATATGTCAACTCATTTAGCTATGATGAAAGCTTATCGTAAAAATTACGGTAGCAGTACTCTCCCGAGGTTAATAAATAAAAATTAGGAATTTCATTAACTAATTAGCATAAAAACTCTACCAAAATATCAAGCAGAGTGAGGAGTAAGTAGAATTAATTATTACAGCTGCGCCAAGATCATAGGTCAGCGTGCATCAAATTCTTTAGTTTGAGAATATAAAAATTCTGACTATACAAAACCTGATAGGATACTTTTACAAAATACTAATAATTGACATTCTAATAAACTCTCATCATAACTAAAATTTTAGTTATCAGTTATTTCCTTTCCTTTAAATCTCTCGAAATTTTGCTTGAATATATATTCAAACAATTGATTAATTCGATTTTTCTTGTAACTGAACTCGCTCAAACATCAACGCATATGCCGTTATTATTTCGTGTTAATACAGGATTTTTCTCTGAAAAATAGACTATCAAGATTAAATTCAAGCGAACACACCTAATGGTGTCTTTCTCATCTTACAGAATTAGGATTAATACGTGAAATTAAATAGTTTTCAATAAATGCAATAAGACTATCAAACATTTTTTCTTTACTAGGGAAATAGTGATGAAGTACTGTTTCAGATACAGGAACATGACTTGCCAAGTCATGGTATGTTAATGCATTGAGTGCAATCACTCCTTTTCAACATTTATGCAAGTAGCTGCAAAAATTTCCTTACGCTTATTTTTCTTCTTTGTTATCTTTTTCTACTATTACGAAACAAGAGCCATGATAAAACGATAAAACAGACCACGCAATCTTTGTTTTTCATTATTTATAATTCATAAAATTTAATAAATTTATAATATATTGTAAATAACAAGATTATTATTGACGTCCTGAATGACCAAATCCACCACTAGCACGTTTTGTCGTTTTAAAATCTTGTACCAGCTCAAACTCAGCTTGAACAATTGGTACAAAAACCATTTGTGCTATACGTTCACCAGGTTCAATAGTGAAACTTATATCACTACGATTCCATACAGAAACCTTCAATTCACCTTGATAATCAGAATCGATTAAACCAACTAAATTTCCCAACACAACACCATGTCTATGCCCTAAGCCTGAACGAGGAAGAATGATTGCAGCCAATTGTTGATCTGCAATATGTACTGCTAATCCTGTAGGTAATAACATAGTTTGATCTGGTTCTAATTGAATACCATGATCTAAGCAAGCTCGTAGATCTAAACCAGCAGATCCTTCTGTCGAATAAGTTGGCAAAGGAAATTTATATCCTACACGAGGATCAAGAATTTTAATGTCTATTTTTTTCTTCATAACATTGAAGTTTCTCATCGAGTTAACTGCTGAACAAGCAGTAATTTATGATTATGCCATAAATATATCTCTTTACATTCTAAAAATAAATTTAAATCATTCCTTTCTGAATTAAATCCATGATCTTCTAATGAAATATCATTTATAAAATGAGATCTAGATTTTTAAGATATCCTTATTACTAGCATAGTATGCTTGAAAATTTCTATATCTGGTGAAAATCCAACTACATAATGACGATTATTAGTCAATTTACAAATACTTGCTACAATATCAGGATTTTTACAAATGTCAGAGTAATTTCATCAGCCTGCTTTTTAATTTTTTATTGTAAACTATTTTCTCTCGATAATCAGCAATTTGGGCATATACAAAAAATTTTTTGTTTATTAATTATATTATGTATTTGAGTATATATCTCAACCGCGCTAACAACATTAATAGGTTTAAGGCCTGCTGGTGTTGATAAATTAACTTTACCAGTAATTAACTTTACCAGTAAGTAAGTGTTATATTAGCACTTCGCTCTCTGCAGAGCGCTTGAGCTATTGTAAAAGCTATTTTGCCCGAACTATGATTAGTTAAAAAACGAACTGGATCGATTTTTTCTTGTTCACCAACACCCACAGAGGTAATTACTAAATAACAAGTTTAGCATATCTTGCTTATGCTGAAAATTATTCTCAGCTAACTCAACAATAACTAATAGATCTGACATTTAATCAGGATCAAAAATTAAAACATGGCGCTCTTTAAGTATGCAATATTTTGCTATGTAAAATATTAACGCGATATATATCTTCGATATATCTGCTTATTCATTGCTGGCACGAGACAGCTATCTTTGCCTTTGAAGCTAAACAGATCGTTGTCAATAGATCATTAGCCATACCAACATATAAACGACCAAGCAAATCTGCAATTACAAGCGCTAAAATAATTAAATCTGCCGATTTAGCTAATTCAATATAACCACATTGCAGCCTCTTTGCTGGAGAATCCAATAAATAATCAGAAATTGGATAGCTAAAAAGCCTGTAGCGTCACAACGCTGTAATGAAAGATTTTCTAGCATTCGTCATTACCTACTCCAAGACGTATAATTGCAGCATGATCACGTAACCGATAAACTAATTGTTTTGTCCAGGATGATTATATAGAACCTGTCTCTGACAGCCATATTCATGGCACTATGGCTGCTGATGGATATATTTGATGGCAAAATATCATGATGATGAGGCTTCATCATCATGTAACACTAGAACATCTAAAATCAGACCCGCTCTTCATGCAAGCAAAGCGTCTTTGTTTACTTTGCTAAGTGTTATGTCATATCTGAACTTATCGTTGCTAAATGGCAAAAACAAGATGATGGTGATGATCACCTATCTTGAAAAGATTGTTGCTAGAAATCCTTTATACTGTATGAAGGATTTCTAGCAACAGAGGTTGCCATAAAAAAGCAAACAGTCGTACAGATCAAAGAGATTCTTTCCTCACTCTCTGCCAAGATAAAGCTGCATCTTATTTAGTTGGCTCGGCGACAATCTCTCGGATGATGTCAATTTATGCATTGAAGCAACTCAGTCCATTTTTTATCCATCCCACTCTTTTAGAGAGGGCATGTTATTCGCTGTGGATATTCTAGGGTTGCAGCAATATAGTTGTAAAATCCCGATTCCAGAAAAAGATTTAATAATTTTACTGAAAATCCTTTAGCGAAACTACATCACAAGGATAAATGGTTTGGCTATTTATGATGTATGTTAAATAGCTTGACTTTATGTAAGTCAGCGAAACAAACAAGCATTGATTTAAAAATAGCCTTTATATGGCGTCATGCTTTCTTTCATAGTGGGAACATCTAAGATAAATGATAGGGAACAGCTAAGATAAATGCACTAAATTCTATTCTTAATCCTATTCTTAAAGTAGACGAAACATTTTTCTATGAATCTTTTAAAGGGCAGCATTATATCCCAGATAGAAAACTAGAAAACGTGGGAGAGAGAAGAAGAGATAAAACACAAGAACAAATCGCGTTCTTAATTGCCTCTGGCATCGACCTCATATAACCGATGATATTCTTGAAAGTTTAATGCAGAGTGTGTTAGCCGTTTTCTTGAGCCGATCATAGATAAAGAGTCCGTTCTTTTCTCAGATGGAGCTAAATGGTACGAAACCTTTGGCAGCGATCATGAAATTAGTCAGCATCGCCTAATAAGCTTAGATAATTAGAGAATTATTGGTAAGAAATTTTACATTCAGACTCTGAATAGTTATATCAGTTGATTAAAATGATGACTGAGTAGATTCTATGGTGTATAGGGTCGGTTTATTTACCGAATTATTCAGTTTAGAAAAGATTGTTTGAAAGCATAAGAATTGAAATACAGATCTGGCTACAAATTACTCTGATAGCAAAGCAAGAACCTTTGTCAACATAGTCTGATGGATCACAGCCATATTCCCAATCGTTTGCCGACGACGCTATTGCATGCTCAAAAAGCCGTAGTCTTTTTAATGTAAAAAACATTTTTTCATGTGACAGGTCTACTGACACCGTCTTAGGTAAATTCCTGAACCTCATTCTATCTTGATCTGGCCTAGATCACTGTTTATGCATGAACGGGGGGGGATTTATGTGAAATCAGGCTAAGCTATAAAGCGTTTAAAAGCTAGGAGATTGGTTTATCTACACGTAGATGTAAAATATCTCCGAAAAGGCTAAACTACAGCTAATGCTTGACGCTTCTTACATGATCTTAACTGAGTATGACCCCTGCCTATCTATTGGATACTTACAGACAAAAGCAAAGAATTGATAGATCGCTTTTTTGTCTGCTAAAGCATCAGTCCCAGGAAAACATGAATTCGATAGTTTATGAATAGAGTTTAATCTTAATATAGAACAACAACTTAGCCAATCTATCTATCCTCAAATGAATGGTATGCTCAAGTGATTTAATGGATAAATAAAAGATGGGCTTAAAGCCATTATTTCAATTATGGTCAAGAGCTTGAGATCACTCTTCATCAATATATTTGGCTGTACAATCAGGAATTACCACCAATTACTATTGAGTAGTATAAATCCCATTACAGTCTATGAAAGATTGATCCAAAGTTAAACCTGAATTATTAAAAAAACATAGTATCTTACAGGATGTGATATATGATGAAAGATCATTGACAGCTAAACTTCTTATTGATAGCTGTCTAACGAATTAGATAGAAGAGAGACGACATAAACGTTTTATCATATGCTTAAAGCAGTAGTAGTATTGTAGCTATTGTAACGACTAAAATATTCCCTGAATGCTGAAGAATGGAATGAACTATATGAGTAAAGATAAAATCTTAATTAATTTTTCAATAAGAAATATCATCATTGATTTTATATCAAAATAGATTAACAAATTTGTAGTCAATAGAGTTATCATTAATCTTATATATCTATATAATTTCTTTGAAATAAAGATATCATTTAGATTGGGGGTTATTAGAAAATCTTGCGTATGGCGGTTAAGCTAGGCTTTACTCTGATGTTTCATGAATCTGTTCTACATTCTTAAATTAGAGGTTTTTATAACCAGGAGTCAATAGGTAAAATCTCCTTACCCGGTTCCAGTTTTTCTGAGGAGACTGTAGCAGCTGAAATACCATTGAAAGGGTTATTTTTCTCGAACTAGAGTTCTATGCACGTCAGCTTCGTAGCCTTACTGTTGAAAAACCCGATTCAATTGCATTTGTCATTCTTATTGTTACGCCAATAGTGCTCTAATGGGAAATTCTAGAATGCCAGCAGTTTTTCTCGATGTTTCTTCAGCTTCTTCATTGCGCTGCAGGATAGTTTGCTGAAAACCTTGCCAACAAAATATCAATGGTTTTATTAGCAGTAGTATCACGGCTCTCTGCTAGCAAGACCTCCTCTCCCTCACATAGCTCAGCCTTAAATTTCAGGTTGCATGCCTTTATGGAGTGAATGCAGCATATTAGTTATTTTATGTACCCAATAGCGTTGGTGCTTCGTGTCCTGGAATATCTTTGGGATTGCATTTCAAAAATCAATGGCAACATCTCCCCTAGCAGGCTAGTGGGATAAGGTTAAGCCACGTGCTCGCAGGTCATTGATAAATTAGGCCAAGTTCACTTCTAACTTTAGATAATCATCTTCAAGTGCAAGTATCCCCCCTTACGTTCATGGTCAGTGACGCCGATAATGGGTAGCAGAAAAAGGCGATCATCTTGCCTGACATGACTCTATATACCATCGGCCCAGAAATAAACGTAGTGCGTATCGCTTAAATTAGGAAGGCACCATTGGCTGTCTTCATTCAAAGCATTGTTGTTTCAGTCTCCTGATGGTACTACAGCAGAGAGACACCAAAATATGCTTTCAACAATAATCCTCACAATGGATTTATGAAAATCACTGCAGATATGCCTCCTAAGTACAACCCTGGTGGCAATTCTTTGACGTTTTTTGTATGCTTCAGATAACGCAGTAGCAACGAGTTGTTGAAACATATTCTCTCGCCACTGCGATCCTCTATCCTATAACTTTAGGCAATTTAATTTCAACATCGTCAATAGGAATCTGTATAGTTTCCTGTCACAAATAACCGTATAGATGACGGGAATGACGTCCGTCAACAAGGCAGGTTTTTACCATGTTCTTAAAGTATGGCTTCAAGTTAAGCCTCTCCGGCTGTGGGTATCAGCTGCCTGGCAGCATTACACGGATGAGTTCATGGAAGAGATCAGAGCTAATATCTGGTTTTTTGTGGATAGCTATATAGTAGACTTTCATGCCATATAATCTCTATATTATTAAAATTATTCATGAAATATATCAGCAGGAGGATACGCCAACATTTTTGAAACTTCATACACCAGAAATGAGCATAATTCACGTAGGCATCAGAAATAGGTTATGTTCCATAGTGACCATGGAAACTATTACAGTAGTCGTCAGTATAGACTGGTATTGTGGCGTTATTAAGATGATCAAAGTATTATCCGTCGAGAAAACTATTGGGACAATAGCCAGATGGAGTGATTTTTCCGTAGCTTGAAGGCTGAATTGATACCGAGATAAACTGGCTAGCAAAGCTTCACTGTAGCCAAGTCAGTGATTATTCACTTACATATCCATTACTATAGCGATCTAAAATCCCACTGGTATAACGATGGGTTAAATAGAAAATAAATAATAGAGGTTGTTCCATGAACAGTCAGGTGTAGGGTACTCAATTTTAGTTAACCACTACACGTAGAAGCGTGTGCATCGGCTACAGAAATCTATTTAAAAACATTTCTAGTCTAACCAACATGGTGTTGGCATAAACTAAAATGATCAATTTGATGCGAATATGCAGCCCCAGGTATACGGTTTTATTAAAATAAAAGTTAAAAATAACAGCGCCATAATTCATTGAATGCAATTTTTAATCGTGTTAATAACCATGTTTTTCGTTTAATTGAGTTTTGTTTTTTGATAGCGAGACTCAGCGCTTTTTTTTCCAATCATAACCACCATTTTTTACCTCTGCTGATCCAGGTATAAATCAAATTTCGTTCAAGCATTAGATAATTTTGCATGACTATCGGAATTATAACACAAGGATATTCAGAACCCTTACTCTTATATGAATGGTTGTTGCGTAAGCTAAGGATATCTCATCAAGCTCATTAAAATAATACCGGATTGTTCTTCCATCAAAATCGATGATCATTTCAGATTCAAGCATATCAATTAAAGTAATAATTCCGATATCACCATTAAAAACATCTTTATCATAATTATTCACTAATTGAATGATTTTA
>JBQMRN010000023.1:0-8204 GCA_052171895.1 Arsenophonus sp. NEOnobi-MAG3
GTCTGCTCAGAAAACCTGGAAGCCCCACAAACCCCTCTAAGAAAATTTGACCTTCTGACCCCCTACCCCTGTGGTGGTAAACAACATCTAATCTTAGGATGGAGAATAAATTCACAAAGCATCAGAGTGTAATGTGTAGCTTGAACTGCGGTGGGATGCCAGTAGATTTCTAATAACTCAGCGGAAAGCAGAAACTCAGATTTTATAGAATAAAATTAATTACTGATTTAGATCTTTTCTACTCAGAAATAAAGAAGTTTTTTATCTTATAGCAAGATAAAATGTATGGATTAATTTTGTTGATTAATTGTTTGGATATTTATTTAAAATAGCTCGTTTATCAATTAATATTGGAGGCCTTTATTTATTAATTTTATATTAGTAAATAACTAAAAATTTTCTAATAAAATATTCTAATAAATATGCATTAATTCAGCGTTTTTTCTATTGGTGTTTAAGTATTGTACTATTAATAGTAGTAATAAATATAATTGTGTTTAGCAGTTTGGCAGGAGAGAAAAATGATAATACCTATAGCAGAAAAACAACCATACAAAATGGTGTTACATGGTGATACCCGCATTGATAATTATTATTGGCTACGTGATGATACGAGAAAAAATAAAAAAATTATTAAATATTTAACTGAAGAAAACCAATATACCAATACGGTATTAAAATCTGGCAGCGTATTAATGGAGCAATTATTTGGCGAGATGGTCGCTCGTATGGAGCAGCGAGATCAATCAGTTCCTTATATTTATAATGGTTATATCTATCGTATCCTTTATCAAGAAGGTAAAGATTACCCTATTTATCAACGTAAATGTGTTAATCAAGATACTGATTGGCAGATATTAGTTGATGGTAATGATCGTGCTAAGGGACATCAATTTTATACATTGGGTGATATTGCTGTTTCTGAAGATAATAATCGTTTGGCAATTGTCGAAGATTTTCAAGGCCGTCGTCAGTTTGAAGTTTCATTTAGAGAATTAGCTGGTAAAAAATGGCAGAATGCAGTAATTAAAAATACTTCTGGCAATATTGTATGGACTAATGATAGTCAAACACTCTATTATATTCGTAATCATTCACAAACACTATTACCTTATCAAGTATATTGCCATAAATATGGGAAAAAGAGTGTTGAAGATAACAGAGTTTATCAGGAGAATGATGATCGATTTTACTTAAGCATGATAAAAAGTAGCTCAAAAGCCTATATTCTGCTATCGATTAGCAGTATAAAAACATCTGAATATCGATTAATTGATGCCAATAATCCCACAGAAGCACTTAAAGTATTTTCACCACGCCAAATTGGACGTGAATATGAGTTAGATCATTTTCGTGATAATTTCTATATTCGCTCTAACCATCAATTGGAGCAATTTGGTTTATATGCTACTCAATCAATTGATCAGCCCTGGCAAACAATTATTGCACCAAATAAAGATACTGATTTAGAAAATTTTGCCTTTTTTAACTGTTACTTAGTTGTTGAAGAGCGTCATAATGGATTAGTTAATATTCGACAGATAGATTGGCAGACAAAACAGCAAAAAATGCTTAAATTTGATGAATCAGTGTATAGTGCATGGATTGATTATAATCCAGAATTTGATAGCGAGACTTTACGTTATGGATATTCCTCACTAACTACACCAATATCTGTTATGCAGGTAAATATGCGAACCGGGCAGCGTGAATTGCTAAAACAACAACGAGTCAATGGATTTGATAAATTACTTTATACCAGTAAACGTATCTGGATTCGCGTAAAATTAGGGATAAAAGTACCAATTTCGTTAGTATATCGTAAAGATTTATGGAAAAAAAGTAAAAATCCAATTTTGATTTATGGTTATGGTGCTTATGGTATTAATATGGATCCAGTTTTTAGTTCATCTTGCTTGAGTTTATTAGATAGGGGTTTTGTCTATGCAATAGTGCATGTTCGTGGTGGAGGTGATTTAGGTAAAGCTTGGTATAAACAAGGTAAGCTTGAAAATAAAGCGAATACTTTCAGTGATTTTATTGATGCAACTAAGATATTGATTGCAAAGGGCTATGCTGATCCAAAACGAGTATATGCGATGGGTGGTAGTGCTGGTGGTTTATTGATGGCGGTGGTAATTAACCAAGTACCGGAACTCTATCGAGGAGTAGTCGCTCAAGTTCCTTTTGTGGATGTTCTGACGACCATGCTTGATCCCTCTATTCCATTAACAACGGGAGAATATGATGAATGGGGTGATCCTGTTGAACAAGCCGCTTATTTTCGACTAAAAGCTTACAGCCCATATGATAATCTTAAACATCAACGTTACCCAAATTTATTGGTTACGACCGGTTTATATGATTCACAAGTCCAATATTGGGAGGCGGCAAAATGGGTGGCTAAATTAAGGCAGTATAAAGTAGGTGATACTGTTTTATTACTAAAAATAAATATGAAAGCTGGTCATGGTGGGCAATCAGGTCGATTTAATCGATTAAAAGATACCGCATTGGAATATGCTTTTATTTTGATGCTAGATAATAATAAAAATTATCTCCCTAATTTTGATATTCAATAAAAATTTTGTTCCCTTATATTATAAATTAAGGGAAGAGTAATAAATTTATTTTTATAAGTGATAATTTGTTTGAATTAAGCAAATTTATTAATCGATAAGATTTTACTTTCAAGCCAGCCGTCTTGAAAGTGAGTTCTTAATATTTCTCCAATATGTATTTGTTGTGTTTTGCTTAAAACCTGTCCATTAGGTGCTTCGCTGATGCTATAACCGCGCGCTAATGTTGCTAATGGACTTACTGCTTCAAGGCGTGAGCAATTAACACTAAATTTTTCACGATATTGGCTTAGTATTTGAGCAATTGATTGTTCGAATTAAAATTCCTTCTGAATATAACGTTGGCGACAATTTTTTAGTTCTAGTCGCGGATCACAGAGTATTAAATGTTGTTCAAGGTTATATTGCTGATGATTAATTTGTTGTAAATATTCTTGTGTGGTGGTAACAAGTTTTTGTTGCATTTGGATCAGATAATTTTGTTGGCGCGTTATGCGATATTCAGGATATTGTTACTGTAATTTATATTTTAATTGATTAAAGACACGTAGTTTACGTGTCAGGAAATAGTCCATCGCCATTTTTAATCGCTGTTTTTTTTCAAGTAATTGGCGGAGTAACTCTTGTTGGTTACGACTCACTAATTCTGCTGCAGCTGATGGTATTGGAGCTCGTAAATCTGCTACAAAATCAGCAATAGTCACATCTGTTTCATGGCCAACCGCAGCAATAATCGGTAACTGACTAGCAAAAATTGCTCTGGCAACACTTTCATCATTAAAAGCCCATAAATCTTCTAATGAACCACCTCCCCTGCCAACAATGAGTACGTCACATTCTTGGTGGTGATTGGCTAACTTAATGGTACGAATAATCTGTCGTTGGCCATCTTCCCCTTGCACAGCGGTTGGATAAATAATGATAGGTAATGAAGGATCGCGGCGTTTTAATATATTTAAAATATCATGTAACGCGGCACCTGTTGCTGAGGTAATAACACCCAAGCGTTTTGCCGGCATTGGTAGCACTTGTTTATAACGTTGCGAAAATAATCCTTCAGCTAAAAGTTTCTGTTTTAATATTTCAAATTGTTGTTGTAATAATCCCTCAGCTGCAAGTTTGCATATTTTCGATAATTAATTGGTACTCGCCACTCGGTTCGTACAAGGCAACGGTTGCTCTAACTAACACTTGTTGACCATTTTCTGGCTGAAAATTAACTCGTATATTTTGGCCATGAAACATCACATCTCGTAGCTGTGATTTTTCATCTTTTAAGGTTAAATACCAGTGGCCTGAAGCCGGTTGAGAAAAATTAGAAATTTCTGCATTAAGCCAAATTCTACTAATTTGAAGTTCAAGTAATTGCCTAACCGATTGATTAAGTTGATTAACTAAATAAATTCTACTGTTTTTTAAAGTTAACATCTTAAGTTAGAAACACCTTTAATTAAAATTAATGGCTAAATATTAGCAACGGTTATTTCTATAATAGATAGGCTTAAAAAAGCCAGTACAAGTTATTATCCCATTTTTGTTGTTTAATTTTAGGGCTATTCATATCTGTACAGTAACGCTTTTATCATCTTCAATATATTTAATATAGCTGATAATAAATTTTGTTTTTGATTGAAATAAGACTTTATGTTTAGCATTTTTAATAAATTGAAAATATTAGCACCGGTTAGAGGATTTACTGTAATGGATTTCATTTAATACATTAAATATATCATCAGCTAATGATAATCTATTTAATAGAAAGGTATCACATCATTCTGTTCTTTAGTGGTATTAAAAAACAAAGTGGACGTGTATAGTACATTTACTTTTAATACATCATATCTAAAAATTTTTCACTTCATCTTCGATAAAGTATAGTGGGGGTAAATTCACTATTATAATTATAAAATAGGATTAATTGCATTAATTATTTAACTAAAGGATGATGACTAAAACTAGTACCTAGTTTTAGGATATTATTTAAATAAGTATAGCTGCTATATTGATAATCTCGAATAGCACATCACAATCTATAAAACTACTTTTTCATATGCACTTGATTGATTATATTTATTCATTGCTGATAAAAAATTAATTTTAGATTTATTTTAATATAATCTTTATTGTATACCGGCGTTAAAAGTGTTAATGCTTCTTTATAAGCATGAATAAGGTTGGCTAATATTTTTATTAGCATAGACTGAATTTAGGAAATTAATATACTATTTCTAATAGTAGAAAACGAGGAAGAAAACCTCTTTGTGTATCGGATCAGTTATGCTCATTTTTGTGTATGGGGGGTTGGGAGAGATGGGTGGCGCGTATCCTTGTGATTAATTTCGTGAATGATTTCAACATATAGATAGATAATATGTCATGAAAAGTCCTACCTTACAGGTATCTGTGAAACTAGATATTATCGGTGATCCATTGCATGAATTCATTCATAATGGCGCCAAGCAGCTGATAAATCACAGCCGTTGAGGCTGAGCTTGAATCCATGCTGCAAGAACATTCTGAACGTCGCCTTGTTGATGGGCAACATTCCCGTCGTCCGTTACGATTATTTTCCACAGCAAGAACTATACAGACTGGTATAGGGGATGTTGAAAGTAAAGTGCCTAAAATAAGAGATCACAGCGGCAACGGAATATGCTTCAAGAGCTTGTTGCTCTACAGCCTTATCTAAAGCGTATAAAAAACGGCGAAGAGTTGCTACTACATGGGCTACTCTGTACCTGCGAGATCATCCTCCCACCGGTGATTTTACGAAGCTCTGGGGGCGATTTTCTCGGTAAAAAAGCACATGGGGTCTCTCTGCAGTACCATCAGTAGACTGAAACAGGAATATCTTGACGAGCAGAGGTAATGGTGCCTACGTGATTTAAGCGATAGGCGCTACATTTATTTCTTGAGCGATGCCATATATCATCTTCCTATTAGGCAGGATAATCGCCTTTTTCTGCTGGTTATTATCGGTGGTCATTGAGCATGGACGTAAGGAGCTAGTTGTGGTTGAAGATGTTTGTTGAAAGTCAGAAGCTAACTGGGGCAAACTTCTTAATGGGCTGCGCGCGTGAGCTTAATTGTATCTCCCAGGCTTGATATTGAAGTGTCTGGTGGCTTTTGTTTTTAAAATACAATGGCAAAGATATTCCAGGACACCTAACACTAATGCTGCTTAGTAGATAAAATAGCTAATGTTCTGAGTTGATTCCCCCAAAGGGATACAACTGAAAGTTAAGGTTGAGTTTCTGGAGTCTGTGCTAGCAAAAGAACCGTGATGCTGCTAATAAAGCCATTGATATTTACTGGCAAGGTTTTAGAGAGATATCATCCTTCAGAGATGAAGAAGTTGAAGAAAGATCGAGAAGAACTGCTGGCATTCTACGACTTTCTGTCAGCGAAGTTGGCTGCTAATTAAGAATAACGAATTTGATTGAATAAGCTTTTTCAAGAGTAAATTACGAAGTCAACGCGCGAAGAACTGTAGTTCGAGAAAAACAACCCTTTCAATGCTATTTAAGCTGCTTCTGTCTGCTCAGAAAAGTTGGAACCAGCTAATGGAATTTGAGCTGCTGCTGATTCTGTTGTAAACAACCTTCAATTTAAGGATGGAGAATAAATTTATGAAGCATCAGATTGGAACATAGGTATGGACACTGTTATATACACCAAATTTGCTAATAACTCAATTTAGCCTGCTCCTCGTTTTTGGTAGAATCATGGATATTTTTAGGTGAAGTTAGAGCAACAAAAAGGATGGTGGGAATTATTATATATTAGTTGATGGTGGTTTTATGATCTAATGCGTCCTCCTGCTATGTTATGGTTGTTATTATTATCATTATATTTCTGTCTTTGCAGAGGATAATCGTGATCTTACTGATGAAAATTTACGTGAAATATTAGTTGCTAGTCCCTTATGTAAGTCTATAAGACTGCTGATTTTTACCTAGACAAATAATGCCGCTGTTGTCCCTCCTTTATTACCTAAAATTTATGTGGAAGATTGTTACTCTTTAATAAAGTGCTGGTGCATATGGTTTTTCAATGTGTTCTAATTATAATTATAAATAGTTGAATGCTAATAGCAGCTGAAGTAATATATTTAATGAAGAGCTAAAATTAATTCGTCTGCGTCAAATATTGTAAGAATTTTTGGTATTATAAACGTATTTGATAAGTAGTGATTAGGTGTCATATCCCGGAAGATAGTATGGTTTTTGAATAATTTAGCTGTTTAACTTTAAACCGATCTTTCATAGATCGAAAAGGAGTTTTAGTATTTAATACTAATTTTAGTAATTTCTGATTGTATAGCTAAACATATCGATGTTAGTGATCTCAATCTTTGATCAAAATTCAATGATGGTTTTTCAGCCCATCTTCTATTTGCTAATTAAATAAGTCGACCATACTATTCGTTTGAGTATGCATGAGCTGGCTAAAGTTGGTTTTTATTATCAAGCTTTGTATACAAATAGTTGAATTTCTATTTTCCGCTGCCTGAATATTTTTGGAGATCAAAAAGGTGATCTGTAAAATTTTTTGTCTGTAAGTACCTGATGGATAGATATGGGAGATATCCTCGGTTAAAATCACGTAAGAAGCGTCTAGTATTGTGACTGTGGTTTTAGCCTTCTAAAGAGGGATAAAATGGTTATTTTGCTAAAGGTTGTTGCTTTGCTAGCAGAGTAACATATAGGCACCACATCTGTATTTTAATTGTTGTGCTTTCAAACAATCTTCTCCAGGCTAGATAATTTAGTAAATAAAACAACCATACACCATGGAATCTACTCAGACATCCTTTTAATTGGCGTATATAAGTGTTTTTTGAATCTGGAATTTCTTACCAATAACTTTCTAATTATTCAACCTTATTAGGCTCTGGTGAGTAATTTCATGCTCGATGGCAAAGGTTTCGTAGCATTTACCACGATTCGAACAAAGGATGGACGCTTTATCAATGATTAGCTCAAGAAAACGGTTAACACACTCTGTATTAAAGTCTTCAAGAATTTCATTGCTTAGATGATCCATGTCGATCATGGACGATGAAGACCGTGATTCGTTCTTTCATTTTATCTCCTCCTCTCCTGCATTTTCTAGCTTTCTTATGTGTAGGATATAACGCTTTCAATTAAGGGATTCAGGAAAATGTTTTGTCGACTTCATCAATAACACTTAGTGCATTAATGTTTGCTATCGCTGCTGAACAAAAGAAGTAGCGGCGCTATCTAACCGCTGTTTTCAAATCAATGTCTGTTTATTTTGCTAATTCCCATAAAGTCAACCTATTTAACATATATCGCAGATAAGTAACCCATTTCCTTGTGATCTAGCTTAGCTTCGCAAGAGGATTTCCAGTAAATTTCTTAAATTTTTTCCTCTAATCGGTAATTTTGGAAAATAATATCGCTGTAATCATAATGAATGGTCCCCAGAGGGGATAACATCTTTAGTGTGACAATATGGGCAGGATAAAGTGGAATGAGTTGCTTCAAATCCATGAATCAACATCATATGATAGATTGTCGGTGAGCCAACTAATGAGATGCAGCATTATGTTGGTTGGGAGTGAGGAAAGAGTGTCTTTGATCTGTATGACTGTTTGCTTTT
>JBQMRN010000024.1:0-7944 GCA_052171895.1 Arsenophonus sp. NEOnobi-MAG3
AGTATGTATCAGGGCCATTGGGTCCTGATATTTAAGGAAGAGAAATATTAAACCTTACATATTTAATATATACGAACATACTAAAGGAAATATATCTTGTACAGATGTAATAGTAGTAACATTCGTTGATCCTTCCATTCCCATGCTGAAGTAAAGCACTTCCACTTGCAATATTGCGACCTCAACGATTATCATTTCTTGAACTTAAAATACATTTTTGTTAAAAACTAAAGTATTCTTCAGAAACATCTTTAAGTCAAAACATATGAGGATATTAAAATATCCTCCTGCTTTGTTGAGATTAATAAATTGATTTTTACTGCTATCAGACTTCAGCAAGTCATCTCTACATCAGCTTTTATAAAATCCAAGTTTTTCTTTCGTATGCAGCTGACATTTCACTGCAAAAAAAAACAAAAAATGTTATTTCAAATTTATATTGAAAAACGTATAACTAATAGCTAGTTACCTTCAAGATGTGCCTTTTTTAACATATTTCGGACTACCTTCATTGTGTTTCCATCTTCAGTATTCCTGTTCCTGTTGTAGTATATGTGATGGTTATTTTTTTTTTTTTTTTTTTAATTTTATACTGCCAACTGTTATTCAAATATTTTTGTTTTGTATAAAATGTTTTTGCTAGTGTTTTTAATATTGTATTGTTTTGTTTGTATTTGTATTATTAGGTTCGTTTTCCCAGATACTCATGATACTGCCTTTATATAGTATGTTTAAAATGTTTCTTATTTGGGAATTCATGTCCTGTATTTATTACATGTAATAATCATGTATTATGGACATACATACAATTTCAAAATTTTTGATCTTTTCTTTGAAGATTACATATTATAACACTGAAGTTCTCCTTTATTGACACAACACCATGCCACAATTTTACTTCTCACTTTCAAGTATTAGGTCCAGCCTGCTGCACTCTCTAGCCAATGGAATTCGCATAACATCAGTCAGGGAGATATCAGTCGCCCATTATATATTTGTAGTGAGGTGGAAGAGAGTGATGGTGCATGTTTAGTGTACCGTACACGTTTCTCTTTGATATTGATCAGTGCCTGACAAGTCAGACAGACTTGTGTCGTTTGTCCTCAATGATAGCAGTAGATGAGCAGATCGCATCATGACTTAGGACAGCATAGCCATTCAGTACCCCTGTGCCAGCTCACAATTTCCATTTCTATGAATATAAAGGTATAGAGGTAAATTGATACTTCTAAAAAGTAAAGATACACTATCACCAAAACAAATTCCATTCCTGTGGATTATTTGTCTTACAAAACAAAGGTTCATGTAGTATATGCTATATACATATAAATATATGCTATATACATATAAGTACTTTTATAATTATACTTATACAAGTACTGAGCTACATTTGATTTGTAAAGATACCATGGTCTAGCAGTTGGTTAGGTTTCTACATTTGGCAGCTTTGCAGTATGAACTTCAGTTTTCAGAACACAGCTCAACAGGCTGGTGCAGATCATTATTTGGATTATGATCAAAGAACAGAATATTTAGTTGTCACCAAAAATTAATAAAAAAAAAAATTTAAGTACAACTTAACTGGCTTTGCTAATTGTCATAAATTAACTTTGTTCTCAATTTATAGTAGTTGAATTTTTTTTTTTTAATAAGATTCAAGTTACTGAAAATAGTATTATGCTTGTTTAAGTAAATATTAACATATTTTTTGCAGCACATGGTTTAGTAATCTGTGGTCGATATATACTAAACACAATTATATCTGTTCATCAGTTATTAAGCCCACAGTTAAGAAAATTGCATATAATAACACTGAAATTTAACAAGTAACAAATGTTTGAAATTACTTAAAATCTATATTAATTTAATTTCAACTTTTTGAACATATTGTTATGTGTGCTAACCGCTGCTTATTATTTATAATTATATAATTAACCTTCCAAAGCAGTATATTTATATTCTTACCTTCATAAAAACGTTTTCGGAACTTATTCCATCCTCAGTTACATATTATTTGTGTACTATTATGTGTGTGTTATATGTTCGTTACGTCTTATATATATCAGGTGAATATATAAACACCTAGACTATTGACTACAGACGTAATGAACATATCACACACACACACACACACACAAATAGTACACAAATAATACGAAACTGAGGATGGAATAAGTTCCAAAAACGTTTTTACGAAGGAAGAGTACCAATATACTGCTTTGGAAGGTTAATTATATAATTATTAATTTAATTATCAGTCCCTCCTTTGTACTGTTCCCACAACAAAATGGAAGTAAAAAGACTGTAGAGACTTGCTTGTAATCGCAAGTCTACTATGGCTCCAAATGTGTAAAAAGCCAGGCTGAATGAATAGTGGCTATAACAATTTGCTAAAAACTAGTAACCCCAATATATTCATCAACCCCTTCCTAGTTGTAGGAACAATCTTCAGTGCTAAATTAATGAATTTCCAATATTTCCATACAAAATTTTAGTTATAAAAATAAATTCAAATGCCCAAATTATAATCATTTGTAATATGAAAAAATTGCAACATAAATTTTTACACGAAAATCATATTACTTTCACATTAATGTAAACAAATTTAAAATTATATTTCAAATTTAATTTACAGCTCAATTTTTTCTCATACTCCATATATTTGTAGTTATAATTGTAAACTTTTTAATTACTAATACTCATAAATCTAAGAAAAATTTTATTCATCAGAATTGTATAACAAAATCCGATCAAATGCTTTTAATACTTACCAAACTATCAACAAGATGAACTTCTATCCCCATTCTCTTAATACTATTGTTGCCCAACTTTCTTCAACACATTCCCATTGGCGAGTCAATGTTGTGCTCAACTTCCCTTACCTTTATTCTCACCACACAGCACTAACCAATGTTAGTGACAAAAAAAAAATTATGAAATTCTCCCTTGTGTACAGGAGTATCTTGCTGAATCACAAACTGTTGAATATTTTATGAATGGATAGGAATCAGAGGGTGGAATTTCATCATTTTTATAAAATTTGGTCGTCTATAAACTGAATTTTATATAATTTTAAAATTTCCTATGAATATTTGAAAACTGGCATCTTTTTTTTAATAACAGCAGCAATGGCAGTGACCTAATGATGTTGAGGTTTGAAAAATAACCATAATCAAACCAATGAATATTCATGACAATACATATCAGTATGCCATCTTATAAAAATAGCTTAAAAATATTATTAATGTCCCTATTATTTTTCTTTAATAATAAAATGTTAAACCTTATTAGAATTCAACAAGAGTTGCAGAAATTCTTTCAGCTCAAAGCTGTATGAACATTAATTTTTTGTTCATGAAATTTTGCTATACAAGAAATTATTATAAGAAAATTTCTATTATATTACATATGCAATAGATAGGAGGGAAATATATATTTATGCATGGAAAACATCCAAAACCTCAGACATGAAAGCTATCTCCCGACAAGGTGTCATCCTTTTCACTACATTCAGTACAGTTTGTTATACCAACCCACTTCCTTTCACCCAAATTTTATTACTGGAAATGAAGGTAGGTAAAAGCAAAACTAAATTAAAATAAACCTGTCAAGAAAATTTATTAATTTTGAAGCCAAAAAAGTTTTTTTAGGATTTGATCACAATTTTCAAATAGCCAAATGTATATTCATCAAGTAACAATATAATCATTATTATTATTATATTTTGAACTCATCACATTATATAATAAATATAATACTTTTATAAATACTTGAAACATAACAAAAACTGAACTCTCTAAAACGGAGAGAAGCTGATGACATTCTTATTTCTTTGGAATGTAATAAATAACGTAATTTTTGGTCTCATAAACACTATGTCTTTTAATCAACTTCTTCAATTGTTGGACCTGATCCTCCAGTTCCAGCTCCAGCACCAGCACCAGCGCCTGGAGCGGCACCTCCTGCACCTGGGAATCCAGGCATACCACCTGGCATTCCTCCAGCTCCTCCTGCTTGTGAATACATTTTAGTCATAATAGGATTGCATACACTTTCTAATTCCTTCTGTTTGTGTTCAAACTCTTCTTTCTCAGCAAGCTGGTTGGAGTCTAGCCAGCGAATAACTTCATTGCACTTGTTAATTACAGTCTCTTTATCTTCCTTTGAGATCTTATCTTTCAGTTTCTCATCCTCCATTGAGCTCTTCATGTTGAAACAATATGATTCCAAAGAGTTCTTTGCAGCAATGACCGCTTTCTGTTTCTCATCTTCGGCTTTATATTTTTCTGCATCATTAACCATTTTTTCGATTTCTTCCTTGCTGAGACGTCCCTTATCATTAGTGATTGTGATTTTATTTTCTTTTTGTGTGGACTTTTCTACTGCTGTAACATTCAAAATACCATTGGCATCAATATCAAAAGTAACTTCAATCTGAGGAACACCTCGTGGTGCTGGGGGTATTCCAGTTAATTCAAATTTTCCAAGAAGGTTGTTGTCCTTAGTCATTGCACGTTCACCTTCATATACTTGGATTAACACTCCGGGTTGGTTATCAGCGTAAGTGGTGAATACTTGAGTTTGTTTCGTTGGAATTGTTGTGTTTCTCTTAATCAAAACAGTCATTACACCTCCAGCAGTTTCAATACCAAGAGAGAGTGGAGTAACATCCAACAGCAGCAGATCCTGTACTTCTTCAGACTTGTCACCATGAAGAATAGCGGCTTGTACAGCAGCACCATATGCAACAGCCTCATCAGGATTGATAGACTTGTTAAGTTCTTTTCCATTAAAGAAATCCTGTAACAACTTTTGTACCTTTGGAATACGAGTTGATCCACCAACCAAAACAATGTCATGAATTTGGGCTTTATCCATTTTTGCATCTCTAATAGATTTTTCTACGGGTTCCATTGTGCTGCGGAAAAGATCAGCGTTAAGTTCTTCAAAACGAGCTCGTGTGATTGAAGTGTAAAAATCAATTCCCTCATAAAGTGAGTCAATTTCAATACTGGCCTGGGTGGATGAGGACAGAGTTCGCTTTGCACGCTCACAAGCAGTTCTTAAACGTCGCAGAGCTCTTTTGTTCTGTGTTAAATCCTTCTTGTATTTCCTCTTGAATTCTTGTACAAAGTGATTGACCATACGGTTATCGAAATCTTCACCACCCAAATGAGTATCACCAGCTGTGGACTTTACTTCAAATATTCCATCTTCTATTGTCAAGATGGACACATCAAAAGTACCACCACCCAGATCAAAAATAAGCACGTTGCGTTCACCAGTTCCCTGAAATAAAAATAATTTGGTTAACATTGTGTAGACAACCTATAAATCCTTAATCAGAATATTTGTATCTTTATAAAAATAAAATAATTTCAATGCATTGTTACAAATAACAAACAGGATATTTTGTGTGCTTAAATCTGCAACTATTCGGATAAAACCTTATGTAGCTAGCAGTATTATCAAGACACAGTACAACAAGTCTCCTATACTGGAACTTCGTTATGAACGTTTATAAAAGATCAACCACACATGCCCAGTACATAAAAATTACTTAAATAAGCAAAAATTAAGCATAATTTAAAAAGTCCACCAGTTAATTCTGAACAGGTTGCAAGAAATTACATCTGAACATAACTTATTTGTTAAGTTATGTTGGGGAATATTAAATGCCATTTCATAAAATTCATCAATGCGTTAGCATTCAGTCTAAATAATAATGGAAATTGCAATACCAAAAAGCATATAAAAAAACCTGCAAAAAATGTTAACACTACTCAATAGTATGCAACATGTCAACACAAAATAGAAAAAGATTTGCGTTTATATAATAAAACATACATTTCAAAATATTGAAAATGCTACATAAAATTGACACTGCTAGATTTCACTGCCTTAATTCTTATCATTATTTCTACCAATTGTCACTTCATGCATCTTGTATCTCTTTTATCTATTGTTCATATGACCCTACTGTTTGCCAATTTGTGGGTCTTGTTCAGATTTTGTCAGATAGCACCGGTTTTGTTGTTGAAAAAACTGTATAGTAATTTACTTATGAATACAATCAAGTCAATCTGTTACAAGACCAGTCATTACACTGACCGAATTCAACATAATAAGCAAGAATTCAGCCTACTCAGCTAAAAAGGCATTAATGGATTTTTGTATTAACATTTTTTTAAGCATACAAAGTGTTACCAAATAAAGTCATGAAAGAACTGGCAGGTATGAAAACTACAGAAAAACTAACCATTTAATAGAACTAAACTTCAAAGATGAAGAAAAAATTACTTGCTAAAGGGTTGAGCCATTAAAAAAAATTCACGAATCTAAATTTTTATATTATAAAACTTAATCAATTTTTCAAGAACTTATTATATATTTATGTCCACAGAACACTTTTGGAAGTAGTTGTCCTCCCTTCATCAGTGCACAATTTTTAGAGTTGTTTATGAGTAAAACAATGTGCACTGATGAAAGGACAGCTACTTCTAAAAACGTTCATTCATTCATTCGTATTCTAAAGGCAATGAATGCCTTGTTGATACAACCTCTCTGCATATACCTGTGGTGCGTGTGTGTTCACAGATTCTCATACCTGTGGTGCACATGTGTTCAGATTCTCTTACAGGTATATGGGACCTACAGTTTAACGCCAGTTCCAAATGGCTTTCTTTAATTAGAGAGGTACAACCAGGCAGAAATACCACTCGCTGGTTTGCCATTACCTTGCGAGGGAAGAGCGACCGTAATAAAGCTAGATTTTATTTATTAAATTTTACTTGCCCGTATTGGGAATTGAACCCAAGCAGCAAGCAAGCAAGCAGTGCGACACAGTGGTGCGACACACTAACCACTATGCCACGGCCACTCCCTAAAAATGTTCTGCGGACATAAATATGTAAGTTGTTGAAAAGTGGTTGACTAAGTTTTATAATATAAGTCAAAAGTGAAAAAGTATAGCAAGAAAAATGATATTTTGTACATATATAATCTGGAAAGTTTTACTAAAATCCTATACTCAAACTCTGCCAGTAATAACCCACTACCAATCATATGAAGTTAATGTTCTTAAAATAACTAGCACTGATAAATAATTATTACTCAAAAGAAATATTCTACAATGTTGTAACACATTCTTGTCTGACAATGCTTTTTTTTAAAGCAGCTGTAAACATAAAGGAGAAATTCACATAACTTCTTCACATCTGATATTTAACGAACCTTTTTGTCCAGACCATATGCAATAGCAGCTGCTGTGGGTTCATTAATGATCCTAAGGACATTCAGGCCTGCAATAGTGCCAGCATCTTTGGTTGCTTGTCGCTGAGAATCGTTGAAATAAGCAGGAACTGTGATTACAGCATTTGTAACAGTCTTTCCCAAATAAGCTTCCGCAGTTTCCTTCATCTTTGTCAACACCATGGAGCTCACCTATAAATGTTATTTACATGTATTATTGTTGTAATAACAAAAAAAAACTACATGTATATTGCGATTTATGAATACTGAATTCTTATTTTAAAAATGACATCTGATAATTTGGAATTGGATGAGGCAAATGGACTAACAAAAAAGAAAACCACCATCCGATGTAATTTTTGTATTACACCAGATCATATAGATGCAGCAAGAATTTAATGCATTAACATTTCATTTAAAATGCATTAAGATTTAGTTAAAACCTTTAATGTTATTAGGTCAAAAATGTGATTATATTTTGAGTGAAAAAGTTAGCTACTCCTCCTAATTTGAGCAATACATGCAACTTATACAAAGTTGACGTTCTATAAGTTAACAAGATTAAAACATATACAAATTTTTCAAGAATGGTGCTGGCATTAAAAATTAACATTTTTTAATATTAACACTGATGTCATTGAAGAGTGGAAAATGACATTCAGGGAAGGTATAAGACTGTACCAATTCTGCTTT
>JBQMRN010000025.1:0-7275 GCA_052171895.1 Arsenophonus sp. NEOnobi-MAG3
TGCACTAAGTGTTATTGATGAAGTCGACAAAACATTTTCCTGAATCCCTTAATTGAAAGCGTTATATCCTACACATAAGAAAGCTAGAAAATGCAGGAGAGGAGGAGATAAAATGAAAGAACGAATCGCGGTCTTCATCGTCTAAGATCGACAGGATCATGTAAGCAATGAAATTCTTGAAGACTTCAATGTAGAGTGTGTTAACCGTTTTCTTGAGCTAATCATTGATAAAGAGTCCATACTTCGTTCGAATGGTGGTAAATGCTACGAAACCTTTGCCATCGAGCATGAAATTACTCACAATAGCCTAATAAGGTTGAATAATTAGATAGTCATTGGTAAGGAATTTCAGATTCAAAAAACACTTATATACGCCAATTAAAAGGATGTCTGAGTAGATTCCATGGTGTATGGTTGTTTTATTTACTAAATTATCTGGCCTGGAGAAGATTGTTTGAAAGCACAATAATTAAAATACAGACGTGACTACAAATTGGTCTGCAAACAAAGCAACAACTATTTATTAAAATAGCTAATTTTATTTAGCAATATATTTATATATTAATTACAATGAAATTTACAAATTATTTATTAAGCTTAACTTGGTTGTGATAAGTATCATTTATACTTCTTTCATAAACTTTAATCCGTTACACTTAGATATTTTAAAAAATATTTTTAGGAGTAAATGATGTACCAGGAGCTTATTTGTGCTGAATTAAAAGAAGCGGCGCTGACATTGAAGAATTTTCTTAATAATAGAGAAAATATTGAAGCGATTGAACAAGCTGCGATTATATTGTCAAATGCCTTTAAAGCGGGAAGGAAAGTATTATCTTGTGGGAATGGTGGATCGCACTGTGATGCCATGCATTTTGCAGAAGAATTAACCGGACATTATCGCGAAAATCGCCCAGGTTATCCAGCTATTGCGATTTCTGATGTTAGTCATCTCTCTTGCGTTAGTAATGATTTTGGTTATGACCATGTTTTTTCCCGTTATATAGAGGCTGTAGGTAAAGAAGGGGATATATTATTTGCGCTTTCAACATCAGGTAATTCTGGCAATATTATTAAGGCAATCGAGGCTGCACGTGATAAAGGGATGCAAGTGATCACATTGACAGGTGAAGAGGGTGGGAAAATGGCAGGAACTGCTGATATTGAGATCAGAGTACCTCATTTTGGCTATGCAGATCGGATCCAAGAAATTCATATTAAAGTGATCCATATTTTAATTCAGCTAATAGAAAAAGAAATGGTGAAATAATATTGCTATGCGCAGTGTAGTGCCGTCTATGTAATGCAATTATTTTGCTATGTTGGGAAAGGTTGTTGGTAGAAATTCCTTATACTGTTATGAAGGATTTTCGTTACAGAGTTTTCCATGAAAAGTAAACAATCATACAGATCAAAGAAAGTTTTTCCTCACTTCCTGCCAATATAAAGCTGCATCTCATTACTTGAGTCATGGATAATCTTTCTGATGATCTCGAGTCATACATTGAAGCAACTCATTCCACTTTATCTTGCCAATATTGTCACAGTGAACATATTATTCATTTGGGAGCATTCATTTATTTAGGGTTACAGGGATATCATTGTAAAATCCCCGATTGCCGAAAAGATTTAAGAATTTTACTGGAAGTCCTCTGGCGAAGCTACATCACAAGGATAAATGGTTTAGTTATTTGTGATATATGTTGAATAGTTTGATTTTACGAGAGTTAGCGAAATAAATAGGAATTGATTTGAAAACACCATTTAGATGGTGTCAGTACTTCCTTACTTCAGCGGCGACAGCCAACATAAATGCATTAAGCAGTATTGTTGAAGTCGAGGAAATATTTCCCCGAAATTCTTTAAAGGGAAGGGTTATATCCCACATAGGAAAACTAGAAAACGCAGGAGAGGAGGAGATAAAAGGAAAAATGAATTGTGGTCTTAATAGCCCGAGATAGACAGACTCATATGAGTAATGAGATTCTTACAGATTTTAATGCAGAATGTCTTAGCTGTTTTCTTAAGCCGATCATCGATAAAGAGTCCATCCTTTGCTTGGATGGAGCTAAATGGTACGAAATCTTTGGCAGCTAGCATGAAATTGGTTACCATCGCTTAATAAGGTTGGATAATTAAAGAATTATTGCTAAGGAATTTCATATTCAAAATGTCAACAGCAGTTATATCAGCTGATTAAAAAAGGGTGGCTGAGTAAATTCCATGGTGTAGGTTGTTTTATTTACCGAATTATCAGGCATGGAGAAGATTGTTTGAAACCATAACAATTGAAATATAGCTGTTGGCTACAAATTGCGCTGAGAGCAAAGCAACAATCTTTGGTAAGATAGCCGTTTTATACAGGTTATCAAGCTAGGATTTTCGGCATCAGCAGGCGACTACAGCTGCCTGGTAACATAACAAATAGGGCGATATAGTTTTTCGTCAATTGCCTTATCTAGCATTATCCGCTCTACAAGCTGCAATCTTTTTGGGCCTTCCCTTCGCGGTGGCGTCATGAATGTAGGGATTAAACGGGTTATCGACCCCGTTATAGGTGGAAATCAAGCTGTACACCACCCGCATAAAAATCCCTACATATGTTGAGCGCGCGGCTATCGCGCCGCCTTGAGTAAGTTTTTAAGGAATTTCATGGAAAAGGCGGCCTGTTCAATCAGCACATGACCCTGTAAACCGAAAAATTGGAAGGATGGAAGCTTAATACCTGAATTTTTAAGCCACTGTTGGGAAAACGGGGATCATGTACTGGAAAATTTTCTAATGCTTTTGCTGGCCAAAAGCTGGCCAAAAAAGTGGACTTGTAGACATTAGTTTTAACTAGTTTGTTAAAGGTTCTTCCAAACAGTACGCAGGCGGCAATATATTTTAGCGGCATTTTTCTTCTTTCTATCGACGTAAAACATATTACAAGAACTATAGCGCCAAGACTTGCTGCGCTGATGATGTTACACCCGGTCTTGGCCTAGGTTAATCTGCTACTGGCTGGATTTTTCAGCAATGCACACCGGGCTGTCATCGAGGAACTAGGGTTATTGATAAGGTAAAAATACCGGCATATTTCTGGTAATTTCAGCGATTCTGGTATTGCGGCTGCAGGCAGGGCCAACGGGGAGATCGCGCAGGTCAATTTTGCAAGGAGCGGTTAGGAAGTAGAGTGTTTTTTCATTACTCCGCTTATTAACATCAGGGATAATGTTGTTCATAACATCTCTTTCTTAAATAAATTCCTACACCAGGAGTTACAACTGCTGAAAAAGAACTATGATCCTATTTTAAACGTTTTATGGAAGAGAACCCTGAACAAGCTTTTGAAGATTTGCGCTCTAGCAAGTTATGCTCTGCCGAGCTGTTAGAGTTCCTCTTGCCTTTAAACGAATTATTTTTGCCAAATTTTCATAAAATTAAAACCATTAGCTACCAAAAGCAGTATGAAAGAACGGCAGACAGTGCTATTAAAAGTTTTGTTTTCGATACATGCATCATTGAATGAGCTGTTTTTTGTGTCCTAGCGTGTTCTGGTTCTGTTGGGAGCGACACCAATAGAGATTACCAATCTGCATAGCCAATCTAGAGCCAGGAACATCCATTATCATGTATGCCTAAGAGCCGGAGGAAGCTTGCTGAACCTATTTTAATAAAATTTTTAGTTGATTTCTTGTATCACGCAATGAAACTCCTGTACAAAGTGCACGATTAAGCAGCACTTGACATCGAATCACCGTTTTCTTATCTATCTTGGAAGTTACACTGAAACAATGCTCATGAAGTGTTTAAAATTAGGGGGTTTGATAATTGTAGCTTCGTTGCTTGTTCATCATTTCTCCTGAATACTGTTAGGTGTGTTACATGCTTTACTTAGTAAAGTATTGCGGATTTTGGATTCACCATTTGGTGATTTATGCCCTGCTTTTGCCAATGCATTGCTTTCACTGACGGTATTATCTTCTTCCTTGGTATATGGGATCTTGGTGGGACCGGGCAGCTCCATTCCCCATCTCTGCATTGGCGGAGATTCTCGTATGTGCCTGTAAGCTTATCTGTCATACCCTCAAAACGCTGGATGGTTAGCATGGGTTCTTTGATAAAATCAATATCAATTTCGTCGTTATTTTTAGCTGCCAATCTAATACTTGCGTATATCATTGAATAGCAGCAGGGAGCGGGTCATTTCCATAAGTATCAGCGAGGTTTTAGCAGTTGGTTTCTCACCCAACTCGACGCTAGTAATAGCGCATGTCTGCCTCCTCTAGCTCGCATAAATCCTTTGCTACTTCCTAGTTTTGCATTGCCAGTTGATTAAACCCATGAACCAGGAATGGCTGCTGCTCGACAGGCCACAGGACCGGCCAAATTAATTAACCGGTTAATCTCATCCACAATCTCTAAGAGGGTAATTTGTTTTTTATAGTAGTTCAAAAAGGCGTTGACTAATATCCGCCGGTAATAAATTAGTCTTACTGTGGGGCTTGCCCGCGCGTAATGTTTTCTTTCATGGTTGCCACCCTAGTATCGGCGCAGCTTTTCATGAGAAGTATCCCGGTTGCGAGACATTCAGCAATGTCTTGTCTTGGTTTGCTCAGATGAACCACCAGGTAAAGCGTCAACACGCAACATTATCCTATGCTTCCAAAACAGCGCCAGGCTAGCAGAACACGCACCTAGTCTCGCGTGAGGATAGCTTATGGCTGTAGGCCAGGGCTGCGGCGAGGTGGCCGTTTCCCCCCCACATTACAACACTGATTCGTTTAATTTATCGTGATAATCATTGAGTAAACATACTATTACCATTAGGCGGCGCTGGTCTTGCGTAAAATATTGTCAATCATTCCTCACTCGCTAAAAGGTTTTGCATTAATAACTTCAGCTGATGTGTTATTGCCTGTAAGGTAGCGCAGGTCTCTTTCAAATTAGCCAGCAACTCGGTGATTTCTACTTTCATTGGGGGGGGAATATTGCATCATTTGTACGGACAGCGTTGTGGGGTTCCCCACTAGGCTGCTTTTTAGCGTCACAGCATACGGGTGTTTTAAGGTGCTTGACCTGCTAGCGTTCGGTAAAGGAGCAGTGTATCACCCAGATAAACAGCGTGCTGGCGCAATATAGTCTTTTATAGCACCTTAATCTACATGGGAGCTGGTACAGGCCATGTTCTCCATATGGTCTTCTGGCTAGGCTACACAACAGCCCGCCTTGTAGGTATCACGCCCAGAGCTGAGCTAGGGATCTGTCTGTTTTCGATATCGGAGATTATTATTTTCATTGTTTACTCATCATGCGGTTGCGTTTGTTGGTAATGCTCTGCCTGGAGAAATGCGGTCTTGTTGGGATTACACTGTTTAATCACGTTCAGCAGTTGCAGCGAATAGTTTACTCTCCAAAAAGCCTGGCAGGCCACCAATAATCCTCTAGGATCGGTATACGGGTGGTAACGTCAGCACTTTCACGAGTGGGGCCCATGCTATGGCGCATTCCGCTCAGCCACATGGCCAAGGGACAAAGGCTCACGGATATAATTGATTCGCAATAAATCCATGACCAAACCCATCTGTCATCTTGGTCTTTTTCATTTTTCTCCGCTATGATTCAATAAGAAAGCATAGTAACATATCATTTTAAAATGCCTTGCTGGAATATGATTAATATAGCGCTTGATCATCTCTTCCTGCCTCAGGGTCTGTTGCCGGTACTGCTTAGTCCAGTGCTCATAGTCATGATGTACAACCCATTTCGCTGTCGTGGTATACTGCAGTTTTGATGCGAATACCACCGGGTAGCGTTTAAGGTAGCGCCGAGGTATTTCATGCTACGCCAAAATCAGAAAGACTGCTTGGATTTATCAGGTCATAGCTGTAATGCTAGCAGCTCTGGATGAGAGCATTTCAGTAGATTTTTCCAACTGTTTTTAAAAAAAACAGGTCAGCCATATAATATGTTTAATATTTAGAGAGCCAGTGATGACGGAGATATGAACATGCGTATGTTAATTGAGTTGTTGACCATAAATGTGCAAGGAACAGAAGATACTAATTTTTATACCCTATTTCGGTGCCTTCCTGTGCAGGAAGGCGCGCGTGAGTTGGTTGGCACAAAACAGAGTGTTGAGTAGCTACTAATTATTCTTGAAAAAGGTTGAATGAAGATGAGGCATACTGAAAGTAATGTGTTGCCAGTCGCAGTCGGGTAAAATATGAATCTGCTGTGCTAATCACTGTTTGATAGTTTTGAAACCGCATAAACTGCAGGATTTTGATTTACAGGTTTGATAGAAAAACGGTGGTGGGAACATTCAGGAGAGCCACAGCAGTAGCGACGGCTGAGTGGGAAGTTCATGGCAGAAGTTCAGTAGGCAATCATTCTCTCGACAGATAAACGCATCCACAAGTTGACACTTTTCCGTGTTCTTTAAGTAATGTATTCCAGTCATCATCAATGGTGAAAAGCAGTTTAGTTTAGTTGGGTTGGTGGGAGATACATCTGGGTAAATTACTCTCTGCGTATCTTGCTAGAGAGATAGAAATCATCATTCTTATCGTATTCGTTAGGCCTATCAGCAAGTTATCTTTGTGTTTGTTTCAGGGGAAACAAGGAAACATGGATTATCTCTAGTTCTCTATAGGTGATGAATGCATCGGCAAGCATACTTTCACTCATTGGCCTCTCAATACAGTTGTATCCAGCCTACATCAGCGTGGCTTATGTGTTGTGTTCAAAACTCAGGATAATAGTGACTAGAGGTAGGGATAATACTTGCGTGTCGAGAAAAATTGTGGACCGAGTCCGGACGCATTGCTGTATGGGGCCTCTTTTTGGTTATCATAAAAAATTTAGTCGGTCTGTCATGCTTAATTTCGAAAAGGAGATCATAAAGCATTTTGAATAAATAGGCAATGTAACACGTGAAGTTATATCTTGTCTTCCTGATTTATCTGGTTTCTCCTTTCTAGGAGATTTATTTCGACCTATCTAGATAAATTCCTGAAAAATTCATATATCACAGAATATAAAATAGTACTAAGATCATGAATATTTCCAGAAACTGCGCCCTGGCGCTCACACAATATATGCTACGTTCGTTCTCCTTTTATTTTCTCCTTATAATGATGTCGCGGCTAATCGCCGCTCCGCATTTTTTACGGCGCTAAAGCGCCAATAATTCTTTTTCAAACATCCAACAATCACAATTTCTATCAGTTTTTACTTCATTCACATATCAACACGTAAAAACTCATGTACGGCTCCGTAAACCATTTTACC
>JBQMRN010000026.1:0-7022 GCA_052171895.1 Arsenophonus sp. NEOnobi-MAG3
GCAGGAATCCTTTTATCAGAAAGGTGAACCCCCAATTTTTAGTTTTTTTGCAAGCTGCTATCTCCAGCGCCTTATACACCTTCGGTAATAGTATGCCTTGTTTACGATTCAACAAGAAACTATACTAATGCACCATCTTAAAATATCTCGGCGGAATATGACTAATATAGCGCCCGATCATTTATTACTACGTCAGAATCTGCTTACGCTACACTTTTAGTCCGGTTCTCATAGTCATGATGTAGAACCACTCCGCCTCGGTATTGCCGCGGTTTTGACAGGGATATATCGGTGGGTGTTTTAAGGTATCGCCAGAGAGGTATTTCACGCTAGACCTCGGCCTATTTTGTCTTTTTAGCGAAGTGCACTTTCCAGTAACGTCCGTAGTACTGTGTCTTCATGTAATGCTGACAGTGTTTCCTGCATGGATATTGCAAAAGACCAGGAAGACTACTGGGATTTATCATGTTATAGCTGTGATGCCAGCAGCCTCGGATGACAACGCCTAGCCAGATTTCTTCGCATGCTTTTTTTTAAATAACAATTCACGCCATGCAGCATGTTTAATATTCAGGCCGCTACTGGTAACGGAGAGATGAAGATGTGGATGTTAATTGAGTTCTCTACCATAAGTGTGAAAGGCAGAAAAGATACCAATTTCAATACCATGTTTACGTGGTAACTGCAGTATAACAATGTGAGGTGTAGTTGGCGAGAAACAGAGCGTTGAGTCGCAGCTAGTTATTGTTAAAAAAGGCTAAAGAATATGTGGCTAGTGAAAGTAATGTGTTATATCAGTCGGAGTCGGGTAAAATATGAACCTACTGTGCTAACCGCTGCCAAGTAGCTTTGACGCAGCATGACTTGCAGGCTTCTAGAGAACTTACAGCTTTAGCAGAAAATAGCGCTGGGAATATGGAATATTCAGAAGAGGCACACCAGTAGCGCCCGGAAAAATCCAAGGCACAAATGCTGCAGGGAAGCATTTGCTTGACAGATAGACGGGTCCATGAGCTAATATTTTCACCGTGTTTTTTCAAGAAATTTATTCCAGCCGTCATCAAATGGTGAAAAGCAGTTTACTTGTGGGGATATACATCTGGATAATTTATCCATTTTGGATAGATATCTTGCAAGAGATATAGAAATCGTCATTATGCCCGCATTTCTCATGTCTATCAGTCGAGTTATCTTTGTGTTTGTCTAATGGGGCGAAGGAGACGGGGATTATCCTAGTCCCTATATCTGATGAATTTATCGGCAAGCATACTTTGCTCATTGCCCATCAATGCAGTTATATCCAGCGGCATCATCTGCCTTGTTGGCCTTGATGTTTCTCAAAAACCAGGATAATCGTGACTAGAGGCGGATACTACTTGCATGTCAATAAAAATTAGGGACCAAGTAAGACGTATTGCTGCATGGCCTCTTTTTAGTGTCATAAAAAAATTCAGTCGGTCTGTCATTATTGATTTCGGGAGGGAGATCATAAAGCGCTTCGGATAAACAGGCAGTGTAATATGTTAAGTCGCGTGTTATCTTTCTGATTTATTCGGTTTACGCTTTCTAGGAGATTGATTCCAAGTCATGAGGATGAATTTCTGAAAAATTAACATATCGCAGAGTATAAAACAGTATTTAGATCATGAACTTCCAAGAAGCAGCATAGCTGTCCAGCTCACTCCAGTATACTATTTCATATCTCCGTTTAAAAAAAGAGCGGTCGAAGAAACCTGCTGAGGTGTTGTCATCCGCCTGTTGTGTCACAGGTATGACCTGATAAATCCTAATAGTTTTTCTAGTCTTTGGCAATATCCCGAGCGCCAGGGGGGTAGAGTGGCAGCGTTACCTAAAGGGACAGTACGGACGTTACTGAAAACTGCATTTCGCTAAAAAAGATGAAAGGGACATTGCATAGCATGAAATAGATCGGAGGGGATACCTTAAAGGGTGCGGTATCCGTGTCAAAACTGCGGCATTACCGATGTGAGGGGGAGAGTGCTTGTACATCATGACTATGACCAATCGGAGTAAGCAGTGTACCTGCAGCAAACCGTGAGGTATGAAGAGATTATCGGCCCTATATTAGCATTAGACATATTCCGACTAGGTATTTTAAGATTGTGTTTCAGTATGGTTTTTTCTTGAATCGTAAACGAGGTATACTTCTACCAAAAATCTATAAGGCGTTTGAGATGGGCAGATTGCAAAAAACTAAAAAAATCGTGTTTAAGATTTCTGATGAAATGATTGCTGTACACAGATCCGTACAAATGTATTCTGTATAGCGACAGGCTACTTTTTATCGACCATCAGCTTGCCAAACAGGCAAAAAAATACATACTCTGATGAAATTTAAGGTAAAATAGTAGACCTATTAAACCGATTTTATTTTCTTTTAGCAATAAGGAATAGCTTTTGATCTTCACTTAAAAGAGCGATTAAATTCCCTAAGCATCAAGCAACGATAAAAACAGGAATAATTAAGCATAAAATGTTCCTTGGTAAACCTTTCTTTTCATCCAAGCGTAAAAATAAAACCGTCACGGTTGAGGAGTTTCTTTATAACTATCTAATAATGTACTCAGCAGCGATAATGGCAATTTCTTATCGTGGATGACATCTTCTGTGTGCATGAAAATATTAAGTATTTGAGAAAATTTAACTATTGTCTCCAGAATATTCGTCATTGCAGTTTTGCTATAAACCTCAGATTGCGCATCGGTAAACCAACATTTGGATCATGCTACTTTAGCAAAAGTGCGTCATTGAGCTTTCATACGCGACACTGCCTATTTTTGTAGGGAGTCCACGTTATTGCTCGTTGGCGCGGACATGAAATTTCGTGAAATTCGTACAAATTAAGGAAGATGCTGGAAGAGAAATAGCTGGCCTCGCCGCTACTACTACAAAATTCTCATACTAGAGAGAGATAGAGTTTAGACAGGACTGAGAAACCAGTTTCCTTGGATATCGGCAACCATTATGGAAGTTGCCAACACCCCTAGCATGAGCAACCATTCTCTTATATCTGTTACATGTATATTTAACTTTTTACAACATAAATAAAGATAAAAACAGATATAATTTTAAAGGAAATCAATTGGTTATAAGACATGTTAACCATCGATAATTAACATCTCAATTATAGCGACTGAACGGAAAATCGGTAAGAATATCTTATATGCTAATAATTTATATTGTCTTAAACCGCCATAATTTATCGGTACCAACTTTTATTCCTATTCTTGGTGTCGCAATATATTCTGGTTGAATGGTTGAGTTATAAACACAAAAATCATCAGATTGCGTTAAATCAATTTGGTTATTATTTTTCGTGATATTTAACTTTTTGCATAGCTTACCAGGCCCATCTAAAGAAAGATAGATGGGGTTATATAATTCGATACCTCGAATTAAAACAGCAGCTGGAAAGCCTTCACGTTCGGTTACAATATTCAGGCAATGATACATGCCGTAAATAAGATAAACATATGAAAAGCCGGCTGTACCAAACATGACAGTTGTTCGTGGCGTGCAGCCTTTCACTGCATGACAGGCCGGATCATCTTGCCCTATATAAGCTTCAACTTCGTTGATAATACCGTAACAGTCAGCAAACTTTAAAACCTTTCCCAGTAAATCTTTTGCTACACAAAGCGTAGCTCGCTCATAAAATGAACGATCTAAAATAGCATCACTCGACATTAATTAATTCATAAGCGCATTTAATTTCAGCATCAGAGAGCCCTGTCAACATTTTAATAATCGCAAGATCAACCCCGTTTGCTAAAAACTAGCGCGCGATAGTTATGGTAAATTCTTACATACCTTTTTTCTCTAAACTTGATACCTTACTCACGGCCTTTTAAGATACCTTTTAAGATACCTTGTTTTTCTTCCTCTTACCGTAGTAGCAGCTATTCAATGGTCATCAATCACCTCCAGATAATAAGTTGCTTTCTCTGCCAGCTGATAAAAAATTACTTTGCATCAGAAGTATATTCCTCTCTTCTAGAATAGAAGAGATGTAATCATCAAAATAGCTCAAGTTGCATACTCACTGATTGAGCAAACCTACTATCTGCTGACTTAATTCTAGCATATCTCTTGTACGAATATGTTTCATCACCAGTTCCATCAACGCAATGTGCTAATGGGTGAAATCTCTTCGTCCAGGCTTTCTGTAAAAACAAGCAATAGAAACCCCTTTGTATAAACAAAGTTTGCAAGTTCAGTATCAGCAAAAAAATTCAACAAATTGGTAGTATAAGGATACGGTGAAGTTTTATTCTGATTAGGTGCTGTGTTACATAGCTGGCAGCAACCTCATAGCTTAAAGCCTAAACGCCATTAGTTTTTCTTTTCAGCTCTTTGTTGCTTGATAACTGTGTAGACATACCATACCCACCACTCCTGTTGTCATTGCACCAAATATAGTATATCCGAACAGTATGTCTAGGCAGATCTGGGTCAATAAAACTTCTAAATTCTATTATTAATATACTAAAAATCATACAATTGAAGAAGTTTTTCAGATAAATAAATTTATAAAATTTATGCAATACTTGATTTTAGACCAAGGAATTGTTTAATTAAACAGTTATACTGAGAAATTATTTTTTCATCAATAGAGTATCTATAAAAAATAAAGCCTTGCCATTTTTCCATTAAAACTTGAATATCTCGACGCGAATACCAAGACCAAGCTTTTGTTTCTGGTGAAGTTTTAACCATTGCCATCACTTCTTGATTTTGTTTAAAAAGAGAAAAATAGCCATGTTGTTTCAATAACTGCTCTTTTAGGTATCCATTAGTTTCAACTTACTCAAACGGCGTTAGTTTGATTTCAATTGCGTAATGATTTTCGATGCGCCAGTTATTCCGTTTCTGCTCTGACCATCCATGCTTATTACCCTTCCAATTGGTCATCAGCACTTTCACTGTAGTTTCCCCATCCTTATATGAAGGCATTTTTATTACACTACCAATTTTTACATCTTTACGGTTAAGCTTATCAGCCAAATATTTCTTTCCATAGCCAGTTATTTCTATTGTATTTTTCATGGTTCGAAGTGTGATATATAGTTTTGCTGCTTATTTTTCAGCTTAAACAGGTATTTCCCAGACTAAACTCAACTACTTTAAAAAGATTACGTAGACGCTCAAGTTCACGGTTAAGGTGTTCTTTTTTCAAACTTATATTTATAGCTATATTTGACGTTATAACCCATATTTTTCAGGTTTCCTGCAAGCAAACTTTTCACGTAATTCACGTAAGTTTTTTATAAATGTTGATCCGGTTACCGCCATTTATCAGGAATTGGGAATAACGTAGCTCACTATGGTGTGATCGCTGTAGCTACACCGCTACTTCTTGGATGTTCATGATCTAAGTACTGTTTTATACTCTGTGATATGTTAGTTTTCAGGAATTAATCCAAATGGCTTGGAATAAATATCCTAGAAAACCCAAACCTGGTAAATCATGAAGACAACACGCAACTTCATGTGTTACACACATCGCCTCCTTATGCGAAGTGCTTTATGATCTCCATCTCGAAATTAATGATGACACAGACCGACTGAATTTTTTTATGACACTAAAAAGAGGCCATGCAGCAATACGTCTTACTTGGTCCCTAATTTTTATTGACATGCAAGTAGTATCCACCTCTAGTCACGATTATCATGGGTTTTGAGAAACATCAAGGCCAACAAGGCAGATGATGCCGCTGGATATAACTGCATTGATGGGCAATGAGCAAAGTATGCTTGCCGATAAATTCATCAGATATAGGGACTAGGATAATCCACGTCTCCTTCGCCCCATTAGACAAACACAAAGATAACTTGGCTTATAGACCTGACGAATGTTAGCATATGATGATTTCTATTTCTCTGGTAAGATACCCAAGATGATAATTTATCCAGATGTATATTCCCACAAGTAAACTGCTTTTTACCATTGATGATGGCTGTAATAAATTTCTTAAAATACAGTGAAAGTGTTAACTCATGGACCCATTTACCTCTCTGAGGAATGCTTACCTGCGGAAGTTGTGCCATGGGTTTGTCTGGCGGCGCGCTACTGGTGTGCCTCTTCTAAATGTTCTCAGCACTGTTTTTTCTGGCAAAGCTGTAAGTTCTAAAAGCCCGCAGTTCATGCGGCGTCAAAGCTATTGGGCAACGGTTAGCACAGTAGGTTTATATTTTACCCAACTGTGACTAGTAACACATTACTTTCACTAGCCCAATATTCTTTGGCCTTTCAACAACAACTAGCCGCGACTCAATGCTCTGTTTCTCGCCAACTACACCTCACATTGTTATACTGCAGTTACCACGCAAACATGGTATTGAAATTGGTATCTTTTCTGCCTTTCACACTTATGGTAGAGAACTCAATTAACATCCACATCTTCATCTCTCCGTTACCCGTAGCGGCCTGAATATTAAACATGCTGCATGGCGTGAATTGTTATTTAAAAAAAGCATGCGAAGAAATCTGGCAGGCGTTGTCATCCGGGGCTGCTGGCATCACATCTATGACCTGATAAATCCCAGTAGTCTTCCTGGTCTTTGGCAATATCCATGCAGGAAACACTGTCAGCATTACATGAAGACACAGTACTACGGACGTTACTGGAAAGTGCACTTCGTTAAAAAGACAAAATAGGCCGGGGTATAGCGTGAAATACCTCTCGGGCGATACATTAAAAACACCAACCGATATCCCTGTCAAAACCGCGGCAATACCGAGGCGGAGTGGTTCTACATCATGACTATAAGAACCGGACTAAAAGTGTGTAGCGTCAGCAGATTCTGACGTAGTAATAAATGATCGGGCGCTATATTAGCCATATTCCGCCGAGATATTTTAAGATGGTGCATTAGTATAGTTTCTTGTTGAATCGTAAACAAGGCATACTATTACCGAAGGTGTATAAGGCGCTGGAGATAGCAGCTTGCAAAAAAACTAAAAAATTGGGGGTTCACCTTTCTGATAAAAGGATTCCTGT
>JBQMRN010000027.1:0-6856 GCA_052171895.1 Arsenophonus sp. NEOnobi-MAG3
AGCTGATCAATATCCCCCACAAACAGTAACGCTGAATGATTAGGTAATGCGCGTAATAATTTATTCATCAATACAATATCAATCATTGAGGATTCGTCAATAACTAGTAATTTGGTATTAATAGGGTTGTCAGCATTGTGTTTAAAATTAAATTGTAAGGGATCAAAATCTAGAAGACGATGAATGGTAGTGGCATTTTCTTTAGTTGATTCGCTCAATCGTTTAGCAGCTCGTCCTGTTGGCGCACAAAGCGTTGGTTTTATCCCTTTAGTTTTTAGAATACGTAAGATACTGTTAATCACCGTAGTCTTTCCAACGCCAGGCCCGCCTGTTATGACACTCACCTTGCTTTTTAAGGTTTTTTCGATAGCACTCTTTTGCGTATAGGATAACGTTATCTTATTTTGTTTCTCAACCCATGGAATAGTTTTTTCTAGTGCGATATTCTCCCAGGGAAGTGTTTCAGAAATCAACCGCTTTAAATGACCTGCAACACCTTGTTCAGAAAAAGCTAATGACGACAGAAATATCCAAATTTCATTTTCAACAGATTGTAAAACAATCCGGCGTTCTGTTAATTCAATCTCAATGGCCTGGCGTATAATGTCTTCATGAATATTCAGTAATCGATGGGTTTTATTAATTAATTCCCCTTGTTCTTCTGCACAATGACCCTGATTAGACAATTCCTCTAAAATATGACGGATACCGGCTTGAGCACGAATCAGAGATTGTGTATCAACACCTAGGTTTTGTGCGATTTGATCAGCTGTTTTAAACCCAATACCATAGATATCAATCGAGAGTTTATAAGGATTTTCCCGTATTTTAAAAATTGCCGATTCACCGTAGGTTTTATATATACGAATGGCTCTTGAGGTTCCGATACCATGAGATTGTAAGAAAACCATGATTTCCCTGACCACTTTTTGTTCTGCCAAAGCAGAACTAATCTTTTGCTGTCGTTTTTTCCCAATACCTTTAACTTCAAATAATTTATCAGGGTGCTGTTCAATAATATCAAAAATATTTACGCCAAAGGATTTGATAAGTTGTTTGGCAAAAACTGGGCCTATCCCTTTAACCATGCCTGAACCTAGATATTTTTCCATGCCTTCCAGAGTTGTAGGAACAATAGTTTTTATATGATGGGTTTTAAACTGTAGGCCATAATTAACGTCGTTAAGCCAGGTACCTATACATTCAATATATTCCCCAGCAGTAATAGAAGCGGTATTACCCGTTACAGTAATTAAATCTTTGTGTGCGGAAACCTTAGCTTTAATAACAAAAAAGCCGGATCTCTCACTATGAAAAGTGACGCGTTCAACAACCCCTTCAAGGAATTGCGGTGATTGAAATTGACTATTTTTCATGAACTATTTCAAGGAGAATATAATTAAAATTAGCCTTTAGAATTTTTACTTATTTTATCAAAATTAAGGCATATCAAATGCAGAGACAATAAAAGCAAAATGGATAAAAGTTATTAGTAAATCTGATGTATGGCGGTTAGGTTCCTCAGCTATGATACTTCGTAAATTTATTCTCCATCCTTAAATTTGAGGTTATTTACCAACAGGATCAGAAGGCTAAATCTCCTTATCCGATTCCAGCTTTTCTGAGCAAACTGTAGCAGCTTAAATAGCATTGAAAGGGTTGTGTTTTTTTCGAAATACAGTTCTTCCTAAGTCGGATTCGTCGTTCTTATTGATGCGCAGTACTTTGATTGGAAGTGCTAGAATGCCAGTAATTCTTCTCGATCTTTATCCACGTATCTTCATCGTTGGAAGATACTTTACTAAAAACATTACCAACAAAAACATCAATGGGTTTATGAGCGGTATGCCGATTCTCTCCTAGCCAGAGCCTCCCCAGCAGCTCAGCATTAACTTTCAGTTGCATACTTTTTTTGGGAATGAAGCCAACAGATTAGCTGTTTTGTGTACCCAAAACAGCGCTAGTGCTGTGTGTTCGCTAATATCTTTGCCATTGGATTATAAAAACAAATGACATTCTTTCTACCGTAATAAGACTAGTAGATATGCTTAAGCCACGCGCTCACAGGGCATTAAGAAGTTCTGGCCAGTTCGCTTCTGACTCTCAATAAGCATCTTCGGTGGTAACTACCTTTTTACGTCGATGCTCAGTGATACCGATAATACCAGCAAGCAAAAGCGATATCATCTTACCTGACAAGATTGTATATCCTATCGGCTAAGAAATAAACGTAGTAGTATCGTTAAATACTGCAGGCACCATTACCTGTGTCTTTACCCCATTACTGTTTCAGTCTGTTGTTGCTACTACATAGAGCATGTGCTTTTCACTGAAAGTACCCCTAGAGCTTTCTGAAAATCACCGGTGGGGATATGGCTCGCAGGTATAGGCATAGTAACAACTCTTCGCCGATTTGCATGCTTCAAATAAGGTGATAGCAACGAGCTATTGAAGCATATTCTGTTGCCGCTATGATCCTCTGACCTTAGGCACTTTAATCTCAACATTGCCAATATCTATATAAGTTCGCTATGAGAAATAACCATTAATGACAACGGCATGAGGCCTGTCGAGAAGGCGGCGTTCAACATATTGTTGGAGCATGCCTTCGAGCTCATTCTCAACGGCGGTAGCTATCAGGTGCTTAATATCATTAAGGATGAGTTCATGCAAGAGATCACAGGTAATATTTTGTTTCGCAGATACATGTATGGTAAACTTTTTCATGGTATATCATCTCTATATTGTTGAAATTATTCGCGAAACAAATAAGCAGGATATGCTGCCATCTCTAAAAATCTCATATACCAAAATAAGCATAACTCCTTTAAGGTTATTAAATAACAGGATTTATCCAAAAGATATTCATAAAGGAACGATTTATTTATTAATACCGATTTCTCCGCCAAAATTTTAGAAGGAATTAATTTAATCGAAGCACATTTTTTGTTAAATGTAAATTTAAAAAGAACAGAGTTATCCAGAGTTAATCGGCAAAACTAGTATAATATATATAAATATTTGATAATAAAAGATTAATTAAATAAAAATTAAAAAACGACATTTAAATATGAAAAATTAGATTCAATATTGTTAGAAAAGCTACACTAATCTGCTGTTAATTTTGATCACAGCACAGTTACTCGCCTAAATCTATCTGTCACATCCATCCCGGGAAATAGTATAGTTCTTTTGAAGAATTCAGGTTTAACATTGAACTAATCTTTTATAGACTCCAAATAGGTTTTTTACGAGTTATGATAATTTTGGTGTATGAGATTTTTGTGGATGGCAGCATATCCTGCTTATTTGTTTCGCGAATAATTTCAACAACATAGAGATGATATACCATCAAAAAGTTTATCATACAGGTATCCGCGAAACAAAATATTACCTGTGATCTCTTGCATGAACTCATCCTTAATGATATTAAGCACCTGATAGCTACCGCCGTTGAGAATGAGCTCGAAAAGGCATGCTGCAACAATATGTTGAACGCCGCCTTCTTGAACAGGCCTCATATCGTTGTCAATAATGGTTATTTCTCATAGCGAACTTATATAGATATTCGCGATATTGAGATTGAAGTGCCTAATGCCAATTGAGATTGCAGTGGCAACGGAATATGCTTTAACAACTTGTTGCTACCGCGTTATCTGAAACGTCCAAAGAGTCTAAAAGAGTTGCTACCATGGCTCTAGCTGCAATGCATATGTTCCATCGGTGATTTTTACCAAAGCCTTGGTGGCTAGCTTCTCGCTAAAACAGAAATGGCTTGAAGAGAAGAGGCAATGGTGCCTGCATGATTTAAGCGATACACGCTACGTTTATTTCTTGCTCGATAGTATATATACTTCTGTCAAGCAGGATGATCGCCTTTGCCACGCTGCTCATTATCCGCATCACTAAGCATGGACACGTAAGGAAAGCTAGTTGCGGTCGAAGATGGTTATTGAGGATCAGAAGTGAACTGGCCCGAACTTCTTAATACCCTGTGAGCGCGTGGCTTAAGCATATCTACTAGGCTTACTACGGCAGAAAGAATGTCCTTTGTTTTTATAATCTAATGGTAAAAATATTACCGAACACGCAGCACTAGCGCTGTTTGGGTACACAAAACATCTAATGTGCTGGCTTCATTCACAAAAAGCATTCAATCAAAAGTTAAAGCTTAGCTGCGCGGGAGCTCTAGCAGCAGAGAAGAGAGGCATGATCCTGCTAATAAATCCTTTGATGGTTAGAAAATTAAATCGATCTTTAAGAAAAGAGAAAAGCCATCCATATTTCTAAAAGGCGATAGAAGCGGTTTAGTAAGTCTATTATTGTAAGTTAAAATTTCATCGGAGTATGTATTTTTTTTGACCTAATGCACTAATTCTAGAGACATTAACTATAGGTTTGGCTTAATAACACTCATTTTTCTATTTTATAGATTCTTTCTGATAAGAATTTTGTCGACTTGCCTGTTTGCCAAGATCAAGGTCGATAAAAAGTAGCCTGGTGTGTGTCCCTACACAAAATGCATTTATACGGTTCTGTGCGCAGGAATTCTTTCATCAGAAAGGCAAACTCCGGTTTTTCCGTTTTTTTACGAACCTTCTCATCTCTAGAGACTTATACACCTTCAGTAATAATGTGCCTCATTTGTGATTCGATAAGAAACCATAGTAATGCACCATTTTAAAATCCATCGCCAGAATATGGCTAATAATAGCGCTCAAAGTATTTTTACGCTATATCACGCCCATTTCGTTTTTTTAGTTAACTGCACTTTTCCAGTAACCTCCTTCGTACTGTGCCTTCAGGTAACGCTCACATTCCTTCCTTACACGAATATGCTCCAAACAAGGAGAAGAAGACCAAAAGTAGGATTTATCAGGTTATAGATGTAGCGCAGCAGCCGGATAACAGCGCTTTACCAAATTACTTTAATTGTTCTTTTTTTTGAAAAACAGTTCATGTCATACAGAATGTTTAATATCTATAGCGCCACGGGTGACGGAGACATGAACAAGAAGATGTTGATTGAGTTGTTAACCAAATAAGTGTCCAAGGTACAGAAGATACCAATTTCGATATCCTGTTTTCGTGCCCCCTGTAGTATAGCGTGGGTGGTTGCAAGAAACAGAATGTTAAGTTTTAGCTAGTTATTATTGAAAAAGGCTAAAGAAGATGGGGTATAGTAATACTAATGTATTACCAGTTGCAGTTTGATAAAATATGAACCTGTTATACTAACCACTGTTACGTGGCTTTGAAACCGTATGAACTGCAGGCTTTTGACTTACAGGTTTAGCAGAAAAAACGGCAGTGGGAACCAATTCAGGATAGAGGCAGAAGCAGTATTGCCAGAGAAGATACCAGCCTATGGCAGCACATCTGCAGCAGGTAAGCATTCGTTAGATAGATAGACGGATCCATGAATTAACACTTTTACTATGTTTTTCAAAAAAATTATTCCAGTCATTATCAATACTGAAAAACACTTTTTTAGTTTTCCTGGGGAATTTATATATCTAGGTAATTTAGCCTCTTGGTATCTTGCCAGAAAAATAGAAATTGTCATACTGTTCACATTTATCAGGTCTATCAGACAAGTTATCTTTGTGTTTGTTTCAGGTGGGTGAAAGGAGATGAGGATTATTCCTAGTTTTCTATAGATTAGATGATGACTTCATCGGCAAGCATATTTTCATTCATTGCCCTGCCTCATAAATGCAGTTGTATCCAGTTTCATCGGCTTGGTATTGGTGGTTGCTCAAAACCAAGAATAATTGTAAGAAACGGATAATATTTGGCTGTTTATAAAAATTGGAGACCGAGAGTCTCGGACATATTCTTGTATGGCCCATTTTGGTGTCATAAAAATTCAGTCGGTTTGTCATCATCAACTTCGGGATGGAGATTATAAAGCGCTTCGGATAAACAGGAGGTATACACGTAAAGTCTCATGTTGTTTTCTTGATTTTACCAGCTTTGCTTTCTAGGAGATTTATTCCGATCCATCTGGATGAATTACTGAAAAATTAACATATCGCAAAATATAAAAAAGTACTCAGATCATTAACGTCCACGAAGCAGTGTATAGAGCTGCGTGCCGATCACACCTACTGTGCTATGTTCATGTTTTGTTAGCAATGTTTTAGCTAAGTATCCTGCAGCGATGAAAAAATTGGAGAAAGATCGAGAAGAACTGCTGATATTCTATGACTTATCGTTGGAGCGCTTGGCGTCAAATAAGAACGACAAATCCGATTGAATCGGCTTTTGCGACAGTAAAGTAAGGCTTCTATCGCCGCGTGAAGAACTGTAGTTCAAAAACAATAATCCTTTCAATAGTATTTTAGTTGATCCAAATTACTCATAAAAGTTGGAACAGGCTAAGTGGATTTATCTGGTGTGGACACTCCACTGCTAAACAAGTTCCAATTTAAGGATGAAGAACAGATTCACAAAGCATTAGAGCGAAACGTGTAGCCTGTGACCGCCATACACTAGATTTGCTCATAATTCTTATTACTAATAAGATATAGTGATAAAAAACACTAAATTATTTAAATAAACCGAGCCATTATAAATAGTTTATTCTTTTAAATTATAAAAATGGAAATTATGAATAAGCTGGTACTAAAAATTAAGCGTATAGTCAAAAGTTTTAACCTAAATTATTTAGCTGAATGAAGTAGAGTGTATGAGAAATAATGCTTTTATAATTGATAGGTATTAAAGACTTATATGGAGATGATTATGCGAAAGTTGTTTATGATGTTATTGGTGCTAATGATAGTTGGTTGTTCGTCTAAAACCCTTATCGTTGATATAGGTAATTATTATATTGATAAATCTTTTTCATCGA
>JBQMRN010000028.1:0-6804 GCA_052171895.1 Arsenophonus sp. NEOnobi-MAG3
AGCTGATCAATATCCCCCACAAACAGTAACGCTGAATGATTAGGTAATGCGCGTAATAATTTATTCATCAATACAATATCAATCATTGAGGATTCGTCAATAACTAGTAATTTGGTATTAATAGGGTGTCAGCATTATGTTTAAAATTAAATTGTAAGGGATCAAAATCTAGAAGACGATGAATGGTAGTGGCATTTTCTTTAGTTGATTCGCTCAATCGTTTAGCAGCTCGTCCTGTTGGCGCACAAAGCGTTGGTATTATCCCTTTAGTTTTTAGAATACAAAGATACTGTTAATCACCGTAGTCTTTCCAACGCCAGGCAGGCCAACCTGTTATGACACTCACCTTGCTTTTTAAAGTTTTTTCGATAGCACTCTTTTGCGTATAAAATAACGTTATCTTATTTTGTTTTTCAACCCATGGAATAATTTTTTCTAGTGCGATATTCTAGTAGGGAAGTGTTTCAGAAATCAACCGCTTTAATGACCTGCAACGCGCCTTGTTCAGAAAAAGCTAATGATGACAGAAATATCCAAATTTTATTTCAACCGATTGTAAAACAATCCGGCGTTCTGTTAATTCAATCTCAATGGCCTGGCGTATAGTCTTCATGAATATTCAGTAATCGATGGGTTTTATTAATTAATTCCCCTTGTTCTTCTGCACAATGACCCTGATTAGACAATTCCTGTAAAATATGACGGGATACCCGGCTTGAGCACGAATCAGAGATTGTGTATCGACTCCTATGTTTTGTGCGATTTGATCAGCTGTTTTAAACCCAATGCCATAGATATATCAATCAAGAGTTGATAAGGATTTTCCCGTATTTTAAAAATTGCCGATTCACCGTAGGTTTTATATATACGAATGGCTCTTGAGGTTCGTTCCGATACCATGAGATTGTAAGAAAATCATGATTTCCCTGACCGCTTTTTGTTTTGCCAAAGCAGAACTAATCTTTTACTGTCGTTTTTCCCAATACTTTTAACTTCAAATAATTTATCAGGGTGCTGTTCAATAATATCAAAAATATTTACGCAAAAGGATTTGATAAGTTGTTTGGCAAAAACGGGGCCTATTCCTTTAACCATGTCTGAACCTAGATATTTTTCCATGCCTTCAAGAGTTGTAGGAACAATAGTTTTTATATGATTGGTTTTAAACTGTAGGCCATAATTAACGTCGTTAAGCCAGAGGTACCCATACATTTAATATATTCCCCAGCAGTAATAGAATCGGTATTACCCCAGTTACAGTAATTAAATCTTTATGTGCGGAATCCTTAGCTCTAATAACAAAAAAGCTGGATCTCTCACTATGAAAAGTGACGCGTTCAACAACACCTTCAATGAATTGCGGTGATTGAAATTGACTATTTTCATGAACTATTTCAAGGAGAATATAATTAAAAATTAGCCTTTAGAATTTTTACTTATTTTATCAATATTAAGCCATATCAAATGCAGAGACAACAAAAGCAAAATGCATAAAAGTTATTAGTAAATCTGATGTATGGCGGTTAGGTTCATCCGCTATGATACTTCGTGAATTTATTCTCCATCCTTAAATTTAAGGTTATTTACCAACAGGATCAGAAGGCTAAATCTCCTTATCCGATTCCAGCTTTTCTGAGCAGACTGTAGCAGCTTAAATAGCATTGAAAGGGTTGTTTTTTTTGAAATACAGTTCTTCCTAAGTCGAATTCGTCGTTCTTATTGATGCGCAGTACTTTGATGGGAAGTGCTAGAATGTCAGTAATTCTTCTCGATCTTTCTCCACGTTCTTCATCGTTGGAGGATACTTTGCTAAAACATTACCAACAAAAACATCAAGGGGTTTATGAGCGGTATGCCGATTCTCTCCTAGCAAGATATCCAACGCCAGCTCATCATTAACTTTCGGTTGCATGCTTTTTGGGAATGAAGCCAGCACATTAGCTGTTTTGTGTACCAAAAACAGCGCTAGTGCTGCGTGTTCTCGGTAATATTTTTGGCATTGGATTATAAAAACAAAGGACATTCTTTCTACCGTAATAAGACTAGTAGATATGCTTAAGCCACGCGCTTACATGGCATTAAAAAGTTCTGGCCAGTTCGCTTCTGACTCTCAATAAGCATCTTCTGTGGTAACTACCTTTTTACGTCGATGCTCAGTGATACCGATAATACCAGCAAGCAAAAGCGATATCATCTTGCCTGACAAGATTGTATAGCCTATCGGCTAAGAAATAAACGTAGCACGTATCGTTAAATACTGCAGGCACCATTACCTGTGTCTTTACCACATTACTGTTTCAGTCTGTTGTTGCTACTACATAGAGCATGTGCTTTTCACTGAAAGTACCCATAGAGCTTTCTGAAAATCACCGGTTGGGATATGGCTCGCAGGTATAGGCATAGTAACAACTCTTCGCCGATTTGCACGCTTCAAATAAGTTGGTAGCAACGAGCTATTGAAGCATATTCTGTTTCCGCTATGATCCTCTGACCTTAGGTAGTACTTTAATCTCAACATTGCCAATATCTATATAAGTTTGCTATGAGAAATAACCATTAATGACAACGGCATGAGGCCTGTCGAGAAGGCGGCGTTCAACATATTGTTGCAGCATGCCTTCGAGCTCATTCTCAACGGCGGTAGCTATCAGGTGCTTAATACCATTAAGGATGAGTTCATGCAAGAGATCACAGGTAATATTTTGTTTCGCAGATACCTGTATGGTAAACTTTTTCATGGTATATCATCTCTATATTGTTGAAATTATTCGCGAAACAAATAAGCAGGATATGCTGCCATCTCTAAAAATCTCATATACCAAAATAAGCATAACTCCTTTAAGGTTATTAAATAACAGGATTTATCCAAAATATATTCATAAAGGAACGATTTATTTATTAATACCGATTTCTCCGCCAAAAATTTAGAAGAAATTAATTTAATCGAAGATTTTTTGTTAAATGTAAATTTAAAAAGAACAGAGTTATCTAGAGTTAATCGGCAAAACTAGTATAATATATATAAATATTTGATAATGAAAGATTAATTAAATAAAAATTAAAAAACCAACATTCAAATATGAAAAATTAGATTCAATATTGTTAGAAAAAGCTACCATAATCTTGTGTTAATTTTGATCACAGCACAGTTATTCACCTAAATCTAGGTATCACATCCATCCCGGAAAATAGTATAGTTCTTTTGAAGAATTCAGGTTTAACCTTTAACTAATCTTTTATAGACTCCCAATAGGTTTTTTTACGAGTTATGGTAATTTTGATGTATGAGATTTTTGTGGATGGCAGCATATTCTGCTTATTTGTTTCGCGAATAATTTCAACAACATAGAGATGATATAGCATAAAAAAGTTTACCATATAGGTATCTGCGAAACAAAATATTACCTGTGATCTCTTGCATGAACTCATCCTTAATGGTATTAAGCACCTGATAGCTATCGCCGTTGAGAATGAGCTCGGAGGCATGCTGCAACAATATGTTGAACGCCGCCTTCTCGAGAGGCCTCATGCCGTTATCATTAATGATTATTTGCCACAGAGATAACTATACAAACTGCTATTCGCGATATTGAGATTGAAGTGCCTAAGGCCAATGGAGATCGCAGTGGCAACGGAATATGCTTTAACAGCTTGTTGCTACCGCGTTATCTGAACCGTCCAAAGAGTCTAAAAGAGTTGCTACCATGGCTCTACCTGCAATGCATATCTTCCATCGGTGATTTTTACGAAGCCTTCGTGGTGAGCTTTTCGCTTAAACAGAAATGGCTTGAAGAGAAGAGGCAATGGTGCCTGCATGATTTAAGCGATACACGCTACGTTTATTTCTTGCTCGATGGTATATATACTCCTGTCAAGCAGGATGATCCCCTTTGCCCCGCTGGTGTCATTATCGGCATCACTGATGCATGGACACGTAAGGAAAGGTAGTTGCGGTCGAAGATGGTTATTGAGGGTCAGAAACGAACTGGCCCGAACTTCTTAATGCCCTGTGAGCGCGTGGCTTAAGAATATCGACTAGGCTTACTACGGCAGAAAGAATGTCCTTTGTTTTTATAATCTAATGGCAAAAATATTACCGAACACGCAGCATTAGCGCTGTTGGCTACACAAAACAGCTAATGTGTGCTGGTTTCATTCCCAAAAAGCATGCAACCGAAAGTTAAAGCTTAGCTGCGTGGGAGCTCTTGCTAGCAGAGAAGAGAGCCATGATCCTGGTAATAAATCCTTTAATGGTTAGAAAATTAAATCGATCTTTAAGAAAATAGAAAAGCCATCCATATTTCTAAAAGGCGATAAAAGCGGTTTAGTAAGTCTATTATTGTAAGTTAAAATTTTATCGGAGTATGTATTTTTTTTGACATAATGCACTAATTCTAGAGACATTAACTATAGGTTTGGCTTAATAACACTCATTTTTCTATATTTATGCATTCTTTCTGATAACAATTCTTTTGCCTGTTTGCCAAGATAAGGGTCGATAAAAAGTAGCCCTTTGTTGCCAACAGAATGCATTTGTACGGATCTGTACGCAGGTATCTCCTTTCAGAAAAATAGCGAACTCCTTTTTTTAAGTTTTTTTTCGAAACGTCATTTACAGCGCCTTATACACCTTCGGTAATAGTGTACCTCGTTTACAATTCGACAAGAAACCATAATAACTTATCATTGTAACATTCCTGGACAGAATATAGCTAATATAGCGTCAGAGGTATTTCATGCTATGTCACGCTATTTTCGTCTTTTTACCAAAGTGCACTTTATAGTAATGTCCATACTGTGCCTTCAGGTAACGCTCACATTGCTTCCTAGCACGAATATGCTTAAACCCAGAAAGATCAAACCCACCACTAGGATTTATCAGGTTATAGCTGTGACGCAGCAGGTGGATAATAGTGCCTCGTTAAATTACTTTGACTCTCTTTTTTTTGAAGAACACCTCAGGTTATATAGCCTTTAATATCTAAAGCGCCACTGGTGATAGAGACATGAACAGGAAGATGTTGATTGAGTTGTTGATCATAAATGTGCAAGGTACAGAAGATACCATTGAATACTCTATTTTTGTGTCAACCACTGCAGTATAGCGTGGTGCTTACCAGAAAGAGAGCGTTGAGTAGCAGCCAGTTATTGTTTGGAAAAGGCCAAAGAAGATGGGGTATAGTGAAACTAATGTGTTGCCAGTTACAGTTTGGTAAAATATGAACCTGCTCTGCTAACCACTGATCCCTGGCTTTGAAACCGAATGAACTGTAGGATTTTGACTTAGAGCTTTTTTAGAAAAAACAGTGCTAGGAACATTCAGTAGAAGCATAGTAGTAGTCTCCAGATCACCCTCTCCATGGGAAAAATTCTGCAGGCAAGCATTCTCTAGATAGATATACGGGTCCACGACTTGATATTTTTACCATATTTTTAAGAAGTTTATTCCAGTCATCATGACTGCTGAAAAGCAGTTTAGTTTGCCTTGGAAATATGCATATGGAGAAATTACCCTCTAGGTGTATCTTTTTCTAAAGAAATAGAAATCATCATCCCATTCTGTCAGTATTCGTCATGTCTATCAGACCAGTTATCTTTGTGTTTGTCTCAGTGGGGTAAGGAGACGGGGATTATACCTACTAGTTCCCCTATAGGTAATAAATTTATCGGAAGCATATTTGCTCAGTCATTGCCACTAAATGCAGTTGTATCCAGTGTTATCAGATTGCCCTTGGCCGTTGCTTAAAACCAAGAATAATTATGAAAGACGTATAATACTTTCCTGTTTAGAAAAATTGTGGACAGAGTGTCTCGGAGGCATTTGTGTATGGCCCTATTTAGTGGGTCATAAAATCAGTCGATCTATTATCATTCATTTCTTGATGGAGATCATAAAATGCTTTAAATAAACAGGCGGTGTGTATACCTAAAGTCGCATGTTGTCTTTCTGATTTTATTTGATCTCCTTTCTAGGAGATTTATTCCGAGCCATCTATTGATAAATTCCTCAAAAATTAACCTATCGCAGAGTATAAAAAACTCAGATCATTAACATTCTAAAACAGCGTCTAGCTGCACGCTGCTCACACCATAGTCTGCTATGTTTATGTTTTGTTGGCAAGGTTTTAGCGAATTTTCCTACAGTGATGAAGCAGCTGGAAAAAGATCGAGCAGAACTGCTGGCATTCTACAAGTTCTCATCAGCGGACTGGGCCGCCAAATAAGAAGGACGAATCCGATTGAATCGGTTTTTGCGGCAGTGAAGCTACGAAGCCGACTTGCGAAGAGTGTGGTTCGAGAAAAACAACCCTTTCAATGCTATTTAAGCTGCTATACTTTGCTCAAAAATATGGAACCAGTTAATGGGATTTTCCTGATGTTTTAGCCCATACTGATAAACAACGTCCAATTTAAGGATGGAGAACAGATTTACAAACCATCAGAGAGGAACGTGTAGCCTGACCACATACACCAGATTTGTTAATAATTCTTATTGTTAATATATAAATAAACTAAGGTATTATAAATAGTTTATTCTTTTAAATTATAAAAATGGAGATATTAATAAGCCGGTACTAAAAACTAATCGTATAGTCAAAAGTTTTAACCTAAATTATTTAGCTGAATGAAGTAGAGTGTATGAGAAATAATGCTTTTATAATTGATAGGTATTAAACACTTATATGGAGATGATTATGCGAAAGTTGTTTATGATGTTATTGGTGCTAATGATAGTTGGTTGTTCGTCTAAAACCCTTATCGTTGATATAGGTAATTATTATATTGATAAATCTTTTTCATCGA
>JBQMRN010000029.1:0-6114 GCA_052171895.1 Arsenophonus sp. NEOnobi-MAG3
AAAAATAATTCATGGAGATGCCTCGTAGGTGCAGCCATGCTAGCAATACTTCGAGGTTTTTTGTACGCTTCAGATAAAGCGCTAGCAACGGGCTGTTAAAGCATATTTCGTTGTTGCTGCGGATTTCCCCACTACCTTAGGCACTTTAATCTCAACATCGCTAATTACCAGTCTGTATAGTTCGTTGTGATAAATAATTGTTACGAATAACGGAAATGAGGAACACGCTTGTCGACAAAGCGGCATTCAGCATATTGTCGCAGCATGGGTTCGAGCTTTAGCTTTAACGGTAGTGTGGCTATCAGCTTCCTGGTACCATTACAGATGACTTCATAGCAGGGATCATGAAGTAATATCTGGTTTTACAGATACCTGTAGAGTAGATTTTTCATGGCATATCATCTCTCTGTTATTGAAATTATTCACGAAATCAATTAGTAGGATACGCTACCATCTTAGAAACTCCATACACCAGAAATGAGCATAATTCCATGGTTAATGAGACAAGAAAAGAATATAGTATTCTACTGATTAGAAATAAGGTCTTCATCTCGATCGTATTAAAGATGAAATTAAAGGAGAGACCTATAAAAATTTTTTAGGTCAAAAAACGGCACTGATATTAAAATTATCAAAATGCTAATTAAACAAGCGGATCCGTCTTAGCACCCGTGAATCCAAAGCCGTTTGCCGCTCACTGATTGATAAACTGAAACACTAAAGCGAACCACAAAGCGCTAATGAATTTATCATAGAAATGACAATGGCATTAGCTAACTTTGATCAAGAGCGTCAATTAAAGAGTATTGAGGATTAGCTTGAGCACGTTATAGAGAAAATGGATGTTATTAAACAAAGCATATTATCACCAGAAGGTTATCATGGCTATAGTTATCTTTAGGCAGCTTATGGATTTCAGTAACTTGAAAAATTGACAATTAGTAATGTCATGGAGTGTTTTGCCCATAAGAAAATTCTTCACAAAACACCTCAACCTTAAATCGTATAAATATCAAGCATTCACAAACAGGATTTTGTTTCTTTTCTCAACTGCATGATGAATGAGTCTGAAAAACGAGGAATACAATAGTATTATTTAATAATGGACTGTTTTGCTATTTTAGGATGGAAAACTAAATAATGATTGATTTTTATTGATATCACAACCGGTGTTTTTAACAAGAAACAAGGATGTTTTAGTTATGCTAACACTATCAATATGCTTGACTCTGCTAAATTTGATAACAATTTAAAATCTGGATGTACACTGGTAAGAGCCTTTTATAAAGGCTGGCAGCATAATTATTTTTACCTACTGTAGACCAATTTATAAGTATTTGGGGCTGAATTCTCTATCTGCTTTTTTTATTATCAAGCAAACCAAAAATGAAAAGCTTGAAGTTCAAAATGATGAATGTGCTATTGATATTGCTGCGCTTTATACAAACGATACATCATCAATAACCATTTACCTTCTATTGCAGGCTTTGCTTTAGCTAATTAGCTAAAAGCATTGCTATTGAGAAGCATGGCAAGAGAGAAAGGCTTGAAAATGACAATCAGGATGTATAACTATTTTATTACGGCTATACTCGGAGAAAGAGATGATTTTATCTGATTTTTAGTTGTGAAAATATAACGACTATTCATAACGACTATTTAAAAATGTTACGAAATAAAAATATCCTATTACCTTATAATGATTTACGAAAATTTATTCAAAAATTAATAGCTATTCGGTATTTCTGAACCATTTAAAAAAAAGACTAACACAAGGAGCTAGCGCTCATTTAAAACTAGTGAAATGTTGCTCTGTTAATCAACAGATAACAGTAAATGATATTACCACAAGTAATTCACGGTTGATTATTTTTTGATTAGCAGTTGGATTTATTCAACATTTACATTCATATAATTAATAACATGAGGAATTTTATGAATAACATCCATGAATACAGAACAACGTTACATCATATAAAAGCAGAGATGCAAGCTATTTATCCATCATGAAATGATGAAAATAATTCACTAGTATAGATAATTAATTTCGAGGTCTTAAAGTGAAAGAAGAACATTCATATGACTTACTATATTTTGTGAAAAATGATTTTAAATTTAAATCTAATGATATTTCTAAAGTTAGAAAAAAATAAGGTAAATTCGATAGAGTGTCATTCTTCATATTTAATCAAAAAAAGATAATAAAGAATTATTAAAATACTATAAAATATTTATACTACTTCGCTTCTGGGAAGAATTTATAAAAATATATTTAATTACTTTTGACTATATGAGTTTTGCATAGGTCAAGTTTTATTTGATTGCATCATAAAAATATCAGAGCTAAAATAACTCTTACTTTAAAATTAGTTAAGCTGATTATTGGTGTATGGGTTTTCAGAGATGCTGTCATATCCTGCTGATTGATTTTATGAATGATTTATCAACATAGAATGATATGCCATGAAGAAGTCTACCCTACAGGTATTTCCAAAACCAGATATTACCTATGGAGGAGATCCCATTTGCATGAACTCATCTCTAATTGTGCCAGGAAGCTGATAGCCACCCGCCGTTGAGGTTGAGCTCGAAAGCATGTTGCGAGAACATGCTGTGCCCATCTGTCCTCCGTAACGCTTATTTGCCACAGCGAACAATACAGACTGCTATATTGACGATATTGAGATTAAACTGCCTAAGGTCAGTGTGTGGCAGAGCGGAAACGGAATATGCTTCAACAGCTCGTTCTTAATGCTTTATCTAAAGTGTAAAAAAAGCGGCGAAGAGTTGCTACCATGGGTGCCCATCTCCTAGGCAGATCCAGCGGAGATTTTATGAACCTTTTTTGGAGCACTTCTCGGCGAAAGCACATGGTTTTTCTTTGCTAGTACACCATACCAGAGTAAAACAGCAATGCCTTTAAGAGTATAGACAATGGGATGCCTATGTGATTTAAGAGATAGGCGCTACATTTATTTATTGGCAGATGGTATAAACAGTCATCTCAGGAAAGATCATCATCTTGCTTGCTGATTATTATCGGCGTCAGCCAGCATGGGGAAGTAAGGAGCTAGTTGCAGTCGAAGATGGTTATCGATAGTCAGAACCGAATTTTTGCCCGAACTTCTCAATGGCCTGCTGCAAGCGGCCGTAGCTTAACCTTATATCTAGGCTTGGCTACGGGAGACCATGCCATTGGTTTTTTGGAATATAATGGCAAGATATTCCTGGACACGGCAATACTAACGTTGTTGGGTATACAAAATAGCTAATGTTCTGCCTTTACTACCAAAAGGCATGCACCAAAAGGCATGCAATCGAAAGTTAAGGTTGAGGTGAGGGAGGTCTGGGTAGCAGAGAGCTGTGATGCCGCTAATAAAGGTATTGATTTTTATTGGCAATGTTTTTAGCGAAATATCCTCTAGTGATGAAAAAGTTGGAGAAAGATCAAGAAGAACTGGTGGCATTCTACGACTTCCCATTAGAGAACTTGGCATTAAATAAGAACAACGAATTCAAATTGAATAGGGGTTTTTTCTACAGTGAATCTACGAATCCGACTCACGAAGAAGTATGGTTAGAGAAAAAACTCTTTCAATGCTATTTTAAGCTGCTTCAATCTGCTCAGAAAAGCTGAGCACTAACTGGCTAAGGAGATTTGATCTGTTCCCCTGCTACTAAATAACCTCTAATTTAAGGAAGGAGAACAGATTTACAAAGCATCAGAGTGGAACCGTAGCCACTGGAACGACCCCGCCATCATACACTAGATTTGCTAATATTCTTATTATATAAGAATATGTTATAGGTAATCGTAATAAACTCAATTTTATTAGCTAATTACTACTTATTTTACTAAACAGCGCTTTTAATACTGCGACCATTTCATCATTTTGTTTTTGTGTTAAAATTATCCCTTTCCTCGCCATAAATTGCAGACTACTACAATTATTCATATCACCAACTTGCAATTTATAATCACCTTTTGCCATAGTTAGATTATTGAGACCAATCGCTTGCCAATCACTATCACTAATACCATTATAAGTGAGGTTAATTAATCCCATCGAACGACTACGATCACTAATTTGTATACCAATTCTTTCAAGCACCGATGGTAATTTATCCCAAACAATATTATAAGGCGCCCGCACAATGATCTTAGGTAATCCAGTGCTGTCACTAGCAGTTTGCACATCAATAATGGAATAACGATCTTCGGAACCAGAACTGCTTCTATTATTACGTAGTTTATTTATTGAATCAATAAGTTCATTTAGCATTAAAATATTATAGCGTTGTATTTTTACAGGATCAGTGATGTTCTTTTCACCCTGCTTTATACCTTCATTAGTTACAGTAATAATTATTTGATTATTTTGTCGATCCAGCTGAGTTTTTTGCCGAGTTTGTATAGGAATATCTTCATCTCTTTGCGGCCAGGTAATCCAATCTGTAATCAAGGATTGGTCTGGATCATTTTTTTGTCTTACTTTAATCATTTTTTGTTGAAAAATAGCATTAATTTGCGGCCAAATGGCTCTGTTTTCAGCTGTATTACTTAAAAATAAACGACTTACTGTTAGGCTATTTTCGGTATGGGTGTCAGTGAGTAACGAAAGTATTTGAATAGGAGGGCGAATATCTAATGATTTACCTACAGCACCATTTTGATTAGCTGACGGGATATCATATTCACCGTTTTGTAACGGTAATGATATTCCTTGAGGAATCGTCAAAATTTTTAACGGAGGTGTATTTAAATATGATTCGTCACCACTGATTTGACGCTTATAACGTTGATTAGTTGTGCAAGCTACCAAAAATACAGTAAGTGATAGTCCTGCAAGCTTAATAACTTTTGATTTGTGCAATAATGTTGCCATTAAATTTCCCTAAATTTTTTGTAAATCAGCGATCTTTAATATCTTTTTTACCGATATATCTGACTGCTTAGAGTTAATGGTATCATCAGTAAGCGTAATGTATCAGACTTAATAAAGTCCTAACTGATAGCAGGCCCATCTAACTGGAATGGAAGATTAGGTTCGATAAATAATTGATGATGCAATTCACTTAGTGGATAATTTAACTTATGCGTTTCGGCATACTTTTTTTTAATGCTAACTTGCATATTTCAGGTATTAACTTGCTGGCAATATTGCTTGTTATTGAAATTTTACCCCTTTCCACCACCTAGTTGTATAAATTCTAACGCAGTTAGATCATCACCCCCTCTAAGCAAAAATTTTTTATCATTAATTAATTTGCGAATGCAATTCACACAACTTAAATCACTACTGTCTTCTTTAAGACCAACAATATTACCTAACTTTGCTAATCTAGTAACTTGTCCAAGGCAATAAATCATATCCTGGTGCGCGAAGGAACATTGTATAAGATTTACGATAAATTGGTCTGTTTAGCAATGCCTTTAAAATACTGATAAAGTCCTTCTTGTGAAGGTTTATTATAGTAATGTGTTACAGCCAGATAAGCAACAACACCTGTTTTTCTAAAGATTTAGTTACTGCAATAGCTTGTTTTGTGGCATTAGATCTACTGCTTCCAATAATTGGAATTCTGCCATCCGGATAATCTAATGTAGACAATACCACATACAAGTGCTCGTTATGATCAAGTGTTGCTGATTTTCCAGTTGTGCCATTATTGATATGATAATCAATTAGCTTTTTAGACTAGGTTTATCTTTTTAAGAGTTATGTTCATTTCTGATGTATGGAGTTTCGGAGATGCCGGCTATTATCCATGATGATTAATTTTATAAATTATTTCAATCTCATTGAGATGATAATGCCATGAAAAAATCTAGCAGACAGGTATCCGCGAAATCAGATATTACATGTGATTTCTTGCATGAACTCATATCTAATGGTATTAGGCAGCTGATCTACCGTCGTTGAGGCTGAGCTCGAAAACATGTTGCGACAACATCCTGTCCATGTACCCCATTTTATCGACGAGCTTCGTGCATACAGTCGTCTATAACGGTTATTTGCCACAGCGAACTATACAAAAGGGTATTAACGATATTAAAATTAAAGTGCTTAAGGCCATGGATCGCAGCAGCAAGGGAATATGCTTAAATAGTTC
>JBQMRN010000030.1:0-3913 GCA_052171895.1 Arsenophonus sp. NEOnobi-MAG3
AGTAAACTGCAAATGATGTGTGTAGCTTACAGGAAAAATTCACATCTACCTATCCTCACATGAACTGTGATAAATCTTTTCGCATAATATTAGTTACATATAACTTTGTCACTGACAATCATCTATTTACACACAAAAAAATGTACACAGAATGTTAAAGTAATTGTCAGTTGTAATTGATTAGAGCCTCTGCTATGAGGGTCTATTACTGCAACTCAATAGATGAATAGAAAGGAGGACAAGATACAGAATTCTAAACAAGAATCAAATTGTGATGGAGTGCTCCACAAGCTTCAATGAAACACAATTCTAAAATTTCTGGTGTTCTAGAGTGGAATTTTCCTATTGGCCAGTAAACTCTTATGAAACCCTATTAAATACTGAAAAAAACGTTTGATTACAAAATTCATAATCCTGGAATTCAGAATAATAAAAACAACAGACTGGATAAAACTGTATAACTCAATAGCCCAGATCATGTTAAAATAACTTAATTATATTTAAAGACTTCATTACTTGCTGGAGCTTGCTTGACATTGATGTGGTGGGAGTGCTTGAATAGTCTAAAGGGATAAGGGACTGGTAATGTAGCTATTGTAGGATAGATAATGTGACCAATGAAGATGTCTTCTTAAGAGTGGGAGAGTAAAGGTCATAAGAAAGCTAACTAAATTAAATGCATCCTTAGAAGCAACTGTCTATTATATAATGTTACTGAGAGGGAAAGCTGAAGGGAACTCCAGGTTTTGTTTATCTATCATGTTAATAGATGGTTTTAAATGAGACAAGATGGTTGTACTTAGTACTGAAAAAGAAGAAATTTAAAAATACAAGGCAACAGTGAAATTTATGGATTATTTTAAAGGACCTGCTGTCAAACAAAACACATATTAATATGGATTTTAACAACAATTCAAATTGGCTTCATGACAATAATTTGATGAATTGGTCGTAACAGTGTTTCTAGATTGCTTTAATGCCTGGGACAAAGATCTTTTACCCATACAGTCAAACATCTTTTTTACTTAAATACTGTTTTTTACGCTCCGCTATAAGTTTGTAATTGTAGCGGAGTGTAAAAACAGTATTTAAGTAAAGTTAAATATTGCCGCTAACAAAAATATTATATCAAACATCTTCTGCCTAAATAATCAAAACAGGGACAAAACAGAAAAAGTACAGGTTATTTTTCAGTTTTCTTAGAATTAAAGCCTTCATAACGTCTTTGCATTTTCATTGTAGTCCTCATGGCTGCAAAACTGGACACAGTTAGTTATATGGTTAATTTTGTTGTACTGTTGAGGAATAGTGTTGTATGGCAAATATGAGAAACTTTTGCAAGTTACAAGTATGGACATTTTCAAAATTATATCAGTGTGGGATCTATTATAACATGAACATTTCTTTAAAAACAGTTTAAATAATGTACTTCTATTATGTAGCCAAAATAGTTGGAATCTGCTGTCTTAATCACAAATGCTTAATTTTCACAGAATTGTCTGTCTAGAAGTTTCTTAAAGTATTAAATCCTGTGAACATGATCTACACAAATCATTGGTGTAAGTGAGAAAGTAAAAATCCTCAGTATCAGGGGACACAATAGAAAATCCAAGAACAGTCTGAAAACTGTTGGTAATATCACTGGCTCATAAAGATTGGTTGACATGTACAATGGACACTCACTGTCTGCTATGAGGCTCAATATGAAAAAGCTCTGTACTGCTATTACAGGACAAACTCTCTGCTCTGGTGTTCGACATGAAGGTGGTCCATATTTTGGACAGGATGTAAAATAATACACTCTTTGTTGGAATGTTCAGCATATTTGAGGGTCCTAGCAATGGATGGCAAGCAATAATGTAACATTCTGAGATTGGAGTATATATAAATAAGTGATAATTATAAATAAGTGTGTGTATATATAAGTAGTATATATAAGTAGTATATTTAAGTGTATATGTAATAAGGCATCTTACCAAGGAAACACGTTTAAAATATTTGAATAAAGGCAGGTTGCATATGATTTTAAAGTTGATAGTTGCAATACAAAAAAGTGACTTCAAGTTATGCAAGTAGTAAATGCATAATTTGCTATGTTTCTTTGAGTTAAGAATTATCATGTTTCCAAATGCTCGATAAATTCCTTATGTATGTTACTTTTTAACTTCATGATTTGTGTGACATGTTCAAGTAAATAAAATTATGAATTCAAATTTTAATATGTTACTTACTTCATTTGCAACTCTTAAAATTCTCTGCAGAAGAATTTTTGTAATAGAGCCCAGGTTAAATTTGTTTTTTGAGGTTAGTCTTTTGGTTTTATAAAATTGCATTATATGTTACAAGTTAATATTTTGATGTTAATTTAAGTTTATAACATTTCGTGGGTTTACTATGTCTTATATCAATTTCAAAAAATAAAAAATTTGTGAAATCAGTAAAAAAAAAATATTTTTATGAACACATACATGATGCAATATACTCACATACAAGCAAGAAGTTAATTTAGAAGCTGGTGCACCTCAAGATTTTGATAACGTGAGGTGGTGCACCAATTAATGCTAGTGGCGCAAACAACTAAAAACTGGCACACCAACAAATGATAACTGATATTCTGCTATATTCAAAGAGTTATATTAATCACAAACTCGAGACATAGACCTACTGATGGCCAATGAATTCACTTCATGGTACACAATCATTTCATATCATCACTGAAGAGTGCTGATAGAATGGTATTCTATCTTTGTTGCACGTACAGCTTTCCAGTAAACCGAAAACTAATTTTTTCATTTACGAAACAGGCAATCTGAGTAAATGTGTCAGTTCAATTTACTACCATCATGAATCATGATTGCATATAATTATACATATGGTAACTGTCAAGATAGCTGTCTAGATAACTTAAGACTGATAGTTATCCTAGTTCAACAGAGAACTGTGTAATTTCATGTATCTAAATGAAGCTATAATCCTAATCAAAACTTTACAAAAATCATGTCTGTATTTTATAAAATAAACATTTTTCTTTTTTAAGCCCTTTATATACTCATGTATGCCTCCCACTCTTCAGATATACCAGATGTCCCCCTCCCTTAATATGCTACTGTTAATCGGTCATACCTCTGCTTGTGCTAACTCATTATCATGATGTGGAAACTTCAAATCAACACCGCCTGTATGTATGTCCAGAGACTCTCCACATATAGCAGATGCCATGGCAGAGCATTCAATATGCCAACCAGGGCGACCATGTCCCCATGGAGATTCCCACCATGGTTCTCCTGGTTTAGACTTTTTCCAAAGAGCAAAATCAGTAGGAGATCGTTTTTCACCATCTCCTGATGACAAATCGCCTGTGAAACATCAGATATATCTAACTGAAAGTATAATCAAAACATTTCAAATATTATTTTTATAAAATATGCGATTACATACAAATTTTGACTTGATAGGAATTTCTATGATGATTTCTATGATGAATTTCTATTACTAATCCTATGAAATACCCTAAAATTTTGTAGTAAAAACAATTATTTCTCATTAAAAAATGTTTTTGAACTGTCCAACCTCCATACACATATGTAGAATTAAAACATTTACTGCAATTATTCATTTTCCAAATATGCATTTCAGTATTTACCTAAATTGTTTTAAAAACTTTGGATTTAATTATGTTGAGAACAGTGCTTTTTCCAATAACCAAAATACTGCTGTTTACAAGACAAAATGTGAATGTGAACAGGGTATAGAGCTAAATAATATTTCAAAGAAATAAAGTCAACTCAAAATCAGTGTTTGACTTTAAACAATTTATAAATTGGCACCATACAAACTGAGTACATCTGAGCCATCGTCACCAGCAGTGACATAATTGAGTGTACTATATTATACTTATAATGAAATAGAAATG
>JBQMRN010000031.1:0-3186 GCA_052171895.1 Arsenophonus sp. NEOnobi-MAG3
TGGCCTTTCTCCTCTTCCATTCTTCAGAAATGATCATAACATATCAATTTTTTTTCTGTTATTTTCACAAGTATTTTCCACAACCATTGTGTACCTGATTGAATTGTTCATGATTCTTTATGTTCTGGACCTCCCAGCCACTCTTTCCCAATAATCGGTTCTTTTCTGATCTTGTAGGTCATTGTTCTGCTTTTATTTATTGCTACTCCATAAAATCAAATTTAACATACTTGTCGTTCTTTGGTCATCACAAGTTCTTTTTCGTATATTGATGTTAGATCCATCCACTACCATCATGGAACCTAAATAACAAAAGATTTAAATTCTGTCAAATTCCCATCAGTATATAAATTATCTGGGTTAGTCATCATGTACTCAATTTTATTGTAATTGACATTTATACACCATTTTTTGTATTACCCTACTAATTTGTTGCACCAATTATTAGCATTCTACCCCTTTGCATAATAACAACCTGATCATCATCAAATAGAAAATCTGTTGCCTATTTTTTATAATCCATATACAATCCAGGCCACTTAATTTGATCAAATGATAATAAGAAGTGTGCAATAATACCTTAAAAAGTGGTCTAATTGTAAAGATATCATCACCATCATCTTAAGTCAGAAGAGATACCCATTACCAAGTGAAGGCCTGTCATAGTAATTTTTACTTATCTCCATCTCATACCACACGATTTCAGAATCTATTCCTTCATTTCTGCTTAGGTCTTTATCATTGTCTTCTAGCATCTCCTGGTCGTATCCATCAATCTTTTTCTACCTCTGTTGCTTGTTCTTTTGGTCAAATGACCTTCCCATCACCATTTATGCAACTTTATGCATATTATATTACATCTGTTGCCTTTGACTGATCCCATTTCCATTTTTTTCCTTTCTGTCTATCCCTGTTATGCCCAACAATGTTCTCTACATAGTTTTCTGTACTGTTTGCAGTTTCTATATCATTTTAGATGTTAGTAACCATGTTTTCAGTCCATACACCATTCTGGTAGAATGCACTGATTAAAATGCTGTATTTTTCAGACATCTAGGCAACTTGTTTGGTATTATATTCTGTAGTACATTACATTAAATAGCAATAATAAGGTATTATAAAAATCAATGTAAGTGATATACTATAAGATATTATCGTATTATATTATATGAGAATGCAGTGTACAAAGTGTATTATATGAAGCATTTAATTTGTTTCAGTATGTACAGTGTGAACTGTTTATAATTATTAGACAGAAAAGTAAGAAATGTATTTTTATTTCCTGTTATCAGGCTATGGTGTGGAATATGATTTTGTTGATCCACGTGAGTTATTTCCTACTCTGGAGACTAAAAAAGTGGCAGGGTTATTTTTTGCTGGTCAGATTAATGGCACTACAGGGTATGAAGAGGCAGCTGCGCAGGGTATTCTGGCAGGAATCAATGCAGGCGCTAAAGTAAATACCGATATTATATTTAGCTTTCTTTTATAGTTTTTACATAAGCTACACATATATGCTGGTAAAATCATAAAATTTGCAGTATTCACATTTCTTGCATTTTGTTGTATATTCTAGTCTAACAGAATCATCACCTTCCTTATATCATAGAATAGGCAAGGTGTTCTGTGTTCCACCATTCAAAATTCTCCAGCCATCTCTTCCTGGAAATGCCTACAGACCTATGACCTATAGATTTATACTTCTAGTTTTGAGTCTGACATTCTGTTAAGTGCTCCTTCTATGTCATTTACAATCCCTCATATGTTGCTCAGGTCAAAGGCTGGCAATTTTTCTCTTATATAGAACATCTCCTAACTCCTCTTAAGAATGCCATTTCTAAGGCTTGTATTTTACTCTCTTGTTTCTTAGTTATTGTTCATGATACACACCCATACAGGAATAATCATAACTTTCTAAAACTTTAATATCTGCATACCTTGTTTCTAAGTTTCTAAAAATACAATTGATTGAGCCATAGATCATCTGGAACTTGCCTAATTCAGTGTCTGTCTCATCATAACCAACTTAATTCCCCGAGTTGCTAAACTGGTTTCATGTTTTATAATTTTATCATTAATTTTTTTTTTCTTACAAGTTCCATGCATTTCGCAATACCATTACTTCTGTTTTTATATTTCAAAAATAATTGTTTTCTTGATTGTACATTGGATTGTAACAAAAAATTAATAGAGTATTGTAATTATAAAACTTAGAAAAATACTGGGTATCCAACTAAAATTTGTCTTCAGAAAATATTAGTTGTTTTTATTTTGCAAATGTGTAAGTTAGTAATGTTGACAGTGCTAATAGTATTACAGAGTTGTTATGTTGATAATACATTGTCTTCTTCACTGTCTTATTCTGTGATAGGTGCTTATCTACTCTGTCTCATAAATATACTGCCTCTGTATTGTCTCTTCATCTTCTTTATATTATTATTATTAGCTTCACCAGCCATATTGGCTCTGTGCAGCTCAACAAACTATTGTTACAAAATATATTATTGTAGACTATCACCATCACCAATAATTAAAATTACACTATGTTTCGATCACTGGAAACCGTGATCGTCTTCAGGTGACTATAGAACCTTAAACTAAAATATGTTAATTACAAATAAAATATCTCCAAATCCAAAATTGTCAAACTAATTTTGAATAAACAATAGATTTACAATTAAAATTAACAAAATAATATGAAATTATAAATAAAGTAATAATTAATCTTAACCTGGCAACCATTAGGCGGAATCAAACAATTTACAACTACCATGTATACTAATCTTACAAAATGTACCATTGTAGAAATGAACAGCAACCTGTTATATAGGCAATGCCTGCCTGGTGGAAGGGAACTCAGACGACACCCAACACCAGTCCCACCTGCAACCAATAATTCAATGTTCACCACGACACAGAGAATCTCAAATTTTTCTTAACAAAATCATAGAAACTTCTTTACTTGGCTGACTGATATAACCCTCTATCACCGCCATGAAAGACACCTCCCATGATTTTTCTTTTAATACCATTAGTTTCCTGCCCAACAATATCTACTCCTTCCCACAAGATTTTATGCTGTTCATTCCATATGTGTTCAGCCAACATATGGAAACATTAGTTTTACCTTCCTTGACATTTTTCTTATGTTCTGCCAAACAATATACTTCAAGGGGTGTAGACATC
>JBQMRN010000032.1:0-2657 GCA_052171895.1 Arsenophonus sp. NEOnobi-MAG3
CATCAAGATCTTTAAAATAATTATTTTAAATTTCTTTCCTATAAACTGATAACTTTCTTATATTTTATATTCTTAAGAATGAATACTGGCAAAGTTATTTGTTAAGTTTGTAGTTAAAAACATAGTAAGGATTAATATCTACATATGATTTTTCTTTATTTATAATTTCCAGAGTATTAGAAACAAAATATTTTGTAAAAATAATTTAGCTAAGTTTATTAAATTTGATGTAGTTAACTATAGTTATTATAGAAAAAAAGCAAATTCACCATTTACTTTTAAAACTAAATGGTATTAATAAAAAATTATTTTATTTAATCATGATTAGGTGATAATTTTGATAAAAATGCTCTCGTTTAAGTTAATACAACTAACTCTAGATAATAAAAAATTTATTTCAAATAGAAAGCTATGTGTTTTATACCGGGTCATTATATAGACCCTCTCGTTCATATATCATGGCAAGATGGCTAGTGTGATGGATATAGTTTAGGGAAAATATTATTTTTAAAGTTATCTCATCAGGCAACTATAATACCTAAAATTAAAGCTGCTCTTCAGGCCTGCAAAAAAACCTGCATCTACTGTAGCTAAGCGTTACTAAAGGCTAAAAACGAGATGATGTTGATGATCATAGCCATATTCCCCATCGTTTGCAGATAACGCTGTTATCGCAAAAGCTCAAAAAGCCGTAGTTTTATTTTCCTACAAAAACATTTTTCTGCCTCTCAATGGTGTCCTACTAGCACTCGTACGCGAATTCTTCTCTAGATCGCTGTTTATACAGACAGGCCAGGAGTGGAGAATTTGCGTGAAATGAAACAGGAAGGCACGAAGGAAGAATCAAAGAGCATAAAGCCTTTAAATGGAGATTTCGGAGATGCTGGCGTATCCTGCTGATTGATTTCATAAAGGATTTCAATAACAGATAGATGATATTACCATGAAAAAATCTACCATATACAGGTATCCGCGAAACCAGATATTAGCTGTGATCCCTTATATACACTCATCCGTAATGGTGCTAGACAACTTATAGCCACCGCCGTTGAGTTTAACCTCCAAGACATGCTGCAACAACATCCTGAACGCCCCCCTTCTTGAGAGGCCTCAAATCCGTCGTTCGTAATAGTTATTTACTACAAAAAATTATACAGACTGCTATTGGCGATGTTGTAAGATTAAAGTGCCTAAGAGCAGGATCGCAATAAACGGCAACGGAATATGTTTCAACAGCTCATTGCTACCACCTTATCTAAATCATGCAAAAATTATCGAAGAGTTATTACCATGGCTTTACCTGCGAGGCATCTCCACCTATGATTTTATGAAGCCATTGTGGGATGGTGTTCTCACTGAAAAAGCACATGCTCTCTTTGCATTACCATCACAAGACTGAAACAGCAATGGCTTGAACAACACAAGCAATCTGGTGTCTGCCTGATTTAAGCAATCAATACACGCGCTACATTTATTTTTTGGCCGATTGCCATATACCGGCATATCAGGCAATATGATCACCTTTGTCTGATGGTCATTATCAGCGTCATTGAGCATGGACGTAATGGAGTTCGTTTTGTGATTGTCGAAGATGGTTAAAAATGTAGCTCAATATGGTGTGAGCAGCGTATCTCTGCGCTGCTCACACCATATTGAGCTACATTCTTCAAAAAAAGAGCGGTCTAACAAATCTGTCGAGATGCTATCATCCGCTTGATAGATTACAGGTATGCGCTGATAAATCCTAGTTCTTTCCTACTATTGGGTATATCCGCGCCAGGAAGCAGCCACAGGGTTACCTGAAAGCATATTACTGACATTACTGGAAAGTACATTTTGCTAAAAAGACGAAATGATCGTGGCATAAGCCTAAAATATCTTTGGCAATATCTTAAAACTTCCTGGTATCCGCTCCTGGCGCAGGAAGAGATAATCGGGGATTGGTACTATATTAGCTATATTTTGCTGAGGGATTTTAAGATACTATATTAGTATGATTTCTTATCAAATCGTAAACTAGGCACACTATTATCGAAGTGTGTATAAGGCGCTTGACATGATGACGTGGGCCCGCGCACAAAAAAATTGTAAAACTTGGGTTCGCTGTTCTAATGAAAGAATTTCTTCGCACAGATTTGTATAAATAGATTCTGTCTAGAGACAGGCTATTTTATCGACTCTCAGCTTAGCAACCCGGAAGTGGAAATTTCTTCTCAGAAATCAGAAAGAATCCATAAAATGGGGAAAAAGAGGTTTACTAGAATACAGACTCTAATAAAATTAGAACTTATAATAAACTCAATAAAAAGATTTTATCTATTTTTAGCATAAATGTAATGATAGCTTCTTCTCTTCACTTAAAGAGTGATTCAATTTCCTAATCATCAAGTTGTTTTCTTGCTCTTTATCTCTACTATCTGTCATAGCCTCAATTCTATCTGTTCTAAAGTTCTTGTTTAGACCTAGGTAGGTGTGTGAGCAGCACATACTATCTAGCTTGTCTTTATCTAGCTTGTCTTTCGACTTTTAAAAACCATAAAAGGTGATAAAAAAATCGACTTTTAAAAACTAATTATCGACATTTAAAAACTATTGTCAAGCCTAGGTCATTTTTTAAACAAAATTTTCTAAAAATACTGTGGATAAAGCCAAAAGTA
>JBQMRN010000033.1:0-2412 GCA_052171895.1 Arsenophonus sp. NEOnobi-MAG3
ATTTATAATCTTAAGATATCATTATCTTTCAAATTACCATTAAATAATATTATAAATTCATTCCTAAAATTTATATGAAATGGTTTGCTAAATTAGTTTTGTTAAAAACTTGCATTTTGGACTTGGTAACATATTGCATAATTATGTCCAATTATTGGAAATAATAGAAACTGTAATATGCACTGAAGTACCTTAAATCATTGTGAAATATCTGATACAAACCTCATAACTAAAAATGTTAAAGGTAGTAGTAATGTAGTTCCAAACAGTAATATATATTTTTCTAATTACTCATTACTCATAAAATATTTAATCTTTTTATTTATTTATATAATAAAAAATAATTTCATAGTAAATTATTTCATAATAATATTTCATAATAAATAATAATAGTATTTCATAGGCAACATATGTAATACTTTTGTTATATGTAATAACACTTTTGCAAGATACATTATGTAATACTTTACATTGTTGCACTACCAACATTTTTGTTTTGTTTGACTATGAGACAATCTAACATTACATCACAGTCATTTCATTCATTTCATTATAGTTTTTAACAAAGCTGAATGTTGTCTTATTTAATAATGTCAAAACTTATTTCTATTTTCCGAAAATTTTCTTTTTAAAAAATGTATCTATTTTCTGTTGTTTGCTAAAAAATGAATCTCCTATTTACTTCCTAAAACAGAAAATATAATTTATTGTACAAATTAAATGTATAAGAAATTTCTCTCAGCTCATATATGATTTTATTATGTTAATAATAATATATATAATATTAATTTTCAGTATCTTACTTTAACAGAAAACATACATTATATGAAAGATTTATTTTAAATACATGAACAGAAGAAAATATATAATTTAATTCAGTGCCTACTATGTGAACAATGAACTCTATTGTACTTGACCATTGATTCCCAACCTAGGGGGCATGCCCCCTAGGGGGATGTGAGAAATTTATAAAGGAAGCACAGACAGCTCAAAGAAAACAGAAACCACATGTTGAAAATTTTATATTCTTATTACAATTAGCAAGTGTATTTTTTGTACAGTTAGCAACATCCACTTTAACTTTGTCTTGCACAAGTTATCATGTGTATTCTTTTATACAGTTGGCAGCATCCTCACGTGTCACCAAGTTGCTGCATGACTCAACACAAATTGTCAGTCTATGTTCTGCATCTGCTGTTCAATTGTGCTGTGTAGAAGTAGATAGTATTGTTAGATGCTTTTGTTTGTTGACTGTAAATTTGTGCTAAAAGAAGATTTAATATAATATTTATTTTGTTAGTGGTAATATTTAACTTGCTTAAATACTATTTATTACATTCCGCTATAAACTTATAGTGGAATAAGTTTATAGCGATATGTAATAATTTAGTATAGAGTTGGGTGTAAATGTACAAAAAATTCTCTGACCTATTGTCATGTTTTAATGTTATGAAAAGATTCTCCATATTCTTTAATCAATGCAAAATTATTGCTGCCTTGATAAGCTTTCTTATATGTGTAGTTTCTTACTCATTAATAAAAAAATTTAGAATAGTTAATTAACACTTTCTTGTAAATGGTAAATTTCTTGGCTTGGTTGGAACTTCTGTTCATAGCTTCATATATTTTTACGTCAACACATTTTACTAATATGAAATTATTATTTTTGTTTGTTATCATTTTTGGAATGCTAGAAAACATACACTTGACAAAACCTGTATGAAACATGTCTGCTGAAATAATTCATGTTTAACTAGTTTTATGATTGTTTGCCAATCTGTTTATTTATGTCCCAGTTTTTCTGACGAAAAGAATTAACATAATAAGTAGATCTACATTTGTGCTTATTAGACATATTTTTAAGGTTTAAATATTCAATATTACTAATCATTTAACAACCAAAAAGTTATGTTTTTTAAATAGTATATATAACTTATTTTTTAAAGTTATAACTCCAGCATTTACACTTTGCTATTTAACAAGATAAATTTTAATTTGTATTAAGTTTTTTATTATTTTAAATTGTCGTATTGAATGTAATAATTTGTATTGTTATATATTGAAATAATTTTATAAATGAAGACAAATTTGATTCTAGGCTAGGGCATGTAAGGTAGAAGCTGCCAGAGATGATATGTTTTCTGGGAAAAAGATAAATTTTACAGAAAATCGTGCTGTGTTACATATTGCTTTACGTAATCGTAGCAATAAACCAATTGAAGTTGATGGAAGTGATGTCATGCCTGAAGTTAACAAAGTATTGGGTCACATGAAGGAATTTACAAATCAGGTAAGGAATAAATTGTGTTTTCCTTAATAAAACTTATTTCCTTAATGAGTAAAATCAATACAGTTTTTTGCTATTCTTCAGGAATTCATAGTATAGATTTTATGAATCCGTATCATTTTAAT
>JBQMRN010000034.1:0-2289 GCA_052171895.1 Arsenophonus sp. NEOnobi-MAG3
GCGTTAGTTTAACCGTTTCTCCCAGGCTTGCAAGGGAGATGTTTGATTCCCTTGGCTTTTAGAATGCAATAACAAAAATATTCTCAGAAACGCATCACCAATGCTGTTGAGTACATAAAACAGCTAATGTGCTAGCTTCACTCCCAAAAGGCATACAACTGAAAGTTAAGGTTGAGCTGTGATAGGTCTGGGTAGAAGAGAGCCGCGATACCACTAATAAATACCTTGATGTTTTATTAGCAAGGTTTTCAGCGAATTATCCTGTAGCGATGAAGAAGCTGCAGAAAGATCGAGAAGAATTCCTGGCATTCTACGACTTTCATCAGTGAAGTGTGGGGGTCTAAAATAAGAACGATGAATCCGATTTTAAATTGACTTTTGCAACAGTAAGCTACGAAGCCGAGGAGGGGCGAAGAAAACTGGTAAGCCGAGAAAATAACCATTTCAATGGTATTTAATCTACTACTCTTTTCTAAGAAAAGAGGGAACCGGCTACTAAAAAGAGATTAGACCTGCTTGATGCTTGCTGCTAAACAACGTCTAATTTTAGAATGTAGAACAGATTCACGAAGCATCATATCAGAGTAAATTTTGATCATCCTACACTAGATTTGCTAATAACTCTATTTATTATTCATAACTTTCAACCTAACCGAACTGGTATTAAAAATACAACCAACAACAAGTAAATATGATGAAAAATTTAAAATTTATATAAATGCTCATCATCTTATTGATGATAATGAATAAATTAGTAAAAATAGATTTAAATAATTGTGGGTAAAATTAAATGTCCAAGATACAATTAGTATTATCAGTAAATCGCAATAACATATAGAATTAAATGGAGAGAATCTAATGAGTCTATTGAAAGTTGGAGATAAGGCCCCACAATTTAGCCTTCCTAACCAAGATGGCGAAATAATTAATTTATCTAATTATCTTGGTCAACGAATTTTTATTTATTTTTATCCTAAAGCAATGACTCCCGGTTGTACGATACAAGCTTGTGGATTACGTGATGAGATGAATAAATTAAAACAAATTAATGTTGAAGTTTTTGGCATAAGTACTGATAAACCCGAAAAATTATTACGTTTCACTGAAAAAGAGATGCTCAATTTTACATTACTATCGGATCATAAGCATGAAGTGGCAGAAAAATTCGGTGTATGGGGGGGAAAGCAGTTTATGGGAAAAGTATTTGATGGTATTCATCGTATCAGTTTTCTGATTAATACAAAAGGTGAGATTGAACATGTGTTTGAGAAATTCAAAACCAGTGATCATCACAAAATTGTACTGAATTATCTTAATATTCATCCATGATTAAAATCTATTGTTAATATTGTGCTCCCCCCATTGTTTTGTGGCAATTATAAAACTAGTATTCAGTTACTAGATATTAGATCATCTTCCAGCTAATATGCATAACGGCTTTAATTAAAGTTGCAAATGAAATGGCAAAAATATGCCCAAATCCCTCCACAAACACCACGACAGATAAAATAATAATTAATGGATGAAAATTAATCGTTTTAGAAAATAAAATAGGCGTTTAGTCCTAGATCATTATATAGAGCTTTGTTGTATATGCTTATTGATGGCAAGGTGGCTACTGAGAAATATAGTTGAGGGGAAATATCATGATGATGAGGCTCCATCGTTAGGCAACGAGTTATTAATAAATCTTCTGTATGACAGTTAGGTGGGCTACGTTCCACTCTGATGCTTTATGAATCAGTTATTCATCCTTAAATTGGACGAAGTTTAGCACTAGGGTTACAGAGCAGGTTAAATCCCCTTAGTCGGTTCCAGATTTTCTGAGCAAAAGGTAGCACTTTAAATAGCATTGAAAGAGTTGTTTTTTCGAACCACAGTTCTTCCAAGGTTGGCTTCTTCGTGGCCTGACTCTCATAAAAGCCGATTCAATCGAATTCCTCATTCTTATTGATGTTCATGCGGTAACGGAAAGACGTATAATGCCAGCAGTTATTCTCGATCTTTCTCTAGCTTTCATTGCTGAGGATACTTTGCTGAAAACCTTGCCAACAAAACATCAAGGGCTTTATTAGCGGCATCGCGGCTCTTCTGCTACCCAGACCTATCACAGCTCAGCCTTAACTTTCAGTTGTATGCCTTTTGGGAGTGAAGCTAGCACATTAGCTGTTTTATGTACTCAACAGCATTGGTGCTGCGTTTCTGAGAATATTTTTGTTATTGCATTCTAAAAGCCAAGGGAATCAAACATCTCCCTTGCAAGCCTGGGAGAAACGGTTAAACTAACGT
>JBQMRN010000035.1:0-1973 GCA_052171895.1 Arsenophonus sp. NEOnobi-MAG3
CTTGATTTAGGCGCTAATGTTAACTGCAATACTAAAATGCTACTGCAATTTGCTGTGATGGGATCAGTCATGGCTGAAGGGTGTTGGTTTTTCCTGTGGGTTTCTCGCAATTGAGGAGTTCATCAAAGTATTGCTTAAGAATTTTGCAGTTTGCTTTGGTATTTGTTTCCAGGGTTCCTTCAGTTCTTTTGAACCAGAAGTTTGAGGGTTATAGCCCTTAATATTTTCTTGGAATATTTTATAGGAATTTCTTGTGTTGTTCCTCTTGAAGTCTTCCTCAATTTTTCTGTTGTTGTCGTATGCTCATTTTCTTTTCTGATTTCTTTTGAGGATTGTTTCTGAACTTTGTGGAATTCCTGCCATGTTTCTGATGTTCTGTTACTACTGAACTTCATCCATGCCTGTATTCTTCTTTCAATGGTCTGATCGCATGTTTCATTCCACCTCCTATGCTTTTGTTTTCTAGGAGGTTGTACCCAACGCATTGCTTTCTGAACTGTGATTGCAAAATCTGTCAGTTTTCTGTTATATTTCCATTAATTTCTTCGATGATTTTGTTGTCCTTGTTTATTTTCATGTATTCCAGATCAGATCTGATTATTTTGTTTTGTGCTGTTTTCCTCTGTCTTAGGATTGGCCAATCTTGACTTGTAATAAATGATGATTGTAAATAAAGGACTCAAAGAATCCTTTATGTGTAATATTTGTTTTTTATTGTTATTACTAGTAATTCCTGTATTAACACTTTCTCTGCCAAAAGAGATTGGTTATCCAAAAAATCCCAGTGATCCCAGCATTTTTTCCATTATTCTATACATTACTGGAATCCGGCAAACATTCAAAGTACCTTCTGCAATTCAGCCTTGATGTCCTCAATTATGTCATAATAACAGCTTTTCAAGTGAAGTTTCATTTTGGACAAAGAAAAAGTTGCACAGGGTAAGGTCGGGCAAATAGGGTGGATGGGGAATCACTACCATCTTTTTGGAAGCCAATTTGTGGGTGGGGGGGGAGCATTGTCTTGGTTGTGAACCCAGCTGTTGTTCATACATTTTTTGGACATTTGTGCCAGATGTTTTAATGTAGGTGCTTCAAAACTTCACAAAAAACTTCCCATTGACTAGGACAAATTCCTTTGATGTCAAAAAAACAATCAACACCAGTTCGGCCCAACTGCTTGTTAAATTTTCCGAGGTGCACGCGGTTGTTAAATTTTCTGAGGTGCAGCTAACAGCATGTATATATTTTTAGGTATGGAGTAAATGTTACAGCGCACTTGCCAATAAATTTGATACAGTAAAGTCAGAATAAAGGGCTCTATTGGACTGTAAGGGCATTATCCAGATATTTTATCATTATCAACACCAGATATTTTATACTTTGGGTATGGGACTCCTAAGTGGTGTACTTTTGATTCAAAAAATGAACAAAATGAGACATATAAAAATATGTTGTCTCTATTTACCCTATTGGACTCTACCACCTGGCCAAGTGAAGTCACACTTTCTCCCTGGTATGACGGAGAGAAAAAGGTTTATAAATTAAGCAATCTTATAGTGTTTGACATTCCTATAAATGATTTTATAGACCTAATTGATAACAGAGACATGCCTAACACAACACAACCTGGAACCGTTTTCTGAAATTGTGGCTATGACAGGGGCACCACATGGCAACCAATACAAGAGCAAGAAGAAAAGTGAAGCAAGATTTTTTGAAAAACCAAAGTACCATTTGGAGTCTTCTGTAACATCAACCTACAGACATTTTGGCTATAAACTGAAGATTAGAAATAGTTTTTTGTTTCAGAATATAAAACAAATTTAATGTAGCTTAAGTAAGAATATATCATATTTTCTTTCTGTGTATTTCATATTACATCTTTCTTTCCCTTCCCCATAATACAGTTCACATCCAACTCTGTCTACAGAATGGTTGTTAAATTTTATGGTGACACCACTGCTTACACGGAT
>JBQMRN010000036.1:0-1927 GCA_052171895.1 Arsenophonus sp. NEOnobi-MAG3
TTTTTCTGTTTCTTCAAGTACTTTACCAGCTTCATTCACTGCATACTTTACATTGTAGGCATAACTTTCTAATTCATTTTTAGCATGAACTCTTTTTCTTTCGTTTTCATCTTCATCCTTGTATTTTTCTGCATCATGTAACATATTTTCAATTTCAGCTTTAGTGAGACGACCTTTGTCATTACTAATAACAATATTTTTTGCTGTTCCAGTGCTGTTATCTCTAGCAGACACACTTAGAATTCCATTTGCATCAATATCAAAAGTAACTTCAATCTGAGGCACACCCCTAGGAGCTGGTGGTAATCCAGTAAGATCAAAAATTCCAAGAATATTATTATCTTTTGTTAGAGCACGCTCACCTTCAAAAATTTGAATAGTTACACCAGCCTGATTATCAGCATATGTTGTAAATGATTTTTGTTGCTTACATGGGATTCTTGTATTACGCTCAATTATTACGGCCATAACCCCTCCTGCAGTTTCTATTCCTAAAGATAATGGGGCAACATCTACGAGAAGTACATCTCGTATTACAGAGCTTCTATCACCACTTAAAATGGCTGCTTGAACTGCTGCTCCATAAGCTACAGCTTCATCAGGGTTAATTGAAAAATTGAGTTGTTTACCAGAAAAGAAATTCTGAAGTAAGCTTTGAATCTTGGGTACACGTGTTGATCCACCAACTAACACCACTTCATGTATTTCTGATTTTTGCAGTCTTGCATCATTCAGAGCCTTCTCGACTGGTACTAATGTAGCACGAAATAAATCAGAGCAGAGTTCTTCAAATCGAGCTCGGGTTATTTTGGTAAAGAAATCCATACCATCATATAATGCATCAATTTCAATATTAGCTTGTGTAGTAGATGATAATGTCCGCTTTGCAGTCTCTGCTGCAGTTCTGAGACGTCTTAATGATCTTGGATTACCTGTGAGGTCTTTACGATATTTTCTTTTAAATTCTTCTACAAAATGATTAACTAAACGATTATCAAAATCCTCTCCTCCAAGATGTGTATCCCCTGCAGTAGATCTGACTTCAAATATAGAACCTTCATCAATTGTAAGAATCGAAACATCAAATGTGCCACCACCAAGGTCAAATATAAGAACGTTTCTTTCTCCTTGAAGATTTTTGTCAAGACCATAGGCTAGCAGCAGTGGGCTCATTTATTATTCTTATCACATTTAATCCAGCTATAGTTCCTGCATCTTTTGTAGCCTGCCTTTGAGAATCATTGAAATAAGCAGGTACTGTGATTACTGCATCTTCAACTTGGAAACCCAAATAAGTCTGGGCAACATCTTTCATTTTTGATAGTACCATGGAACTAATTTCTTCTGGTGTAAAAATTTTATTTTCACCTTTATATTCAACTTCTACTTTAGGCTTTCCTTTATCATTAAGTACTCTGAATGGCCAATGACTTATATCTTCTTGAATTTTTGGGTCTGTATAATTTCGTCCTATCAGACGCTTAGCGTCAAATATTGTATTTTGCGGGTTCATTGCCACTTGATTCTTGGCTGCATCGCCAACTAAGCGTTCATTATCTGTGAAGGCCACATAACTTGGAGTTAATTTGTTACCTTGTTCGTTAGCAATTATCTCGACTTTTCCATATTGCCATACTGCAACACATGAATAGGTCGTTCCTAAGTCGATCCCAATGGCAATTTTTGTAGTCCGCGTAGTCATTTTTTGTTTTTTTTATATCGTGACTTTGTATACACTTAATTAATTTGAAAATTGTAAATCACTGTGTAAAGATAATTTTGAAGGATGTGTGCGAATTACATTGTTTACTACGGTACAATGTGTGTTTACGTTGCCATTTTGAAGATATTCTGTAATTTTATTATTTATGATTGGTATGGCAGTGGTCATAAATATTAGTAAATATTAGATTTAACAGAAGTTTGC
>JBQMRN010000037.1:0-1427 GCA_052171895.1 Arsenophonus sp. NEOnobi-MAG3
TTGTATACTTTTCGCTGTGGCAAATAACTGTTATTGACAACGTGGCATGGGACACACCAGTTGAAAACCACTGTTCAGCATGTTATTGTAGCATAGCTTAACCTCAGCCTTAACAGTGCTGGCTATTAAGGCTTGCTAGCACCATTACGGATGAGTTTATATAAAGGAGATTTCCTCCTTAGGTAATATTTAGTTTCGCAAATATCTATACCTATAGGTAGACTATTTTATAGCAGATCATCTCTATATTTTATTAAAATTATTCACAAAGTGAATTAATAGGATAGGCCGGCATCTACAAAATCCATTACACTAGAAATGAGTATAACTCATCACGTATCGCTAATTATAAATATGAATAAATTTGTTGATGATTATACAAATAGATATCTTCTTGCCGAAGATGTGAATGTAATAGTATTAACTTGATGCCTTAAAAGCATGTAATTGGTTTACTGCTTTATCAACCCCTTCATTAAGCAGGATCGGTGTGCAACGTATTGCTTCATCAATGATATCATCGATTAATTTTTGTTCATGTAGAGTAGGTTTATTTAACACAAAACTGACAACTTTATTTTTATTACCCGGATGACCAATACCGATCCGTAAACGGTAAAAATTAGGGTTGTTACCTAGTTTATTTTGAATATTTTTAAGACCATTGTGCCCGCCATTGCTTCCGCCTAATTTTATTTTTGCGCTTCCTGGTATTAAATCTAATTCATCATGAGCAACAAGAATTTCAGCTGGCTTTATTCGATAAAAACTGGCTAATGCTAACACTGATTTTCCACTGAGATTCATATATGTTGTTGGTATTAGTAATCGAATATCGTTATCTGCCAAGTTGATAGTGGCAGTATAAGCAAAGAATTTACTTTCTTTTTTTAGTAATTGATTATGTTGTTTAGCTAATAATTTGACGTACCAGGCACCTGCATTATGCCGAGTTAACGCATATTCAGAATCTGGGTTAGCCAGACCCACGATTAGTTTTATGTTACTCACAATATTTTTTTACTATTTAGCTGTTTTAATTAAAGAATATAGCTTACCTTTAAATAGTATAGCTTACCTTTTCTGACAACTGAGTACAAAGTTATCCTCATTTCTAGTGTATGGGATTTTGTAGATGCCGGCCTATCCTATTAATTCACTTCGTGAATAATTTTAATAAAATATAGAGATGATCTGCTATAAAATAGTCTACCTATAGGTATAGGTATTTGCGAAACTAAATATTACCTAAGGAGGAAATCTCCTTTATATAAACTCATCCGTAATGGTGCTAGCAAGCCTTAATAGCCAGCACTCTTAAGGCTGAGGTTAAGCTATGCTACAATAACATGCTGAACAGTGGTTTTCAACGGGTGTGTCCATGCCACGTTGTCAATAACAGTTATTTGCCACAGTGAAGTATACAG
>JBQMRN010000038.1:0-1412 GCA_052171895.1 Arsenophonus sp. NEOnobi-MAG3
TGGTAGCAAGGAGCTGCGATCTCAGTAATAAAGCCCTTGATGTTTTATTGGCAACATTTTTATAAAAGTATCCTCTAGGAATGAAGAGGCTAGAGAAAGATCGAGAAAAACTGCTGGTATTCTAGGAGTTCTCGTCAGCGCACTTTGCGTAAAATAAGAACAACTAATCCGATAAAATCAGCTTTTACAAAACTAATACTACGAAGTGCCTGTGCACGAAGAACTGTAGTTCAAGAAATAACCATTCAATGGTATTTTAAGCTGCTCCAGTCCGTCTACTAAGAAAAGATGGAAACGGCTAAGAGGATTTTGACCTGCTGACCCTCTGCTGGTAAACAACGTTCAATTTAAGTATGAAGAAGAGTTTTACGAAGCATCATAATGGAATATAGCCTGACTAGCATACATCAGATTTGCTAATAACTCACTATAATCTATAGCATCTTTAAGCAACAAAGCTGGATAATGAGCAATCCTCAACCTTACTGTCTTACCTTCCCATCGATAATGATATTGAAATATAAGAACTCTATTAGGAGAAATACGAGCACTAAGACCATCACTATCAGTTAACTCTCGCTTTCCTCTATAGGGTTTTTAATTATATTTTTAATTTTTGTATCACTAAGTACTATAACTTTAGCAATGTGTACACACTTCATTAATATAATATGTACTCAATATGTACAAAATAAGAACTCAACAAAATAATAAACAACAAAAACAAAATGAAAAAGAATAAAAAAGATAGAATTATTCTTTTATTAAAAGTAATAAGAGATATGATTAAAAGAATAAAAAATAGGTATAAACAATAGTGATTAATGTCCTCTTAGTTAAATGGATATAACAAGCTCCTCCTAAGGGCTAATTGTAGGTTCGATTCCTTCAGGGGACTTCATTAAGCTGTTTGTAAGCATTAACCCTATTTATAAAATTCAATTAAAATATATATTAAGTACTTATTTATAGTACTTCATAGTTCATAGAGTTATTAGTAAATCTGGTATATGGCGATCAGGCTACGTTCTACTCTGATACTTCCTAAATCTCTTCTTCATCCTTAAATTGGACCTTGTTTATTACCAGGATGATGATTAGCAACTGAAATCCATTTAATCCGCTTCCCACCTTTTCTGAGCAGACGAGAGCAACTTAAATATCATTGAAATGGTTATTTTTCAAATCACAGTTCTTCAGGCGTGGGATTCGTAGTCTCAGTGTCGTAAAGCCGATTTTATCGGATTGGTTGTTTTTATTTTACGCCAAGTGCGCTGACGAGAACTCCTAGAATACCAGCACTTTTTCTCGATCTTTCTCTAGCCTCTTCATTCCTAGAGGATACTTTTATAAAAATGTTGCCAATAAAACATCAAGGGCTTTATTACTGAGATCGCAGCTCCTTGCTACCC
>JBQMRN010000039.1:0-1319 GCA_052171895.1 Arsenophonus sp. NEOnobi-MAG3
ACTTATATGGAGATGATTATGCGAAAGTTGTTTATGATGTTATTGGTGCTAATGATAGTTGGTTGTTCGTCTAAAACCCTTATCGTTGATATAGGTAATTATTATATTGATAAATCTTTTTCATCGATAAGCCAAGATGATCGAGTGAAATTTTTAATATTTCATTATACGGCAGTAAATGATGCTCGCTCATTGCAAATTTTAACTCAAGCTAAAGTAGGTGCTCATTATCTTATTCCAGAAATCCAAAAAATAAAAAATGGCAAACCTATCATATTTAACCTGGTTCCTGAGAATAAAAGAGCATGGCATGCAGGATTAAGTAATTGGAACGGTAGGCGATAAGCTCTGTTGGTATCGAAATAGTTAATAAGGGATTTACTGAAGATATGCTTGGCGATAAGGTCTGGCATTCTTTTAATGAACAACAAATTTCTGCTATCATTATTTTATCTAAAGATATCACAAAAAGATATAACATAACTCCAGATAATGTATTAGCACATAGCGATATTGCTCCATTAAGAAAGTATGATCCAGGTAAACTGTTTCCATGGAAACGTTTAGGTGAGCTTGGTATTGGAGCTTGGCCAGATGAAATAACTGTTAAAAATATCTGGCAGGGCGATCAGCCTATGCCACGGCTAGTGTGTTAATTATCCAAAAATATCTACAGAAATATGGTTATGATAAAATTCCACAATCAGGTGAACTTGATGAGGATACACGTAGAACGATTAGTGCATTTCAGCTTCATTTCCGCCCAGCGGATATAAGTGGTAATGGTGATGCTGAAACAGAAGCAATTGCCCGTGCATTAGTTAGAAAATATAGAAATCAGAGTGGTTAATTATCACTATCCCAGAAGATAGTATGGTTTTTGAATAATTCAGATTTAACTTTGAACCAATATTTCATAGACTACAATGGAATTGTACTACCCAATATTAATTGGGGTAATTCATGACTGCACAGCAAAACATATTGATGCAGAGTGATCTCAAGCTCTTCACCAGAATTGAAATGATGGCTTTCAGGCATCTTCTATTCCTCCATTAAATTGCTCGACTATACCATTCATTTGAGGGGATACCTCAGTGTGGGCTAAGTCGATGTTCTATAGCAAGCCTTTGTACACAAACAGGCGAATTCATGTTTTTTGGTAGCTGAACGTTTTTATAGATTTTATAGACAAAAAAGGCGGTCTGTAAATTCTTTGGTATTGTCTCTAAGTATTAATGGATAGCCATTGGAGATGGTGGATTAAGATCATGTAAGAATGCTCAAGCCATTCATTGGCAGCGGTTTTAGCCTTCTAA
>JBQMRN010000040.1:0-1105 GCA_052171895.1 Arsenophonus sp. NEOnobi-MAG3
GATATTCCGTTCCAGCTGCGATCCATGACTACATTAGGCAATTTAATCTTAACATCGCCAATATCTTTATAAGTTCGCTGTGCTAAATAACCGTTACGGACAACGGCATATGACGCCAATCGATAAGACGGAGTTCAGCATGTGTTGCACAGCATGGCTTGGCTTCGAGCTTAGCCGCCTTAACGGCGATGGCTATCAACTATTTGGCACTATTATGGATGCGTTCATGCAAATGAACAGAGGTAATATTTAGTTTTGTGGATACCACCTCTAGAGTAGACTTTTCATGGCATATCATCTCTCTGCTGTTGAAATCATCCACAAAATTACTCAGCAAAATACTGCGCCAGGATCTCTGCAATCCTATCACTAGAAATGAGTTTAATTCCTATTAAAAATATTTTTTATTATTAGATAAGTAATATAAATATTTTTATTTAAAATTTTTAAAACTAAAAATAAATACGATTGATAGCAAATTATTACATCAGGAATAGAGCATAAAAGCTAAACAAATTATTATTGGGAATAATTTTGCTATCCCTAATCTTATTGCTGGTGCTGATGTTGAATTTAAAGAAAAAGGTATTGTAACCAGAGTCGTAATAGTTGTTATTCACTGGCCTTAACTTGCTATTGTTGAATATCAAATTGGTCCTATACTGACTGAATTTTCTTATATTCCATGTCTACTCTTTTTCGAGAGTATTCTCCTATACTGAAATTATACTCATTTCTAATATGGAATTGCTGGGATGGTGGCTATCCTACTGATTGATTTCGTGGATGATTTCAACAACAGAGAGATGATATGCCATGAAAAGTATACTCTAGAGGTGGTATCTACAAAACTAAATATTACCTCTGTTTATTTGCATGAACGCATCCATAATAGTGGCAAATAGCTGATAGCCATCGCCGTTAAGGCGGCTAAGCTCGAAGCCAAGCCATGCTGTGCAACAACATGCTGAACTCCGTCTTGTCGATTGGCGTCATATGCCGTTGTCTGTAACGGTTATTTAGCACAACGAACTTATAAAGATATTGGCGATGTTAAGATTAAACTGCCTAATGTCGTCATGGATCGCAGCGGGAACGGAATATA
>JBQMRN010000041.1:0-1059 GCA_052171895.1 Arsenophonus sp. NEOnobi-MAG3
AAGTCCATCAGCACCAGCAGTACAAAGTACTAAGTCAACCCAATCAAGCACTTTATCGGCAGCTAATAGTGGATTGTGCCTTTTAAGACCACCACATAGATGTGCATATTCCTTCAAGGATAAAAATTTCACATTTTGTGTGTGTGTGTGTGTGTGTGTGTGTGTGTGTGTAAAACACTTTAGAAATTAACATTTTAAATACCCCCAAAGAGAAATGTTTTTAGAAAAAATCATATTTAAATTATTTTCCAGTTTCAGAATGTATGCTGAGTAATCACTTTATTTTGAAGTTTAATGTATGTTTATTTAGGTGGCATTAGCCAGTTTTTACGAGAATGATGGAGATGGAACAGAGTCAGAACCTGAAGTGATTGGACCGCCTACTCTAGTTAATAGGGGTGATAGTGATGATGATATAGTATCACAGCCTTCATCGGAATCTGCTTCAGCACCGTCTAAACCTAAACAAAAGACCAATTCAAGGTATACATATACTATACTTTGTGTTAATATATTAAATATTTTATTTTAACTTTTATTAAAATAAGATGTTAAAATGGTTAGTGATATGAAGATGTTATGACTTTGTTCATTTACAGTATCCATATTTTGTCAACAAAAATTACATATTACAGTTATTCCAGGATAATCCATTTTAGTGATACCACAATTTATATTGTTCTTGAAGACATCAATATAACAACTTTTGTCCTTAAGCAATTGAGACTTTCAAGGCTGTCAGTATTAGTAAAATAGTGTTTTTGTGAGCTGTTGATCCACAGTCACTTCTATAAAAACTACTTCCACACTCATTGGTCTCGGCTTTGGAGCTTATCTTCAGTGGAGGTGTTTTTGGGGTCATGTGTTGCCCACATTTTGTGTATATCAGTTTATCAAGTGACACTGGGTAGGATTTTATTTATTAATCTTAAAAACTAAAAATAGCAACTGTTAAACAACAACAAAACTTCCACTACACACTAATGTATTTTAAGTTATAAAGCGGGGTGATAGTGCAAATTCTATTGATAAAAAAATATTCTGAATAACAATGTTCTT
>JBQMRN010000042.1:0-787 GCA_052171895.1 Arsenophonus sp. NEOnobi-MAG3
AATGGAAAGCCAGGTATATTAAATGCCATGGCTATTATCTCTGTTTACTGTGAACTACGAAAATGGTTCTTCCTTAGTTCATTGGATCCTCTAACTGCTCAATTGTAATAATTCTGAATTTTTATTTAGGCTCTATCTTAATTGCTGAACTGTATGGGGAGTTTTGAATGTGAGATTTAAAAGATTTTTCTTTTTGTAATGCAGCAAAAAATTTGAAAGGTTTATTTCTGTATCTTGAATTATTTCTTGATATGAGTTACAATTACAATTATGATCCAGAAAATAAACTATCTAGGTTTCGAAACTGTGGCACAACATTGCATGTGAAATGAAAAGTGTGACAGTACTCCTTATTGAAATTGTATGTGTGTTTCCGCTTTGTTAACTGGTAGTAAGTAAGGTCATTAACAAAAGTTATGGCAAATTATAATAAAAAACATATGAAATTGAGGTATACATCTCTATTGTATGCAATTGGCAATCCATACTCAATATAAGTTTTATGTACTTTCAATATAATTTAATGACGGAACAATGGAAGCCACATATATATACCTAACAATAAACGTTTATGTTGAAAAAGACACCTGCTATGTTATATCCAATAAGCTATTAATGTAGAAAAACAAGGGTTTAAAGGGCAAGTTGTGAAGTATATAGAAATTGAGTCTTAATGTTTTGTTGTCACACACATGTGCTTCATGCTACTGTAACACTCATTGCAGCCAATTGTTGATCTGCAATATGTACTGCTAATCCTGTAGGTAATAACATAGTTTGATCTGGT
>JBQMRN010000043.1:0-723 GCA_052171895.1 Arsenophonus sp. NEOnobi-MAG3
CTGTTTAAAATAATCACCAAAGCTGAAGTTACCTAACATTTCAAAAAAAGTATGATGGCGAGCGGTATAACCATGTTATTAAATCAAGCAACTAACGCTTAAATGAAGGAATATCTATTAAAAATGAAAAGTATAACGTACGCAACCATGTTTAATAATTCATAAACCCCTAACTCCTATATAGCACAATACACAATACATAATACGCCAAATAAAGAAAAAAACTATTAATCAAAGTTATAGAATATAATTCGAATCTATACAACATGCATCAGAAGCGCACCTTGAGATTAAGCAGGTACAGCCGGAGCATAAGTGACGATACCTTATGTAAATGAAAAGCACCGCATTGTCATGACCATACCTAGTTTAATAAGAAAACAATACTTTTTATGTATTTCATTTCCTTATAAAACAATGCAGGTTGGAACTGGTTTCCACAGACACACATACAACAACGTCCTGTTGACAAGCCTCAACCTGCACTTTTAACTCGCAAAATATTTAAAACTATATATAATTATACTAATATTTATATATAATTAAATATAAATTTATATAATTAAAACTACTATATATTTAAATCTATACTAATTATATACAAAAATATCGCCCTGACAAATATGAAAATATATACATTGTTGAAATATATTCATAATATATAATTTGAAATTTAAATAGTTCCAACTGTTGTTTAAGTATTTTAGGTTTTAAATATTTGAT
>JBQMRN010000044.1:0-668 GCA_052171895.1 Arsenophonus sp. NEOnobi-MAG3
ATACCGGATTGTTCTTCCATCAAAATCGATGATCATTTCAGATTCAAGCATATCAATTAAAGTAATAATTCCGATATCACCATTAAAAACATCTTTATCATAATTATTCACTAATTGAATGATTTTATCACCTAAAGAAAACGTCCGGCCATAACGTGTCACTTTTGAGGTGATGTGATTATTATTAAGCTGAGATTGTAACAGCTCATTAATACTATGCGCGCCAATTCCGCCCCTATTCATTGCAGTTAAGACTTGGATATCCCTAACAGGATCAAATCCAAACCGCATTGGTAATCGATGTAAGATAATATTTAGAAGTTTATTTTTAATATCTTCAATATTCTTAGAATGAATAAAGAAAAAATCACTTTCCTGGCCTTTTTTTACGATTTCAGGGAATCGTCCCATATTAATAGCATGGGCACTGGTGATTATTTTAGAATAAGCTGATTGCCGGAATATTTCGGTTAATCGACTAACAGGTATTTCTTGACTATGAATAATATCAGATAAGACATTCCCGGGTCCTATCGAGGGTAGCTGATCAATATCCCCCACAAACAGTAACGCTGAATGATTAGGTAATGCGCGTAATAATTTATTCATCAATACAATATCAATCATTGAGGATTCGTCAATAACTAGTAATTTGGTATTAATAGGGT
>JBQMRN010000045.1:0-593 GCA_052171895.1 Arsenophonus sp. NEOnobi-MAG3
GAGTATTAGACAGATTAGGTGAAATTCATAATGTTGAATTGAAAGTATCTTCAATTCACTCCATGATCACACAATAAAACAGATCACTCCATGATCTGTATCGGGCTGATCTTGTCACATTCAAATTAAATAAAGGTTACAAATATATATTAACAATTGTTTCTCCAAATATGCATTTGCTGTTCCATTAAAAAAGTTAAAGCACTTTTACCTATATTAAACAGAAATAAAATGAAACACTTACAAACAGATAAGGTAAAGGATTTTTATAATACACCGGTTCAATCTTTACTTAAAAAATTTAATATAAATCATTACTCTTCAGGCGGGTTACAGCATTTTTTTTAGATGGGGGTAAATCGTTGGTTTTGTGTCACGCTCGTGAATCATTGTATATATAGGACTATACCTATTTTAACAATAATTTTGATTACTACGTTGCTAAGAGACTTAAGATTTGAAATACACAATATTCCGACATTTGCAGCCTTCGATGATCAAATTCTGATGGTCTTATTTCGATTAAGTGGTTCCCCTTGATAATCAGAATCGATTAAACCAACTAAATTTCCCAACACAACACCATGTCTATG
>JBQMRN010000046.1:0-369 GCA_052171895.1 Arsenophonus sp. NEOnobi-MAG3
CTCAGCCAGTGTATTACCTCTGACCAATGTTGCTCGCATACGACTCATATCGCCTTCATCAACTTTAGGAAAACGATGGTAAAGATCATTAGCAATCCCACAGAGGTAGCTATACCTGATCTGACACACTGATCTGCTATACCCTGATCGTAGTGTTCAGTTATCCCTTGAGGTAGTTGTCTCTTCTTTTATTGTGTGTAATTTTATACATACTGTTAGTGGTTGTTATTAGTTAGAAATTATATACATTGTTAAGTATATGAATAATACTGTTAAAATGATAGATAAATTGACCTTTTGGCGGAGTTAGATTGTATAATTTAAAGCATGCCTTTAAATTGTTTTGTGTCACAAAAATGCTACATTTTT
>JBQMRN010000047.1:0-345 GCA_052171895.1 Arsenophonus sp. NEOnobi-MAG3
AAACCCAATATTCAGTATAGTTTTACAATTGTAAGAACCTAAATCAAATACATTTTCACTCAAGATCTGCTGTAATAACCAATAGAATATTCTTGTTTTTCCTATTATAAACGAATTTGTTAAGTAAAGAAGTACTTTAGTTTTTCCAGTATTTCGTACGCACAACCATCAAATTAATTGCAGAAGTAATTATTAGTAAACAGATATTATTTTATACTCATGTTACTTTTACAACGAAGCTCAGTAGTAGTAGCAGTAGTGGTAGTAGAGCATCGATTGGATGGGCGTCCAGTAATGGTTATTGGTCATCAGAAGGGGCGTGAAACAAAAGAAAAAATTCGACGC
>JBQMRN010000048.1:0-340 GCA_052171895.1 Arsenophonus sp. NEOnobi-MAG3
GGATAATATTAGCTATATTAAGACATTAATTGAATTGTTTAAAAGTCAATTTATATACATCTTATATGTGAAAGATAGCAAAAATTGTATTATAGTTATTTAACTTTGTATGTGTATCAAGAAAATTTAAATTAATTATTGTGTAATCATTGGATATTTCATTATATTGGTGACCAATGCGTGGCCAGATTTACATGTCAGTATATGTTAGCATGCAAAAAAGAAAATCAATTAAAGAAAATGAATTATTTATTAATTAATTAAATAAACACTGTGCTTTTATTGTGATCCCTCGTTCTCGCTCCAAATCCATAGAGTCTAATACCTGAGCTGCCATTTC
>JBQMRN010000049.1:0-281 GCA_052171895.1 Arsenophonus sp. NEOnobi-MAG3
GTTTTTTGTAGCTAAGTGGTTTAAGTGGATATTCAATAGATAGTGCTGAAGGATTGCCTTCTTGTTGTATTTTTCGTTGATATTCCATTTTGTCAAGATAACCATAGCGTTCAAGAAATTTTCGTGATATTTTCTTGGAATTTTTTGCTACATCATTTAGCCATTTTAGACTTCTTCGACTGCACCAAGCAGTACTCTTTGGCATTCTATCATCTGCCATCCGCTGCGCATGATTTATGTATCGTATTTTGTTGGCTCTTATTGCACCAATTGTACTCGGC